>DASZZD010000033.1:0-31067 GCA_035545015.1 Phycisphaerae bacterium
GGGCGAGGGGCGGCGGGAAGGTTTGGGCGGAGGACTGGAGGGGGAGGAAGAGGTGTGTGGCGGGGGCGTCGGGGGCAGAAGAGGGGGCGGGGAGGAGGAGGTGGGCGTTGGGGCAGAGAAGGGCGGGCGGGAGGGCGCGGCGGGCGCGGTCGCGGAGGCGGGCGAGGGGGAGATTGGGGGGGAGGTTTTTGTGGCAGGGGGCGACGAGAAGGACGGCGGCGTGGATGGATTCGGCCCAGACGGCGAGGTCCGCGAGTTGGAGCGGGGAGCAGGTGGGGAGGAGGGGATCGATGATGAGGAGGTCGGGATCTGGGCCGAAGAAGAGGGAATCGAGGGAAGGGACGAGTCGGCTGTAGAAACTGGAGGAGGGCTGGAGGGCGTGGATGAAGTCAAGGTCGGCGTGGAGATCGCGGAGGCGGTCGGTGAGGATCACGGGGGGCAGAGGGGAGAGGAGGAAGGTGACCAGAAGCGGGGAGGGAGGGCCAACGGGGGAGGCGAGGGCGTTAGCGTGGGGAGCGGGGAGGGAGTAGCGGTCGTCGGGATCTGGGCCGAGGGGGAGTCGGCGGGAGGTTTGAGCGGCGAAGTGGAGGGCGAGGGCGGTGGCGGCGGCGGGGTCGTGAGCGGCGAGGAGGGTGAGCTGTCCGCGGGGGATGTAGGGGAACCAGAGGTGGGATTGTGGGAGGAGGGCGCGCTGGGAGAGGGGGAGGTGGAAGTCGGGGTGTACGGAGGGGGTGGGGAGCATGCGGGGTCCTCCCGGTTTGTTTGCTGTTTGTTAGGTATGTAGTTTAGGGAGGGGAGGGCGGGATTGCAAGGGAAAAAAACCGACCGACGACGACGACGTAAATTGGCCACGAAAGGCACGAAGGACACGAAAGATGATGACGGGAATTGTCCACAAATGTGCACAAATTTGCACGAATGGCGGTGGTGGGATTGAGTGGAGGGTTTGAAAGGAATTTTTTTTGGGGGTGGGGCACGGAGGAGACGACGGTCCCCCCCCCCCGCTCCCCGACGACGACGACGTAAATTGGCCACGAAAGGCACGAAGGACACGAAAGATGACGACGGGAATTGTCCACAAATGTGCACAAATTTGCACGAATGGCGGTGGTGGGGTTGAGTGGGACGGGAAGCGACGCCGATGGGCGCCGATGATTGAATTTTGGGGGGCGTTGGGGGGTGCTTCCATGCAGTGTTGATCGCTGATTTATGCGGGCTGCGGGGCGTTATCCCCGGCAGGCCGGGGGCTATATGGGGGGGACTCTATGGTTTGGCGTGGCGGATGTGCCAGATGTTGATGGCGATTTCGCGGATGCAGAGCAGGAGGGCGCCGAAGCCGATGGTGGCGACGCCTCCGAGGATGCCAAGCAGCAGGAGGGAGGAGCGCCTTTCGAGGGCTGCGATGAGGGCGATGAGACAGTCGATGGCGCCGACGACGATGATCAATCCGCCAATGAAGCCGAGGAGTGTGTACGGGGGTTCTCGCGCCGGGACGGCGGCGCGTGCGGTGAGGGCTGTCTGGGGGATAGAGCCGCTGTCGGATTGGGCGGCATTTTGCGGGACGGGCTGACGGGTGTTGCAGGCGGTGCAGGTAACGAGTGCGGCTCGCTGGTTGTCGTTTACGGTGAGTGGGGCGCCGCAGGTGTTGCAGTGGAATGTGAGCATGATGCTTCTCCGAATGGCGGGCATTATGCGGGGCGGGAGGGGGAGATGCACGGTGTTGGGGGGGCACGGCGGGGTCGGCCGTTGGCCGAACATCGGCGGGACGCCGATGCCACGACGTATGGAGATATTTTATTTATTGAAGCGGTTGAGGAGGGGGTGGTAGGCGTCGATGCGGCGGTCGCGGAAGAAGGGCCAGTTGCGGCGGGTTTCTTCCTGGAGTTTGGGGTCGATGGTTTCGATGAGGATTTCTTCCTGGTCGCGGGAGGCTTTTTTGAGGAGTTTGCCGAAGGGGTCGCTGATGAAGGAGCCGCCGAAGAATTCGATGCCATCCGCCCCCCCACCGGGGATTTTTTCGAGACCGATGCGGTTGGGGGAGGCGACGTAGACGCCGTTGGCGATGGCGTGGGAGCGTTGGATGGTTTCCCAGGCGTTGGCCTGGGTGTCGCCGAAGTGGGCTTTTTCCTTGGGGTGCCAGCCGATGGCGGTGGGGTAGAAGAGGATGGAGCAATCCTGCATGGCGGTGAGGCGAGCGGCTTCGGGGTACCATTGGTCCCAGCAGACGAGGACGCCGATGCGGGCGAATTTGGTTTGCCAGACTTTGAAGCCGAGATCGCCGGGGGTGAAGTAATATTTTTCGTAGTAGAGGGGGTCGTCGGGGATGTGCATTTTGCGGTAGACGCCGAGGAGGTCGCCGGTGGCGTCGAGGATGGCGGCGGTGTTGTGGTAGAGGCCAGCGGCGCGGCGTTCGAAGAGGGAGGCGACGATGGCGACGTTGAGTTCTCGGGCGAGTTTGCCGAGGGTTTCGGTGGAGGGGCCGGGGATGGCTTCGGCGAGGTTGAAGATGTCGGGGTCTTCGCGCTGGCAGAAGTATTGGGAGCGGAAGAGTTCCTGGGTGCAGATGACGTTGGCGCCGAGCTTGGCGGCTTCGCGGATTTTGGCGACGGCTTTTTCCATGTTGGCGTGGAGGTCGGGGGAGCAGGACATCTGGATGATGCCGACGGTGAATTTGTCGGGGGTGGGCATGGGGGTCTCCGGGAAAACGAGAGGCGAATTATAGGTGGGTGGGCGCGGGGTCGCTATGAGATTTGGGGAAAACGGAATGAACGGTCGCGGCCGTGTTTTGTGGCACGGCAACATTCTGACTCGATGCTCCAGACCAAGGCACGAAGCGGCTGTGTTTTTTTCAAGCGTTTTTTACGAGATTGAGCTGGTTCCATGTGAGATTCTCCCGGACCATGGTATTGAGGAGGATGAGCAGTTTTCGCATGCAGGCGGTGATGGCGAGTTTGCGAGGTTTGCCAGCGGCCCGGAGGCGCTCGCCGAAGGCTTTGATGACCGGGTTGAAGCGCATGGCGGTGACGGCGGCCATGTACACGCCGCGGACCTGTTCGCGTCCGCCGGTGATGCGGGACTTGCCTTTGTGTTTTCCCGACTCACAGACAAAAGGCGCCAGTCCGACCAGGGCGGAGAGCCGGCGGTTGTCGATGCTGCCCAGTTCCGGCAGCTGGGCGATGAGGGTGGCAGCCAGCACGTCGGAGACCGTTTCCTCTACCGCATCCCCCTCATCCTCTCAGACGCCGAAAAAGCCCGGATCAACTCCCACTCCGCCCCCCTCCAGCACGAACTCCCCCTCACCCCCGGCCGCTCCCAAACCCGCGCCGACACCCTCAAAAATTTCACAGGCTGAACGAATAAACTGTCCACAAATGCCCACAAATCCCCACAAATGCGCTGTCACCGTCTCGAACGCCCGTCCGTATCGTTGCTCTTTTAACATATAAAAAATAAGACACGCCCCACTCCCCAAAACCGCCCCACCAGCAAAAACTATTCGTGAAAATTTGTGATCATTTGTGGACCAGCCCCCCGTTGTTTCGTGCTTTTCGTGCCTTTCGTGGCCATTTACGTCAAGAGGATTTTGTGCTGTAGATCGACAGCGTCAACTCGATCGACACCCGGCCGCTCATCGTCGGATCCGCCGCCTCCACCGACAGGTGCTTCACCGAGCTCATTCGCGGCAACGTTTCCAGCCGCTGGAGGAAGTCGTGAAACTGCACAAATGTCCCCGTTCCGCGGATCGCGATCGGCAGCTCCTGCGACTTGTTCCGCGTCGTGAGCGCCAGCGTGCTGATCGTCACATCCCGCAGGCCCACCTGGTCGCGCGCCTGGTTCAACTGCTTCAGGAATTCCCCCAGGTCCTGGTTCGGCGAGACCAGCCGGTCGTAATCGTTCACCTGCAGCTTGATCAGCTTGATCTTCTGATCCAGCCCCGTCAGCGTCACCTGCGTCTGCTCGCGCTGCGAGATCTCCTGCTCCTTCGCCCCGATCGTCTTTTCCACCGCGCGCCCGCGCACAGCCGCCCCGCCGATCAGCACCCCGAACGTCAGCACGATCGCCCCATAGCCGCCCGCAACCCATCGTCCCTTCGTCTTTTTCGCCGCATTCTCAGCCACGATGCCACCTCTTCATCCATGCGCCCGTCCCCCGAATTGAACTACTCAAAGCAATATTTCCAATTTTTCCAGTCACGGCCGATTCCCCTCCGCCACCGCCTTGGGCGCCGCGCCGCCCGGTGCATCCTCCGTTCCCAACTGCTCCACATCCATCTCCATGTGTATCTCGAACCGCCGCACCGAGTATTCCCGCACCGCCTCCGTGCGCGTGTAGTTCAGCGACACCGCCGAGAACAGCGGATTGTTCGTCAGCTTCCCGATCAACTGCACCACCTGCGTGTCGTTCGGCGATACGCCGATCACCGTCAGCTTCGCCACATCATGAAACCGCGGCGGAGATACCGCGTTGCCCACCACGCCCGATCCCTTCACTGGTTCCGGCTGCACTTCCACCGACACCGTCGAGAGCGCCATCCCCGGCGTCATCTCGTTTTGTATCTGCTGGATCACCGCCGACATCGGCACCGGACTCCCCAGCTCGCGGTACGCAAGCTGAATGTTCTCCAGCCGCGCCAGCTCCGTCTCCCGCGCCTTCACGTCCGACGCCGCGTCCCGCGTGCCCGCCAGCTTCGCCGCCAGCGCCTGGTCCCGCTGCTGCAGGCCCTTCACATGCCGGCCCACGAAGAAATTCGCTCCGGCGAGCACCGCCGCCAGGCAGATCATCCGCATCACGTGCACGCGTGTCCGCCGCCGCTGCCGCGCCTGCGCGAGATACCATTCCGGCAAAAGATTGACCGTTTTCATGCCGCCTCCTCCCGCCGCGCCCGCGCCGAAGTCGCATACAAACTCAACCCCGCCGCCACCGCCCATTCCGCCGACCGGTCCGGCCGCGCCATGTCCCCAAGCTCCGCCACCCCCCGCAACGGCTGCGCCGCCTCCATCCGCACTCCCAACGCCGCCGACAAAATCGACCCCACCTGCGGCAAATCCGCCTGCCGCCCCACCAGGTGGATCACCTCCGGCCGGGTTCCCCGGAACGTCACCGCGAAATATCGCATGCACATGTCCAGCTCGCGCGCCAGCTCTTCCAGCGGCGTGCGCACCGCGTCCCGCAGCGCCTGGTTCAGCGGCGCCGATTCCTCCGCGCTCCCCTCCGATCCCGCGCCCGTTTCGTCCAGCCGGAACCGCAGGTTCGCCGCCTCCGCCAGGCTGATCCCCAGCTTCTGCGCCACCGCCTCGTTGATCGTCCGACCCCCGATGTCAATATGCTTGTAAAACACCAGCTCGCCGTTGCGCGTCATCAAAAACTGGCTGCCGCCCTGCCCGATGTCCACGATCGACGTCAGCTCCGGCCCCGACACGCGCTTGCACGCCCGATACGCCGCGCACGGCGCCAGGTCGATCGCCGCCACTTTCAATCCCAGGGCCGTCGCCGCCGCGATCGGCGCGTTGAGGGTCTCCCCGCGCGCCGCGAACAGCAGCAATTCATCCTTCACTTCCGTCCCGCGCCGCACCTCCCCCGCGCGGAACCACGCCAGCTTCCCATCCGCCAGCTCAAAGCCAAACCGTTCCTTCGCTTCCCACTGCAGCGCCTGGTCCAGGTCGGCGTCGGGCATCTGCGGCAACCGCACCGACTTCGACTGCACGCTCGCCGCCGGCAACGCCAGAACCACGTTTTTCCCGGAAAAATTCCCCGTCTCCAGCGCCTGCTCCAGCGCCATCTTCACCCGCGCCTCCGCCGAGGTCTGCTGCAATTCCACCCGGCAGGCCCCCTGCAGCGCCAGCGCCCCGGCACCCGCGCCCTCCTTCTCGCCGGACCGCCGGAATTGCAGCACCCGGATCGAGTGCGCGCCCAGATCAATCCCGATCGGGCACTGGTCCGAATCAAACAACCGCATGAACCGACCCTTCTACAAACAACTCGAGGGAGGGATGACCGGCCGGGATCGCGCCCCGCGGAAGCGTCCAACTTCCGGCGGTTCGCGAAGGGCATCATTTGTCCGCTTTGGGATTCTTCACATCCACCACCAGCTTTCCGCTCTGTAGAAAGCTGTTCAGGCCGTCGACTTTGGTGTTGAGTTCCTTGAGCTGGTCCACGACGAGCTGCATCTGGGCGCCCGAATCGGGGATGCCCGCCGCCATCGCCGTGCGCGGCCCGCCGCTGTGCTGGATGAACAGGTTCGCCGCCAGCAGCGCCGCCACCACGCTCAGCAACAACCGCACCGACCGTTCTTTCGTAAAGCCTTGCATCGCGCATCTCCATCAATGAGCAACTCAAATGAGCAACCCATGTGAACTATCGGACAACCCGGCCCACCGTATGAATATCCCCCTGCTACTCCCCTGTTCCGGCGATCCCGCCCCGCCGCTCCGCGCCCCCGCCGCTCAATAGTCCGAGAATAGCTGGCCCGACGAATCCGCCCCCATCAGGTTCACCCGCAACTCCCCCGTCGCCGGCTCATACAGCCAGCCCGTCGTGCCGTCCGCGATGAACGCCTCGCCCGGCGCCAGCATTTTCACCGCACTGCTTCCGTTGATCGGATTCACCGGAATCTTCTGGAGATAGGGCCCCCATGCGTACGGCCCCTCCGCCACCGCCGACGTGTGTCCCTCGGCGTCGGTCGCCTGCGTCAACTGCGCGATCATCACGCGCTCGCTCGCCTTCTGGCCCAGGTTCCCGCCCGGATAGCCCGGATAGATGTTCAGGTGCTGCGTGCTGTAAAGGCTCAACTGCGTGCGCAGGAACCGCAGCTGCTCCTTCAGCGACCTTTCGTGCGAAAGCACCGCGCCGTTCGAGAACTTGGGCACCGCGATCGCCGCCAGAATCCCGATGATCACCACCACGATCAGGATTTCCACGAGGCTCACGCCCCGCCTGCCGCGATGTCTCATCGTTTCTCTCAAGGCCGCACCCTTTCGCCCGCCGACGCCATCCGTCCCGCCTCCTCCTTCTCCCGCGCGGAGGCCCGCTTCCGCGACAACTGGCCCCGCAGATTCCGAATCGCCGGCACGTCCCCGAGCTGCGCTGCCTTGTCCAGGTTCATCCCCGCCTCATCGAGCGCGTGGGGATGTTTCGCCCCATCCTCTTCCATCAGATATTGCGCCAACTGGCAGCGGGCATCGAGCGCGAACGGCACGTTCATCACGTAGGTCCGCAGCGTCACCACCGCCTCCTCCCCATGCCCCGTCTCATGCTCGATCGTCGCCAGCAGCGCCCCGGTCTCGTGAAAGTGCGGCTCCTTTTTCAGAATTTTCTCGCACTGCTCCTTCGCCAGATCCCATTTCTTCTGCCCCACATACGCCAGCGCCACCACAAATTCCGACGCCCCGTCGTTGTCATGTTCCTTCTCGCACGCCTCCAGCTCCGGCATGTAGGACTCCTGCTGGCGCGACGCCAGGTCCCGCTCCACCGATCCAATCGCAAACCGCACCGGCTGCGAGCCCGGCTCGTTCTCCGCCGCCTTGCCCAGGTAATACAGCGACGTCGCCAGTTCCTGCTTCCGCCCGTAATACTTCGCCAGCTCGAAATAGCTGTCCCCGAAACCCGGATACAACTTCACCGCCCGCTTGAGCAACCCGGCGCCGAACTCCTTCATCCACGGTTCGGGCCCATCGGTCACCATGGTCATCCCCGCCCAATAGCACGTCTTCGCCGATCCCAGGTTATCCCGCGCGCTGGCGATCGACAGGGGAATGTTTCCCGCCCAATCGGTGTTCCGCGTCACGGTCCGCACGCACATGAGCGCCGCCGCCACCACCGCCATGCAGCCGATCGCCACCCGCCCCGCGCGCCGCCACGACAGCCCCTCTAGCCTCCGATACGCCTGCACCGCCGCATACGCGACCAGCATCAGCACGAACACGCTGGGCCAGTAGAACAGCCGCTCGCCAAAGATCGTCCCGATCCGCAGCAGCAGGTTCGCGATCAATCCGTAGGCGCAGATAAACAGCCCCAGCGTCAGCACCACCTGCGGCTGCTTTTTCCAGAAGCGAATCATTCCCCACACGATCAATCCGGCGATCACAATCCCGGACAACGCCAGCGGATTGAACGGATTCGCCGTCGGCATGAGGCTCGGCGCGGAATAGTCCGCCACCAGCAGCTTCGGCCAGGCCGTCAACGCCAGGTACTTCGCAAAGAGCACGAACGGCGTCACGAGGCGCTCGGGAATCGTCGCCTTCACCAGGGGGTTCACGATCGGATGCGTCTGGTGCAGCCCCTGCATCAGGCCGCACGCATGCACGCGCATCGCCAGGTAAATGCCAAAGACCACGCCCACCGGCAGGTAATAGCGCACCGCCCGCGAGCCGAGCCACCGCCGCAGGCCGGGACGCGTCGCGCGCTCCGCCCCGCACCACCGCCATACGTCGATGAACACAAAGGCCACCATGAGCGTCACCGGCGTTTCTTTACACAGCATGGCGGCGAAAAAGCACGCGGCCACGATCAAGCCGTGCCACCACCGCTCCAGGCGGCCGCGTCCCCACCGCTGGGCGCCGAAGACTCCCTCATCGGGCAAAAACACGAGCAGCGCCGCCAGTGAAAAAATCGCCGCCAGAATCTCCGCGCGTCCCACCGTGTTCGCGACCGCCTCCGTGTGCAAGGGATGCAACGCGAACAGCGCCCCTGTCACCACGGCCACCGCGCGGCTTCCGAAAATCCGCCACGCCAGCGCCGCCACCATCACCGACGCCAGCGCATGCGCCAGCACGTTGAACAGGTGAAATCCAAACGTCCCGCCTCCCATCCACTGATTCACCAGGTAGGTCCAGATCGTCAGCGGGCGATAGAGCACGTCCGGCGGAACGCCATCCTCCTTCGGCCAGTAGTTGTCGGTCCAAATCTCCGCCCAGTGCAGCCCCTGCACATGCTGGTTCTGCTGAATGATCGCCACATCGTCGAGCGCAAAACCGTTCCGCAGGCTGTTGGCATAGACCCCCACCGCCAGCAGCGCCAGGATCAGATACATCCACCACGCCACCTTGCGCGCCCCCGCCCCGCCCATGCCCCCGTCCCGCCCGCTCAATGTCCCATTGATCGCGTACGTCATTCGATCAGTTCCTGTCACATAAAAACACTCCCCACCCCTCTTATCGGCCAATTCCCCCCCATCGATAAACCGACCGACGACTTCGAAATTCCTGCCGCCCAACGATCAGGAAGACGGTCCACAAATGCGCACAAATATCCACCAATGGGCCGTCGCAAGATGGACCGAACCCTCCCGGATCGCGACCCCTGGAGACAAAAGACAAACCTCTCAAAACCTTGTCAAAAGGGATATGCAATCCCGCTGGCCGCCTCCCCTAAAGCAACCGGCATTTGTGCCGATTCGTGTGCACTCGTGGATAATTCCCGTCGTCTTATCGTCTCGCGCGTGGCCATTTACGTCGGCAAAAAAGCCGCCCCGGCGCCAGGGTTCCTGGCGCCGGGGGCGGGGCAGAGCAATCGTGCCTTGAGAGCTTAGTAGGTCAGCGTGCCGCCGCCGGTGGTGTTCACCGCGGAGATCGTGTACTGACCAGTCGCCGAGGTGGTGTACACCCAGCCGACGTTGGTGCCGGCGGCCGCGCCGACCGCGGTCTGGCCGTTAAGCGGGTTGACCGGCGCCTGCTGGAGGTAGGGGCCGAAGTTGGTGCCGGTGGCAGCCGCCGAACCGGTTTCGGTGGTGGTGGACTTGCCGAGCAGGATCGTCCACATGCCGGCGGCCACCGGCGGGGTGTCCGCGTGCTGAATCTTGAACAACTCGATCTGGCTCCGGACCGTCTGGAGGGTCGACTGCACCGAGTTGTTGCGGGCGTCGTTGCTGGCGTTCGTGAACTGGGGGATCACGATGGCGGCCAGGATGCCCAGGATGATCACGACGATCAAAATTTCGACGAGGGTAAAGCCGCGTGCGTTCTTGCGCTTCATGTGTGTCTCCGTTAGGGTGAATTTCTGAAGGTGGTTACAGGTTCGTGCGTGGTTACAGGGTTGTTGTTGCTCTAAGCTCTCTGTTGGCCGGGGGGGTCTCCGTGGATGCCTCCGAGCCGGTTTCCCGGGGGCCGCGCTCCGGTGAGTGCGGCGAGGCTTGCCACTATCGCTCTGCTAGTGCCCAGTCACCCCCTTTCGCGGGTAGTTGCTCCGGTCGTTTCGCAGGCGGGCCTGATTCCTTTCGCCGCCTGTCGACGTTGCCGTCGCCAAGTGCCCCCGCGTCCGTGCGGGGCGAATGACTCCCCTGCCGGGCAGGCAGTGAGAATCACGTTCACCCTCTCCATCGGTTGGCTCTCCGGAGGACTTAACCGGCCCGCCCCCTATGGGCGTTACTGCTTGCCTGCATTGTCTTTTCGCGTCGCCGCGGGCCCGCGGACCAGCCCCGATCGGGGGACGAAAAAGGCCACTTATGAACCCTGTGATATGCGTGAATGCTCGCAATTATTTTCGGCCCCATCCCGCCGCGCCCTCCCCCTCCGCCCCCCGAGCCCTGCCGACGCCGCAACTATCGGCCCTCCTCCGAATCCTCCCCCGAGAGCGTCGTGGTCTGGGCCGATAAAAAATGCACCGCCCCCGCTGCGTCGCGCACCACCAACCCCTCTAAAGGATCGACATCCACCACCTCCCCCGCCACCGCTCCCGCCGCCCCGCGCGCGGTAATCCGCGTCCCAATCATCCCGCAGCGGCCCTTCCACTCCTCCGCCCAGCCTTGCCTTTCCGGCGCCTCCGCCGCCACATAGGTATGCAGCTTCCGCACCAGCGCCACGACCACGCGCAACCGATCCACCGCCCGCCCGGTCGCCTGATAGAGCGACGTCGCCCGCTGGGCCAGCGCCCCCGGAAAATCCGCCGCCGCCTGCATCACGTTCACCCCAATCCCCACGACCACCGCCTCCCCGCGCCGCTCCACGAGAATCCCCGCCACCTTCCGCCCCTCGATCAGCACATCGTTGGGCCACTTGATCCGCGCCGCGATTTTTTCCCCCAGCGCGCCCGCCGCCTCCTCGACCGCCGCCGCCACCGCGAGCCCCGCCACCATGGTCAACCATTCCGCGCTGCGCTCCTGGCCCCCGCGCAGCAGCACCGACATCAGCACCGACTGCTCGGCCTTCGCCACCCACTCATGGCCCAGCCGCCCGCGCCCCGCCGCCTGCTCATCCGCCAGCACCACCAGGCCGTCCATTTCCGGATGCAGCGCCGGCGGAGGGCACTGCCAGGCGACATCGTTCGTCGAGCCCGTCCGGAAGAACACCATCACCCGCCGCCCGATCCGCCAGCTTTCGCGCTGCGCCAGTTCCTCCAGCACATCGCGCCAGCACGCCAGCCCCGTCGACACCAGCCGGAGCGCGCCTGTCGGTTCTTCTTCGATCAGACACCCGCGCTGCCGCAGGATCGCGAGCGCCTGCTTCACCTCCGGCACCGGCGCCAGCGTCTCCCGCAACACCGCCTGCATATTGGTTTCCCCACCACTCCGCCATAGCGCCAGCAGCACCGCGCGCACCACGCGCTCCGTCATCGGACCCGCACTGCTCATGGCCGCCCCTTGTCCCGCCCCCAATCCATCGACAGATCCAGCCCCCCGCTCGAGTGCGTCAACGCCCCGATCGAAATCCGGTCCACCCCGGTCTCCGCCACCGCCGCCACCGTCTCCTCCGTGATCCCGCCGCTCGCCTCGAGCAGCGGCCGCCGCGCCGCCCCCCCCCTTCCCCCGCCGCCCTCCCGCATCCGCACCGCCTCGCGCATCATCTGCGTCGAAAAATTATCCACGATCACAATGTCCGCCCCTTTCCCCTCCCCGCGCAGTTCCTCAGCCAACTGCTCGAGCGTATCCACCTCCAGCCACACCAGAACCTCCGGCGGCAACTCCCGCCGAATCCGCCCCGTCAATTCCCCCAGCGACAAGCCCGCGCCATATTTCTCACGCAGCGCCGCCAGATGGTTGTCCTTCAGAATCACGCCGTCATACAACCCCATGCGATGATTCACGCCGCCGCCGCAGCGCACCGCATACTTGTCCAGCGCGCGAAATCCCGGCGTGGTCTTGCGCGTGTCACAAATGAGCGCGGGCCTGCCGCTGGGCGTCTTGACCCCGGCCACCAGGTCCACATATCGCCGCGTCGCCGTCGCCACGCCGGAGAGATGCCCGAGAAAATTGAGGATCACCCGCTCCGCCGTCAATATCCGCCCCACGCTGCCGCGCAGCACCGCCGCGGTCTGCCCGCGCCCGGCGCGCTGGCCATCGGCGGTCTCGATCGCAAACTCCACATCTCCCGCGCCCCCGCCATACGCCCGCAAAATCTCCCCGATCAGCACCGTGCCGCAGATCACTCCCTCCCGCCGGGCCACGATCCGCCCCTCCCCGCGCAGCGTCTCGGGAATGGCCACCCGCACCGTGAGATCGCCCGCCGCTTCTCCGCGGCCCACATCCTCGCGCACCGCCAGGCCGATCAACGCCCGCACGCCCTCGTCAATCACCAGCGCATCCGCGTCGCGCATCGCCATCACGCACCTCCCTAGGACCAGCTTCCCCGCTTTCCTGGATTGTGAGTGGAACCTCGCCCGCCCGCAAGGTATGGTTCTGCATCGTCCTTCGCGGAGCATTTCCATGTCCAAACGCAGCCAGCAGAAACGCCAGGCCCGTGCCCGGGAGAAGGCCAAAGACGCGCGTCGCCGCCGCAATGCCAACCCCACATCGCTGCTTGGGCCCGAATCCTCGATCCGCTGCTATATCCACGGCGGCGTCGAGGACCAAATGGCGCGCCTCTCCATTTTCCGCGACATGACCGACGGCCACATTGCTTTCGCCGGCTTCCTCATCGATTACCGCTGCCTGGGCGTCAAGGACGCCTATGCGCGCTTCAACCTCGACAATGAGGACGTCAGATTTATTCGCGCCAACAATTCCAAACCGATTGCCACCGACGCCGCGCGAAACCTCGTCGCCGCCGCCATCCGCTGGAACCGCATGCACCCCTTCCGCCTCCCCGCCTACATCCAACGCTGCCTCGCCATCCTCGGCGGAACCCTCGACATCGACAATGCCGACATCTCCCAGTTCGGCGCCGAAAACGACGGCCTCGATTACCTCGGCTACAAATCCGACCTCGCCCGGGCACTCACCATCCCCCTCGAAGAGTTCCTCGAACGCGACAACGTCACCGTCGCCTTCGTGAATCGGGGCGCCGACGATCTCGATGACGACGACGACGAACAGGATCAAGACGAGCGCGACGATGTGGAAGACCCGTTCGACGCGCTCAGCGATGATGAAGCGGCCGCGCTCAATAACCGCATGGGCGACCTCATTGAGGTCGTGCTCGATCGTGGCTGCAACATCCTTTCCGACTGGGCCGCACGCACCGGTCGCACGCCCCACCCCCAGACCCGGATGGCGCTGACGGTATTCATGGTCGACGGCCTGAAAAGACTGAGGCAGAACGGCGACGCCGCGGGGAACGCCAAGGGCTCCCCCGACTCCGATTTCCTGCTGGTGCCCGAGGATGTTCCCAGGGACGAGCTCGACGCCGCTCTCCAGCAAATCAACCAGTTCATGAGGGAAAACCCCGACGCCGAGCTCTTCGGCCTGCCCGAAGATGCCGCCGAATAAACGCCCCTGCCACGCAAAGGAGTGCCCCATGGCCGATCCCCGCCACACCAAACTCGCCGAAACCCTGATCAATTATTCCTGCGAGGTCAGGCCCGGCGACACGGTGCTCATCGAATCCATCGACATTCCCCACGCCTTCACCAAGGAGCTCATCCGCGTCTGCGCCGCCGCCGGTGGCCGGCCGATCGTCATGCTCAAGTCCAACGAGATCAATCGCGCCCTCATGCTCGCCGGCACGCCCGAGCAGTGGGACGCCATCGCCCACGTCGAAAAAGAACAGATGCAGCGCGCCCAGTGCTACATCGGTCTCCGCGGCAACCCCAACATCTCCGAAATTTCCGACGTCCCCTCCGACAAGCAAAAACTCTACGAGCAGACCGTCTGGAACCGCGTGCACCGCGACATCCGCATCAACAAAACGCGCTGGGTTGTCCTGCGCTGGCCGACGCCCTCGATGGCGCAGATGGCCGAGGCCAGCACCGAATCTTTCGAAGACTTCTACTTCAACGTCTGCACGCTCGATTACGCAAAAATGTCCCGCGCCATGGAACCGCTCAAAGCGCTCATGGAAAAAACCGACCGCGTCCGCCTCAAGGGCCCGCGCGACACCGACCTGTCCTTCTCCATCAAGAACATCCCCGCCAAGCTCTGCGACGGCCACCGCAATATCCCCGACGGCGAAGTCTTCACCGCCCCCGTCAAAACCTCCGTCAACGGCGTGATCCACTACAACTGCGAAACCGTCTACCGCGGCGTCACCCACACCGACGTCCGCCTCACCTTCAAAGATGGCAAAATCGTCGACGCCACCTCCAACAACTCCAAACACCTCAACGAAGTCTTCGACACCGACGACGGTTCCCGCTACGTCGGCGAATTCGCCATCGGCTTCAACCCCTACTGCACCAAGCCCATGAAAGACATCCTCTTCGACGAAAAAATCGCCGGCTCCATCCACTTCACCCCCGGCCAATGCTACGAAGAAACCGAAAACGGCAACCGCTCCGCCGTCCACTGGGACCTCGTCCTCCGCCAGGACCCCGCCGTCGGCGGCGGCGAAATTTTCTTCGACGACAAACTCATCCGCAAAGACGGCCGCTTCGTGCTGTCAGAACTCCAGGGTCTCAACCCGGAAAATCTCAAGTAGGCGCGTCGAGTTCGCCCGTCGCGCTTTACCGGCGCTCAGCGAGTCGTGTCCCTTGAAATGACTTCAAAGCATTGCCCTTCGTCCGCGCGACGACGACGCAGCCATCCTGGAATGAGAATCAGGCCCATCGCGCCTCCCACCCCGCACACCAGAACCAGTATCCCCACAGGAAAGTGCGCCACATCATCCCTGCCGAAAACCTCGAGATCGGAACCGTCCCGCACCGGGGCCGCCACTTTGCAGCCGTCCGCCCAGAGGAATTCCACCCTCGCCACTCCTGAGTAATCCCCGCCGTGCCAAGGACGAATTTCCGCGCCATGCGAGTCGAAAAACATGATTTCCCCCACCCCCGACTTCCATACCGCCCGATAGGCCGCGCGTTCCTCGGCAGGCGTCCGCGCCGTTAACACGGCCCGCGATGCCGCTTCTTCCCGCCACGGATACATCACCGCCGCAGTACCGACAAAAAACACACACAGCGGCACGCCGGCCCCCAGACCTGCGGCCCCCACCATCGCGCGCGTGCGCCACCTCCCCTCACGCGCTGCCATTACGCACAGTCCCCCGGGAACCGCAAGCGCAAGCACAGCGCGCCAAATAAACGCGCCATCCAACGGCCACACCCCAATCCCCACCGACAGCGCCAGGCTGCAACCCAGGGCCGCAAAAAATACCGCCCCGAGAAGCAGAAAAGCTCGATCCTTTCCACCCATCCGCGCGCCATGTCCCTGTTCTTCCATACACTCTCCGCCCCTTCTACGACGCATGCCGCCCGGCGGTTCGCACTATCAATTACCCGCTCGCAACGCGCATAAAAAAGGGACGGCCCGCAACCGGGCCGTCCCTCTTCACTTTCACAGCAATCACCGATTGCTTGCCGTGCCGTTGTTCGTCGTCGACGATCCCGGCGTCCCCGAATTCGCCGCCGTTCCCCGACCCGGCGTCGTCACCGACCCCGGCGCCGGCGGAATTCCCGGCGTCGGTTCGCCCGGCACGCCCGGATTCATCGCGCTCCCCGGCGTCCCCGGATTCACCGGATTTACGGGATTCGCCGGATTCACACCGCCCGTCGAGGGCATATTGGGATTCGCACCGTTCGTCCCGCCGGTCCCGGCCACACCGCCGTTCGCCGCCGATCCCGGCACGCCCGGACTCACTCCTCCCGGCGCCACGCCCCCATTCGTCGCCGTCCCCGACCCGATCCCCGTGTTGTTCGTATTCGTCCCCGTGCTGCCGGTCACACCCCCGTTCGCGCCCGAGCCGATCGCGCCCGTCGTGCCGCTGCCGATCGCTCCGCTCGTCCCGCCGGCGACGCCGCCCGACATGCCGCTGTTGGTGTTCGTGCTGGTCCCGCCGAGCGTTCCGCCGGTGTCATTGCTGCCTACCGCCCCGTTCGTGCCGACGCTCCCCCCCGCATTCGCCCCGCCATTGGTCGCCGTCCCCACGCCGCTGGACGTTCCGCCATTCACCACGCCGCTGCCCGACGTCCCGCCATTCATCGCTCCCGATCCCGGCCCGTTCAAATTCGCATTCGGCCCCCCGTTCGCCCCGCCCACATTTCCGGGAGCCGCGCCGCCATTCACGCCCCCGCTCATCCCGCCGTTAGCGCCGCTACCGACCGCGGCCCCGCCCACGGACGCTCCGCCTCCCGCGGCCGCCCCGCCGCCACCTCCGCCAGCACCGCCCCCGCCGCCGCCCGCCGCACTCACCGTCAACGCCGTCGCCGCGGACAACACTGCCGCCGTCAAAATTGCTGAAACCTTCATAACCGGCTCCTCGTGTATTCAAATGCACAAACATCCATCCGTGACCGCCACAAAGCGGCCACTCACACGAGAACCCCAAACAAACCCAAGGCCAATCCCTGCCAACATCCCCACATTCACAATCACAAATCCGCCCTCTCCCCAAGCCGAACCCTCCTCCCCCCTTGCACCAGTTGAACCAACTTTTCCAAATTCCCCGCTACTTCAGCTGCTCCACCGCCGCGATCAGCTCCCGCGCCCGCCCCTCCTCCCCCGCCTCCGCGATCACCCGCGCAATTGGCTCCGTATTGCTCTGCCGCACATGCACCCATCCATCCTCCCAATCCACCCGCACGCCATCCTGCGTATCAATCCGCTCATCCGCGAACTTCTCCTTCACCCGCTCCACCAATCGCGACGACTGCTCCGCCGTGCATTCAAATTTCGTCTTGATCATCGCATACCGCGGCAACTCCCCCACCAGCTCGCTCACCTTCTTCCCCGTCCGCAACATCACATCCAGCATCATCGCCATCCCCAGGAAACTGTCCCGCACCGGCCCCACCCGCAAATCGATCACCCCGCCGTTCCCCTCCCCGCCGATCACCGCCCCAACCTCCATCATCTTCCCCGCCACGTTCGCCTCCCCCACCGGCGTCCGCACCACCTTCTGCCCGAACTTCGCCGCAATGTCATCCACCATCCGGCTCGTCGACAGATTCGCGCACACAATCCCCGGCTTGCTCAGCATCCGCGCATACGTGCACAGCGCCAGCGTGTATTCCTCCCCGATGTACTCTCCGCGCTCATCCACGATCGCCAGCCGATCCGCATCCGGATCCTGCGCGAAACCCACATCCGCCCGCTTCTCCTTCACCCGCGCGCACAACTCCCCAAGATTCTCCCGCACCGGCTCCGGTGTGTGCGCAAACCGCCCCGTCGCCTCCCCGTTAATGTGCACCAGCTCCACCCCCAGCTTCCCCAGCAGCATCGGCGTCCCCACGCACCCCGCCCCGTTCACCGAATCCAGCACCACCTTGAACCGCCGCTGCGCAATCCCCTTCACATCAAACAGCGCCAGCACCGTCTGCACGTGATGCGCATGCACCCGCGAATCCGTCGAGAATCGCCCCATCCCCTCAATGTCCATCAACCCCCCATGCGCCTCCTTCTCCCACGCCTTCTCCAGGTAAATCCGCTTGATCTCCGCCGCCTCCGCCGGCGGAAACGCCACTCCATCCTCCCGCAAAAACTTGATCCCGTTCCACACGATCGGATTGTGCGACGCCGTAATCACGATCGCCCCATCCGCCTTCAAAAACCGCCCCATCAACGCCACCGACGGCGTCGTCGCCACATCCACATCCACCACATCCACCCCCACAGACATCAACCCCGCGCTCACCCCCCCAAACACCATCATCCCGCTCGGCCGCGTGTCCCGCCCAATCACCACCACCGGCCTCTGACTTCTGACTTCTGACTTCTGACTTCTTAAAAAAAAGCCAAAGGCCTGCCCAAACTCCACCGCCACCCGCGGCGTCAAACTCCTCCCCACGATCCCGCGCACCCCCGACACCGAAATCATCAACGGCGCATCGCCCGCATCCATGCACAAGCCTCCACACAAAAATCCCCGCCACTATACCCCCAACGCCCGCACCCTCAACCGCCTCCACAGCGCCGCGCAAAAACGGAAAGGCCCGGCATGCAGCGCCGGGCCCACAACCTCATTGAACGAGTTGAAAACATTTTTCCAATTTTTCGCATTACTCCCGCTCGATGACCGTCTGCTTCTCAATGACCTTATCCCCCCGGGCCGTCGGCGTGGAAGAGTCCAGATAAAACGCATACTGGCTTCCCTCGCCCAGCGGAATCTGTTCCACCACCGTCTTGCCGTTGATCGTCACCTTGTCTCCCAGCGCGTCCAACACCACATTGTCACCTTGCCGCACCTGCCCGGTATATACCAGCTTGTTCCACGTCTTGTCGTAGATATAAATCGTTCCGTCCTCTCCCACCTGATACATCGTGTTCCCCGTCCCCATCGCCACCTGCTGCGCCGATCCGGGCACCTTCGCCTCCATCGTCGTGCACCCCGGCACCGCCACCAGCGCCGCCGCCATCAACCCCGCCGCCAACATTGTCTGAACCTTCATGGCACTCTCCTAAAAAAAGCGGTCAGGACAAACCTGTCCAAACCTCATCACTAGGAGCCACAAAGCAACCCGCGCGCCACACCCACCCCCACTCATCCGCATGCCTTCTCAGCTTTACCAATCCCTCCTCATCTTGACACCCGCCCGCTCCCTCACCATCATTGTCACATGGAAAACCGTACTGCCGCCCAACCGTCGATTCCCGCCGATTCCTTCGACCCCCTCGCCAAAATCGTCGCCGAGGCCATCACCTTTGACGACGTCCTTCTCATCCCCCAGCGCTCCGACTTCGTCCCCGGCGAAGCCGACGTGCGCACCCGCCTCACCCGCGCCATCGAGCTCAACATCCCCCTGCTCTCCGCCCCCATGGACACCGTCACCGAGTCCGCGCTCGCCATCGCCCTCGCCCAGGAAGGGGGCATCGGCTTTATTCACAAAAACCTCCCCATCGACGTCCAGTGCCGCGAGGTCGAAAAGGTCAAACGCTCCGAAAACGGCATCATCTTCGACCCCGTCACCCTCACCCCCGACGCCTCCGTCGACCGCGCCCGACAGATCATGCGCGAACAAAACATCTCCGGCATCCCCATCGTCAACAATGAAAAGGACTCCGAACTCGTCGGCATCCTCACGCGGCGCGACCTCAAATTCCACGAAGGCGATGGCAACCTGCCCGTCCGCGAGATGATGACCAAATCCAACCTTGTCACCTCCCGCGCCGACACCACCCTCGAACAGGCCGAACACATTCTCAACTCCGCCCGCGTCGAAAAGCTCCTCCTCGTCGATGAATCCCCCACCGGCCGCCGCCGCCTCGTCGGCATGATCACCATGCGCGACATCGACAAAACCCACCAGTTCCCCCGCGCCTGCAAAGACGCCCGCGGACGCCTCCGCGTCGGCGCCGCCGTCGGCGTCAAACACTTCGACCGCGTCGCCGCCCTCATCGAAAAAGGCGTGGATGTCCTGGTCGTCGACACCGCCCATGGCCACTCCTCCAACGTCATCGAGACCGTCCGCGACATCAAAAAGAAATTCGACATCCAGGTCGTCGCCGGAAACATCGCCACCGCCGAAGGCGCCAAAGACCTCATCGACGCCGGCGCAGATGCCATCAAGGCAGGAATTGGACCAGGATCGATTTGCACCACCCGCATCGTCTCCGGCGTCGGCGTCCCGCAGATCACCGCCATCTTCAACGCCATCAAAGCCGCCGCCCCCGCCGGCGTCCCCATCATCGCCGACGGCGGCATCCGCCACTCCGGCGACATCACCAAAGCCATCGCCGCCGGCGCTCACTGCGTCATGATGGGCTCCCTCTTCGCAGGCCTCGACGAATCCCCCGGCGAACTCGTCATCCGCCGCGGCAAACGCTTCAAGTCCTACCGCGGCATGGGCTCCACCGGCGCCATGATCCAGGGCTCCGCCGATCGCTACGGCCAGGCCAAGGTCAAGGAATCCTCCAAGCTCGTCCCCGAAGGCGTCGAGGGCCTCGTCCACTACCGCGGCCCCCTCGGCGATTTCGTCTACCAGATGGTCGGCGGCCTGCGCGCCGGAATGGGCTACTGCGGCGCCCGCACCGTTGACGAACTCCGCCACAAGGCACGTTTCGTCAAAGTCACCGCCGCCTCCATGATCGAATCCCACCCCCACGACATTCAGATCACCCGCGAAGCCCCCAACTACTACACCGCCGAAACCGACAACGAATAACGCCACCCTGCCACTCGCTCGGCCCAGGCCTTCACACCGGGGGTCACGCCATGCGCAGCCCCCCCCTTTGCCCTCGCGCTGAGCCGCCCCCCCCGCGCCCCCTCCCACAAACAGCCCACTTCTGGCAAGCCCCTTGCTACGGCCACAAGCAGAACCACTCCTCTGCCGAGGCTCCCCGTGAACTCACCCAACGATCTGCCCCCGCTTCCGCCCCCTCCCGAGCAGCGCCAACGCCCCGCCCTGCCCCCAGCACCCAACCCCCCCACCGAAGCCTGGGGCCGCCCCGACCCCCCCGAAGCCTTCGGCGTCGCCCACCACGCCCGCCCCAAAAAAGCCCCGCCCGAAGACGAAGAAAAATCCGACCAGCAAAACGACACCCAGTCCGAAGACGCCGACGATCAGGAAAAAGAGACCCCCAAAAAACCCCTCTACAAACGCCCCGCCTTCCTCATCACCGCCGCCATCATCCTCCTCGCCGCCATCATCGTCGGCATCGCCTTCTACATTCACCACCGCCACTGGCAATCCACCGACGACGCCCAGACCGACGGCCACTACGTCGAAATTTCCTCCAAAGTCTCCGGCCGCGTCGAAAAAGTCCTCATCACCGACAACCAGGACGTCGTCGCCGGACAGAAACTCATCGAGCTCGACCCGCGCGATTACCAAGCCCAGCGCGCCCAATCCGAAGCCGCCCTCGGCGTCGCCCAGGCCGAAGCCGCCCGCGCCAACGCCGAACTCGCCCGCTACCAACATGTCGCCTCCACCGGACCCAATGCCGTCTCCCCGCAAGACCTCGACGAAGTCGTCGCCGCCGCCCGCAAAGCCAACGCCCAGGTCGTCCAGGCACAGGCCGACCTCAATGCCGCGGACCTCAACCTCTCCTACACCACCATCGTCGCCCCCTTCTCCGGTCGCATCGCCCGCAAGCAGATCGAACCCGGCGCCTACGTCACCCCCGGCCAGACCATGTGCAGCCTCGTCGATCCCCACGTCTGGGTCACCGCCAACTTCAAGGAAACCCAGCTCACCTACATGCACCCCGGCGACCAAGTCCTCATCACCATCGACGCCTATCCCGGCCTCAAGCTCCACGGCCACGTCGATTCCCTCCAGCCCGGCTCCGGCGCCGTCTTCTCCCTGCTCCCCGCCGAAAACGCCACTGGCAACTTCGTCAAAGTCGTCCAGCGCGTTCCCGTCAAAATCGTCTTCGATGACTACGACCCCACACGCCAGCCCTTCCTCGGCGTCGGACTCTCCGTCACCCCAAAGGTTCGCATTCGATGAGCGCCGTCACCGCAGAACGCCCGCGCCTCCAGCATCGCCCCGCGCAAGCGAGCGGCACCCCCTCCCAACCCGCCTTCCTCCGCGGCCATTCCCCCTGGCTCATCGCCGCCACCGTCACCCTCGCCACCTTCATGGAAGTCCTCGATACCTCCATCGCCAACGTCGCCCTCCCCCACATCGCCGGCAACCTCGGCGCAGGCCAGGAAGAATCCACCTGGGTCCTCACCTCCTATCTCGTCGCCAACGCCATCGTCCTGCCCCTCGCCGGATGGATGTCCATCCTCATCGGCCGCAAACGCTTCTACATGGCCTGCGTCGCCCTCTTCACCATCTCCTCCTTCCTCTGCGGACTCGCCCCCAACCTCGCCATGCTCATCTTCTTTCGCGTCCTCCAGGGAATCGGCGGCGGCGGGCTCCAACCTTCCGAGCAGGCCATCCTCGCCGACACCTTCCCCCCCAAAAAACGCGGCATGGCCTTCGCCTTCTACGGCTTCGCCATCGTCGCCGCTCCCGCCATCGGTCCCACCCTCGGCGGATGGGTCACCGACAACTACACCTGGCGATGGATTTTCTTCATCAACATCCCGGTCGGCATCACCTCCCTCATCCTCACCACCTTCCTCATCCACGATCCCGCACACCTCGTCAACGAACGCCGCGCCCGCAGGAAAAAAGGCTTCTCCATGGATTACACCGGCCTCGGACTCATCGCCCTCGGCCTCGGTCTGCTCCAATACGTCCTCGATAAAGGCAACATCAAAGACTGGTTCGGATCCCGCACCATCCTCGTCTGCTCCATCGTCGCCATCACCGCCCTCGTCGTCGCCGTCATCTGGGAACTCTCCGTCAAAGACCCCATCGTCGAGCTCCGACTCCTCAAAAATCGCAACTTCGCCATCTCCAACATCCTCATGCTCATGCTCGGCTTCGTCCTCCTTGGCTCCACCGCGCTCATCCCCCTCCTCACCCAGTACGTCCTGGGCTACACCGCCACCCTCGCCGGCCTCGTCCTCTCACCGGGCGCGCTCGCCGTCATGGCCCTCATGCCCCTCGTCGGTTTCCTCGAATCCCGCGTCGACGTGCGCGCCATCATCGCCTTCGGCCTCATCACCAGCGCCGTCGGTCTCTTCCTCATGACCCACTTCGCCACCACCGTCGATTACCGCCACATCGCCATCGGTCGCATCGTCCAGGCCTCCGGCATCGCCTTCCTCTTCATCCCCATCTCCACCCTCAGCTATTCCACCCTCAAAAAAACCGAAAACACCCAGGCCTCAGGCCTCATCAACCTCGCACGCAACATCGGCGGCTCCGTCGGCATCTCCATCTCCCAAACCCTCGTCTCCCGCCACACCCAACTCCACCAAACCTACCTCGCCGCCCACGTCACGCCCGCCAACCCCAATTACCGCAACGCCATCACCCACCTCACCGCCCTCCTCATCCACCAGGGCGCCGCCGCCGCCGACGCCCTCCGCCGCGCCCAAGCCGTCCTCTACCAGCAGCTCCAGCAACAAGCCACCATGCTCGCCTACATCGACGTCTTCCGCATCATGGCCTACTTCTTCCTCGCCTGCCTCGCCCTCCTCCTCTTCCTCCAAAAACCCCGCACCACCCAACCCGCCGCCCACTAACGCGCGCGTGCGTCACCCCCATCTCGGCGGAACTATCCCCGGGTCGGTCGACTTATTCCGAATAGAACCGGTCAATCAAACGAAGCACGCCCATCCCCCGGCGGCGAAGGCCGTGGCCGCAACTTCGCCGCCACACCCGCCCCACCATCACCCTCGTCGGAAATAATCCAGTCGATGACATCCCCCAGCGTCCGCAGCCTCATGGATGCCAATTCGATATCGAGCCGTCCCCGAATCCCCAATTCATCCTCGAACTCCATCACCATTTCAACCACATCCAGGCTATCCGCCCCCAACTCATCAAGCCGGCTCTCCCGCGATAACTCCCCCACGTCGCGCCCCAACTGCTCCGCGACAATCTCCAAAACCCGCCGCTCAACTGCCTCCCGATTCATTCACGCTCAGTCCATCAGTCACTTCTTACAACTTAGAAAAAAGAATGACCCCCGCTGACGACCGGCTCGCGCCACAACCCCCAACCCATTCGTGCCAATTCGTGTCCATTCGTGGACAATTCCCGTCGTCGTCCTTCGTGTCCTTCGTGCCTTTCGTGGCCATTTACGTCGTCGCCCATTTACGCCTTATGCATCACCGGCTGCGGATCCGGCTCCGGCTCCGCCCCCGTCAGCTCGTTATCAATCGCCTTCATGTCCTCCGTCTCCGTCTTGCTCCGCCACACCGCCCACAACAACGCCAGCAAACACACCACCACCACCACCCACCGAACCACCGCCGATGGCTCCGACTTCGACAGCTCCCCAAAATACGGCAATCCATTCTCCATCCCCCGCGCAATCAACGGCCGATCGAACGGCATCACCAGCGGCACCGCCAGCAACGCCACCATGTTCATCACCTTGATCAATGGATTCAGCGCCGGCCCCGCCGTGTCCTTCAGCGGATCGCCCACCGTGTCCCCCGTCACCGACGCCTTGTGCCGCTCCGAGCCCTTCCCCAGATTCCGCGCCGGATCCCGCGGCTCATCCTCCACCAGCTTCTTCGCGTTGTCCCACGCCCCGCCCGCGTTCGCCATGAACACCGCCAGGAGCTGCCCGCTCACGATCGACCCCGCCAGAAATCCCGCCAGCGCCAGCGTCCCAAACGCAAACCCCACCAACAGCGGCGTCAAGATCGCCAGCAGCCCCGGCCCAATCAGTTCCCGCTGCGCCGTCTGCGTGCAAATCCCCACCACCCTTCCATAATCCGGCCGCTTCGTCCCCTTCCAGATCTCCGGATCGCGGAACTGCACCCGGCATTCCTTCACAATCAAAAACGCCGCACGCCCCACCGCGCGAATCGTCATCGACGAAAACAGCAGCGGTGCCGCCCCGCCCAGCAGCAACCCAATAAACAACCGCGGCTCCGCCAGGCTCAAGAACCCCGCCACCGTCCGATACACCCCTTCATTGATCTGCCCATGCTCCTTCCCTGTCGCCATCACCGTGATGAAACTCGCAAACAGCGACACCGCCGCGATCACCGCCGACCCGATCGCTATCCCCTTCGTCACCGCCTTCGTCGTGTTCCCCACCGCATCCAGGTCCGCCAGAATCTGCCGCGCCCGTTTGTTCGATCCCGGCTCCTTCGTGTCCATCGCCTCCGGGTCATATCCCATCTCCCCAATTCCGTTCGCGTTGTCCGCAATCGGCCCGAACACATCCATCGATATCGTGTTCCCCGTCAGCGTCAACATCCCGATCCCCGTCATCGCCACCCCATACGCCGCGAAGATCGGCGACGATCCCGTGAACAAAAGAATCGACGCAAAGATCGACCCCGCAATGATGATCACCGCCCACACGCTCGATTCATACCCCACCGCCAACCCCTGAATGATGTTCGTCGCATGCCCCGTTCCGCACGCCTTCACCAGCGATTTCACCGGCGAAAACTCCGTGCTCGTGAAATACTCCGTGCAGAAGTTCAACACCAGCGCCAGAATGATCCCCACCAGGCACGCCCACGCCGGCCGCATGTCCAGTCCCGCCTGCCCCAGCGTCACCCATCCCGCCGCCGGATGCTCCGCCCCCGCTCCAGCCACCACGCTCCCCGCTCCGCCCGCCTCCCCAAACCGCAGATACAAAAATCCCGTGATCAAAAATCCCAGCGTGCTCAGCACCGCCCCCAGCCGAAACCCGAAGTTCAAACTCCCCATCGCCTCCTTCACGCCGCCTTTATTGGCCGCGCGCACGCTGAAGGTCGAAATCATGTCCGACACGCACCCGATCCCGCGCACCAGCAGCGGAAAAATCACCCCCTTATGCCCGAACGATGCCCCGCCCAGGATCATCGCCGCCACCATCGTCACTTCATACGATTCAAAAATATCCGCCGCCATCCCCGCGCAATCGCCGACGTTGTCCCCCACGTTGTCCGCGATCGTCGCCGCATTCCGCGGATCATCCTCCGGAATGTCCTTCTCGATCTTGCCCACCAGGTCCGCCCCCACATCCGCCGCCTTCGTATAGATGCCCCCGCCCACCCGCATGAACAGCGCCAGCAGCGTCCCGCCAAACCCGAACCCCAGCAAAGCCTCCGGCGCCCGCACCCCGAAATACATGAAAATGAGCGTCGAGCCCAGCAGCCCCAGTCCGTCCGTCAGCATCCCCGTCACCGTCCCCGATCGATACCCCAGTTGCAGCGCCCCGCCGAATCCCCGCGGCGCCGCCGCCGCCACCACCAGGTTTCCCCGCGTCGCCATCGCCATCCCCACCGTCCCCACCGTCAACGAAAATATCGACCCCATCAAAAACGCCACCCCGCGCCCGAACGCAATGTGATACATCGCCAGCATGCTCTCCCCCGCCCGCGTCGCCTTCTCCACCGTATACGGATACGCCGCCGCCACCAGCGCGATCGTAATGATTACGATCAGCGGCATCAGCGTGTTCCGCTGCCGCCGCAGATACGCCCGCGCGCCATCCTTGATCGCCCCCGCCACCTCCTGCATCTTCGCCGTCCCCTTGTCCGCCCGATTGATCTGCCCCACTAAAAACAGCGCATACAGCAATCCCACGATCGAGATCGCCAGCACCACAAAAAGCGCCACCTTCTCCCCACCCGAAAATGACGGATCACTCAAAAATCCAAACGGATGAAACACCCCCGCCTCCGCACCCATCACATCCCCCCCGCCCGTCCCCGCGCCTGCCACCGCCCCGTTCACCGCGTGCCCCGCTCCATTCGCCGCCCCCGTCACCCGCGCCGCCGCCCCCATCGCCCGCTGCATCCACGGCAACGCAAAATACGCCGCCATAAACGTCACGCTCAACAACAACAACCGCGGCTGCCCCATCAATCGCCGCCACAGCCCGCCCCACCCGCCACGCCTCCCCTCTCCCCTTCCTGCAATTCCCGCTACCCGGGTACGAACCACCGGCGCTTTACCTTTGGTCATACGCTCCTCCGAAATGCGCAGCACCCGCTGCTCAATCGCTTTGCTGTCTTTTTCGCTCGGGCAGACATGACACCTCTCATCGAGATAAGGCCCGGCTTCGTGCGGGTAACATGGCCCGCCCCCTCCAAGTTGTCAACAACTTTTTCCCCAACCCTCCCACGCAAACCCCAGCCCGTCCGGAGCTCACGCTTTAGCGTGCCCTGCGCCCCTCCAACGGCACGCCCCACAAGTCCCACCCTCTCGTCACACGCCCCCGCACCGCCCCCCCCCTTGGCCCCGCCTTTGCATAACCCACCCTTCATGATCCCCCGGGCGAGCGCCTTGGCCCACCATTGCCCCGCCGCCCGCCCCCAAACCCGCTGACCTGAGGAGCTTCCCATGACCCGTCACCTGCTCGCCTCTCTCCTTTCCGCCGCAGTCCTCGCTTCCACCGCCGCCGCCTTCGCCCAGAACAACACCTCCCCCTCCGGCGCCTCCCCCATGACCACCGGCGCCGTCAATTCCAATGCCCCCACCATTCAGGGCGGAAACGTCAACAACGCCCCCGCCAAAAATTCTCCCCCCGGAGGCCTCGTCGTCAAAATGAACGGCGTCACCACCGCCAACGGCCAAACCCAAATCCAGGGCCGCCTCGTCGATCTCTACTCCCTCGCCCATGGTGACCTCCCCGCCCCCACCGGTCCCCAGGCCATGGACAGCGGCGGTTCCGCTGCCGCCGCCGGCATGACCCCCAACGATCTCCCCCACAACACCGGCACCGGCGCCATCAACGGCAAAGGCACCGGCATGTCCGGTTCCACCGGCACACTCGTACCCCTCAATGGCCCCAACACCAACGGCAATAACTCCGGCACCTCCGTCGGCATCGCCCCCGGCGGCACCAACTCCTCCTTTGGCACCTACAACCACCCCGGCGCCACTGGCGGCGTCGGCACCTCCGCTCTCCAATCCGGCGTCATCGGTCAAGGCATCTCCCCCAATGGCCCCATCGCCATCCGCCAAGGCATGACCCCCGCCGATGATGCCACCGGCACCGGCACGGCTTCCCTCGCCGGCGGCGGCTCCGGTAAACCCAACACCCTCGCCCCTGGCAGCTCACCAACCCCCGCCAACAACACCGCGCTCCCCGCCGCCGCTCCCGCCACTGGCGTCGCCACCGACGCCGCCATCCGCCAACACCTTAACGACGGTGTCCCCGCCGCCATCGTCGCCAACGGTCACGCCTACACCCTCGCCTGCGATCCCAAACAACTCGCCCAATACGCCGGCCAAACCGTCCGCGTCTCCGGCACCATCTCCCAGAACAACACCCTCCTCCCCAACTCCCTCGACGTCCAATCCTCCTCCGGCCAATTCCAACCCGTCGCCCTCACCCCCCTCAACAACAACACCCGCAGCGCCAGCGAACGCTAACGCACCGCTCCACCCAAAAAACGCTCCTGAGACCCCACGCCTCAGGAGCGTTTTTTTTCCTCACCCCACCCTCACCACATACGCCTCCTCCCCATACACGCCACCCACCCACCCCGACACCCGCACCTCCCACACGCAATACGGCCACCCATCCTTATCCTGCTTCTTGAGCGACTTCCCGCTCGCCGCCTGCTCCGCCGCCGCCACCAACTCCCCGCTCCCGGCCACCACCTCCCCCGCCTTCACCCGCGCCCGCGACACCTGCACATGCTCCGACCGCCACACGTCCCGATCCCTGTCGTAATAATTCCCCGGCCCCGAACTCGCCCACGAATGCTCCACGCACACCACCTCCACAAACACGCTCACCCACTTCATCGCCCGCTTCGCCGCCACCTCCACCTTCACCCCAAACTTCTCCCCGCGCACAATCCCTCCCGCCGGCACCCACACCCGCGGATCCCCCAACGCCCCCGCCACCATCCACACACGCCTCACCCGCACCCACTGCCACACCGCCGCCGCCACGCATGCCGCCAAGAGCGCACACCCGCGCCAGTCATAAGGCCACGACCTCACCCCATAATACACCCCGCATAAAACCGCCCCCGTTCCAAACACCGCCGCCCCCGACACCGTCCCCCGCACCTTCTCCCCCCACCTCCGCCGCGGCAAAATCTCCACCCAGCCCCCCTCCGCCGCCCCCGCTCGCTTCTCCTCCTGCGACCCCTCCTCCAATCCCCCCGTCGCATTCATCAACCCGATCGCCGCGATCCCCGCCCCCAGCAGCGCCGCCCAATACGGCCCCGTCATCACCTCCTTCACCAGCACCGAATTCCCCGCATCCGCCCGATCCACCCACACCGTCACCCCCGTCCCCGCCGCCTTCTTCCGATACCACCCCGTCCAATCCGCATCATCGTCCCCATACGCCGGCACCACCCGCGTCCCCTCATACCGCTTCCCCCCGACTTCATACGCATACCGCACAGCGCTCGCCCCCGCCGCCGACTCCTTCACTCCCTCCACCGCCACCCACCGCCGATTCTCCAAATCCTGCCGCACCGCCGCCCACCCCGCCCCCACCGCCACCAATCCCCCCAACACCACCAGCACAATCCCCACCACAACCTTCCGCATAAAATTCCTCCCTCAAGCCCTCAACCCCCCCGCCGCTCAACCCGCCGCTCCCTCCCCCAATCCCTCAGCAGGATACGTCACCTTCGTCCCCTCCACCCGCGCAAATTCCGTCATCCGATGCTCCTTCGCACTCGTCCGGCTCATCAAGTCCATCACCCGCCACCCCCGCGCCACCATCGCATCCCCAATCAACGACCGATGGCACCGCCACGGCACCGCCTCCGCGCACATGATCGCCGTCGGCTTCCCCGATGCAATCTCCACCAGCCGCTCCAGCCCGGCCTGGAACTCCGCTGTCTGCATGTAATCCGCATACCCCCGAAAACTCGCGTTCCGCCACGCCCCGTTCACCGAATCCTTCCGCGCCTTCCGCAGCCCCCCCAGCGCCGGCAACGCCACATATTCCATCCCCCACTTCCGCAAATCTTTGCCCAGCGTCTCCGCATTGAACTGCGGCACCCGCCGCGACCGCGGCATCGTCCGCACATCCGCCAGCACCGCCACCCCATGCCCCTTCAAAATCCCCACCAGCTCCTCCAGGCTCCGCGTCGAATGCCCAATCGTGAACAACGTCCCGGTCATCGCCATCCGTCCAACGCAAGCCTACCCGAGCGCAATCGCCCCGCGCAAATCCTCCGCCCGCACCCGCTCCCCCTTCCTTATCAACGCCCGCGCCGCATCCACCTTCTCCCACACGTTGCACATCATCGCCCCGCGCACCCGCCCCTCCCCCACATAATAAATCACCCCCGTCCTGTTCTCCTCCTTCCAATCCGCAAACGTCTCCAGCCGGCTGTCCACATCCCCCACCGCCTCATACCCGAACTCAAACAAATCCGAAAAGAAAAACGGCATCCCTGTGAACCGCTCGTTCGCTCCCGCCATATTCCTCCCCACCTGCTTCCCCTGGCTCACCGCGTTGTCCCAATGCTCCACCCGCCGCGATCCCAGCACCTCCTCTGGAAAATACGCCACATCCCCCGCCGCATACACATCCCCGTCCGATGTCCTCAAAAATGCATCCACCACGATCCCATCCCCCACGGTCAACCCCGCCGCCTCCGCCAGCCCCACGTTCGGCACAATCCCCACACCCACTACCACCACGTCCGCCTCCACCTTCTTCCCCCCAACCGTCTGCACCACGTACCTCTCCCCGCTCCGCTCGATCAACCCCGCCCTCTCCCCCGCCAGCACCCGCACCCCCTTCTCTCGATAATGCTCCGTGATCGCACGCCCAAGCCCCTCCGGAAACACCCGCGACCCCACCCACCCATCCGGAAAAATCATCGTCACCCCCACCTGGTTCATAGTCAGCGCCGCCGCGATCTCCGACCCGATAAACCCCCCGCCGATCACCACCGCCGACTTCCCCGCCCCCACCTGCGCCCGCAGCGCCCGATAGTCCCCCAGCGTGCGGTAATAATTCACCCCCTCCAACTCGCCCCCCGGTATCCCCAGCCGCCGCGGCGTCCCCCCCGTCGCCAGCAACAGCTTCTCATACCCAATCACCGCCCCGCCCGCTTCCCGCACGTGATGCCCCACCACATCCACCTCCGCCACCCGCGTCCCCAGCCGCAGCGCCACCCCCCGCTCCGCATAAAACTCCGCCGGATGCACAAATATCTCCTCCACCCGCTTCCCTCCCGTCCACAACTGCTTCGTCAACGGCGGCCGATCGTACGGCGCATCCCCCTCCGCCCCCACCAGCAATATCGACCCCTCCTTATCCACCTCCCGTATCCCCTCCACCGCCCCCGCCCCCGCCAACCCGCCGCCAACAATCACATACTTAT
>DASZZD010000034.1:0-42728 GCA_035545015.1 Phycisphaerae bacterium
GCTGGGGGGCGCGGGGGGAAACGAGGCGACGGGCACGGACCAGGGCGGCGGCGGGGGCGGCGGCGGGCGGGTGCTGTATCACGTGGCGAGCTACACGGCGGGGAGCACGCTGGTGTTGCCTTCGCCGCAGCTTAATGGCGCGGGGGGTGGGCAGACTGGCGGCGGGGCGGGCGCGTTCGGGTCGGCACGGCTCGATGTGGGAACGACGATCGTGCCCGATGGACAGGTATTTACTTTTGACGCGCCGCAGGTCAATGAATTCACAACCAGCAATGTGACGGTGAATGCGGGGGGTGTGGCGGTGACGCCGGGGGCGTACACGAATGTGGGCACGGTGACGGTGGCGGCGGGCGGAACTTTTACGGGGACGGGGGCGCTCAAGGGCGGAAGCTGGGTGCTGGCGGGCGGGCCGGTGACGGCGTTGGCGGGATTTACCGCCGATGGGACGACGTCGGTCACGGGCCATGGCACGTTTGCAGGCAAGATCACCTCCACGGGCACCGGCGGGAGCATCCAGGCGAGCGGCGGGGCGCTGGTGATGGGGGATGCGACTGTGGCCGGGGCGTTTAACTACAACGGGGCGATTACTGTGGGTATCAGCGGGCAGCCGGCATCGCTGATTCTGCTGGCGGCGTCGCATGCGGTCATTGGCAACACGACGATTAACGCGGGCAGCATCAGCGCGCCCAACGGCACGACGCTGCGTTCGGGGACGGCGCTCACGGCGGCGACGGCTGCGAGCATCGGCGGGGCGTTTACCAACAACGGGACGGTTGGGGGGCCGACGGCGGCGGGGTCGTTTCTGACGTTTACGGATGATGTGAACGGTGCGGGCAACTACACGGGGAATGTGAAGTTTTCGGATGGGTTTTCGCCGGGGACTGGTCCGGCGGATGTGTCGCTGGAGAATATGGCGTTCGACAATACCGCGGGTTTGACGATGGAACTGGGCGGGAGGAACGAGGGAAGCCAGTATGACCGGCTGACGATTTCGGGGAATGCGGCGCTGGATGGAACGCTGGATGTGACGCTGATTAACGGGTTTGTGCCGAGAGTCGGGGATAGCTTTTTGCTGCTGGATGGGGGGACGTTGAGCGGGGGGTTTGGGAATCTGGATTTGCCGGCGTTGCCTGGGGGCGAGCAGTGGGTGGTGGATCAGGAGGCGGGGTCGCTGTCGGTAACGGTGGCGGAGGTACCCGAGCCGGCGACGGTGGCGATGGTGGGGATGGGGATGGCGGTGCTGGGGTGGAGGCGGCGCGGGAAGCGGTAAATTTTTCGTGCGTTGGGGATGCGCTGCGCCGTAGAATGGAGGAACAGGGAGGTGTTCCATGGGGCTGCTGCATCTGCTTCGCCAGCGTTTGAGCGATTCGCTGGCGCATCATCCGCCGCACGTGGAGGATGCGGAGCTGGGGCCGCTGGAGCAGATTGCCGAGGGGTTGTGGCGGACGCTGGAGCCGGTGGTGCTGCTGCCGGAGGAGGATCCGGTGTACATCACGATCGAGGGGGACGGGGCGGGGCCGGCGAAGGATTTGCGGGAGGCGCTGGGGGAATTGCAGTTGCGGTATGGGGAATTGCGTCCGGCGGTGGAGCCGTTGTTGCGGACGGCGGACATGCACAGCGGGCGGGAGACGCTGCGTCCGCGGGCGACGCTGGTGTCGGTGGAGTTGTATCATCATCCGGTGGAGCGGCATGCGGTGATGTCGCTGAATTATGCGTTGGCGGATGCGCCGGAGTATACGTTTGTGGTGCGGGTGGAGGGGTGGAAAGCGGTGGACGTGCTCGTCGCGGGGTGAGCGGGGGGTGCATGCGTGCCGGCGATCAAAAACGATAAATGGCCACGAAAGGCACTAAAGACACGAAAGTTAACATCAAACAATTTTGTTACGGCGCGAAGAATTGGCGCGATAGTGGTGCGGAAGGATACGAGAGGGCGAGAGCCTTTAAGCAGCGGGCGTTGCCGTGGCGGTTTTCTTGTGGTTTTTGGCGTTTTCGATGTGTTTCAGCAGGTTATGGATTTTGGTGACGAGTTCGGGGTGTTTTTGCTTGATGAGTTCCTGGACGGCGGGGGGAAGGGCTTTCCAGTCATCCTGGGCTTTCTGTGCGTCGGTGAGGGCGGCGGCGTGATCGCCTTTGCGCTGGGCCTGGACGGTGTCCTTGATTTCCTGTTTGAGCGAGGCGACTTCTTCCTTGAGGCCGGCGTTGGCACCTTTTCCGCCCTTGGCTGCGAAGGCGCTGGTGGTTGTAAGACCGACGACTGCCGCCACGACGCATGTCCGAATGCACATCATTGGGTGTCTCCTTTTGTGAATGGACCGGGGGGTCCGATGAATGGCCTCCACAGCGGGCCCCACGAGGGTGGGGGCGCAAAGTTGCACGTGGCTGGGGGGTGTGCGGGGACGGCAGCGGCAGGGGGGCATTTCTGGGACGCGGCGGGCGGCGTCGTGCCGGGTGACGCCGGGCTGGAGGAAAGGGATTCACGGCGCGCGCGGGTTGGTGTATCTTGCCGGTCTGAAGATGATGTCAGGGGTTGCGAACCAGGTGCCGACGTTTTTTCTTACCGCTGCGGAGCATTCGGGTGATGCGTTGGGTGCATCGCTGATCGGGGCGTTGCGGCGGCGGTTTCCGGAGGCGCGGTTCGTGGGGGTGGGCGGGCCGAAGATGGAGGCGGCGGGGTGCCGGCTGCTGGCGAATCCGGTGTCGCGGTCGGCGATGCTGATCGGGGCGCTGTTTACGGAGAGCCGGTACTGGTATGGGCTGCTGAAGCGGATTCGGCAGGAGCTGGTGGATTTGAAGCCGGACGTGGTGGTGCCGATCGATTCGTCGACGGTGAACCTACGGATTGCGCGGCTGGGGAAGGAGCTGAAGATACCGGTGTGTTATTACGTGGCGCCGCAGGTGTGGGCGTCGCGGCCGTGGCGGGTGAAGAAGATTGCGGCGTCGGTGGATGCGTTGTGCTGCGTGCTGCCGTTTGAGGAGCGGTATTTTCGGGAGCGCGGGGTGCATGCGGTGTATGTGGGGCATCCGATGTTCGATGCGCCCGCGCAGACGGCGGAGAATGATCCGGAGCGGATGGAGCCGGCGCTGCCTTTAGGGGAGCCGAAGGTGGCGATATTTCCGGGGAGCCGGCGTGCGGAGATCGGGCATCACATGCCGGCGATGCTGGCAATTTTGTCGGAGATCAAGGGGCGGTTTCCGCGGGCGACGTTCGTGGCGGCGGCGCCTTCGGAGGAGCGAGCGTGGCAGATCCGACATCTGCTGCGGCAGGCGAACACGCCGGTGGACATCCGGGTGGGGAATGGCGATGCGATCATCCGGTGGGCGGACCTGGTGCTGACCAAGAGCGGGACGGCGACGCTGCAGATTGCGCGGCAACACAAGCCGATGGTGGTGATGTATGCGGTGGCGTGGTGGAAGTGGCATTTGTTTGCGCGGTTCATCATCACGACGCCGTACCTGGCGCTGGTGAATATTCTGGCGCGGCGGGAGCTGGTGCCGGAGTTCATTCCGTTTTACGGCTCGCCGCTGCCGGTGGCGCGGGAGTGCATTGATCTGCTGGCGAAGCCGGAGCGGCGGTCGCAGATGGCGGCGGAGTTGGCGGAGTTGACGGCGCCGCTGGCGCCGGCGCCGGGGTCGGGGGATCTGGGGTTGGCGGCGGAGCGGGTGGCGGCGGAGGTGGCGCGGTTGGTGGAGGGGCGGAGCGCTGCCGCGGGAGGGGCGGAGGGGACAGCTCCGGAGCCGGCACCATCAGAGACACCCCCCCCACCGGCGGCATCCTGAGGCGGTGCCGCTTGACAAAGTTGACTCAGACGTTATTTTATTCCCTACTTTGTCTGTAGGAATAGCAGCCAATCGGTTTTAGAGGCCTTGCATGCGGTGCTGTTGTTGATTCAACCCTTTTCGGTGACAACACTTCCGCATCTTTTCAACAAGGCCATTTCCATGCTTAAGAATGTCTTTCTCGCCCTTCTTTTGGTCATTGGCGTCGCGTTTTCGCTGGTTTCCTGCGGGTCGGGCGGCGGGAAGTCGGTGACGCTTTACAACGTCTCTTATGATCCGACGCGCGAGCTTTATGCGGACATCAACCCGGCTTTTGCGGCGGCTTATAAGGCGCGGACGGGGATCGATGTGACGATTCAGCAGTCGCACGGGGGATCGGGGAAGCAGTCGCGGCAGATTCTGGAGGGGGCGAGCGCGGATGTGGCGACGCTGGCGCTGGCGGCGGACATCGATGCCTTGGCGAAGGCGAAGCTGCTGCCCGCGGATTGGCAGAAGCGGCTGCCGGACAACAGTGCTCCGTACACGAGCACGATCGTGTTTGTGGTGCGCCGTGGGAATCCCAAAGGCATTCATGACTGGCCGGATTTGATCAAGCCGGGGGTGTCGGTGATCGCGCCGGATCCGAAGGCGTCGGGCGGGGCGCGGTGGGCGTACCTGGCGGCGTGGGGGGCGGCGTTGAAGGCGCATCATGGGGATGAGGGGGCGGCGCGGGCGTTTGTGACGGCGTTGTATCAGCACGTGCCGATATTGGATTCGGGCGCGCGGGGATCGACGGTGACGTTTGCGCAGCGGGACCAGGGGGATGTGCTGCTGGCGTGGGAGAACGAGGCGTATCTGGCGTTGAAGGAGTTTGGGGCGGACAAGTTTGAGATTGTGGCGCCGCCGATATCGATTCTGGCGGAGCCGCCGGTGGCGGTGGTGGATACGAACGCGGAGCACGATGGGGTGAAGCATGTGGCGGAGGAGTATTTGCGGTTTTTGTATACGCCGGAGGCGCAGGAGATCATCGCGAGGAATCACTATCGGCCGCGGGATCCGGGGGTGGCCAAGGCGCACGAGAAGGATTTTGCGCAGGTGGAATTGTTCACGGTGGATGACGTGTTCGGCGGGTGGGCGAAGGCGCAGGCGACGCATTTTGCGGACGGCGGCGTGTTCGATCAGATTTACAGGAAGCGGTGAGTGCCGCGAGAAGCGCCGCGGTGTCTGAGCGGGCGCGGAATGCGTGGAGATGCCGGTGGCGGTGCGGAGACGATCGATTTTGCCGGGGTTTGGCCTGACGATGGGGTACACGATGGTGTATCTGTCGGCGATCGTGATCATTCCGCTGGCGGCGCTGTTCTGGCAGTCGGCGCGTTTGCCGTGGCCGCGGGTGGAGGCGCTGCTGCATGATCCGGAATTGATGGGGACGCTGAAGCTGACGTTCGGGCTGTCGCTGCTGGCGGCGGTGTTGAATGCGTGCTTCGGGTTTGTCACGGCGTGGACGCTGGTGCGGTATCCGTTTCCCGGGAGCCGGCTGGTGGATGGGATCATTGATCTGCCGTTTGCGCTGCCGACGGCGGTGAGCGGGATCACGCTGGCGACGCTGTATTCGGAGAACGGGTGGCTGGGCAGGCCGTGGCACGGGTTTGTGGAGGCGGTGAATCCGGCGTGGCATGCGTGCGCCAGCGGGATCAACGGGGTGCTGGCGGCGGTGCATGTGTCGCAGGCGCTGGCGTGGGCGGGGCTGCCGGACGGGATCGCCAGCGACTTGCCGGAGCAGATTGCGTACACGCGGCTAGGGATGCTGATTGCGTTTATTTTTATTGGCGTGCCGTTCGTGGTGCGGACGCTGCAGCCGGCGCTGGAGGATCTGGACCGGGAGGTGGAGGAGGCGGCGGCGAGCCTGGGGGCATCGCGGCGGCAGACGTTTTGGCGGATCATTCTTCCGGCGCTGTTGCCGGCGCTTTTGACGGGGTTTTCGCTGGCGTTTGCGCGGGCGGTGGGCGAGTACGGGTCGGTGATCTTCATTTCGTCGAACATTCCGGGGAAGACGGAGATCACGGCGCACATGATCATGAAGAAGCTGGAGGCGAATAACTATCCGGCGGCGACGTTTCTGGGGGTGGTGATGCTGCTGGCGTCGTTTGTCATGCTGGCGGCGATTAACGGGCTGCAATGGTGGGCGTCGCGGCGCGGAAGGGGGGCGGCATGAGCGGGATCAAGCGGCCGTCGGGGGCGTTTCGGATGGTGATGATCGGGGTGACGGTGCTGTTCGCGGCGCTGTTTCTGGTGTTGCCGCTGATCACGATTTTTTATCAGGCGTTCTGGAAGGGGTGGACGAGTTATGCGGCGGCGATCGCCAATCACAATTCGCTGCATGCGGTGATGATGACGCTGCTGATGGCGGCGTGCGCGGTGGTGCTGAACACGGTGTTCGGCATCGCGGCGGCGTGGGGGATTGCGAAGTTTGAGTTTCGGGGCAAGACGCTGCTGACGACGGTGCTCGACTTGCCGTTCGCAGTGTCGCCGGTGGTGGCGGGGTTGTGCCTGGTACTGCTGTTTGGGAGGCAGGGATTGGTGGGACCGTGGCTGCTGGGGCATCATGTGCGGGTGATTTTCGCGTTGCCGGGGATGGTGCTGGCGACGGTGTTCGTGACGTTTCCGTTTGTGGCGCGGGAGCTGATACCGCTGATGCAGGAGCAGGGGAGCCAGGAGGAGCAGGCGGCGTTGTCGCTGGGGGCGTCGGCGTGGCAGATGTTCTGGCGGGTGACGCTGCCGAACATCAAGTGGGCGTTGTTGTACGGGGTGATTTTGTGCAATGCGCGGGCGATGGGGGAGTTCGGGGCGTTGAGCGTGGTGACGCAGCCGATGCAGGGGCAGACCAACACGCTGCCGCTGGAGATTGAGTATCTGTACAACAGTTACGGCGGGCTGGGGATGGAGGGGGCGTTCGCGCTGTCGACGCTGCTGGCGATGCTGGGGCTGGTGACGCTGGCGGCGCGGGCGTTGCTGGAATGGAAGATGGCGCGGGAGTTGGGAGCGGCGGCGCGGGAGGGGGAGTGAGGCGCGGCGCGAACGGCGGCGCGGAGCATTTCGTCTTCATTGCGGGGACCATGGTACATCCGTAGAATCCGGCGTTCGCCCTTGCGCCGCGCGGCGCAGGCGTTCCTGTCTTCGCTTGAGAAGGAGCTCGCCTTGCCAGACTCTCATTTTGCGGATCGGTTGCTGGGCGCGATCAAGGCCAAAGGCACGCCGCTGGTGGTGGGGCTGGATCCAGTGTACGAGCGGCTACCGGGAGCGATCACGGGGCATCGGGAGCTCAACGACAGCGAGGATGTGGAAGCGGGGGTGGATGCGATCCTGGAGTTCTGCACGCGGGTGCTGCGGATCGTGGCGCCGCTGGTGCCGGCGGTGAAGATCAATTCGGCGTTTTTCGAGCAGTATTACAGCTATGGGGTGGAGGCGTTCGGGGCGCTGGTGCAGGAGGCGGCAGCGCATGGGCTGATCGTGATCAACGACGCGAAGCGGGCCGATATCGGCAACACGTCGGAGCGTTATGCGGCGGCGACACTGGCGGAGCCGGGGTTTTCCTCGATGGATGACATGGTGGGTCCGGACGCGGTGACGGTGGCGCCGTACATGGGGAGCGATTCGGTGGGGCCGTTCATCGAGACGGCGCGCGAGCTGGGCAAGGGGGTTTTTGTGCTGGTGCGAACGAGCAATCCGGGGGCGGCGGAGATTCAGGATCTGGTGCTGCAGGATGGCACGCCGGTGTATCAGCATGTGGGGAAGCTGGTGGCGCAGTGGGGGTCGAAGTGTGTTGGGGAGCGCGGGTACTCGGCGGTGGGGGCGGTGGTGGGGGCGACGAATCCGCAGCAGATGGCGGCGCTGCGGGAGCTGCTGCCGCAGACGATTTTTCTGGTGCCGGGATATGGGGCGCAGGGGGCGACGGCGGCGGATGTGGCCAAGGCGTTCAAGGCGGACGGGACGGGGGCGATCGTGAATTCGTCGCGTGCGATCCTGCAGGCACATCAGGACGCCAAGTATGCGGGGATGGGCTGGGAAAAAGCGGTGGAGGCGGCGGCGCAGGCGGCGATCGGGGAAATACGTGCGGCGATCGCGGGGCGAAGTTCTTAGCTTGGTGATGTGATACAATCGGCGTATGGACTATCGTCCCTTCATCACGATCGATCCGGCCAAGCGCAATGGAAAGCCCTGCATACGGGGGATGCGCATCACCGTTTATGACGTGCTGGACAACCTGGCTTCGGGGATGAGCCAGGAACAGATCCTTCACGAATTTCCCTATCTCACTGCCGATGATATTCGTGCGTGTCTGGCCTTCGCAGCGGATCGCGAGCGCAAGACTCGCCTTGTGCCGGGGCCATGAAGCTTCTGTTTGATCAAAACCTCTCGCCGCGCCTCGTCACTGCACTCACCGACCTTTTCCCCAATTCGTCCCACGTCGCACATCACAACCTCGGAAGCACTTCGGACGATGAGGTTTGGCGCTTCGCTGCTCTTCACGGATTCACGGTCATTTCCAAAGATTCGGATTTCGTGGATCGGGCGGCGCTCGCAGGCCCCCCGCCAAAGGTCATTTCGCTGGCACTGGGAAACTGCTCCACGGCGCAAGTGGAGTCCCTGCTGCGCATGCGACACCAGGTCATCATGGAATTCGCAGATAATCCGGCCGAGGCAATCCTCTTTCTTCCCTGAGGCAGCGCCCTCTCGGCAAGTGAATTCTATATTTTGACCGAAGCAGATGACCGGGGCGGCAGGAGGAAGCGCAGGATGCCTAGCCAGGCCATCGTCAGCGTCAATCCGCCGAGGACGTCGGTGAGGGTGTGGACGCCCATGTATAAGAGGGCGAAGGCGACGAGGACGGTGAGGGCGGCGACGGCGGCGCCGGCGAGGAGGCGGGTGCGCGCGGGGGTGGGGAAGTGGTGCAGCAGGATGAGGGTGAGCGTTCCGGCGGTGACGCCCACGGCCATGGTGTGGCCGCTGGGGAAGGAGTATCCGGAGCCGGGCTGGAAGACGTAGTAGGTCCAGCGGTCGGGGCGGGCGACGCGGAAAATATCTTTGAAGGTCTGGTTGAGGATGGCGGAGCCGGCGAGGGCGACGAGCCAGAGGATGAGCGAACGCCGGCGTCTGGTTTTCCACAGCCAGACGCCGACGGTGAGCATGACGGCGAGGATGATTTTGATGTCGCCGAGGTAGGAGAGGCCGGAGAAGAGGATGATGCCGGCGGGGGTGTTGCGCTGGTGGAGGGCGATGCTGACGGGATCGTTCCAGCGGGCGATCTGGCCGTGGAAGCGGAGGTCTGCGGCGACGGCGGCGAAAGCGGCGACCCCGAGCACCGTCAGAACGACGGGCGTCCAGAGCGGCGGGCGCGCGGGGGGCGGTGCGGTGTCAGAGAGGCGGGATGTCGCAGGGGCTTGGCTCACGGGATGATAGTGGTCCCCAGCACCTTGAGGAATTGCGCCAGCCAGTCGGGATGCGCGGGCCAGGCGGGGGCGGTCACGAGGTTGCCATCGGTGAAGGCTTCGGTGACGCCGATGTGCTGATAAGCGCCGCCGCAGGCGGTGACCTCGGGGCCGACGGCGTAGTAGGCTGAGCATTTGCGGCCTTTGAGGGCTCCGGCGGCGGCGAGTATCTGCAGGCCGTGGCAGATCGCGGCAATGGGCCTGCGAGATTCGGCGAAATGGCGGGTAAGGTCCAGCACGCGTTGATCCAGCCGCAGGTATTCCGGCGCGCGGCCGCCGGGAAGCACCAGGGCGTCATACTGCGACGGTTGGACGTCGGCGAAGGAGAAGTTGAGCGCGAAACCGTGGCCGGGCTTTTCGGAATAGGTCTGGTCGCCTTCGAAATCATGGACGGCGGTGCGGACGCGGTCGCCGGATTTTTTATCGGGGCAGACGGCATGCACGGTGTGGCCGACCATGAGGAGCGCCTGGAAGGGCACCATGACTTCGTAATCTTCCACGAAATCGCCGACGAGCATGAGGATGCGTTTGGCAGGCATGATCGGTCCCCTGTGTTGCGAATCCCGCGCATTGTACAACGGCCGGGGCCGGATGCATGACTCAAAAGTCGACCTGGAGGCGCATGGTCGCCACCAGCGCGTCGGGGGATTGGCCTGAGGGGCTCACGATGTATTGCAGGTCGGGCCTGAGCGACAGGAAGGGCAATATCTGGCAGTGGTAAAAAGCCTCGAAGGCGGCCTCATGGTCTTCGCGCAGGGCGGCATTGGGTAGATGCACGTAGCCGGCGAGCACTCCCACGGCATCGTCGGGCCGCTGGGGAATGAAGCCCTTGGCGACGAGGCCTGCGGAGAAGCTGGCGTCGATCGCGGAGGTGCGGGCGTCGGCCCAACCGGCCTGGAGAAATCCGCCGAGGTCGCGCACGGTTTTGGATTGCTGCTGTTCCTGCCAGAGGGTTTGATCGACAAAGGCGTATGCGCCGCCGGCGCCGCGCGCGTCGTTGTCGCCCGCGGCGGGGCCATTGATGCGTGGAAATTGGCCCGTGTGATACCACCCCCCCACCGCGACCTGGCCGGGCAGTTTCGCGGCGCCCAGCTCGTAATGCAGGCCGGTTTCCTCGATCAGAAACATCCCGCCGCGGGTGGGCTCGGTTTTTTCCGGATGGCCCTCGAGCACGAGGAAATGGTTCTGGCGGTTGTCGTAATAAGCCCCGGCGCCGGCGTAAGGACCGAGATCCTTGGGCTGCCAGAAAATCTCCGCGCCGCCGGCGTCGTGGGCGCCGGTGGGCATGGGAAATATGGAGGGGGCATAGAGAGCGGCGGAGCTCAAAAAAAGTTCCGCGTGGGGCATGTGCGCGAAATCGACGATGGGGTCGATTTTGCCAACCTCGACCTGAAAGCCCGCGGGGAGCTTTTGTGCAAACCAGAGCTGCGCCAGCGCGATGTAGGGCGGGTCCTCGATGCTGTCAAAGCTGATGATGTCGCCGGCGCCTTTGGCGGAAGCATCCGGGCCGTGGTGGCTGGCGAAATCGATATACATCGACGCGCCCTGCCATTGAAGGAGCTTGCTGAAGTCCAGGGTGGCATTGAGGTCCGTATATTCGCGAAAGAAGACTTTTTCGGTATCGATGCCGCCGCGGAGGACGTGGGAGGCGTCGAGGTCGAGGGTGCCATGGAAGGTGACGCCGGCGTTTTCCAGGCGGGTGCGCATGCCGCCCCAATCGCCGGTCGCCTGGTCGCCGTGCTGGGGCGCCGCCGGGGGAGCGGTGTTGGGATTATCGCCGGGGGTGGGCGGGTCATCCGCGCGCGCCACGCCGGCGATCATCATCGCCGCCCACCCGCATATCAGCCAGCGTATCCCATGACGCATGTGCTCGCTCCCTGTCATCAGCATCGCGTACTGGTTGTGAAGCGCCCCGATCGGCGTTTCAAACTGGCGCGCAGGCATCGGGGCCACGACATCCTGACCTTGCCGCCGCGAGGCGCGCTATGGACCAACGCTCTTTGTCCGGGACATGCCTCGGAGCGAAGAGAGACCGGGACAGCGCGATGCCGCGTCTGTTCATCGGCCGGTACGATAACGCTCCAAATAGGGAAGTTCCCTCACCCCCAAGAAAAAACACCTCTTCCCCCATGCAGGGGAGAGAGGTGCCGCTGATCTTGATGCCCCGCCCTGCCGTGTCCGCCCTTTGTCCGCGAATAAGGGGGGATCACTCCGCCATGGATGCGGCGCTCGAGGACGCGATCAATTCGAGCAACTGTTCCGGGGCGAAGGGCTTGTGCAGGAAGTGGACGTCCGGGCCGTAGCGATCCAGCCCTGCCAGGCCGGGCCGGCCCGACACGAAGATGATGCGTGTCTCAGGGGACATTTCCTTGAGATAGAGCGCCCACTCATCGCCGCGTAATCCGGGAAGCTGAATGTCCACGATGGCCACATCGGGCTGGCGCTCTGCACACAACGCCTGTGCTTCCAAAGCGTTGCGGGCAACGACCACGTCATAGCCTTCGGCATTCAAAAGGGTCGCCAGACTGCGGCGGGTGACATCCTGATCTTCCAGCAACAATACGCGTTCTGAGGTGGCTGCCATGAGAGGCTCTCCTTAATCGGTCGCAAGCTGAACTATGCGAACGGCGTGCCGGGAGGGATTCTCATGGCAAAATGAAAGTGCGTGAGGCTGGCGGCTGGCAGTCGTGTTCTCCGCGCTGACGCGGGAGCGCTCAGGCGGCCTGTTCCTGGGGGCGGTTGCCGGAAACGACGGCGTTGCCTTTGCCATCAAATTTCACCGCGACGCGCTTGGAGACGCCCTGTTCCTGCATGGTGACGCCGTAGAGGGTGTCGGCGATGGACATGGTGCGCTTGTTGTGCGTGATGACGATGAATTGCGAATAGCGAAGGAAGTCCTGAATGATGGCGGCGAAGCGGGTGGTGTTGGCTTCATCGAGGGCGGCGTCGACTTCGTCGAGGATGCAGAAGGGGGAGGGCTTGCTTTTGAAGATGGACATGACGAGGGCGACGGCGGTCATGGTTTTTTCGCCGCCGGAGAGCAGCGACATGGATTGCGGTTCCTTGCCGGGCGGGCGGGCCATGATCTCGATGCCGGATTCGAGGATATCGTCGGGGTTCTCGAGGATGATGTCGGCCTTTCCGCCGCCGAAGAGTTTGCGGAACATGTCCTGGAATTCGGTGCGGACGGCGGCGAAGGATTCGGCGAAGCGGGTGCGGGAATCCTCGTTGATTTTGGCGATGAGCTCTTCGAGCTGGCGTTTGGCGTCGTGGATGTCGGCGAGCTGGGAGGTGAGCGAGGTCTGGCGCTCTTCGAGCTGCGATTGTTCGAGGATCGCGTCGAGGTTCACGTTGCCCAGGCGCGAGATTTTGCCTTTAAGCTCGCTGATTTCGGCGGCGACGGCGTCCCAGTCGGTGGCGGCCTGGCCGTTCTCGCCTTCGGTTTCCACTTTTCTCAGGTGCTCGGCATAGGCTTCGTGCAGGTTGATCTGGAGTTCGTCCATCGTGTGCTCGATGAGCGTTTCGATGCGGACGGAGAGTTCGTTTTTCGACAGGGAAAGTTCGTGTTCGCGGCGGGAGTGGGTTTCGATCTGGGCCTGCAGGCCATCGAGACCGGAGCCGACGGAAGCGACTTCGCCGCGCAGCGCGGCGACGCGCTCGGTGGCGTCGGTCATGGCCGCCGTCAGCGTTTCGACCTTGCCGGCGAGTTCTTCGAGGCTGCTTTCAGCGGCGGCGACGGCTTCCTCGGCGTCGCTGATGCGCGCGGCGACGGTTTCGCCTTCGCCGGAGAGACGCTGGAGTTCGATCTGCAACTGGTTCACGGCCTGGCGGGCGGTGGCCAGTTCGCGCGAGATGCCGGAGCGCTGTTCCTGCACCTGGCCCATGGCGACGCGCGCCGCGGTGGCGGCTTCGGCAAGCTCGCTGACTTCGTGCTGGCGGACGATGAGCTGGCTGCCCAGTTCATGCACGATCGCTTCGATGGCCTTCTGGTCGCGTTCGAGGGCGGCGGCTTTCTCTTCGGCCTCGGCCTGGCGCTCGGCGGCGGTGGCGATCTGGCGATCGAGGCTTTCGATTTCACCGGCGATCAGCGGGGCCTCGGCGGTGGTGCGCTGGAGCTGCGAGGCGGTCTGTTGGAGTTGCGCGTTGATTTCGGCGCGCTGGGAATCGGTCTGGAAGATCTGCTGGCGGAGTTCCTGCTGGCGGGCGTCGAGGGCGCGGGAGGTCTGGTCGCAGGCGGCGATGGCCTCGGTGAGTTCCCGCACCTTTGTTTCCACCTCGGCAAGCTCGCGCTCGAGCTTTGCGACTTCCGCGCGGCGTGTGATCATGCCGCCGCGTTTCGACATATCGCCCAGCGTGAAGGCGCGATTCTCCACGACTTCGCCGGCCCGCGTCACGAAGCGGTAATCCCGGGGACCGTTATCCGCCAGGGCCAGGGCATCGGCGAGCGTGTCGACGATCACGGTGCGTCCGAGGAGTTGATGCACGAGGAGGGCGGCTTCGGGGGCGGGGGTGACGAATTCCATGGCGGATTTGGCGCGTTGTCCGGCTTCGCCGTGGCGCGACCAGTCGTAGCCATCCTGCCAGGCGAGCATGCGGTCGGTGGGCAATACGGTAACGCGGCCGCCGAGCTTGCGCCACAGCTCCGCATCCGCCGCCAGCGCCGCCGAGTCGGAAACGATCACGGCGTTCTGCAGATCACCGAGGGCCGCTTCGATCATCGTGGCGTGTTCCATGTCGGTGCTGATGGCGTCGGCGACGATGCCGCGGACATAGCCCAACGCCGCACTCCCACCGTTGGTCTTAGCCGCATCGCGCTGTTTGAGCAGGTCGCGCACGACCTGGCTGACGCCTTCGCGCTTGGTCTGCAAATCATTGAGCACGTTCTGCCGGCTTTTGAGGGCGGAACGGTGCTCGCGCTGGCGGGCGAGTTCCTGGGAAGTGGCGGCCATTTTCTGGTTGTTGGCCTGCTGCTGTTCGCGCACGGCGGCGGCGGCGGCCTGCAGGGTCGTGGATTGCTCGGACAGCGCCGCCTTTTGCGATTCAAATTCGGCGACGCGCGCTTTGAGTTCGGCGATCTGCGCTTCGATCTGGCCCTTGCGCTGCTCCAGGCGGATTTTCTGGTTCGCCAGGTTTTCCTGCGTGATCTTCAGGCCATTGATGTCGTTGTGCAGGCGGGCGATCTGGCGCATCAGGTCGATGGCCTTGGCTTTCTGTTCGTCGACGCTGCGGTTCAGGCCGGCGATGGCTTTGGCGGCCTGCTCCTGCTTCGCGACCGCCTCGGCGACGGCCGCCTCGTGCGCACGCAACTGGCCGTCGATTCCGGCAAGCTGCTCCTCGTGGCGCTGGGCGTCGGCGGTGCGATGTTCGAGGCGTTCGGCCACATCCGCGTGGCGGGCGGCGATCAATTCGCGCTGCTCGGAGAGCTGGCCGATCTGGTGGCGGGCGAATTCGGCGCGCTGGGTGGTGGAGGCATGCTCGTTCTGCGCGGCGAGCAGGTCGCGTTCGGATTTGCGCAGCGCGTCCTGCGCGCTCTCAAGCTCCAGTTGCAATTCCGCCTGGCGCGTGCGTTTTTCCTCCACCTGGCGGCGCACCGCCGCGAGCGCATCGACGACATCGCCGAGCTGCTCGTTGATGCCCTGCATCTTCTGGTGCAGCCCGCCATATTCCTGCATCACGTAGGCGGAGCGCAGCTCCTTGAGCCGGGTGGCATATTCCTGGTAATTGCGCGCCCGCCCCGCCTGCACCTTCACGCTGCGGAGCTGCTTTTCGACTTCCTCGAGCACCAGTTGCGACTGCGCGAGGTTCTGATCCGTCTTTTCGAGTTTCCGCAGGGCTTCTTTTTTGCGCTGCTTGAAGCGCGAGATGCCGGCGGCTTCTTCGAAGATTTCCCGGCGGTCCTGGGTGTTGGAATCCAGCAGCGCCGCCACCCGTCCCTGTTCGATCAGCGAATAGGCGTCCACGCCGATGCCCGTATCAAGAAACAGCTCGCGGATGTCCTTGAGCCGCGACATCTGGTTGTTGATCAGGTATTCGCTGGTGGCATCCCGATACAGCCGGCGGGTTACTTTCACCGTGTCGGCATCGAGGGGCAGGCGGCGGTCTTCGTTGGAGAAGGTCAGCGACACCTCGGCCATGCCCATGGGTTTGCGTCCGCCGGAGCCATTGAAGATGACATCGAGCATGGCATCGCCGCGGAGGCTTTTGGCGGACATTTCGCCGAGGACCCATTTGACGGCATCGACGACGTTGGACTTGCCGCAGCCATTGGGTCCGACGATGCCGGTGATGCCGTCGTCGAAGACGAACTCGGTGTAATCGGCGAAGGATTTGAAGCCGGAGAGTTCGAGGCGGGACAATTTCACAGGTGCGACCTCCCTGTCGGTCGAAAGAGAAGCGGGATGGCGGCTGCGCAAAGTTTGCGCGGCAGGCGATGTGGCCTTGGGGGCTGCCCCGGCACTACCATCCGTGGATCGGCCACGACGATACCATACCACCGCTGGGGCCCACAACATGCGCGCACGTCAGGCCGCCGGACCCCGCCAACTTCCCTTTATCGGACCGTCCTCCCTTGAGTCCCCACAAAAACCTGCCACCCCGTCGCACCCGCCCGCCCCCTTCGCCTACCATAGTTGCCATGGATTCCTCCGCACCTCTTCCTTCCGCACCCCTCGCCCCCGCCGCGCCGCCCGCCCACCACGGCGAATCTCTGGAAGGCATCCGCGGCACCGTCCCCATCCCACCGCCCCGCGCGGGGTTCCTCCGTACCTGGCTGGCTTTTTCCGGACCGGCGCTGCTGGTCTCCGTCGGCTACATGGACCCGGGCAACTGGTCGACCGACCTTTCCGCCGGCGCTGAATACCGCTATGCGCTCCTCTGGGTCGTGGCGCTCTCCAGCCTCATGGCAATCATCCTCCAGGTCTGCGCCGCGAAGCTCGGGGTTGTGACCGGCAAGGACCTCGCCCGCGCTTCGCGCGATTACGCCCCGCGCTGGACCCGCTGGCCCAACTGGCTGACGACCGAACTGGCCATCGCCGCCTGCGACCTGGCCGAAGTTCTCGGCTCCGCGGTCGCCATCCACCTGCTTTTTCCGCGCATCCCGCTGATCTTCGCCGTGCTCATCACCTCCCTGGACGTGCTCGTGCTGATTACGCTTCAGGGCATGGGGTTCCGCAAGATCGAATCGTTCATCCTGGTGCTCGTTTCCACCATCGCCGGGTGCTACTTCATCGAGCTGTTCATCTTTGGACACGCTTATCGCGACGCTTCCGCCATCGCCGCTTCGCTGGTCCAGCCGCGCTTCCCCGATCACCGGGCCCTCGTGATCGGCATCGGGATCATCGGGGCCACCGTGATGCCGCATAATCTTTACCTGCACAGCGCGATGGTGCAGACGCGCCAGCTTCAGAAGGACGATGAATCGGTGCGGCGGGCCATCCGCTACAACGCCCTGGATTCCACGGTGGCCCTCTCGGTCGCTTTCCTCGTGAACGCCGCCATCCTGATCCTGGCCGCCACCACCTTCTTCGGAAAGACCGGCCTGACCTTTCCGGGCTCCAACGGCCAGCCGGTGCCCATCGGCAATGACTGGATCCAGGGCGCTTTTCACACGCTCTCTCCCCTGATGGGTGCCGGGGCGGCGAGCATTCTCTTCGCCGTCGCGCTGCTGGCTTCGGGCCAATCCTCGACCATTACCGGCACCCTCGCCGGGCAGGTGGTGATGGAAGGGTTCATGTCGTGGAACATCCGGCCGTGGGTGCGCCGGCTGGTGACGCGCCTGATCGCGATCCTGCCGGCGGTCGTCGTGATCGGTTACTACGGCGACCAGCGCGTCAACGACCTGTTGAACTTTTCGCAGGTGATCCTGGGCCTGCAGCTTCCGCTGGCGATGATCCCGCTGCTGATTTTCACGGGCAGCCGCAAAATCATGGGGCCCTACACCAATTCGCCGCCCTTGAAAATCGCCGGCTGGTCGTCTGCCGTTCTCATCACCGCCCTCGATGTGTATCTTCTCGTTTCCTCGTTGACCTCGTCCTGACGCGCCGTACCGTCTTCGTGATTCGTGACCGTCATTTCGCCCCGGTGTTTCATGTACGACACAATCCTCGTCACCCTCGGCGCCACCGCCTCTGACCGCAGCGTGATCGATCACATCCTCGCGCTGGCCAGGCTGTGTCAGAGCAAGGTGGTGCTGCTGCATGTCTGCGACGGGTGGGCGGCGCGCAAGTTCGGCGCGGAAGCCGTCAGCCCGGAGATCACCGAAGATCACGCCTATCTCGCCCGGACCCTGCGCGAATTTCAGGAGGCCGGCATCCCCGCCCGCACGGAGCTTCTCTACGGCGATCCCAAGCGCGAAATTCTCAAGTGGGTCGCCGAGAACCCCTGCGACCTGATCGCCATGGGCACGCACGGCCACCGCCTGATCGGCGACCTGCTCTATGGCGCGACAGCCTCCCACATCCAGCATCGCGTGGACACGCCGGTTTTGCTGATTCGCGGCAAGCAGCCTGCCGCCAAATCCAGCCAACCAGCCCCCTGACCGGCCCCCTTTTCCCCACAAAAAGAATTTCCTTGACCAGCGCCCGATCCGAACTGTATGGTGTTATACAGTACCAATCACTTCGTCATTCACGATGTACTGCTTACGATTTTCCCATGCTGCTTCGCATCGATCCATCCTCCGGCATCCCCATCACCCGCCAGGTGATTGACCAGATCCGCGCCCGCTGCGCCAGCGGCATCCTCAAACCCGGCGACCGCCTCCCCAGCGTCCGCGAACTCGCTCGCCAGCTCGCCATCAACCAGAACACCATCCTCAAAGCGTACGAACGGCTCGCCGCCGAAGGCATCATCGACACCCGCCACGGAGAGGGTTCCTTCGTCGCCGAATTCGCAGCCGGCAAACAGCTCAAACGCGAACGTGCCGCCCTCGAAGACGACCTCGAACGCGTTCTCCGCCACGCGCTGGTCCTGGGCCTGTCGGAAGCCGACCTGCAAGCGCTCTTCCAGGAGACGCTCGACCGTGTCGCCCCCTCAGACGTTGCCCCCAACCGGAGGTCCCGCTGATGAACGCTCCCCCCGCGACCGCCCCCATGCCCCCCGCGCCCGTTGCGAATCACGGCCCTGATGACGCTCCGCCCCCGCCGCCGCTCGCCATCGAGCTCGCGAATGTCCACAAATCTTTTGGCCGTAATGCGGTGCTGGCGGGCGTCGATCTTCATGTCCCCGCCGGAAAAACCTACGCGTTTCTCGGCCGCAATGGCGCCGGGAAAACCACCACCATCCGCATGCTGATGGGCCTGCTGCATCCCGATGCCGGCGACATCCACGTGCTTGCGATGTCCCCGCGGAACGACGCCCTCGCGATCCGCCGCGATGTCGGCTACCTCGCCGAAGACCAGCAGATGTGGGGCTGGATGAAAGTCCGCGAAATCCTCAGTTTTCTCGCCCCCTTTTATCCCACGTGGGACTGGCCGTACGCCAAGGAGCTGCTCCAGCAATTCGCGCTCTCGCCCGACACCAGAATCAAGCACCTTTCCAAGGGCCAGAATGTGCGCCTTGGCCTGCTGCTCGCCCTCGCCCATCGCCCCAGGCTCGTCATCCTCGACGACCCCGCTCTCGGCCTCGATCCCATCATGCGCAAGGAATTCCTCCGCGACGTCGTCGAACATCTCCAGGGCCGGAACGTCACCGTCTTCTTCAGCTCGCACCTGCTGTACGAAGTCGAACCCGTCGCCGACATCATCGGCATCCTCGACCACGGCAAAATCGTCTGCGAATCTCCCACCGACACCCTCCGCGAAAACGTTCGCCAGTTCCTCCTCCCCGCCGAGGCCTGGAACCGGCTCGGCTCGAATATCCCCGGCGTTCTCGACGTTCAATCCGACGGCCCGCGCCGCGCGATCACTGTCGCCAACGCCCGCGCCGCCCGGCCTCTGCTCGCCGAGGCTGCCCTCGAAGAAATCCCCCTGAACCTCGACGAAATTTTTCAAGCGTACGTCATCGGCTCCCACAACCGCTCTACGGGAGACGCCCCGTGAACACCTTCCGCGCCCTGCTCTGGAAAGAATCCCGCGAGAACCTGCCCCGCCTGCTTGGCCTTCTTGCCGCTTACGCATTTCTCACGGCCATTATCGCCGCCTCCCGCGACCTCGAAACCGTGCAATTCGGGGTCCTCGTCCTGACCCTCCTGGTCCCGGCGCTCGTCGCGTTCGGCATCCTCTCCAACGAACGTTGGCGTCACACCCACTTGTTGCTGCGTGTCCTGCCGGTGCGGCCGCGCGACATCATCGCCGCCAAGTGGTTCTGGGGATTCCTCACTGCTCTGCTCCCACCGCTGCTCGTGGTCGCCGGCACCTCGCTCCTCTGGCATAGTGGTTCCGGCGATCGATACGCCCTCCGTTGCGGTCCATGGCTTTATCAAATCGCAGCCACCGCCGCTCTCGTGTATACCTGGGCCCTGCTCGCCGGCGCCGCAGCCCGCAACCAACGCCAGTCCCTCGCCGCCATCGCCCTGTTGCTGCTGGCCAACTTCATTATCCTCAACTCTGACGGATTCGGCGGCAGTCCCCTCTTTTACGTTGCCCTCCCTTGGTTCATGGCGTTTGGCCCGGAGGATTTCGGCGGGGCCATCACGCCCGGCGCCATCGCCCTCACCCAGGCCTGCACCTTCCTGATCCTTACACCACTCGCCTTTCTGCTCTGGTCGCGCCGCTACGCCGCCCTGCCTGCCAGCCGTCCTGCCCCTGATCACCCCCGCTCTATCGCCGCCGCCGCACAGGTGCGCCTTCGAAGCTGGCGCTTCCCCATTGTCGCCAAGGCGTGGCGCGAGATGCGCCTTACCATCCTTCTCCTCGCCGCGGTCACGATCATTCTTCTTCCCCTGGGCATGATGGTGAGTCTCCATTTTGTGACCGGCAGCGACCCATTCGGAATGAAGTGGGTGATCTCGCCCAACGACGTCGTCGGCTATGGTTATCTCGCCACGCTGGTCGCCGCCATCGGGCTGGGCTCGCGCCTCGGCGTTGCACAGGCCGCGAGCCTGGAGGCCTTTTGGCTCGCCAGGCCAATCTCCGCCGGACGTTACTTCTGGCAACACGCCTTCACCGAATTGATCGCCATCATCATCCTCCTCCTGTGCCCCATCCTCATCGTCCGTATCTCCGGCCACTATTTCCCCGCCATCGCGGAGGTTTACTTTGGCCCCGGCCTTCCCGGCCTCGGATGGATTTATCTTGCCGCCATACCGCTCATCTACTTCTTCGGCACGCTCATGGGCGCCGTGACACGCAGCCGCGTCGTCGCGTCCGCCTTCGCGACCGCCTTCGCCATCGGCTGGACCCTTCTGCTCGCCGTCTTGATCATGCGCTCCTATGTGCTCAACGACCCACACATCACCGCTGCATTATTTTTCGTCACCTCCTTCCTCATCATCCTCTTCGCTGTCCTCGCCCGCCTCTTCTTCGAATTCAAGCCCTTCTCCCAACAACCCGCAAACGAAGCAACATGAGCGCGCTGCAAGGCTGAATCAGTGGCTATTCGCACGCCCCACGACACTCGTGTGCGGTAGTTTTACTCTTCCAGCAGCTCGCGTTTCCAGCGCACGCTTAATTCCGGAAGAACCGAGAGCGCCTTGGCCGGTTCCCTCTCGCGCGCCCGCCCGTACATCGCCTCGAGCGCCTTGACCACCGTCCACTCCGGGTGTCGGCGTTCCGTCAGTTTGATCGCCAAGCCCGGACGCACGACGCCTTCCCGCAGCACGCGCAGGTACCATCCGCCCCATCCGGTTTCGCGGACCATCTTCACGATGTGCGGCTGCAACAAGCGACGGGCCAGCTTGAAACAGGGTTGCCGCGGCTGGGTCACCTGCAGGATCAGGCCGTCCTCGCCGCCGACTTCCCACACATCCCCGATGCACACGGTTTCATCCGTGAAGCCGCGCACGGTGAAATTTTCGCCGAACGCGCCGTAGGAAAGATCCACGATTTCCAGCCGTTCCCGCCAGACGGGGTAATGGGCGCTGTCATACGCCAGCACCACGTTGTCCGGCCCGCCGTGGTTTTCGAGGTCCGCCTGCGCGTCGCCTTCAATGCCGGCGGTCGTGATGCGCACCGGTCCGGGCGGGGCGTCCTTGATGATGCCGCTGGTCCAGAACGGGTGCCGGTAATCGACGCGCACCTGGGCGGGCATGCACATCCGCTGCACCTTGCCGACCTGAATGCTCAGCAGCTCGCCTTCCATCACAAACTCACTTCCTGGGCTGGGGACGGCTACAATGCTACCCCCAGCGAGGGCCGTTTGTCCGCGCGTCTTCCGGATTTTCCCGCCGATGTCCAACGTTGAACCCGACGACCTGTATCAATCCGAACCGCCGGAACTATCCCAGCCCCGCCCGCCCCAGCCGCCGGTGGTGGAATATCAAGGCGTCCCCCCGGAAAAGGAGGGGCATGATCCCTATGCGGCGCTGCGTGTGCGCGACTATCGCCGCTATTTCACCGGCAGCGCGTTTTCGCTCCTGGGCAATCAGATGGCTTTCGCGGCCGTCAGTTACGAACTCTTCAAACGCACCAACTCGCGCTTTGTGCTGGGCATGATCGGCTTCGTGCAGATCGTGCCGATCATCCTGCTCACGCTGCCCGCAGGCCACCTCGTCGATCGCCTGAACCGCAAGCGCATCGTGCTGACGATGACCGCGCTGTTGCTGGTCTCGAACCTGCTCATGGGGATTTCGTCACACTATGCCGACCGCGAGGGAAACTTCGGGCCGCTGGCGTGGATCAACCATGGCGTGCAGTGGCTGGCGCGCTTCTTCGGCGAAAAGGACAGCCATTACACGCAGGGCCACATCGCGATCATGCTGCTGTTGCTGCTGGTCAATGGCGTGGTGCGGGCGTTCATTCGGCCGGCGACGGAGTCGATTCTGCCCTCGCTGGTGCCGGAGAAACAGCTATCGAATGCGGTCACGTGGAACGCCAGCCTGTTCGAGACCACGAACATGGTGGGCCCGGCGGCGGCGGGCGGATTGATCGGTCTGTTGGTGCCGCGCTTCGGCCCGGCGGGTCCGTGGACTTACGCCGGCATTTATCTGTTCAACGCCTTCTGCCAGTTGGTGCAATTCGTGAATTTCGCCGGGATTCGCCTGGAGCATTTGCCCAAGCGCCGCGAGCCGCTGACGCTGTCCAGCCTCCTCGCCGGTGCAAAGTTTGTCTACACGAACAAAATCATCCTGGGAATGATCACGCTGGATATGTTTGCAGTGCTGCTCGGCGGGGCGACGGCACTTTTGCCGGTTTTCGCCGATGATGTGCTGCATGTGGGCGCTGTGGGCTTCGGCATTTTGCGCGCGGTGCCATCGGTGGGGGCGATCTCGATGGCGATGTTTCTGGCGCATCGTCCGCCGATGCAGCGTGCGGGCCGCAACCTGCTGGTCGCGGTGGTGGGCTTCGGGATCGCAACGGTGGTGTTTGGCCTGTCGCGCAACTTTGTGCTCTCGCTGTTCGCCCTCTTTTTAACCGGCGCCTTCGACAACATCTCCGTCGTGGTGCGGCATTCCACCGTGCAGCTCGCCACCCCCGACGACATGCGCGGCCGTGTCAACGCCGTCAATTCCCTCTTCATCTCCACCTCCAACCAGCTCGGCGAGTTTGAATCCGGCCTGACCGCCACGATCGCCACCGCCTATTTCGGCGTGATGTGGGGGCCGATGGCCTCCGTGATCGCCGGGGGCATCGGGACGATTCTGGTGGTGGCGTGGGTGGCGTTCGCCTGGCCGCAAGTCGGCGCGGTGAAGCGACTCACGCCGGAATGAGCGCCACACCCCGGCTGGAAAAGGAAGCCTCGCCGCCCGACCGTTGAGCTTCATTGCGGCCAGCGGATTGCGCCGAGTAGACTGGAGGCCCGGAGAGGGGCTTTCGCACCTGTGGGAGTCCGCGCGTGGAGCTGTGGCAACGCCTCGGGGAACTGCATCCAAAGCTCGTTCAGTTTCCTCTCGTCCTCCTGTTGATGGGGTTGCTCTTTGATCTGGGGGGGCTGCTGGGCCGGTCGCGTCAGGCGCACTGGGCCGGCAAGCGCCTCACGGCCCTGGGCACCATGGGGCTGCTCTTCGCGTTCATCTGCGGCATTTATGCGGAAATCTGGGCCGGACGCGCCGGCGTGCCGCAGGATCCCATCGAATATCACGAACTCATGGCCAACCTCGCCAGTTGGGGATTCGTCATCCTGATGGCCTGGCGGCTGTTCTTGCGCACCGATCCCGATGACGGCCACCGTCGCGCTGTGGGCGCTTATCTCGCCATCGGTTTCGGCTGGTATCTGCTGCTTGCCGTCACTGCCTATCTCGGCGGGCAACTGGTCTTTCAATACGGCGCCGCCGTCCAGGGCGCCAGCGCCAACACCGTGATGTCCATGGAGGACCTCAACACCCTCGCCTGCCGCCAGACGGATGAAAACCTCCGCTACTCCGAATGGATGCACCACATCTTCGGCTGGATGACGCTGGGGTTGGCGGCAAGCCTGCTCGCGCAGGCGATCTGGCCCAGGCACGCGCGCAAGCTTAAATGGATCGTTCCGACCTTCCTGTTGATCGGCGGCGTGTTTCTGCTTTTCGCCGCCGATCTCGATCTCTACGCCCTCACCGACATGCGCCAATTTGCCAGCCGCGAGGTGCAGCTTCACAAAGCGCTCGCGCTCATCATGATCGTGATCGGCGCCGTCGGGCTCCGAAAGGTGCTGAAGAAGAGCGCGGCGCAAAGTTCCGCCGACACCGGCGCCGCCAGCACCAAAGCCAGCAACTCGCGCCTCGTCGCCGTCCTCGCACTTATCGGCGGCTCATTGCTGTTCACCCACGTCCATTCCGTCGCCCCCTACGCCAACGTCGCCGCCGGCGTCTACATCGCCCACGTCGTGCTGGGCCTCATCGCCCTGGCCATCGGCGCCACCCGCCTCGCCCAGGACAAATATCCCCGTTACAGACGCCCGCTTGCCATCGCCTTCGCCTCCTTCATGGCCGTCGAATCCCTCCTCCTGATCTCCTACAACGAAGGCCTCCCCTGGTACATTGGCTATGGCACTTACAACCGCTGGGCGCCCGGCGATACGGCACACGTGGGCAACGTGGTGATCGCCCCCTACGGCTCCGTGCGCGCCGCGCTCCGCATTGATCCCAACGATGGCAAAGCCTACGTCGACGTGCTCAATAAAGAAACCGACGCCCCCGTCGCCGTCCCCGCCGATAAACCGCTGATGCTGCTGGTTCAACATGGCTACCAGGAAACCGCGATCCCGCTGACGGCCGCGACGCAGCCAGCCGCCCCCGCGCGCTACCAAAGCCGCGGCCACCTGCACGACCTCACCGCTTCCCATTTCGAAGGCCAGGCCGAATTGCTCAAAGTCCTCCCCGATTTCTCCGCCAGCCTCGTCCTCCCGCTCAACGGCAAAAACGTCACGGGCTACTTCGATCCCTGGGTCACCCCCGTCATCGCCGCCGTTCCCCCCAATGAACTCGCCCTCTACCAATGCCCGATGCACGAAGGCATCCGCTCGCAAACGCCCGGCGTATGCCCCCTCTGCGGCATGGAACTCATCGCCATCAACCGCCAGCTCCGCCCGCCCGGCGTGCTGCACGATGCTCCCTATGCCATGAACATCACCACCGAACAGGACGGCCCCCTCGAAGCCATCTTCCACCTGCGTCCCCTCACCGCCGGCAAACCCACCCGCCTCGCCCTCGTCCACGAGCAACTGATGCACATCATCGTCGTCTCCGAAGACCTCGCCTACTTCGACCACATCCATCCCGTCGTCGAAGGCGATCCCGCTGATGAACGCTTTGCGTTGACCTATCACTTCCCGCGTCCGGGCAGGTACCTGATTTATTTCGACACCACCCCCAAAGGCGATCGCGAGCAGGTGTTCCGCGAGGTCGTCGACGCCGAACCGGCCCGCGTATCCATCGGCGCCGATGTCACTCCGGCACATCTCACGCTCGACGCAGCCTCGAGCAAGCTCGTCTATCCCATCGCCTGCGGCGCCACGCTGCAAACCCAGGCCCCCCTCGACAAAACCATCGCCTCGACCCACCCCACCGACGCCGCGCCGGTGATCGTGCAACTCGCCTCCCAACCGCGGACGCTTTACGCCGGCCTGCACACCGAGCTGGTCTTCACCCTCAGCGACGCCCAGGGAAAACCGCTCACCGACCTCGCCAAGTACATCGGCGCCATGGGCCACTGCGTCGCCATTTCCGAAGACACCGCCGACTATTTCCACTCCCACCCCGAGCAGCTCATGACCCCCTCCGACACCGACCGCGGCGGCCCCACCATTGCCTTCCACGCCATCTTCCCCAAACCCGGCCGTTATCGCATCTGGGGCCAGTTCCGCCGCCCCGCCCGCACGCCCGGCCAGCCCGACGACCTGATCATCGCGGACTTCACCGTCGACGTAAAAACGCCCCTCGTCCCCGCCAGGCTGATAAACTTCCTGGTGACCGGAAACTGATGCGGCGTCTCCGCGTGCCTGCGACCGAGGCGTTCCGGCGCCGCGGATCGTCGCCCGCACTTTTACCGGGGGCGCGAATTTGCGGGGCGATTTACAATGCCCATCCGCGATGATGGAGGGTTGACCTGCCCGCGCGATTGACGACGGGAAGCCCATGGAAACACACGCGTCCACGAGCATCCCCGGCGGCGGGCCGGAAAACGCCAAGGCAAACCGCCCCGGCGCGCCCGCCCGCGTTCCCGCCGGCCACGTGCTGCTGGTCGACGACAGCGACGACACGCGCGCGCTCATCGCTCATTTCCTCTCCCGCGCCGGGCTGCGCGTCACCACCGCCGCCGATGGCCGCCACGCCTGCGACCTCGCCTTCGCTCCCGGCGCGCCGCCGATCGATCTGGTGCTCATGGACATGCAGATGCCGGTGATGGACGGATACGCCGCCGCGCGCGAAATGCGCCGGCGCAACGCCCGCTATCCCATCGTCGCCCTCACCGCCAACGCCATGCCCGGCGAGGAAAACCGCTGCCTCGCCGCCGGCTGTAACGGATACATCAGCAAACCGATCGATCGCCAGGCCCTGATCGACGCCGTGCGACGCTGGCTGCCCCCGCCGCCATAGCCGCCCGGATGGACCTTCCCGCGCCCCGCCCAAAAGACCGGAGGATGCGCTCCCTCCGAAGCGCATCCTCCGCGTCATACAGCCAGGCCATGCCCCCGGCCCGTCAGGGATTCTGCACCGGCGCCATCGACACCGGGCTGCTCGAGACCTGCGACAACAGTTCCGTCGCCCAGGAATCGTTAGGATTGATCGTCAGCGCCTGGTGGTAGTAATCCGCCGCCGCCGTCGGACGATTCTGCCGTTCCGCACAGATGCCCAGCATGCACAGGATCACGCCGTTGTCCGGCGAAAGATGCTGCGCCGCCATCAAGGTGGTTTCGGCATCGGCCCACTTTTTCATTTTCTGCTGCGCCGTCGCCGCCAGCAGCAACGCATCGACATTCTCCGGCTCCACGCGGCTGACCTTGCGCGCCGCCGCCAGCGCCACCGGCAGCTCGTTCGTGCCGATGCACGCCCGCGCCAGCCCCACGAACGCCTGCGCGTCGTCCGGATGGTCCCGCGTGATCTCCTGGAACGTGTTGCGCGCATCGTATGGCCGACGCAGCTCCAGATAACACTGCCCCAGCATCATCAGCAGGTTCACCTTGTCCGCCGCCGCGGCTTCCGCCGCGCCCGACTGCGCCTCGGCCGACTTGGGATCCGCCGCCGCCTTGGCCGCGTCCGTGTCCGCTTTGTGCCGCAGGTCGTCAAAAATCGGCGCCGCATCCGCGTACTTGCCCGCGTCAAACAACACTTCCGCATACGACCGCCGCACGGTCGAATCGTCCGGCAGCAGCAACACCGCGTCCCGGTAATACTTGCACGCCAGCTCCTTGTCCCCCTGCAGGCTCGCAATGCGCCCCAGCGCCACCCGGATCGCCCCCGTCTGCTCAAAATAAATCAGCTTGTCGTTCAGCAGCTTCTTCGCTTCGTCCAGCTTGCCCAGCGTGATCTTCATCTCGACCACCGCCAGCAGATACAACGGGTTGTCAGACTTGCGCTCGAACGCCTGCGTGTAGAAATCCGCCGCCACGTCCGGCTTCTGCCAGCGCTGGTAAATCACGCCCAGCAGGTAATAGGGCTCCGGATCGTTCGCATTGATGCGGATCGCCTGCTGAAGCTGGTCCGACGCCGTGTCCAGCGAGCCCTTCTCGATGTCCACCTTCGCCGACAGGATGTGCATGCCCGCGTGCGGCGCGTTCATCGCCAGGCACTCGGCGAGCGTCTTCTTGCACTTGTCATAGTCCCCCACCTCGTACTGCTGCGTCGCAAGCTGGAACATCACCGCGATCCGCGTCATGTTCCAACGGTTGTACTGCTCTTCCTTGATCGTCACATGCTTCTTGCCGGCATCCGCGCAGCCCGCGAAAAAGCCGGCGCCGGCCACCACCACTACCAGGGACGAGCGATAAAGTTTGTTGCGCGACATGCGATCACCTTCCACCGAAACACAGGAATTACCACACACAGCAATCTTCGGAGATTTTCGGGCCTTACTTGAGACCCCAGTTATCAAACCCGACGCCTGGAATCCCCCGGCCAGGGGAAATGAAAACGCCCCGGCAATCGCCGGGGCGCTTTCCCTTGCATCCTTTTAGTGCGCCTCAGACGCCGGCTGCGTCGTCACCGGCTCCGGCGGCGGATAATGGCCCGACCCGCCCGAATCCGGAACCTTGCTCGCATCGTCCCGCAGCACGTCCTTCACAAAGGTGCTGCACGACGATTCATCCGCCTCGCGCACCCGCTTCGACGTGATCTGCTCCCGCAGCTTGATCGCTTCGATGAACCGCGGGTTCGTGTTGAGCGCCCAATCCGTGTACATCAGCGCCGTCTTCTTGTGCCCCTTGTCCAGCTCGTCCTGCGCCTTCGAATACCACAGTTGCGCGATCCGGTCCCGGCCCCAGGGCTGCAACCCCGCCCGGTTGCCCAGCATCATCCGGTTCACATCTTCCGCCTGCTTCTCCGATTCGTCGTACAGCGACGTGTCGTCATTGATAATGTGCGGCGTCATCAGCACGATCGTCTCCGTCCGCTGCGTCGAATCGTTCGTCCGCCGGAACGGCAAGCCGAGAATCGGAATGTTGCCCAGGATCGGCACCTGCCCGCGGGCCGCCGTCGTCAGCTCCCGGAACAACCCGCCGATCACCACCGTCCGGCCATCCTTGACCATGATGTTGCTCGTCACTTCCGTCGACTGCTTCTGCGGCAGCGAGTTCGAATCCAGACCGCCCGCCGAATCTTCGGGGTGAATCTCCATCCGTACGTAACCGTCATCTCCGATGAACGGCCGGAAGATCAGCTTCGTGCCGGTGTCCAGGAACTGGATCGTTTCCGTCGATGTCGTCTGCGACACCGTCGTCGTCTTGTAGCCAAACTCCTGCCCGATGAACACTTCGCCCTTGTGCTTGTTGAGCGCCAGGATCTTCGGGTTCGCCACCACCGTGGTGTCCGTGATCTGCTCGAGCGCCCGCAGGTACAGGCCAATGTTGTTCGACAGGAACCCCACGGACATGCCGCCCTGCGGAACCTGCGACGCGAAGTCCGTGCCCACGTTCGTCTGCGTCTTGTTGCCCAGGAAGTTGTTGAACAGGCCGTTGGGGCCAAAGATCGGCGTGCCTGTCGAGCTGCCCGTGCCCGTCCCGCCCGTGCCGGTGGTCCCGGTCGCGGCATTCGCCCCGTTCACGTTGCTGGTGAAGCCCGCGCCCGAAAGGCTCGAAAAATCCGCCCCCGAGAGCGAGATGAAATCGATGCCCAGCGCGTTGTCCTCATTCAGCGACGCACGCAGGATCGTCGACTCGATCAACACCTGCTTCGGCCGCACGTCGAGCTGGTGCAGCGCGTGATCCACTTCGTTCAAATTCTCCGGATAGTCGTTCACCACCAGCGTGTCGTCCGTCGCGTAATTCATCGCGCCGGTGTCCGTGGTGCCCTCCGGCAGCCCGCCTACCGCGGCGGGCGTGAGCGCCAGCACGCCCTTCTCCGAGAGCAGCGGCTTGATCAGCACCGCGGCGTCCTGCGCGTTCATGTAATGCAGGCGGTAAATCCGGTTCACCGTCTTGCGGTCGCGCTTCCGCAGATCGTCCAGCTCCTTCTCCGTGTACACGTAGATGAAATTGCCCTTCTCGATGTAATCAAACCCGTTGGGCTTGAGCAGCGCGTCGAGCGCTTCGGTGAACGTCACGTTGTAAAGGTTCGCCGTCACGTTCCCGCGCACGTCTTTCGACGCGATGATGTTGCGCTTCGATTCCAGCGACAGAAAGTGCAGGGCCGTGGTGATGTCCAGGTCCTGCGCGTTGAACTCTTCCACGCGCCCGTCGACATCGATGTTGACCGTCGGAGCGTTCAGGTTGGTCGAAGTGCCGGTCCCCGCGTCCGTCGCCGCGCCATCGGCCGCCGCCACCGCCGTATCGCCCGGCTGCGTCGCCGGCGCCTGCGCCGCCGCGGGGGCAGGTGCGTCCGCGGGAGCCGCTGTCGGCGCGGCGGGCGTCGTCGGCGTCGCCGCCGCCTGGGCCACCGCCGTCGCCATCGCGGCCTCCTTCACCTGCACGCCGCTATCCGGCGCGTCTTCCCCAAATGCCTGATCGCTACAGACCCACCCGCCAAGACATAAAAAAAAGCACCCGGTGCTCAGCAGCTTGTGAAGGTTACGCATGGGATGGACTCCTTTTTCCGGTTCGGGGGCGCGCAACGTCTGGTCACTGCCCACGCGGCATATCGACCATCTTGATGGGGAGGGTTACATCGTCTTTCTTAAATTCAACTTCACGAGCGCGTATCGCCGTGATCACAAACCCGTCTATCGTGTCCCCCACGCTCATTATCCGGTCGTTTACCACCGCCACCGGCTTCGATCCCGTGTTCACCACCGTCGACCGCACCACCAGGTCCTTCGCCTGCTCCCGCACCGCCGCCATCCGCGCACGCCGCACCGTCTCATCGTCATCCAGCGGACGTGCGGCCGCATGCGGCGCGGGGTCCGGAACGGCATCCACCGGCGCCGGCGCCGGTCGCGACGGATCCCGCGGAAAATAACTCGGATCAAACTTGAACGCCGTCGCGGCATCCGCCCCACGCACCTGCCGCAACACCGACCACAAACTCTTCGACAGCGCCAGACGCTTGTCCGCATCCGCCGCCGGCACCCCCGCCTCCGCATCCGCCGCATCTTCCGGCATCGCCGCCGGCTGAGCTATCGGCGACGCCGCCGCCGGACGCGCCGACATCTGCAGGTACGCCCGCAAAATCAACGCCCCCATCACCACCGTCAACGCCGCCAGCACCGACGTCCGCTTCCGGTTCCGCCCCAGCTCCCGCTTCAGTGATTCAAAACTCACGGCCATACCGCTTCCGATTATCGACCGGAAAACATCGGAAGTTTGTCCCCCGGACTTTTGCCCCGAACAGGACATTCACACCCCGCTGCCCACCCCTTCCCGCACCCCACCTGAGAACGCTCCAATTATCGGCCGCCCCCCTCCGCAAAAACCGCCACGCCTGCTCGCCCCCGCGCCGCACGCCGCCCATGGTCCCCCGCCGCCCCTTCCGGTAAAATTCCCCCACCCCGATCTCTGCGAGGAAACTGTTTCGTGAGCTGGCATCTCTTCACCCCCCTGCTGGCGGATTTGTCCGCCCCCGATCACGTCATCGATCCCAGCGTCTATTACTACACCTACTCCACCATCGCTCAGGCCGTCGCCGGCGCCTTCGGCTTCCTCGCCGCCGTCGTCCTCTACCGCCTCCAGGCCCTCAACACCCAGATGGAAGCACTCGCCACCAACCTCATGGGCGACCCCCGCACCTTCCAGGTCGAACCCTATCGCACCCTCTTCACCTACCAGCGCTGGCCCCTCTTCGTCGAAAACGTCAAGCGCGACCAGGATCCCTCCAACCGCAACCCCGTCTTCAAAAATCTCAACTTCCTCGACCTGGGCGCCATGGACCACGCCAACAACCAGGTCGTCACCATCCGCCGCTGGTTCATGATCTCCATGATCATCACCGTCGCCGCCATCAGCCTCTGCATGGTCTCCCTCTTCTTCATGGTCTGGTTCCAGAGCCTCGCCCTCCTGGCCTTCATGCTCGTGCTCGGACTGGCCTGCCTCGCCTCCTACATGCGTCTCATGCTGACCGTCCTCGAATGACTCCTTGCCACGGTGATTGCCCATGACCTCTGAACTTGCCATCGGCGCCCTTCGCTGGCGTCCCGCCGACGAATTCCTCCTCGTCGCCGGTCCCTGCGTCATCGAATCCGCCGCCCTCTGCGAACACATCGCCGGCCGCGTCAAGGAACTCTGCGCCCCCCTCGGCATCAAGTACGTCTTCAAAGCCAGCTTCGACAAAGCCAACCGCTCCAGCGGCAACAGCTACCGCGGCGCCGGCCTCGACCAAGGCCTCGCCGTCCTCAAACAAGTCGCCAAAAACCTCGCCCTCCCCGTCACCACCGACGTCCACGAATCCCACCAATGCCCCGCCGTCGGCGCCGCCGTCGACATGCTCCAGATCCCCGCCTTCCTCTGCCGCCAGACCGACCTCCTCCTCGCCGCCGCCAACACCGGCAAGGCCGTCAACATCAAAAAAGGCCAGTTCATGGCCCCCTGGGAAATGGGCAACGCCGTCGACAAAGTCCGCTCCGCTGGCAACCCCCACGTCCTGCTCACCGAGCGCGGCACCTTCTTCGGCTACAACCGCCTCGTCAACGACATGACCGCCATCCCCCAAATGCAATCCCTCGGCGCATCCGAACCCCAAGCCCAGGGATCGCAATCCCGGGGCTCATTGGGCACCCCCGTGCTCATGGACGCCACCCACTCCACACAACTCCCCGGCGGCCTCGGCCACGCCACCGCCGGCCAACGCCAATACGTCCCTCTCCTCGCCCGCGCCGCCGTCGCCGCCGGCGCCAACGGCCTCTTCATCGAAGTACACCCTACCCCCGAAAAATCCCCCTCCGATGCCGCCACCATCCTCCCCCTCCACGACCTCCCCAAGCTCCTCGAACAATGCCTCGCCATCCGCGCCGCCCTCCGCTGATCAGGTGCCCCGCCCATGCCCTCCCAATCCCTCACCCTCTGGCAGACCCAGGCCGCGGCCTCACTCGATCAGCTCGAATCCGCCCACCGCGCCGTCGGCGGCAACCTTCCCGGCCGACGGTACGCTACCCTCCAGATCAACCACGCTTATCTCGTGCTCGTCTCCAGCCACTTCCAACGCTTCTGCCGCGATCTCCACACAGAAGCCACCGAGCAACTCTGGATCCACAATCCTTCGCCACGCCACGACATGCTCAAAATTAATCTCTCCCTGAATCGCCAGCTTGACACAAGAAATCCTTCACCTTCCGCCATCGGCGCAGATTTTGGGCGCTTTAATCTCGCCTTTTGGGATGTCGTGAAACAACGCTCTCCCGCCCTCAATCAACGCCGACAGGCGGCTCTCGAAACCCTTAACAAATGGCGAAATGCCATCGCCCATCAGGATTTCGCTTCCCATCAGCTAAACCCTTACGCCCTTACGCTTCACCGGGTACGCCGCCTCCGATCCGCTTGCGACGCACTCGCTCGCCGCTTCGATGCTGTGCTGGCCACCCATCTTGCTACAATGATCGGTATGATCCCCTGGTGAGGTAGTTCCCATGGCCACCCGCAGCAGAAAAAAAATCTCCATCGGCGATCTCTTTCGCGTCCAGCTCGGACCAACGTCCTGGCGCGCTCGAATCGTCGAAGACCGTGGCAACCTCGGGCGCCACGGCATGCGCATGTATCGCGTCGAACTTCTTGATGACGTCGCCGACCCGCCTCTCTTTGTTGAAGTCGGCAAAGATGAACTCAAACCCCTTCGTAACTGACTTTCCCCTTCCCTGCAGAGGGTTTCGGCATGAGCCACGCTGTTCCCCCCGCCCCCTCCACAAAAAAAGCCGGCGCCGGCAAATGGGTCCTCCGCATCATCGCCGCCCTCATCATCCTCATCATCATCGCCCTCATCATCCTCTACTTCTCCATCGACGGCATCATCAAATCCAAAGTCGAAGCCGCCGCCGCCAATTCCACCGGCCAAACCACCACCCTCTCCTCCGCCAATCTCCAACTCTCCGGCATCCTTACCTTGAGCAATCTCGACATCCACAACCCCACCGGCTACAAGTCCGCCGATTTCGTCGCCGTCCCCAAAACCGTCATCACCGTCAAACCCTCCTCCCTCCTCTCCGATACCGTCATCATCCCCGACATCACGATCGACGGCCTCACCCTCTCCCTCGAACAGGACGGCCTCAAAAGCAACCTCACCGACATCCTCGCCTACACCCAGAAACAGTCCGCCGCCGCGTCCTCCACCGCCGCCGGCTCCGGTGAGGCCGGCAAAAGCAAACAGCTCGACATCGGCAAGCTCTCCCTCACCAACGTCAAAGTCACCGCCTCCGGCCTCGGCGTCGGCCAGACCTTCGACCTCGGCACCATCGAAATGGATCACCCCACCGATCCCAATGGCCGCCTCCCCAAAATCGCCGACCTCACCGCCAAAATCCTCGAACGCATCGCCCAGCAGCTCGCCGCCAATCCCCAACTCCCCGACGCACTCCGCAAAAACCTCGGCAACCTCAACCAAATCATCCCCCAGGCCCAGGACCTCCTCAAAAATCCCGCCGGCGCCGCCACCCAGCTCAAAGGTATCGGAGACCTGCTCAAAAAGAACAAATGAGCGGTCCGCGACCTATAGGCAGTACACCACGAACACCGCCGCCATCACCAGCGCGAAACCCACGCCATATTGCCACTTGAACGGCTCGCCCAGATACGTGATCGAAAACACCGAAAACACGATCAGCGTGATCGCTTCCTGCAGAATTTTTAGCTGCGCCGCGCTCAGGCCGCCCTCATTCCCAAGGCGGTTGGCAGGCACCTGAAAGCAGTATTCAAAGAACGCAATCCCCCAGGACGCCAGCACCACGATCCACAGGGCGATCTTTTCAAATTTGAGATGGCCATACCACGCGATGGTCATGAATGTATTGGAAATGACCAGCAGGCCGGCGGTGATCAGAAAGGTCTTGAGCATGGTTTCCCCGCGTATGCAAGCGACGCGGGGAAGGTAGGGGCGGGAACGGCATGAATCAAGGCCCGCAAAATAACGGACCCAAAAGACGCCAGGCGGCGCCTTCCTGATCCGTTTCGCATGCTGCGGGGCAACGGGGAGGGGGGGGGTGGGGGGGGGCTGCTTACCGCCCGGCCGGGCTCGGCGTCGGCGCCGCCTGCGGAATCTTGAACAGCGTCGTGCAGTTCGAGCACTTCACGTTCTTCCCGCGCGCCGTCTCCGGCACCACCAGAATCGAGCGGCATTTCAAATTCGGACACATGATGCGAATGTTCTTGACCGGGTTCATGTTCTCTCCAGTGCTACGGCTCGTTATTGAGCCCTGTGCTGGAAAGACCTATCGGGCGAAACACCGACCCGGTTTAGATGCCGCGATCCCTTCGTGCAAACATTGCCCTCAGACGCCCGAGTCCTTTCGTGCTTTCGTGGCCTTCGTGGCCATCTACCCTGAGAAGGAAAGGGCCGACCCTTACGGATCGGCCCTCGCATTCTCCTGACTTCTGACTACTGACTTCTGACTACTCAACCCGCCCCTGCTCACTTGATGAACAGCATCTCACGATAAGTCGGCAGCGGCCAGAGATCATCCGCGATGATCGTTTCGAGCTTGTCGCCCAGTTCGCGGACCGCTTTCATCGCCGGGATGATCGCGTCGCGCGAGTGCTTGCCGTGGGCCAGCGCATCCCCGTTGCCGATGTGCTCGGTCGCGTGCACCAGCGCCGTGATTTTTTTCTGCAGATCGTTGATCGTCTTCGACAGGTCGCTGAGCAACTGTTCCTGCTCGCCGAGATTCCCCACGTTGATCCCCGCGGCCTTGGCCGCCGCCAGGCTGTGCGCGATCTCGCCCTGGTAGCGAATCGCCGCCGGCAAAATCATCGTCTTGGCGATCGACGCCGTGAGCTGCGCCTCGATGTTGATCGTCTTCTTATAGCCTTCCAGGAAAATCTCATACCGGCTGTGCACTTCGCGCTCGTTGAGCACTTTGTACTTGCCCAGCAGATCCACCGATTCCTTGGAAATGAAATAGGGCATCGCCTCGACAGTGTTCTTGAAGTTCGGCAGGCCACGCTTCTCCGCTTCCGCGTGCCACGCTTCCGAATAGTTGTCGCCGTTGAAGATCACCCGCTTGTGCTGCTTCACGATCTCCGACAGGATCCCCTGAAGCGCCTTGTTGAAATCCTTCCCACCCTTCGTTTCGGCTTCCAGCTTCGTCGCGATGTAATCCAGCGATTCGGCCACGATCGTGTTCAGCACCGTGTTCGGACCGGCAATCGACTGGCCCGACGACACCGCGCGGAATTCAAACTTGTTGCCCGTGAACGCGAAGGGCGACGTCCGGTTGCGGTCGCCCGCATCCCGCGGCAGCTTCGGCAGCACGCTCGTGCCCAGCTCCATGAACCCGCCCTGCTTCGTCGAGGAAGGCGTGCCCTTCTCCACCTGCTCGATGATGTCGTTGAGCTGATCGCCCAGGTAAATCGAGATGATCGCCGGAGGAGCTTCGTTCGCTCCGAGCCGGTGATCGTTGCCCGCCGAGGCGATCGCGACGCGCAGCAGCCCCGCATACTTGTCCACCGCCCGAATCACCGCGCACACGAACGTGAGGAACTGCGCATTGTCGTGCGGATTGGTGCCGGGGTTCAGCAGGTTCTCGCCCTCGGCCGTCCCCAGCGACCAGTTGTTGTGCTTGCCCGAACCGTTCACGCCCGCGAACGGTTTCTCATGCAGCAAACACGCCAGACCATACTTCTCCGCCACGCGCCGCAGCGTCTCCATCGTCAGCATCTGGTGATCGTGCGCCAGGTTGCTGTTCTCGAAGATCGGGGCGATTTCATACTGCGCCGGCGCCACTTCGTTGTGCCGCGTTTTCACCGGCACGCCCAGCTTATACAGCTCGCGTTCCACTTCCAGCATGCACGCCAGCACACGCTCCGGAATGCTGCCGAAATAATGATCCTCCATCTCCTGGCCCTTGGGCGGCTTGGCGCCAAAGAGCGTCCGGCCCGCGTTCACCAAATCCGGGCGGGCGAAATAAAAGTTGCGGTCGATCAGGAAGTATTCCTGCTCGGGCCCGACGGTCGAGAACACCTTTTCCGAGTCCTTGCCGAACAGCTTCAGCAGGCGGATCGCCTGGTTGGAAACCGCTTCCATCGAACGCAGCAGCGGCGTCTTCTTGTCGAGCGCCTCGCCGGTCCAGGAAACGAACGCCGTCGGGATCACCAGCACGGTGCCGTTGGGATTTTCGAGGATGTAGGCCGGGGAGGTGGGGTCCCAGGCGGTATAGCCGCGGGCTTCGAACGTCGCGCGAAGACCGCCGGACGGGAAGGAGGAGGCGTCGGGTTCGCCCTGCACGAGTTCCTTGCCGGAGAATTCGAGGATCGCCTGGCCATCACCGGTGGGCGCGACGAAGGAGTCGTGCTTCTCGGCGGTGATGCCGGTCATGGGATAGAAGATGTGCGTGTAGTGGGTGGCGCCTTTTTCGATGGCCCAGTCCTTCATCGCGATGGCGACCGAATCGGCAATAGCCGGATCGAGCGCCGTGCCCTTTTTGATCGTCTGTTGGAGCTTCTTGTAGACCGCCTTGGGCAGCCGCTCGCGCTGGACTTCTTCATTGAAGACGTTGGACGCGAAGATGTCCTTGAGGGGCGTCTCCTTGAAATTGACGCGCGGGGCGATGGACTTGAAGCTGGTGAGCGCGTGGATCGCCGCGCTGCGGGCATTGGTGGAGGCCATAGGACTCGAGCTCCTGAGAAAAAGAGAGACGCAAGAAACCGCCAATGAGCGCCCGGGCAAAGAGCGCGGGAAACCGGAAGTCACGCGGCATGGCCGCGGCCAGGCGAGGTTCGCGCGTGTCGTTGCGGACACACCCAAGCCCTTGGCCCCCACGTGGCGGGGCCAGGGTCATCACCGCGGAAGACTCTTGGCTGAACGGGTAGCTTACAACGCAACCCCCGTGCCGACAACTCCCGCGCCGCCGGAAAAACATGCAGCGCCCAGACGCCCGACACCGTACTGCGCAACTTCTTACTTTACATGACTTTGACGCCACAACAACCCCCTCTTGCAACGGCCTCCCGCCTATCTCCACGGCCCTTGTCCGCACCCCCACTGTCTAAAAAATAGGCAATGATAAATTGGGGCGTGAACGCTGCGCGCAATTTACGCAATTCCACCGCCATCACCCTCATGGCTACCCGATCCACTGGCCCATTCCGTAGTCGTACGAGAACATCGCGAACATCCCTGCCGAGAGCGCCAGCAGCGGGATTCCCGCCCAGCGAAAACGTACCAGCACCGCCCCGATGATGATTTGCGCCGGCAACATCACCGCCATGAACCGCCCCATGCTCATCCAGGGATCCGTAGCCGCAGGATAACCCGCCAGGCAGCTTGCCACGTAGGGCAGCCCCCAGAGCAGCCAGCCGGCCATCTCGAGTTCGAACGACAGGAACCGGCCGCCGAGGATCATCAGCACGACCGGCGGCCAGAGAACGCAGAAGGCTTCCCAGATTCGCGGCCAATCCATGGGTGAGACGTAAAACAGGTAGCTGATGAAGTTGGACATCGCGTGCACGGGGTTCATGGCGTAGGAGATGGTGACGGAGTTGATGCCGACGTTCCAGTATTGCTGGGCGTGCATAAAGGCCAGGGCGTCGTGGAAGCGGTGCTGGAGGAAGGCCATGAAGCAGAAGAGGCCGACTTCGGAGAGCAAGCCGAGGCCGGAGGCGATGAGGAGTTTGAGCGGGCCGTGACGGAGGTCGGAGCGGAGGACGTAGGTGACGGCGAGGATGGGTCCGAAGAGGACGCCCTGGGAGCGGGAGGCGGAGGCGAGAGCTGCGATGAGCGCGGCGATGACCCAGCGGCGTCCCTGGAGAGCGTAGAGGAAGGCGGCGAACAGCAGAATGAAGAGGCTTTCGGTGTAGTTGGCGTAGAGGAACAGGGCGCAGGGGTTGTAGAGGACGAAGGCGAGGGCCCACAGGGCGGCGCTGTCGGCGGGGAGCAAATCCCAGCGGCGCACGGGATGGGCGGCGGCTTCTTCGCCCGCGGAATGGAGGAAGGGGATGCGGTTGTGGAAATGGCGCCGGGCGTAGAGGAAGAAGAAGACGGCGGCAAGGACGGCGCAGGTTTCGGAGATGATGGTGAGGGCGTGAATGGCGGAGATGCCGGTGAGGGCGACGAGGCCGCGGGCCATGAGGGGATAGAGCGGGTACCAGGAGACGTTTTTGATATGGCCTTCGGGGAAGCCTGGCCAGGGCATATCGGATTTGTTTTTGATGTCGGGAGGGTCGGTGGGCTGGTGGTAGACGTAGCCGTCGGTGACGATTTCTTCGTAACGGTAGCCGTCCCAGTTGGACATGACGCGGCCGTATTTGGCGTAGCTGATGAGACCGTAGGCGTGGACTTTGTCGACGGTGGCCTGGATGGAGGGGAATTGCTGGGAGAGGAAGTCGAGCCGCTGGCGCTGGGCGGCGTCGAGGTGGGGCAGGGCGGTGAGCTGGTCGATTTCGAGCTGGGTGGCGGCGAGGCGGTTTTCCCAGTAGAGGCTGGTGATGCGGAGGGAGTCATATTCGTTGCTGCGGCGGGCGTCCTGTCCGGAGATGGCGGCGGCGTTGGCGATGCCGATGGCGAGGAGGACCATGATGATGGGCAAGAGAAGGATGCGCCAGCGGCCAGGGGGGAGCGCTTCGGGATCGTGGGCCAGGAGGGGAGGGATGGAGAGTTCGCCCATGGGGGCATGGTAAGGGGGCGGAGGAGAATGGGGAAGGGGGGGGTTGCGTCGGGGAGTCGGTAAGGGTGTAGTTCTCGATCCGGGTAAACCTCCGAGACGCGACCGAGAGGGAGCGTTGGGGGGGAGGGGGGAACGTCGCCATGGTGGATTGTTACCCGGAATATGAACTACACCCGTCGGTAATTGGTAACTGGTAATTGGGCGTGAACTCTGGGCGGGCTGGGCGGGCTCAGCGGAGGGTTATGGCGTGGGAGTTCGAGGCCAGGTGAGATCGGGGCCGGGAGCGTCGGGGCGGGCGTCGATGCGGGTGATGTGGCCGGAGGGATCACGGCGGAAGGTGAAGGTGAAGCCGTGGTCGGGGGTGGTGAAGGTGTCGGGGGCGAGGGGAATGAGTTCTTTGCGGCCGCGGCCGAGCTGGGCGAAGAGGTGTCCGTGATCGAGAGAGACGATGAAGGATTGGTCGGGGGCGACACGGTAGGCGCCGGGGTAAAGCTGGAGGTCGGCAGGGGAGAGCGGTGGGAGCGGCGGGGGCGCGGGCTCGTGGAGGACGAGGCGTGCGGCGGCGAGGGCGAGGGTGTGGAGGGGCGCGGGGGGATCGGAGGTGTTGGCGAGGAGGATGATGAAGAGGCGGGCATCGGGGATTTCGAGGGAAAAGGCGGAGAATCCGGGCATGCCGCCGGCGTGCTGGCGGGTGGGATGGCGGTCAAGGGAGTCGAGGGCCCAGGCGAAGCCGTAGTGGGTGGAGCGGCCGTCGGGGAGGGTAACGGCGGTGTAGGCCTGGGCGAGGAGGTCAGGGGCGACGAGTTTGCCGGTATCGAGGGCGTGGTGGAATTTCGCGAGATCATCGATGGTGGAGAGGAGACTACCGGCGGAGAAGGGTTGGGTCATGCTGATGAAGGGGGCGCGGTCCCAGGCATCGGCGTGGCGGACGTAACCGGGAACGCGATGGGGGATGACGGTATCGTCGGAGTCGTAGCAGGTGTCGGTCATGCCGGCGGGCTGGAAGATGTGGGATCGCAGGTAGTCGGCGTAGGGTTGGCCGGAGGCTTTCTCGATGACGGCGCCGAGGAGGACGTAGCCAGCGTTGGAATAGCGGAAATTGGAGCCTGGGGGGAAATCGAGCGGTTTGTCGCGCGTGAGGTCGAGGAGCTGGGGGAGGGTGAGATCCTGGCGCCAGATTTTGGGCCAATCGGCGTCGGCAGAAGGGATACCGGCGGTGTGGGTGAGAAGCTGGCGGAGGGTAACGCGAGTGGCGGCGGGGTAGTCGGGGAGGTAGTCGGCGAGAGGATCATCGAGGTGGATTTTTTGTTGGTGGGCGAGTTGCAGGATGGCGACGGCGGTGAATTGCTTGGTGAGGGAGCAGATGCGGAAGCGGTCAGCGGGGTTGAGGGGGACATCGAGTTCGAGATTTGCCTGGCCGTAAGATTTGCGGAAGAGGGGGCGGCCGTCCTGAGCGATGAGGATGGCGGCGCCGGGCGCACCGGCATGGAAGGTGGCGGAGAAGAGCTGATCGAGGGGGTCGTCAGGGGCGGAGGCGGGCGTGGAGGCGGGGGCGGCGGCGGCGCGGAGGGCGAAGAGGATGGCGAGGGATGCAATGGCGAGCGGAGAGCTGGCGCGCATGGCGGGTCCTTTCGAAAAGCGGTGGGCAATTCCGGCCAGGGGATCAGAGTTCGAGAAGCACGGGATCGGTGGGATCGGGGGAACCTTGCTGGAATTCGAGGAGATCCCCGGGCTGGCAGTCGAGGCAGGCGCAGAGGCGCTCGAGGGTGGAGAAGCGGATGGCCTTGGCGCGGCCGGTCTTGAGGACGGAGAGGTTTTGGGGCGTGATGCCGACCATTTCGGCGAGGGTGTTCAAGCGCATTTTTCGTTTGGCGAGCATGACGTCGATGTTGACGATGATGGGCACGAGGGACTCCGGCGCGGGTGGCGTTAGGACGTTAAATGGTGAGCCGGTTTTCTTCCTGGAGTTCGGCGGCGGCTTGAATGAACCAGGAGATGACGATGAGCAGAAGGCCGAGGAAGAGGGCGTCGAGGCGAAGGGGGGGGGCGGCGTGGTGTGCGGCATCGAGCCAGCGGATGAGGGCGAAGCCGGTGAGGAGGTTGAGGGCGAACCAGAGGATGGCGGTCCATCCGATCTGACGAATTTGCCTGGCGGCGCCGGCGGTGAGGATATGCCCGGCGGCGTACTGGGAGAAGAGGCGATGGAGGTGATAGAGAGCCTTGCAGAGCACGCCGAGGAGGAGTGCGACGAGCGCGACGAGCAGCAGGCGGGTGAGCAGGGGATAGGCGGGCAGGGAGATATGGATGTCATCAAATGCGAGGGAAGCGTCGCCGCCGGAGAGGGCGCCGATGGCAGCGAACGCGAAGAGCAAAGCGATGAGCACGAGCAGGGCGGTGCAGAGGGTGCGCAGAAATCGGCTGAGGCGTTGGATTCTCTGAAGTTTAAGCTGCGTGGAGGGATTCATGGTTCAACTCCGGGGCGTTGGATGCGATGGGGGAAGTATGCGGCGCAACCGTGTGATAGTCAAGAATAATTTATCGATAATCGATAAAAACAATCATGAAGAAGGATGCATTCAGGGTCCGCGGGGCGGTGCTGGATGGGAGGGCTGGTGGGCGGGGCGGAGGGGATTGGGCGTTGTGCGGCACGCTGACGGGTAAAGTTCCGGACGTGTTAGGGACGGTTAATGGAGGATGAGGGCGGTGCGTTGGGTGAGGGTGGGGGTGGTGATTTCGAGGAGGAGGGTTTGGCCGGGGCGAATGGAGGGGCCGGCGTCGAGGAAGGTGTTGAGGGTTTTGCCGGGGGGGAGGGTGTCGAAGGGGCGGGAGGTGAGGAGTTCGGGTTTGGGGGGAGCGGCGAGCTGGGAGGCGGCGGGTTGGGTGGTTGCGGGAGGCATGCGGAAGAGGCGGAGGGTTCCGGGGAGGGGGTTGGGGGAGATGTTGGTGAGGCGGAGGGTGAGGCCGCCCTCGCCGGTGTGGGCGATGTCCGGGGGGATGGCGAGGGAGAAGTCGAAGGCGGGGAGGCGGTTGGCGGTGGCGGGGCGGAGGAGTGCGGCGAGTTCTTCGGCATTGCCACCCGCTCCACCGGCGAGGACGTAGACGAGTTTTTCGGCAGCGGGGACGTAGAGGTAATCGCCGACGCGGCAGTCGATGGGGGCGCCGGCGGCGTCGACGGCGCGGAGTGCGGCGGCATCGTCGGGGAGGCGGAGGTTGGCGTAGGGGGGGTCGTCCTGGTCGGGGTCGGAGGCGGGGATGATGACGGTTTTTCCGGCGGCGAGGGTGGGGTAGGCGCGATCGAGCGGGGTTCCGGCGCCGGGGCCTGCGATGGCGGCGACGGAGAACTGGTCGGCCTGGAAGACGGCGACGAAGGGGAGGGGGGGGAGGTCCGGGGGGGCGTCGGGGATGCGGGCGGCGGCGGGGTGGATGAGCTGGTAGAAGCGGGCGTTGCCCAGGAGATGGGCGGTGGCGCCGCGATCATCGGCGGGGGCGGGGAGGGGGACCATCGCGGCACCGATGGCGAGGGCGGCGGCGGCGGGGGTGTCGGCCCAGTGGTCGGCGCCCGCGGGGATGACCCAGAGGGGCG
>DASZZD010000035.1:0-12698 GCA_035545015.1 Phycisphaerae bacterium
GGAAGTTGGGGGTGTAGGCGTAGAAAGAGCGGATCAAGCGGCCGGATGCGCCGTCGTAGACGTTGACCAGCGGGACGCCATTGGAGGCGGGGGCGGTGATGATGTCGGCTTTGCCGTCGCCGTTGATGTCGGCGGAGGCGACGTTGACGCCGCCCCAGAAGTTTGTGGAGTAAGCGAAGAAGCTGCGTTCGAGAACGCCGGTGACGGCGTTGTAGACTTGGATGAGGGGTTTGCCTTTGGAGGCGGGAGCGAGGATGACGTCGGGGGTGCCGTCGCCGTTGATGTCGCCGACGGCGGAGTTGACGCCGCCGGTGAAGCGGGAGCCGAAGGGGAGAAAGCCGCGAACGCCGGGTTCGGCGAAGGTGGCGGGGATGTCGAGAAAGCCGTTGGTATGAAGATCGATGAGGCTTGCATCGCCCCCGTCGGGGCGGCTGGCCACCATGAAACTGGGGACAGCGGTGAAGAGGACGCGGGGTTCGAGCGGATGGAGGACGAGGGGGGGGTGCGGCGATCGGGTTCTGGTTGGACGAGCCATTGAAGCCTCCTCCTGATCAAATTTACTTGTACCGCGAACCGGTGCCGCGAGCAAGTGGCCCAGCCCGACTTTTTCATTGACGCCGATCAGTCTTGGCCTTACGCTCCGGCACAGTCAGCCTATTGAGAAGGGATTCATTATGAAATCTGGTGTTATGGGTCGCCGAGAAGATCGCCGCCTCGCGGTTGCCGGATCGTGGAATTACCAGTTGGAAGCGCTCGAACCTCGCCTGCTTCTCTCGACAACCTCGACCGGAACTGATCCAATCGCCGCGCCAGCGGGGTCAGAGACTGTCATGGTTACGTTTCATGGGCAGTCCGACTGGGTGCGAAAGGACCGTTATCTTGTGACGGTCGCGCCGAACATCACGAATTTCGCCCTGTTTATGTCGGAGTTGGGTGTAACAGTTTCCGACGTCGCGTCGCTGGGTTTCAACATGTATGGGTTTACCGAACATGGCATGTCGGCGGACAATCTTTCGGCATGGAGTTCGCAGTTTCCGGGGCTGCTCACGGATATGGAGCCGGATGCGTTGATCACGCTGGACGCCCTGCCGCCACATGCCGTCGATCCGCTGGAATGGCAAGTCTCCAATACGGGGCAGTCGCTTTACCATTTTGGTTATCCGGCCGGTCCCCTCAGCGCCCCAACCACGTATCAAGGCACCGCGGGCGCGGATAGCAATGTTGAGCAGGCTTGGAATCTGACGACGGGATCTCCGGCCGTCTATGTCGCGACGATTGACACCGGCGTGGATAACACTGACCCGGTATTCACCAACTGGTATGGGGAGTCGAACCTGGATATGGCCGATGCCTATAACGTGGTGGATCCTGCGCATCCGACGACGGATGTCACGGACTTTGACACGCATGGCTCGGGGGTGGCGGGGGTGATTGGCGCGGGCGAGGCGGCGGGGACGAATGGGATTATCGGGATGGATTGGCGGGTGAAGATCATCCCGGTCAAGTTTGGCGAGTACATGGGGCATACTGATCCTAAGCACCCGCCCGTGCAGGAGGGAGGGTACGCGGAGAATGCCGTCGCGGCGATTGGCAGGATCTACGGATTGAAGACGATCTATGGACGAAACATTGTGGCGGTCAATGCGAGCTGGGGGGTTAATCCCGATGCAAATGACGCAAAGCAGCTTACGCAGGCGATCCGCGAGTTGTTGTCGGCAAGCATCTTGTTTGTGACGGTGGCCGGCAATGGGGCGGACCCTCAGGGTACCGGCAATTGGGTTGGATACAACATTGATCAAACTCCACAGTATCCGGGAAGTTATTCGCCGACTTTGGGGAATGTGATCACGGTGGCCGCGATCACGAACCAGGATTTGATGCCGACCTGGTCGAACTGGGGGGTTGGTTCAGTGCAGTTGGCGGCGCCGGGGGACAGTATTTACACGGCGAGCAGTAGTCAGGCGCTGGGGGGAGGATCGTGGTACACGTATCATTCGGGGACATCGTTTGCGGCACCGGTGGTGACGGGGATTATTGCCTTGGAGGCGGCGGAGAATCCGGCGGCGACGATGTGGCAGCGGCGGCAGGCGGTGATTAACACGGTGACGCACACAACGGCGCTGTCGACGAAGGTGTTGACCGGGGGAAGGGCGAACGCATTTTTAGCGGTGTGGCAGGTGGGGCAGAATTTTTTGCCGCAAGGAAATCTTGATGTAGTGACAACGACGGGAGCGCAGGGCTGGGCGTACGATGCGGACATTGGCCAGGCACCCGTGCATTACCAGATATGGAGCAGCAACCAGCCAGGGGCGACGTTACTTGGACAGGGGGTAACGGGTGTATCCCGACCAGACCTGATTTCATATATAGGCGGGAACGCGGTCATTAACCAAGATGGAACTGTTTCAGGCGTGAATAATCAGGGATTTTTAGTGACGTTTTCGCAGTCGGTGGTGCCCGGATCGACTGTTTATTTGTACGTGGCGGATAATAACAATCTGTCGTTGTATAGAGAGGTTGCGCACCTGACTGTGTCGGACGATGGGAGCGGGATGATGATGGGGTTTGCGGCGCCGGTGCCGCTGGCGCCGGGGAGTACGGAGGAGGGGAATGCATCGGCGGTGGACAGCGCGAGCATTGCGCCGGTGAATGCGAGTACGGAGCCCACGTCGGCGGCGGGTACGCCAGGTGCGGCGAGTTTTGATTCCGACTATACGCTTGGGGATCCGCAGAGCGCGGAAGCGACACCGATGCTAATTGATTAATGTCCTCGCTTCAGGTTAATGGACCAATTGGGACATCTTGAAGATGGGGAGGATGATGGACATGGCGATGAAGCCGACGATGCCGCCCATGCAGATGATCATGAGGGGTTCGATCATGGAGGTGACGGCCTTGATGGTGGCTTTGAGTTCTTTGTTATAGAACCTGGAGACGGAGTCGAGGGTTTCGCCGAGGTTACCGGATTCTTCGCCGGCGGCGATCATCTGGACGACGGCGCGGGGGAAGAGTGTGGATTTCTGGAGGGGCTGGGAGATCTTTTTCCCCTGTTTGACGGAGGAGTAGACGGCGCGCCACATGCGTTTGTAGAGCTGGTTGCCGGAGATATCGGCGGTGATGGCGAGGGTGTCGAGCATGGGGACGCCGGCGTTGACGAGTTCGCCCATGGTGTGGAGGGAGCGGGTGATGTAGAGGGCGCGGAACATTTTTTTGAAGAGGGGGACGGTGAGTTTGACCTTATCCCACCAGAGGCGTCCGGACTGGGTGTGGAGCATGGTCCAGAAGCTCCAGGCGCCGGCGGCGGCGGCGGTGAGGAGGATGTACCAGTAGGTGCGGACGAAGTGGGAGAGGAAGAGGAGGATTTTGGTGGGGACGGGGAGGATTTTTTCGTGGCCTTTGAAGACGGTGACGAACTGGGGGACGACAAAGAGGAGCAGGAAGATGGTGGTGCCGATGGCCATGACGCAGATGATGGCGGGGTAGACCATGGCGCCGACGACCATCTGGCGGGTTTCGATCTGGGCATTGAGGTATTCGACGATGCGTTCGAGCATGTGGCCGAAGGAGCCGGAGAGCTCAGAGGCTTTGACCATGTTGATGTAGAGGGGGGAGAAGGTTTTGGGGTAACGGGAGAGGGCGTCGGAGAAGGACTTGCCGGACTCGACGTCTTTTTTGACCTGGGAGAGGATTTCCTTGAACTTGGGGTTGTCGGTTTGCTCGGCGATGCCTTCGAGGGCGGCGCGGATGGAGATGCCGGCCTTGATCATGACGGCGAGCTGGTTGGTGAAGTTGGCGACGTCCTTGAGGCTAGGGCCGGAGGAGACGGAGAAGTTGAGCATGGTGGCGAAGGAGGACTTCGCCTTGGAGGAATCGACGGGGGCGAGTGCGAGGATGTAGCCTTGCTGGGCGCGGAGCATCTCGGAGGCGGCGGACATGGAGGCGGCGGAGAGGACGCCGGCCTGGACCTGTCCCGCGGGGGTTTTGATTTCGTAGCGATAGCTGGGCATGGCGAGTTTCCAGTGGTCAGTAGTCAGTGGTCAGAGTTCTTATCGTCCATTCTGGCCACTGACCACTGGCCACTGACCACTCCTTTCAGGCGACGAGCTGGCGTTCGAGTTTTTCGGGGTGGTGGGCCATGGAGAGGGCGTCTTCCTTGGAGATTTTGCCGTTGAAGTAGAGCTGTTTGATGGAGGTGTCCATGGTTTGCATGCCCAGGGCGCGGGAGGTTTCGATAACGTTCTGGATTTCGTAGATGCGGTTTTCGCGGATGAGGTTTCGGACGGCGGGGGTGCAGATGAGGATTTCGACGCCGGGGACCATTCCGGGCTGATCGATGCGTTTGAAGAGGACCTGGCAGACGACGGCCTGGAGGGTGTTGGCGAGCATGGAGCGGATCTGGTTCTGCTGTTCGCCGGGGTAGATATCGATGATGCGTTCGATGGTTTGCGCGGCGTTGTTGGTGTGGAGGGTGGAGAGGACGAAGTGGCCGGTTTCAGCGGCGGTGATGGCGGCGGAGGTGGTTTCGAGGTCGCGCATTTCACCGACGAGGATGATGTCGGGGTCCTGGCGGAGGACATGCTTGAGGCCGGAGCCGAAGGAGGGGACGTCGGAGCCGACTTCGCGTTGTTCGATGGAGCATTTGTTGGAGTGGAGGATGTATTCGATGGGGTCTTCGAGGGTGATGATGTGCTTGTGGTAGCGTTTGTTCATGGCGTCGATCATGGCGGCGAGGGAGGTTGACTTACCCGAGCCCGTGTCGCCGGTGACGAGAACGAGCCCGCGGGGGAGGTAGGTGAGGCGGGTGATGATTTCGGGCAGGCCGAGCTGATCGAGGGGGCGGACCTTGTCGGTGATGACACGGAAGGCCATGGCGACGGAGTTGCGCTGGAAGTGGGCGTTGACGCGGAAGCGTGTGCCGCTGGGGAGCTCGTAGGAGAAGTCGGCATCGCGTTTTTCGAGGAAGGCCTCCATGCGTTTTTCGTTGAGCATGTCTTTGAGCATGGCCATGGAGGATTCGGCGGTGACGACGGGGAATTCGGTGGCGGTCATCTGGGTGTGGAGGCGGATCATCGGCTGATGGCCGACGATGATATGGATATCGGACGCCTTGTTGTCGATGGCGGTTTCGAGGATGGCGTTGAGGGTGGAGGGCATGTGCGTTCCTTAAAAGGAGTAATTGAGTTAATTGGTAATTGAGTAATTGGGACTTCGAAGCAGGTTATCGCGATTGAGGTAGCAGGGTCTCCGGGTCCCAATTAACGTAATTACTGAATTAACTTAATTACTCGGTTACATCGTGTTCTCCGTGGCGGACAGGACTTCTTCGACGGTGGTCAGTCCCGCTGCCGCTTTCTGCAATCCGTCTTCGCGGAGGGAGATCATGCCGCGTTCCTTGCAGATGCGGCGGAGTTCGGTGACGTTGGGGGAGCGGACGACGAGATCGCGGGCGACGTCGTCGAGGACGAGCAGTTCGTAGATGCCGACGCGGCCCTTGTAGCCGGTGTTGCGGCAGCGTTCGCAGCCTTTGCCTTTGAAAATTTTGGTGGGATCGAAGCCGCGGGTTTCGAGGAATTCCTTCATGTCGTTGTCTTCGACCTTGAAGGGCTCCTTGCATTCGGAGCAGATGCGGCGGACGAGGCGCTGGGCGAGGACGGCGTTGACGGCGGCGGAGATCAGGTAGGGCTCGACGCCGATGTTGATGAGGCGTGTGACCGACGAGGGGGCGTCGTTGGTGTGGAGCGTGGAGAGCACGAGGTGGCCGGTGAGGGAGGCCTGGACGGCGATGTGGGCGGTTTCCTGGTCGCGGATTTCGCCGAGCATGATGACGTCGGGGTCTTGGCGGAGGAGGGCCTTGAGGGCGGTGGCGAAGGTCATGCCGATTTTGTCCATGACCTGGATCTGGTTGGCAAAAGACAGGTGGTATTCGACGGGGTCTTCGACGGTGGAGATGTTGAGCTTGGCGCCATCCATGCAGCGGATGCAGGAGTAGAGGGTGGTGGTTTTACCCGAGCCGGTGGGCCCGGTGACGAGGATGATGCCGTTGGGGCGATCGATCTGGGCGCGGAGGATGGTGAGCATGTCCTCGGAGAAGCCAAGCTGTTCGAGGCCGAGCATGATGGAGCGGTTGTCGAGGATACGGATGACGGTTTTTTCGCCGTACTGGGTGGGGACGGTGGAGACGCGGAGGTCGACGTGGCGGCCGGAGACCATGGTGCGGATGCGTCCGTCCTGGGGGAGGCGTCGTTCGGAGATGTCGAGGTTGGCCATGATTTTGAGGCGTGAGGCGACGGCGGCCTGCATCTGGTAGGGGGGATTCATGGCTTCGAAGAGGACGCCGTCGATGCGATAGCGGACGACGAGGCGTTTTTCGTGGGGCTCGATGTGGATATCGGAGGCGCCCTGTTTGATGGCGTCGAAGATGAGGAAGTTGACGAGGCGGATGACGGGGGATTCGCCGGAGGCTTTGGCGAGGTCGGTGACGTCGTCCTTTTCCTCCTCGACGATTTCGAGTTCTTCCTGGCCCATGTCCTTGATGATTTCGTCGAATTTTTCACCGCCGTTGCCGTCGGCGTTCTGTGCGGATTCGATGGCGGCGACGATGTGTGCGTGGCAGACGACGACGATTTTGATGTTGCGGATGCCGACCTTGCGTTTGATTTCATCGAGCAGGAAGACGTCGGCGGGGTCGACCATGCCCAGGGTGAGGAAGCCGCCCGGGCCGTCTTCGCGGCGGAGTCCGCAGCATCCGCGAGATTTCATGAAATCGGGAGGGAGGGCTTCGAAGGCGCGGCGGTCGAGGGTCTTGGGGTTGATGGCTTCGAAGGGGAGGTTGAGGAGTTCGGCGAGTGTCTGCTGGAGGTGTTCTTCGGGGACGGCGCCCATTTCGAGGAGGATTTGGGAGAGCTTTTTGCCGCGGGTGGTGGTGAGGACGGATTTGGCCTGGAGGAGCTTGTCGGTGTCGAGGAGGCCTTTGGCGGTGAGGAGGTCTTCGAGGGTTTTGCGGGCGCGCGGGGCGGCGGGCGCGGGGGCCCAGAGCGCGCGGAGGGCTTCATCGGCGCCATCGGAGGCGGCGGCGGGGGCGGTGCTGTCCTGGGTCTCAACGGGCATGGCGCTTCCTGCGGCTGGGGGTCACGGGTTCTGAGGCGCGGGGGTGGGGCGATTGAGCTTGAGTTCGAATTTGCTGGTGTTGTAGGAGAGGATGACGCGGTCGTTCTGGATGTCGGAGACGGTGAACTCGCCGATGCGGCCGCCGACGGTGACCATGTTGTTGTTGATCATGGCGGCGGGCCTGCGGCCGAGCATGACGGTCTGGAGCTTGAGGGAGGAGAAGGTTTCGGCGACCTTGCGGAGCTTCTCGGCTTCGACGGCGTCGGTGGAGACGATGGCGACGGCTTCGGCGCCGGGGGTGGGCGGCGGCGCGGCGTGGACTTCTTCGTTGGCGAAGGGGTCGTGGGGAAGCTCGGGGCGCTTGGCGTGGTCATTGCCGAGGTAGGCGTAGAACATGGCGACGAGCTTGTCGGTGTCGCGGAGGAGTCCGGCGATTTGCGCGGCCTTGCCGTTTTTCTGGAGGAGCTCGGTGATGGCGGACTGGACTTCCTGCTGCTTGGCGACGGTTTCGGCGGAGGCGGCGCGGGGCATGGCGTGCATGCCCAGGCCGTAGATGACGGCGAGGCCGAGCGCGAAGGCGCCGACGAGGGCGAGGGTGCTGCCGCCGATTTTGGGTTTGGTGGAAGCGGGCACGTAATCGCCGGCGTCGTTGGAGACGCCCAGGGGCATCTGGACGTCATCTTCACCGGGGTTTTGCATATTCCATTGCTGGGTCATTGAGCCACCGCCACTTTCGCGTTACCGGGTTCGAAGTAGATGGTGAGGGTCATTTCGACGGAGACGACGCCGGGATTTTTTTCATCGGCGGTGATGGTCATTTCGCCAATTTTGGTGAGGCGGTTGAGACCTTCGAGGTCGCAGATAAAGGGGTAGAAGCCTTTGGCCATGGGGCCGGTAATGACCATTTTGATGGGCTGCTCGGAGTAACCGGGGCCGTCGATGATTTTGAGGAGGCGGACGGACTTGGTGGTCAGGCCGTCTTTCTGGGCGAGCTGGGTGGTCTTGAGGAGGACCTTGTCCATCTCCATTTCTTTGGGGAGTTTGTTTTCGATGAAGGCGACGGCTTTGCGGAGCTCGTCGATCTGGGCGGCGACGTTCTTGTCGCCGGAGGTGGCCTTGGCGAGATCATCGAGCTGCTTGCGCTTGTCCTTGATGTCTTCGATGGCGGCGGCCTTCTGCTCGTTGAGGGGCTTGAACATGCGCCAGTAGGACACGGCGGGCATGGCCAGCAGAAGGATGAAGAAGATCAGCGTGCGTGGACCGAACTGCATAAATCACCTCAGGGCGGCGCTGGGCCGAGGGGTTAGGGATTACTGGGTGGCGGCGGCTTCGGGGCTGACGGCGGTGGGGGTGCGAAGGTCGGCGTCGGGGTTGACCTTCATTTCCACGTGGAACTTGCGGAGCATTTCGCTGTTGTTGTCGCGGGTGCGTTTGTATTCCTCGGAGAAGAGAAGGTTGACATCGGAGAGGAGCTTGGATTTGGAGAGGGCGGCGATGTACTGGGCGACCTGGCTGTCGGTGGGGGCGGTGCCGACGAGATCGATGGTGACTTCGACCTGGGGGCGTTTGACGGCGGGCAGATCGCCGGCGGCGGCTTTGGCCTGGTCGATGGCGGGGGCGGGGCCGGCCGGAGGCTGGATCTCGTGGCTCTTGAGATCGAGGGAAAGCATGTTGACACCCTTGGGCTGGAGGGTGGTGAGCTCGGCGAGGAGGGCGGAGCGGCGGACGCGTTCCATGAGGGTGGTGGTGAGTTCGAACTTGGCGACCATGGAGGCTTTTTCCTGCTCCATTTCCTGGGATTTGGTGATGGCGTTGGAGGCGTTTTCGTAGTCGGCGAGGACGCGGTCGCGTTCGTCGAAGACGGCGCGGCAGTCGTACTGCTGGTAGACGTAGGCGCCGATGATGCCCACGATCACGACGACGAGCAGCCCGATGAAGAGGTAGGCGGCGCGCGTGGCCTGGCGGCGCTCGACGTAGTCTTCGGGGAGGAAGTTCATGTTGGCGGCGGGTACTTGGCTCATACGTGGGTCCAGAAGTCAGTAGTCAGAAGTCAGGAGTCAGAAGTCAGTCGTCGAGGTCAGGAGGCCTCTCTTTCGGCGGTGGGTTGGGCGTGGGCGAGGCCGACGGCGAGGCCGGAGGCGATGGCCCATCCGGGCTGGGGCTGGCGCAGATCGAGGTTGGTTTTGGTGGCGGCGTCTTTGAGGAGGCGGGCGAGGGGGTCGCCGAGGGTGGCGGGGAGTCCGAGGTTTTCGGCGATGGTTTTGCAGAGGGCGATGTAGCGGGATTCGCCGCCGACGAAAATGGCGCGGTCGATGGGAGCGTTGGCCACGGTGCGGTTGGGGTAGATGGATTCGTAGTAACCGATGCAGAGGCGCAGATCGCTGGTGAGGTGCTCGAGGGGCTCGGCGAGGGCTTTGGCGAGCTTGTCGAGGGTGTCGGCGTCGACCACGGGGGCGGCGTTGTTGCGGCCGAGCGCGTGACCGTCGGCATTGGTGTTGATGGACAGGACGCCGGCGGGGAGACGGGCGGCCTTGGCGTGCTCGGCGGCTTTGACGCGCAGCTCGCGGGCGGCGGCGAGATCGATCTTGAAGGCGTCGGCGACTTTGCGATTGAAGGTGTCTCCGCCGATGGGGATGTGCTTGGCGAAGGCGAGCGTTTTGCCATGGGCGATGACGACGTGGGTGGCGGCGGCGCCGATATCGATGTAGAGGGTGGCGATGTTTTCGTCGCCCTTGCGGCGGGAGAGGTGGGCAAAGCATTCGATGAGGGCGGTGGGCTCGACGTGGATGCCGACGACTTCGAGCTTGGCCTTGGAGAGCAGGGCGAGGTGGCGGTCGACGGCGTCGCGCGGGGCGGCCATGACGATGATTTCCTGCTTGGCTTCCTGGTGCTGGTAGACCTCACCGGCGACGGTGTGGCGGAGGACGGCGCGGTGGGGATCGAAGGGGAGCTTTCCAGCGGCTTCGAAGGGGAGGGCCTTGGCGAGTTCGTCGGTGGACATTTTGCCGACGCGAATGTGCTGGACGGCCATGTGGGAGGCGGGGAGGCAGGTGACGACCTGGCGGCCTTTGAAGCCGTCGGCGAGGAGTTTTTTGAGAGCGTCGGCGACGAAGGCGTCGCGGTCGGCGGGCTTGGCGCGGAGATCGTCGGGGATGGTTTCGGAGGCGGCGGCGACGAGGCGGTACTGATTGTCGCGGGGTTCGACCTGGAGGAGCTTGAGGGTGTCGGAGCCGATGTCGACGGCGATGGGGCTGATGCGACCTTGGAACCAGGAGAGGACCATGTTGAGGACTCCGACCGGGGCTGGATCGTGATGCCGCGCGACAGGGGCGCGGATATCTCCGGTCGTTATCGACTGAGGGGGATGGGGGGTTTAGGGTGGGAGGAGGCGTTGCGAGGCAAGACCGATAACGAGAGGATCGGTGATACTGCCGGTGGGCGGAGAACCGAAGATGGGGAGGGGGCACTGGCGCCGTTTGTCGCTAAATCCGCAGGGGGCTTATGCGTCGAAGTCTGCATCGGCGATTTTGATGATGCCGGTGGCCACAAACCAACGGTTTCGTTCCTGGCCGGTGATTTCTTCAAGGATGCGGGCGTTGACGAGTTTATTGACAATGAGACCGGCGGCTCGAGGGGTGACGCCGAGCATCTTTGCGGCCTGCGGCACACTTGTGGCCGGAAGTCGAAAGAGTTGATCGAGGAGACGGAGGGGCAGCGCTGAGGCCTTAGCGGCCTGCAGTGTGGCGGTGTATTGCTGCTGCAGATTGAGCAATCGTTCAGTACGCGTTAGCGCGTCGCGGGACTGCTCTTCAATACCCTGAAGGAAGAAGAGCATCCAGGGGCGCCACTCGCCTCGCTGGCTGACGCCGAGCAACAGGCGATAGTATTCGGAACGATGTTTTTCAAAGAATGCGGAAAGATAGAGCAGCGGTTGATGCAGGACCTTACGCTCGCAGAGCAGGAGCGTGATGAGCAATCGCCCGATGCGGCCATTGCCGTCGATGTAGGGGTGAATGGCTTCGAATTGATAGTGAATGAGTGCGAGGCGGATTAACTCCGGCAGTGCGGAGGGAGCATGGATGAAGTTTTCGAGCAAACCCAGTGCTTCGATCATTTCGTTGACGGGCGGTGGAACATAGGTTGCGTCATTCAAGGTGCATCCGGGCGCACCGATCCAGTTTTGAGATTTGCGAAACTCTCCCGGCGTAAGATGGCCGCCACGAACTCGGCTCATGAGGCGTTCGTGGAGTTCTCCCATCAGGCGCAAACTTATGGGCAGGGTTTTAAGGCGGACGAGTCCGTATTCCAGGGCGACAACATAATTGCGTACCTCCTGGACATCCGAGTGCGGTTGTTCAACGCTGCTGCCTGCTTCGAACAACACGAGCTCAGAAAGCGAGGCCTGAGTGCCTTCGATCCGGCTGGACAAGACGGCTTCCCGTCGCATGAAGGGACCGATCAGTAAGTCAGGATTCGGCAGGATGCGTCCGATGCCCTCCAATCTCGCCAACACCCGCTCGGCATCGGTCAGTCGACGCACGAGTTCCCAATCCAAGTCCAGAGCGGGCGGAAGGGGGTTTGGGACGAAGGCCCAGTAATCCGAGGGCTGCTTACGGATTTTGCCCCAGCTATTTTCGTTAAAATCTTTGGGCGTCAATTCTTGCGCTCCGTCGGCTGGTGCGATAAGAGAATACTCTTGCCAGTATACAAGGATACTTTTCTCAAAAAAAGTATCCTTGTGCGCGCACGACGATACTCTCCTTCCCTGTCGGCCCGAACGACGTCCTCTCCCTCACCTTTTGGGATGGAAAGCACTTTCACTTCGCTGGGACCGCCGCGGGGGGCCCTTCGACGAGCTCAGGCGCGGGGGGGATTTGTTGGGTTTGGGGGAGGAGCCAGGGGGCGGCGGGGTCGGGGTGGAGGGCTTTGAGGCCGGAGATGACGGTTTCGGCGTTGAGGACGGCGCCGGTCCAGCTGGTGTGGGGGGAGCCTGCGAAGAGGGCGTCGACCTGGGTTTTGGGGAGGGCGTCGTATTTTTCGGCGATGAGTTCGTTGAGGTCGATGAAGCCGACGTGTTGGGCGTTGGCGACCTGGCGGGCCCAGCCGGCCTGGGAGTCGGCGCTGCGGCGGATTTTGCCGTTGGCGTCGCGGGAGTTGCGCGGGATGAGGGAGCAGATGATGGGGGTGGCGTCTTTGGATTGGGTATCGTGGATGAACTGGCGGAGGAACCAGCCGAAGGAGTGGGCGGTCATGGTTTGGCCACCGCGGCCGGTGATGGTTTGGGTTTCGTCGCCGATGCCTTTGAGTTCGACGCCGCCGGAGTTGGTGCCGAACTGGATGAGGACGACGTCGCCTTTTTTGATGAGGGGGAGGAGAGCGGGCCATTGGGCGTTGTAGAAGCTGCCGGAGGTGGTGCCGCCGACGGCACGGTTGACGACGTTGACCTTGGCGGGGTCAAAGTAGCCGACGAGGGGGCAGCCCCAGCCCCATTGGCCTGGGCGATCGTCGCCGGTGCCGTTGACGCCGGTGCGGACGGTGGAGTCGCCGATGGTCCAGAGGGTGGGGAGGTTGGGGTTGTGGGGGACGGGCGG
>DASZZD010000036.1:0-66477 GCA_035545015.1 Phycisphaerae bacterium
GGGGAGGTCGAGGGGGCCGGCGTTGGTGGCGTGGGCGGGGGCGTCCTTGGGCAGGAGGAGGGGACAGTGGTGGTGGGCGAGGGCGGCGGGGAGGTGGGTGAGGAAATCGAGGAGGGTGGACTGGGTGGAGAGGGCCTCGGCGGGGAGGAAGAGGTTGCAGAGCGGGCCGCCGATGGTGGCGATGTGCTGGGCGAGTGCGTCGGGGGTGAGGGGGAAGAGGGGGTGGGCAGGGTCGGAGAGGTGGAAGGCGAGTGCTTCGGAGAGCTGGTGGTTGCGGAGGAGGAGGGTGGTGGGCGGGGCGGAGGGCAGGTCGGGGTGGGGTTGAGAGTTGGGCCAGACGGGGGTGTAGGCGAAGGCGGCGGAGCGGTGGTCGAGGGCGGGTTCGTAGCCTTCGGCGAGGAGGACGGGGAAACCGAGTTCGGCCGCGAGGCGGGCGACGTCGTTGGAGTAAATGAGCTCGGTGTTGCGGAAGGTGGTGGGGAGGATGTTGAAATTGCGTTTGAGCATGTCGCGGTGGAGGTTGACCTGCTCGATGAACTCGGTGGGCGAGCGGAGGGCGGCGAGGGAGTGGTGATAGGTCTCGGCGAGGAACTCGACGTGGGGGGATTGGGCGAGGGTGTGGAGGAGGTGGAGGACTTCGGGGGCGTGGCGTTCGAGTTGTTCGACGAGGGTGCCGGTGACGGAGAAGGCGACTTTGAAGGGGATGGGGGGCTGGGCGTGGGGATCGGCGAGGGAAGGTTGGAGGAGGGAGGTGCAGAGGCGCAGGAGGGGGAGGTATGCGGTTTCGGCGGCTTTGCGGAGGAGGGGGGGATTGAGCCTGGCGTCGAAGTAGGCAGGGTCGGTATCAAAGACGGTATATTTGCGGAGCCGGAATGGCTGGTGTAGCCGGAAGTAGAGGAGCACTGCGGGCATGGGGTGGATTATGGAGGCAAAAGGCGAAACGCAAAACCCAAAAGTGGAAAGAGCGTGGGGAAATGGGGAGGGTATGGGGGCGGTGCGGCTGGCCTCTGCTTTGCTGTAGAGGAGCGTTGGCGGGTGCGGCCGAGCTGTTTGACGGGGCGGGATTGTGGAGTATGCGGCAATGGCAGAAGAGGAGTCACCGGAGACGCTGGGGACGGACAAGGGGCTTGCTGCGCCGACGGTGACAGCGCATGGGGGGGAGACGTCGGAGGCGATCGCGCGGGCGCCGGCAGCGGTGAAGCGGTCGATGCCGATGGCGCTGTCGATCATGCTGGGGATTCTGCTGGCGGCCCTGGTGGGGTGGTTTTTCTATCACCTGACATGGTTCATCTTGCTGCTGTATCTGAGCTTCATCGCTGCGACGATCCTGGAAGCGCCGGTGCAGTGGCTGAAAAAAGCGGGGATTCGGCGGTCGCTGGCGTCGGTGATCGTGATGGTGGGCGGGCTGGCGATCGTGGGGGGCGTGGTGTGGTTCGTGGGCTATGGGGTGTACAACCAGGTGAGCGCGGTGTCGTCGAACCTGCAGCGCGCGCCGGAGCGGATCGACAAGACGATCAATGACATTTTGCATCATCTGCCGGGGTATGCGAAGACGCACCGCGGGACGACCACGGCGGCGGCGGGAGCTGCTACAGCAAGCGCGGCGACAGAGGGGGCGGCGACGACAGCGCCGGCGAGCGCTCCGGCGACGGAGGAGGGGGAATTCGATGTGGCCAGTTCGATTCGCTCGATGGTCCCGGGCGCGGGGGCGCTGGTGCAGCATGCGATGATGGGGGTGGAGGGCCTGAGCTGGCTGGTGATCATGTTCTTCCTGGTGCTGTACATGCTGGTGGATGGGGCGGACCACCTCAAGACGCTGCGCTGCCTGCTGCCCAAGGAGGGCCGGTTGGAAGCGACGCGGCTGTTCACCCACATGTCGCAGGCGCATCGGGGGTGGGCGGTGGCGAGCCTGTCGAACGTGTGCAGCTCGACGCTGTTGAGCGGGACGGGGTTGTGGCTGCTGGGGATACCGGGGGCGTATGTGCTGGGATTTTTCGCGGGGCTGGGGGAGCTGATTCCGAACATTGGGCCGATCATCGGGGCGACGCCGGCGATACTGCTGACGCTGGTGGCGGAGCCGGAGAAATTTTTCTACGTGATGGGGATGTTCGTGATTGTGTGGACGATCCAGGGGTATACGATATCGCCGTGGATGATGAAGTTCGGGGTGGAATTGCCGGTGCTGGTGACGATTGTGTCGGTGCTGGTGTTTGGGATGCTGTTTGGATTTCTGGGGGTTCTGGTGGCGATACCGCTGGTGGCGGACATGGTGGTGGTGTGGGACTTCATGAGCGCGCGGCGGGAGAAGGACACGACGAATTACGACATTGTCAACGCGCCGCCTGCGGATCGGCGGCAGCCGATGTCGCCGGATAATACGTCGCCGGGGCGGTTGCGCAAGATGTTCCGGCGGAGCCGGCAGGCGGCGGCGGTGAGTTCGTCACCCCCCCCACCATCGGGATTGGCGGGGCTGGCGGAGGCGGAGAAGAAGAGCGGGACGTAGGGGCGGGGGCGTGAGGGGGTGGGGGCGGGAAAATTGGGAAAATTGGTTGAACTGATTCAATTGGTGAAATCGGGAATGCGCGCGGTGGGACATCGGCGGGACGCCAATGCCGCGATGGGGGGGAGGGCGACAAGAGATTTGGCGGCGGGTTTAATGGGGGGATGGTGAATCAGGGCGTGCTCAAGGTGTTGCTTCAGCTCAATCAGTTGCCGGCGGATCCGGCGAGCGGGGCGGCTCGTTCGATGCTGACGATTGCGGAGATGCTGGCGGCGGATGGGGATCAGTTTGAGGTGCATGCGCTGGGGACGTCGGCTTCGGAAAGTGCGACGCCGCTGGCGCTGGGGCAATACTTCCAGCAGCAGGGGATCGTGGCGAGGGAGTCGGTTTTCGCGGGGCGCCGGGTGTATCGGTACACACATCGGAAGGTGCGGACGACGCTCCTGGATACCGGGCCGGTGTTGCCGATGGTGGGGGAAAAGCAACATGCGCTGACGTATGACGGGCTGTTTGGGCAGATGCTTCGGCGGCAGAAGATCGAGATCGTGCTGACGTATGGCGGGCATGCCGAGGCGCAGCGGCGGCGACGGATGGCGCGGGAGCAGGGGTGCAAAGTTGTTTTCGGCCTGCGGAACTGGGGGTACCTGGCGCCCGGGGCGTTCGTGGATTGCGATGCGATTCTCACGGCGACGCAGTTTGTCACGGATCGCTATCGGCGGGTGTTGGGGATTGCGTCGACGCCGATTCCGCTGCCGATGGAAGCGGGGGATGTGGTGGCGGATAAGCAGGAACGGATTTTTGTGACGGCGATCAATCCTTCGCCGGAGAAGGGATTGTTTTTTCTGATCCGGCTGCTGGAGGAGCTGGCCACGCGGCGGCCGGATATTCCGGTACTGATTATTGAATCGCGCGGGAATGCGGGGCAATTGCGGTCGGCGGCGGAGCGGCTGGGGATCGACCTGGCGCGGCACGAATCGATCATGCTTTCGCCGGGCGTGGCGAAGCCGCGGGATATTTATGCAGTGACGCGGCTGCTGCTGATGCCGTCGGTGTGGGAAGAGCCGGCGGGGCGCGTGGCGGTGGAGGCGATGATGAACGGGATACCGCCGCTGGTGTCGGATCGCGGGGGGCTGCCGGAGACGGTGGGCGCGGGGGGGATTGTTCTGGGGATTCCGGCACACGTGACGGCGGAAGCGCGGAGCCTTCCGGGTCGGGAGGATGTGGCGCCGTGGCTGGAGAAGATCCTGGAGCTGACGGACGATGCGAGGTTGTATGAGCGGGCGTGTGCGGCGGCGCGCGCGGGGGCGGTGCGGTATGAAGCGGCGCGCGTGATGCCGCAGTTGCAGGCGTTTTTTCGAGGGGTTCGGTGAGGGGCGAGATTCCGCACATCTTCGGAGGAGGAACGGCAACGGTTATGTTCGAGGATCCAGACCGAAGCACGAAGGGATGAAGGAACGAAGGTCACAGCGCTGCGAAGCCGCAACCAAAAAACCACGGAGCACACGGAGTGCACGGAGGGACAACGACGACGCCTCCCCCACCGACGATGTAAATTGGCCACGAAAGGCACTAAAGACACGAAGGTTGTGATCTGGGAATGTTGTTGCGGCGCAGAAGAAGTGGCGCGATTGTAGAACGAGGTGGCGGGCGAGGAATACGCGGCTTCCCTCTGATCTGAAATGTGCGTCCCTATTTCAGATTGTATTTGTGGAGCGTCGGATGGGGGGAGGGTCGCTTTGAATCGCCGATCGTCGTGGCCTTCGGATTTCAGGGGGCGGTGCGTGGGCGGCGGTTTCGCAGGAACGCGCCGGCGGCGAGGAGGGTCAGGAGCGACGCGCCGGGCCAGAATGCCGCGGGCAGCGGGGCGGGTTCCGGGGGGATCGAGGAACCGGCCTGCGAAATAATGGACAGGTCGATGAGGGGAGCGGCATCGAGCTGCGCAGCGGCGACGGAGGAATCGGCGTTAATGACGCCGCCCGATTCGGTCATCGGGAACGTCCACTGCATCGCGAGTTGGATGTCCCAGGAATCGGCGGTGCCGGCGTTGATCACGGGTAGCAGGAACGTATCGCCGGCATCGGAAGAGGAAATAGCTTGTTGCACCAGGGCGGAACCGTCTGGATCGTTAATGCCGGCGAAGATGGTCCAGGCGACGGTTCCCGAGTCGTCGGGCATGGTCTTGGGGGAAATGGCGTCGAAGAGGAGCACGCTGTCGGTCGTGTCGAGCGTGCTGCCGGAGGCAAAACCGCCGGACCATTCGAAGACGATGGTCGCAGGACCGGCGGCACTGACGCTCGCTTTTGCAGCCCAGGCAGCCGTCAAGGGGGTGCCGGGGGTGTCCACGGGGATGGTGTCGCCGGAGAGTTCAACGCCTGAGCCGGCGCTGATCAAGGAGCTGTCGGCATGGCCGAAGGGATCCGGGGGGACGGCGCCTCCGGAAAGGGGGCCGGAAACGGAATTGTTGCCGAGAACGAAAAGCGAATCCGCCGCGGCGGGAGCTGCCAGAGCGAGCGGGACGATGACGAGGGCTGTACCGGCGGCTCGTCGCTGGAGCATCGCTTTGGCGCGGGAGAGAAGGCTGGTGGAGCTCATGAGACCATCCATGGAAGTGGCCGAGAACCGGCGAAAGTGAAGACCGGGCAGGTCGCGTGTGCGTTGCTGGGGCCACGCGTGGCATACGCATGCGTAAGATGCGGCTGCCCCGTCTGTAAGCGGCCCATTCTAACACAGCGCGAGCGGAAGAAAAGGCAATTTTTCGCAAATGTTTGCGAAGGGGGTGGTTATCGTTTGTGCGAGAGCCTGCCATGGCGCCAGAAGCCACGTCGTTTCAGAATACGAATTCTCCGCTTCTCATCGCATCGGCCCTGGGCCGACATCGGCGGGAACGCCGATGCCACAAAAGATGGCCACACCCCACGCGGATGCCACGGACGAGCGCGTTTTGCGGAGGGCGGGAGGCATGGTATAGTGGCGGGTCTGTGATCCATGGCCGGCAGTGAATCCCATGGTGGCGTTCCGTGACGCCGCTCGCTGCAGGGGCCACGAGAAGAGGAGCGGCGATGGCTGCGCACACCCGTCAGTATGAAGCGTTGTTTTTGTTGAATGCCCCGTATGCGACGGGGTCATGGGAAGCGGCCAAGGGGGAAGTTGAACACATCCTGCATCGTGCGAACGCGGAAATCCTGCACCTGCGCAAGTGGGACGAGCGGCGGCTGGCGTATGAGATCGGCGGGCAGAAGCGCGGCGTGTACGTGCTGGCGTTCTTCAAGTGCGAAGGGCCGAAGGTGGCGGGGATCGAACGTGACGTGCAGCTTTCGGAAAACATTTTGCGGTGCATCGTGCTGAAGGCGGATCACCTGGCGGCGAAGGACTGGGATGCGATGCAGCCGCAGCAGCCGGTGGCGGATGAACATGACACGCGGGCGTTCCGCCGGGCGGGCGCCGGGTCGATGGGTCCGCGGGATCGTGGACCGGGGGATCGTGGGCCAGGGGATCGGGGTCCGGTGAATGCGCCGCCGGCGGGAGCGGTCGAGCAGGCGCCGGCCGAGATGGCGGAAAAGGTTTGAGGGCGTGCAGCGCGAGATGGCAGGTTCGCGGCGGTACCATGACGGGGCCGCCGCCGGGCCTGTGTGAATAAGCAGCGGAAGGGCCGGCGCTTCGTTCGGAGAATCGCGCCGGCCACAATAGAAGGAGCGCGTCATGGCCAACCTGAACAAAGTGATGCTGATGGGCAACCTCACGCGGGATCCGGAGCTCAAGTACATGCCGAGCCAGACGGCGGTGTGCGACTTCGGCCTGGCGGTGAACCGCACGTGGACGGGGCAGGACGGCGTGAAGAAGGAAGAAACCACGTTCGTGGATTGCACGTGCTTTGGGAAGACGGCCGAGATTCTGTCGAAATACAAGAAGAAGGGGGACCCACTGTTCGTGGAAGGGCGGCTGAAGCTGGACCAGTGGGAGGCGCAGGACGGGACGAAGCGCAGCAAGCTGCGCGTGGTGGTGGAGAACTTCCAGTTCCTGAACCGCGCCGGCGGGCAGGGTGGCGCGGGCGGGGGCCATGGCGGCGAGGGCGGGGAAGAATATGGCGGGGAGCCGGGGGGGACGGGGGGCGGTTATGCGGCGCGGCCACAGGCGGCGCGCGGGCCGGTGGGAGGCGCCGGGGGGTATCGGCAGGGCGGCCGTCCGGTGGGCGGAGCGATGGGCGGGGGAGGCGGTGCTGGGCGGCCGGCGGGACCGGCTGGGAGCGGAGGCGGAATGACGCCGAATTACGATGCGGGCGATGCGGTTCCGAACGATGAGGCTCCGCCCTTGACGAACGATGAGATTCCGTTTTGAGGCGGAATGGTGAAGCCCCGTGCGGGGCGGATTTCCGGAGCGTGCGAACGCGGCGCCGGGCACGTGATTGAAGAATGTGCCGCGGGACACACCGGGAAGATTTTTGTCGCGTGCCCGAAAGGAAAGCCATGAAGGTGTTGTTGACGCAGACGATCGAACGGACGGGCATCGTGGGCGAGGTGCTGGAGGTATCGGACGGTTTTGCGCGGAATTTTCTTCTGCCCAAGGGGCTGGCGATCCAGCCGACGGAGGGGAACATCAAGCGTCTGGAGGCGGCGAAGAAGGCGTATGAGGCGGAGCAGCGGAAGCTTCGGGAGGACAAGGAAAAGCTGCTGGCGGCGCTGGCAGGGGTGGAGGTGACGGTGATTCGCAACGCCAACGAGGAAGGGCACCTGTTCGGTTCGGTGAGCCGGCGGGACATCGCCGAGGAGCTGCAGAAGGCGGGCCACGCGGTGCAGCCGGAGGATGTGAAGCTGGACGAGCCGATCCGGCGCGTGGACACGTTCACGGTGCCGGTGGCGTTGGCGGCGGATCTGCGGACGGAGATCAAGCTGTGGGTGATGCGGGAGAAGCAGGAAGGGGAGCAGGGCGGGGAAGCGGGAGCCGAGGCGGGCGTCGAGGGCGCGCCGGCGGAGGCGGAGTCGGCCACGGAGGCCGCCGCCGAGTAAATCCGTCGGCCGGAAGGCCGGTGGATTCGATCGACAGAAGACACGAAAAGCGCCGTTCCGAAAGGAGCGGCGCTTTTATTTTTGCGGCGGGCGCATGGGGCGGGGTGCGCCGTGGGCCGACCGCGGGGAAATGTATGACCCATGGCCATCGCGGCAACATCTGGAGATATGATGGCCTCCAGCGATGGGGTTGACGCGAAGGGAGACGACATGCGGATGCGTGTGGGCCTCGGAGCGGCGGCAGTTGCGGCGCTGTCGGGATGGGCAGCGGCGGCGCCGCCAGCGGTGACGATCGGCATTTCACCACCGGCCGCGCTGCGAGCGGACGCTCCGGGCCGGAGCGGTGCGGCGACCGGCCCCGCGAATCCCCCGGCGCCGGACGCCGCGGCCACGCAACCGCCGCCGGTGGATCCGGGTCCGTGGAAGGCGATCATCGAGTAGCTTGGAAGCGGCGACTTTGCGACGCGCCAGGCGGGCGCGCGGGCGCTGGAAAAGGCGACTTGGCGGGACCGGGACCTGCTCAGGCGGCTGGCGGGGGGCGTGACGGATCCGGAGGTGAAGGACCGGCTGGAGGCGCGTGTGGAAGCGCTGGACGAGGCGTGGGCCCTCGACCCGCCGCCGATTTCGCTGAAGCTGGAGCGGGCGAGCACCACGGACGCGGTGACGGGACTATCCAGGGCGGTGGGGGTCAAGATGGCGCTGGTGGGGGAGGAAGGCGCGCGGGTGAGCGTCAATGAGGTCGACCAGCCCTTTGCCAAAGTGTACCTCGACATGTGCCGGGATGGGATATTGAAGCCGGCGTTGCAAGGCCAGGTGCGGCTGCAGAAGCCGGGATTGACGACGGGCGTCATCAGCGGCCCGTTTTTGCTGGCGCCGCTGGAAGTGAAGAATGCAGGGCGGGCCGCCAACGGTGGGCCGGTGCTCCGCGTGCTGAGCTATGTGCTGGTGTTTGATCCGCGGATGGTGGTGACGGCGGGACGGGTGGAGATGAGCTCGGTGGTTGATGACGCGGGGAATGAGCTTGTCGCGGCGCGGCAGGTGGGGGGGCTGGGGGCGTCGCCGGGGCAATGGGTGCTGCAGGGGGTGTACATGCTGGCCGGCTGGCCGGGCGGAAAGAAGATCGTGTCGGCGAAAGGGGTGGCGCATCTGACGGTGCGGGTGGCGCAGCGAAAGGTGGAAATTCCCGATGTGGCGAAGCAGGGAACGGCGCCGATCCGCGCCGGGGACTGGGAGGTGACGTTCACGAACTTCGCGGTGCGGCCGGACCAGGTGGTTTTCAACGCCCGCGCCCGGCAGGTCGATGCGAACGGCGTCCCCGTGCCGCGGCCGCCGGCGGCGAGGGGGGGAAGAATGCGGGGCGTCGCGGGTCCGGGGGCGCCGGTGGTGCTGACGGACGCGGACGGGCTGGAGGTGTATCGCGGGGAGATCGGGTTCGGGCTGGGGGTGGGCGCGGGGGGGCATTACCGGGCGCCGGTGAAGGCGGTGTTCGAGCTGGCGGCGATCACGAAAGAGGTGGACGTGCCCTTTGAGTGGAAGGATGTCGCGCTGCCGTGAGGGAGGCGGGAACGTGCCTGGTGGTTGATGCGCAGCGGGCGGGCAAAAAAAGACGCGGGCCGGCGTGTGAGGGCCGGCCCGCGGGATCGATACGGGGGAGGATTGATCCGGGGAGGGATGTTACGGGGTCATGCTGCTGAAACCGGGCAGGCCGGGCGAGTTGCCGGTGCCGGGTTCGGCGCCGCCGGTCGGAAGGCCCGTGGCCCGTTCATAGCCGGGGCCGTAAAGGCTATTCTCGATTTCCTTGTGGATGATGATCTTGGGGCGCACGAGGATGAGGAGGGTGCGTTCATCCTTAACGAGCGAGCGGTTGGTGAAGAGGCGGTTGAGGCCGGGGATCTTGGAGAGGACCGGCACGCCGACTTCGATTTCCGATTCGCCCACGAGCTTTTGGCCGCCGACGAGGAGGGTGCCGCCGTCCGGCACCGAAACCATGGTATCGACGGTGGTGAAGGAAATACGCGGCAACTGGACCAGGGTGAGGGTTCCGGAGGTGGTGGTGTTGCTGTTGTTGCCGCCGGTAGTGGTGGGAGCGGAGGAGAAGGTGTCGATGCCGTCGAGGGTGGCGAGCTGGGGGTTGAGATGCATGACGACGTAGCGGCGATCGGCGGAAGCGGTGGCCTGGACGTCGAGGGAGATGCCGGTGGTGAGGGTGCTGACCGTGAGGGTGGTGGCGACCGCGGCGTTGCCGTTGATGCCGCCGGCGGCGACGGTCTGGTTGAAGTTGGAAACGTAGTTGCGTTGCGCGGTAACGGCGATGACCGCCCGCTGGCCATTGAAGAGGGTGACGCGCGGGGCGGTGACGGTGACGGTGCGCTGGTCGGCCTGCGTGGCATTGAGCAGGAGGCTCAACTGGTAGTTGTCGATGATCGAGCCGGTGATGGCCAGCGAGGGGTTGGCGATGGCGCCGCCGCCGAGGCTGCCCGGGACGCCGGTCGAGGGCGCGACGGCCGCCGTTTCGGTGTTGTTGACCACGGAGAGCGCGCCGACGTTGCCGCCAAGGGCGCCGGCGGGGATCGAGAGCGACCAGCCCAGACCAAATTGATCGAGGAAGTTGTTGGAAACCAGCAGGAGGCGGGCTTCGACGGAGATCTGGATCGCGCGGGTTTCGCGGAGCTGCTGGAGGAGGTTGTAAACAGCGGTCTGGTTGTCGCCGGTCTGGTTGACGATCAACTGGCCATTGAGCGGGCGAATGGAACCGATCTGGCCGCCCTTATCGCGCCAAGTATCGGGGGCGACGATGGTTTCGATGGTGTCGATGATTTCCTGGTCGACCGCCTGGCTGGCCTGGCCATTGCCGACCGCATTGGTGGTGGTGTTGGATTGGAAGAGAGACTGCTGGCCCGCGGTGCTGCCGCCGCCGCCGCCCTGGGTGCTGCCGCCCTGGGTGACCGCCTGGAGGTTGAAGGTGGGAACCTGGATGTTGGTGTTAGGCTGGACTTCCATGTCGCGGATGTCGTAGACACGGATTTCCTGGTACTTGGCCGAGGTCAGATCGTCCTTGGTGGAGATGGTCAGCACGCCGTCACTAATGGTGTAGGCCAGCACCGCGGTGCTGCCGCCCACCTGGTTGAGGATCTCATTGAGGGCCTTTTTGAAGGGGACCTTTTTGAGATCGATGGAGACCGCAGCGTTGCGGTCGATGCCGGCGCCCTCCAGGGCCTTCCAGTTCACGATGATGTTCGTGCCCGTGGTGGTCTGGAGATAACTGATGACCTTTTCGAATCCCTGCTGGTCGGCCGAGATTTCATTGATCTGCTGGTCGAGCTTGTCCCGCACGGCCCGGTCGGCGGCCGATTCCTGGTCGGGCAGGTCGCCCAGACGCCGGCGGCTCAGTTCCACCCAGTCATCCGGATAGACCATGAGGTCCGCATAAGGAATGATTTCTTCATTGGATTGGAGCCCCTGGCGGACCGTCTCGGAGGAACGCAGATCAGTGAGGTGCTGATACTCCCGATAGTTCATGGTGTCGGTGACCTGCTCGAGGAACAGCTTGGCGTAGCTGTTCTGCGGGTCGATCTGCACCACCTGCCGGAGGGTATCGGCGCATTCTTTGTATTGCTGGACGTGGTAATATTTTTCCGCCTGGGACATCAGCTCGTCGATGCGCTTGTGGCGCTGGTCGTTGAGCATGGCGGCACGCTCTGCATTGGCTTTGGCCGCTTGTTGCGCGACGATGGTCTGCTGCTTGGCTTCATACGCCTGGCGCCCCGCGGTGGCGAGGTCCACTTGACGCTGGGCTTCCGAACGCATCGAGTTGGCCTCGGCGTCGGCAAGCAAGTGCTGCGTGTAGGCGTCGTTGACGATCGCCAGGGCCTGCTGGGCATGATCGACCGCCGCCGCCCACTGCGGCGGGTTCATCGTGACCGCCTGGGTGGATTGATTGAGCTGCTGATGAAAGCGCTGGACATCGCGATCGTGCTCCGCCTGGCGCCTCACGATTTCGCTCTGCAGGAGGTCGGCGCCGCTCGTGGCCGCGCCTCCCTGGACGCCGGCGGCGGACGCTCCGGGGGGCGGCGCGTTGTTGAGCGCTTCCTCGGCGGCGGACAGCCCGCTGGGAGCGGGCGCGGGGGCCATTCCCGTCGCAGGCGGGGCGCCCGCGGTAGCGTCGGCGGGAGCGGCGACTTGCACCGTGCCGGAAGCGGCATTACCGCCGCGGGCCATGGCGGTGCGTTTGTCATCGATCTTCTGTTGGAGCTGGGCGACGCGCGGGGCGTCCTGCCAGCCCAGATCGACGCCGCTGTCACGGACGGTGTTCAAGGCATTCTGGGAATCATCCAGTTTGCCCTGGTTGTAAAGGTCCTCGGCCTGATTGAGGAGGGCCTTCATCTGGGGGGCTTTGTCCGCCGCCTGTTTCTGGGCGAGGGCGAGTTGGATTTTGGCTTTGTCTTTGACGTCGGCGGGGGCGTCCTTGCTGTCGATAACCGCCTGGAAGCCGGAGATGGCCTGGCCGTATTTGCCGGCATCGAGGGCGGCCTGGGCGTCGTCGTAAGAGGCGGAGGGAGAGGCGCCCTTGGCGATCTGCATGTCGGTGTTCTTGAGCAGATCGGTGAGCTTGGCCCGCTGGTCTTCGGGGAGCTGGGCCGGATCGATGTCGAGGAGGATTTTCTTGGCCTCGGCGTATTGCTTCTGGTCGTAGAGGCGGGAGCCGCGGGCGAGTTCGTCCGAGGCCGACGGCCGGTCCTGGGCGAACGCGCGGGAGCCCAGCAGGCCGGTGCCGATCACAAAAGTGGAAGAAACCATGCCCGCCGCGAGGACACGAGAGCGAATACGCTTTTTCAAGGCGTGACTCCTTACCGCACGAACCCACGAGAATCGAACCAGATGAGGGGGCGTGTCCTGAGGGGTGCCAGGGGGTTGCGCGAGAGATGGGAGCGCAAGCCGCCCGGAGCAGAGGGAGAAGAAATCAGGAGATCGCCACCACAGCCACGGTCCACGAAGTTAGAGAAAGTTGCGCCATCAGTGAACGCCAGGGGGTTAGCTCTGGCGTAAACGGAGGACATCCTAAAAGCGAGTGAAGAGACCCGCAAGGGTTTATTCTTGAAAATCCGCCGCCTTGCCCAGCCTGCCATCACCCTGGACAAAGGCGGCGGCGGGAATCAGAGGTTATTGTCCACCGGGGGCACGTAACCACGGCCCGGGAGGTTCGACGGGTTGCTGGGCGTGGGCGTCGACCGCGGACGGGGCGCCGGCTTCGTGGTCGGCGGCGGCGCGGGCGGCTTGACGTATTCGCCTTCCAGTTTCTGGTTTTGCGGATCATTGCGGTCGGTGCCCGAATTCCGTTCGACCAGGCGCCCATCCTCATCGCGCAGAATGAGCATCTGCTGCGTGCCGGTGGGATCGGGCACGACATCGACCACCGTGTAGGGGGTGGTGACATCCATCGTGGTGACGGGCTTCTTGTCGACGAGTTCGACGCTGCCGCTGAGGGGCTGGCCCGCCTGGACGGTAAAGTCGCCCTTGTACCATTTGCCGCTGGAACGTTTGTAGATGCGGATGGAGGCCTTGGGATTATCCTTATTGGCCATGCCGAAGGGGGCGCTCACGAAGAAGTAAACGTCGCCCTCGACATTCACCGCGCCGCCCGGAACCGGCTTGCCATCCTTGTCCACCGCCTGGGCACTGACCCACGCGGAGGCGAGGAAGGGCTGATCCTTGGCCGCCGGGTCCTTCAGCCCGCCCTCAAAGCGGTAAAGCGGGTTGTAGTACAGCACGCGCACTTGATACTGATACAGATGGCCCGGTTCGACCGAATCGTCGTAGAACCGGAAGGGCACCGAACCGGTGGCCGGGTTGGCGACCGGTCCGCCGCCAACGACCGGGGGAGGGGGAGTGATGGACTCGTCCGGTATATCGAGAGTCGGATCCGGGGGTGGGACGTAAGGTACCAGCCGTCCGGCCGCAGGTGAACCGGTCGCGGCCGCGACGGTGGGAGTGGTCTGGGTGGGTTGGTTGGTCTGGCTGGCGGTGGCCGGGGCGGGCTGATAGTAGTCGGGCATCAGGACGCGTTTGGACTGGCTATCATAGGCGTTGAGCGTCTGGATCAGGTCGGCGTCGCTGAGCTTGGACCAGTCCGGCGGGGTGATGGGATTGGATCCGGGGCTGGGCTGGACGTTGGTCCAGGGCCCCCATTGCCCGCCGGCGATCTGCACGCGGCGCTGCACGTTGATGCCCACGACCAGGGCGCGCTGGCGGCCCTGGGGGACGCGTTCGCTGGGTTTGAGATTGGGATCGTTGAACTCTTTGGTCAGGTCGCCGATGGGCACGTTGCCGCTGATCAGCACCCACGAGACATCCTTGGCGGCGGTGGCGGGTGTGGGCTGACCGGGTTGGGCCGGCGGCCCGACCATGAGCTGCGCGTTGTTGGCGACCGCGGTGGGATCGGTGGGCGCGGGAGCGGCGGGGGTGACGACGGCGAGGTTTTTCATCGCGCTAATGCCGCTCACGGGCGATTGCAGCGGGGCAAAGGCCGGGACGGCTGCCGCGACGAGCTGGTCGGACAGGGGCCGCTGATTGGCCACGCGGTTGTATTCTCTCACGAAGTCCGGGATCTGGGGATTGGGATGGGCGCGCTCGACATTCGCGGCTTTGGTCTGCAGGTCGGCGATGGCGCTGGATACCTTGCTTTCCACATCCGTAATGGGGATTTCGCCCGAGTCGGTCTGGATGACCACCGGCTGGAACGCCAGGTAGAACAGGTAGGCGGCGCCGACGGCGGCCACCGCGAGGACAATCTTTTCGACGTGGCGCTCGAACGGATTGATGTTCTTGACGTTCATGGGAAGCCTCCAACCAAGAAGCAAGGGGGAAGGGAGAAGGGGTGGCCGGACATTAGAGCGAGTTGTCTACGGGTGGGACGTAGCCGCCGCCGCCACCGCCGCCGCCGCTGGAAGGCATGTTCGGGCTGCCGGAGTTTGGCATTGAGCGATTGCTGCCGCCGACCACGCCGCCGGTGGCCTGGATGCCCGCGGGCATGAGCGGGACGGTCCAACTGCGATAGAACAGGGCTTCAACGAGCACGTCGATGTGCACCACCTGTTTCTTGCCGTACAGATAGCCGTTGCTGGCGGCGTCAAAGGGATCGACGACGGCGGTGCGGACATCGAGGACCGTGTAGCCGTTGTTGCGGCGGTAGAGCTCGTCAAAGAAGCGGTTCTCATAGGCCGGATCGAGGTCCAGGGAAATCCCCACCAGCACCGTGTCGTAGCTGCCGCCGCCGACATGGCCGGTCAGGGTGCGGCTGGGATCAAGCCCGTTGGTCGCGGTGCTGGAGGAAGCCGTCGTGTTGGTGCCAGTGATGTTGGGCGGTTCGAGGAAGAGCGAGCCCCTGCCGGCGCCGGACGCGATCCCGCCGGGCACTCCGCCGTCCCCGCCGATCGTGATGCGTTCGAGCCGTTTGATCGGGGAATCGCCGACGTTCTTGGAATCGCCGTTGACCGCGGAGATCGCGTCCACGATGTCCTTCTGCAGCCACGATTCCACGATCGCCACGAATATCTGGTCGGCCGTGGGCGGCTCCGGACGATCGGCCCACTCATGCTCCTTCTGCAGGGCCTCATCATCCACGTACATGCGAATCTGCTGCGCCCGGCGGATCACTTCGTTGCGAATATAGGTGTTCTTGGCGTCATTGAGCGCTGCGGCGCCTCCCTGCCCGCTGGCGGTCACGTGCTGCGTCCGCTCGAAGTCGGCGGAAACCTCGTTGTACACCGGCGGCGCCGGGTGAATCACGCTGCTGCCCGTCAGCTCCGCCATCCACACCGGAAACACCTTGTTGTAAGCGTCCTTGAACCCCTGCGGGTTGGCGCCGGCGCTCAGCTTGATCGCTGGAAGGAAGTTGGCCTCCGGCGTGCCGTTGAGCAGGGGAATCGGATGCTGCGGGTCCCCGGTCGTCCGGCCGCGCTCGTTGTCCTTGCCCGCCTGCACCGTGATTTCGTCCGCCTGCTTCTTCACGTTTTCCTGAATGCGCTTCTTGAGATCGATGATCTCCTGCGACGGCGGCCCGACGATCGGCTCCTTCACGAACGGGATGCTGATCTTCATGCTCAGGGCCGAGGCGCCCTGGGCCTCGTTGTAGCGTGCCGTCGCCTTGTCGGTGACGGCCGCTTTGGCAAAGCTCAGGGGCCAGTAAATGGCGATCAGCGCCAGCAGGACAATGGCGCCGCAAACCAGCAGGAACAGGTTGGCTTTTACAAATTTCATGGCGACTCCCGAGAGAGTGCGGCCTGAGAGACCGCGGGCAGCGGATTACTTCACATGCACTTTGAAAACAAAGGTGAACGTCCAGGCGTCGTAGAGCAGCGGCGTCGTGCTGGAGTCACGGGTCGAGAGAAACGCGTCGACGGGGCCGGGCAGATCGCGGGTCTGCGCGGCGGCCACCACGGCGCCCAGGCCGCCGGGCGCGGGCGTCGCCGGAGCCGTCGTCGCCTGCCTCGTGCCGGCCAGATCCGGAACGAAAAAGTCCCAGTAGCTGCCGTGAGCGCCCGACCCTCCCCACGGCCCCGCAACGGTCGGGGTGGTCCCCGTCGTGCCGGGCGCCGGCCGGGCGATCACCTGCCCGGGCTGATACACTTCTTCAGGCAGGAAGTAGTACGGTTTCTGATTGGTCGCATCGTGCGGCGCCTTTTTCATCAGCACGTCCGCGAACTGGTTTTTCACCACTTCCCATCCGCGCGGGGCCGTCGTGTACCCGTTGATCGTCACGATGAAGCCCCGGTTGGACTCGGGTTCGGCGTCCTGGGCGACGCTCGCCGCCTTGGCCCCCTTGGCCGGGGCCGGCGTGGCAGGCGCGGCCGCCGCCGCATTGGTCGTGCCCCCCGTCACGCTCACCGCCGAAAGATTCGATGAGAACACCGGGTCGATGCGCGTCAGCACGATCGTGACCGGCGCAGGCTGCGACGACGGCCCCGCCCCCGCTCCCGCCCCCTGGCTATGGGCCTGCGGCAGCGAATCGAGTATGTCCAAATTCAGCATCGGCCAGAGCGCCCGGTATTGCGCCAGCTTGACGAAGTTCTCCGCCGTGTCCTGGCTCGCCTTGACGCTGTCGCCCAGCCTCGTGTAGTTGCCCTTGGCCGCGCTGAATTTGTTCAGCGCCGCGTCGTTGCTCGCATGCGTGTCGGTGGCTTCCATTTTGTCGAACGCCCCGCTGGCGCTGTAATACTTCGCCCCCAGCGACGCCACCCCCAGCACGATCAACGCCGTCGCCGCGATAAACCACGGCTGCTTCGATTTCCACATCATCTTCCGCGCGATTTCCACCGGCAGCAGGTTCGTGTCGATTTCCGCCAGGCCCAGTCCCTGGATCGCCAGCCCATACGCCGCCGGAAGCGAGAGTATGTTGTCATTGAGCGCCGCGGCCGTCTTGGAATCGGCGTTGACCCGCTTGAACTGGTCCAGCCGCACCACATCCATCTTCAGTTCCTGCTGGAGGTACTTCTGAAGATTCGGCAGGCGGAAGGGATTGCCCATCCCCACCACCACATCCAGCCGCGAATCGCGGTGGCTCGACGAATAATGCCCGATGGAACGCTGGATGTCGGCCACCAGGTCCGCGAACACCGGCCGCATCGCCTGGAAAATCTGCTTCTGATACTTGGATTGTAGCGCGTTTTTCTTGAGTTCCTCCGCCTTGTCGAACGGACGCTTGAAGCTCTTGGACAGGGCATCGGTGAAATGGCTGCCGCCGATGTTGATCGAGCGCATCCAGATCATGCCCCGCTCGATGACCACCAGGTCCGTGTGATCGGCCCCCATGTCCACGATGACCGCCCCCTTCCCGTTGCTCATGTCGTCATACGCCGCCGCGTTGTAGACCGCCAGGGGCGAAAGCTGCACGCCCTGCACCGACATCCCCACCGCCGAGAAGTTCGCCAGCACCTCCTCCACCAGGTCCTTTTTCATCGCGAAGATGCCCACCTCGACGTCCGGCGAATCGGGCGCCTGGAACTTGTAGAAGTCCCAGTTCACCTGGTCCAGCGGGAAGGGTATCTGCTGGATCGCCTCGAAACGCACGATCTCCGGCACCTTCTTGGGTTCCACCGGCGGCAGCTTCACAAAGCGCGAAAACGCCATCGACCCCGGCACGCTCACAAACACCGCATCCCGCCGCGTCGTATGGCGGTCGAGAAACCGTGTCAGCGACCGGCGGATGATTTCGTCACGATTGACAGTGGGATCAGACAGCGGCTGGTCGTGGTCGATCACGTCAAACGCTTCGACCTGGACCCGGTCTCCATCTTTACGAAGCTTGATGGCCTTGAGGCTCATCGTGCCGATGTCGATGCCCCATGCAGCTTGTGCGCCTGCCATATGAACCTCCACAGGAATCCCCGAGACCGGGGAGCGTAAACGGAAGAGAGGAGCGTGGCAATTTTTATTTGGAAGCGACGAAGGAAGGGTGGCGGCACGCCTGTCGCGGAATCAGCGTCAGACGGAGCCTGGCATCGCCGGGGAAGTGACTCTTGCCAAACCTTCGCAGGCGGATAAGGGAGCGAAATATAAGGACCGCCGGCGAACAGGGGCTTGAGGAATTCCGGCCACCGCCAGGACACCACGCATTCACATCGAGTCGCTCCTTGCGGCACGTGCCATCGCAACCGCAGGGAGGGACAAGTATTACTAAAGCGTGTCGGCGGCGTCGCGTCAAGGGTGAAATTTGGCGCAAAGCTAAATTCTTTTATAGGGAAGCGGTCAGGGGGCCGACGCCAGCAGTGGTAACAAATCCGAAAGGTTCCCCGAGAAATGCGAAACCAGAAACCGCCGCTCCGCGCCAATCAGGCCCGCCGCATGATCCAGCCGCTCCAGGTCCAGCGGCGCGGGGGCGGATGTCAGTTTCATCTCAAAAGCCCAGCGGTGAACGCCAAAATCCAGCACGAGATCTATACTCGTGCTGATCGGAGGTGCGAAAAAAAACAGGGATGGAACCGCTTCCCCTGCGCCTCCAGGGCGCCGATGATCTAATCCGCCTGGTGGGCGTTCCAATTCCGCCCGTGCCGGGCGAGCATCCGCAGAAAACGATCGGTGTCGTGTAGTAAGTCGAGGCTTGCTATGGCGATGTGGCATTTTTTGCAATTTAGGAATCAATTCCTATTTTGCAAGAAATTTTCCCAAAAACGGAAAACGCCTCAGCCGGGGAGTTTTTGTTTCATCTTAAGAACCGGTGCGAACAGGTCCCCGAGCCGCTCGACGCGTTTGAGAACCTCCGGGGCTGTGAAGTTGATCGACTCCGGGTCCTTCTTCTTTACCGCCTTCTCCAGCTCCGCCCAGGTAATCGGCGTGCTCACCGTCGGCTGCGATCGGGCGCGCAGCGAATAAGCGCACACCGTCGTCTTGTGAACATCGTTCTGCGACCAATCCATAAACACCCGCCCTTCCCGTTTGCTCTTGAGCATGTTGGCCGTCACCAGCTCCGGATTCTTTTTCTCCAGCACGCGCGCAAACGATTCCGCGAAGTTTTTGGTCTGGTCGTAAGTAACCTTGGTGTTCAGCGGCACATACATATGCACGCCCTTGCCCCCGGACGTTTTCGGAAAAGCCTCCAGACCCAGATGGTCCAGGGCGTCGCGCACGGTCAAAAGCACCTTGGCGGCTTCCAGGCGGCCGGCGGGCGGACCAGGATCGAAGTCGAAAGCGACAAAAGTCGGCGTCTCGGGCGCTGAGGCCTTCGCCAGCAGCGTGTGAAGTTCCAGCGCCGCCAAGTTCGCCACCCACACCACCGCGGCAGGCTCATCAAGCGTGCAGAAGGTCAAATACTCGTCGTTCCCCTTCGACCAGATCTCCGCGGTGTGCAGCCAGTCGGGCTTGTGGACGGGGCAGCGCTTCTCGAAAAAGAACGGCCCATCCACGCCGGAGGGATACCGCTTCAGCGTGACCGGCCGATCCTTCAAATGCGGAACGATCGTCCTGGCGATCCGGGCGTAATAGTCGATGACCTGGCCCTTCGTGAAGCCCGCCTCCGGGTAGAGCACCTTATCGAGGTTGGAAAGCTGAAGTTCGCGCCGGCCGATCTTCACGGTGGTGCGATTGCCGGGGGCGCTCGGGCGGGCGGTGCGGGGGGGGGTCATGCGTGCTTCCTCCTGCGGGCAGGCGCATCATGCGCCGCCGCCCGCGCGTGGGCAACGGCGCGGCGCTTGGGCGAACGCCGCTCAGGCGCCTCGGCTTCCTCGGCCCGCTTCCCGTCGGGCGCATCGGGCGGACCTTTCCGCCGCGCTTTGTTCAGGGAAGCCTCCAGCGCCGCCATCAGGTCCGCCGCCCGGGTTTCGCGCTCGAGATGCTTGGGCTGCACCACAATGTGTTCGCCCTGGGCTTTTTTCTTGATCAGCTCCAGCACGCGGTCCCGGTATTCATCGTGATACTGCTCGGGCTTAAAGTCGCTCGACAGGCTTTCGATCAGCTTTTCCGCCACGGATAGCTCACGCTGATCCACCTTCACCTCGCGCGGGGCGTCCTCCACTTTCTTCGTCGGCGTCACCTCGTTGCTGAAATGCATCGTCTCCAGCACGATCACCCCTTCGCTCGGACGCAGCGCCGCAAGATACTCCTTCGAGCGCATCGTGAACTTGGCGATCCCCACCTTCCCCGTCTGCTCCATCGCTTCGGCCAGCAACCGGTATGCCTTCTCGGCATGCTGCTGCGGAAGCAGGTAATACGGCCGGTCGAAATATACCGGATCGATGTCCGCCAGATTCACGAAATCCTGAATCTCGATCACCCGGCTGGACTTGGGGGCGAACGCCTCGAGCTCCGAATCCGACACCACCACGTACCGCTCCGGTGAGATTTCAAAGCCCTTGACCATGTGCTCGCGGTGCACTTCCTTGCCATCCTCCGGGCAGACCATTTTCTGCCGCAGGCGCACTTTGTCCTGATCGTGCAGCAGGTGGAAAGCGACCCGCTCCTCGCGGACGGCGGTGATGAGTTTCACGGGGATGTTGACGAGGCCGAAAGAGAGGGAGCCTGTCCAGATGGAACGTGCCATGGGGCGCCTCCTGAGGAAAGCGGGTTTCTGGATGCGGCCTTATTTCCCTGCCGTTGGAAGCTCGCGGACCACATCCTTGGCCGGCTTGTCCTCCCGGACCCCCTTGAACGCGGCCTGGTGCATCAGCGCATTTTCAGGCCAGCGACGATATTCCACTTCGACGACGATCCGCGGCTTGACGAAGCGCAGCGGCGCGCGGAATTTGCGCACCGCCCCGGCGTCGGAAAACGGATTGACCGATGTCTCCAGCGGCCGCAGACGCTTCACCAGCTCCCTGCTCGATTGATCGGTAAACCCCGTCCCCACGGCCCCGGCAAGACGGAATTCCTTCTTCTCGTAGTACCCCAGAAGAATGGCGCCGATGTGATCCAGGCGAATCTCGCCATCCTTCGACACTTCCGGGACCCACCCCCCGATGACCAGTTCCTGCCGGCCGACGATTTTGACTTTCAGCCACGCGTCCGAGCGTTCGCCGGAGAGATAGGCGGAATTGGTCCGTTTGGCCATGACCCCTTCGAGCCCCTTGTCGCGCGCCACCTGCAGCATCTCTTTGCCTTTGCCCACGCGCGCCGGCGAGAGCCGGCACGGCGGCGGGAAAAGATCGGCCAGCCCCTCGAGCTTCTCCCGCCGCTCGGTCCACGGCAGATCGCGCAAATCCTGGCCATCGAGGTAAAGCACATCGAAAATGCAGAAGGCGATCTCGACTTCCTTGGCCCCACGGGCGACCGCCTCGGGCCGCGTGACGTTCATCCGCGTCTGAAGGAGCGGGAACGACGGCTGGCCATGTTCGTCCAGCGCGATGATTTCGCCATCGAGGATCGCCGTGCGCTTCCCCAGCGCCTTGCCAAGTTGTTCGAGTTCCGGATAGCGGAAGGTGGCATCGAGCTTGTTGCGCGACAGAAGGCGGAGGTGCTTGCCGTCATGAAAGGCCAGCATGCGCACGCCGTCCCATTTGAATTCGAACGCGTAGTCCCCGGGATGGGCGGGCAGCCCCGGGGCGAGGACGGCCTTCATCGGCTCCATCCACGTGGGCATCGGGACCGCGGCGCGGCGCGTCGTGCGGCGCTTGGACATGGGCGTGGCGGGCGAGGAAGCAAGCAGACGGCTCATGCAACACGCAGGGCGGTCGGCCAGAGGGCACAGGCCGCTATGGTAAGGGAAGCCGTCCTGGACGCATAAGGGGAGTTGTTCCGTAACTCCGGGTGGGCGTCGAATGCATTGCAAGGGGTATGCCGCGGGATTCCCCCGCGCTTGTGGGGCCGCCGCCGCACCGAAACGCTACCCATGGTGGCTCCCCCGCCGAAGCGTCGCAGAGCCGCCCGCCGCCCTGCGACGGGATGATGCCGAACGAAACCCGTCCGACAGATCGGCCGTGAAACTGGGGAAAAAAGTGCATATACACGGCGGGAGGGTTTTCGGAGGCGGGGGGCGATTGGGTACAATGAAGGACCACATCTGAACTTACAGAGCCGAGGTTGTCCCTTGTCGAACCTGACTGATGCGCCCGCACCGCCGAAACCCGAGGCCGCGCCCGAAGAACCCCTCCCCTCACTCCTCGACGATCCGCAGGTGCGGAAATGGGGACCCATCCTCGGGTTGGTCCTGCTGGCCTTTGTCTTCCTCTTTCCCGGCATTCGCGGGGCCTACATCTGGGACGACTCCGCCTGGCTCGTCAACAACACCACCATTCAGGCCGGTCCCATGGGCTTGTGGAAAGTGTGGAGCGCCCCCAACCTCACCCCGCACTACTACCCCCTCGTTTTCACCACCTTCTGGGTCGAATTTCACCAGTGGGGCCTGGGCACCAAGGGACCCGACGGAATCCTGCGCGGCATCGGATACCACATCGATAACCTGCTCCTGCACATCGGCGCGGTCCTGCTGCTTTATACAATCCTTCGCCGCCTCAAACTGCCCGGCGGAAAGGCCGGGGCCTGGCTCGCCGCCGCCATCTGGGCGATCCACCCGATGAACGTCGAATCCGTGGCCTGGGTGGCGGAGCGCAAGAACGTGCTCTCCGCCGTGTTCTTTTTCGCCGCCCTGCTCTGTGGGCTGATCTTCTACAACGTGATCGAACGCGAAGCTCCCGATTCCAGCGTCTCGGAGGGCAACGGGGCTCCCCTGACCGCGCCACCCCCGCCCGCCGACGCGCCCCGCTGGGGCATGTACGCCGCTACCCTGGTGCTTTTTCTCTGCGCGCTGTTTTCCAAGACCGCCGCCTGCTTTCTCCCGCCCGTGCTCCTGGTCATGATCTGGTGGAAACGCGGCCGCGTCACCCTCCGCGAAATCGCCCTCAGCCTCCCCCTGTTCATCATGGCCCTAGGCCTGGGCGCCTTTACCGCCCACCTCGAACACAGCCGCGTCGGCGCCATCGGCCCCGAATTCGATTTCTCCTTCCTCCAGCGCATCGTCATCGCCGGCGACGCCGTCTGCTTCTACATCGGAAAGCTCTTCTGGCCCGACCCCGTCATGCAGATTTATCCGCGCTTCGACATCATCGCGCGCGGCGCCGGCGGCCATATCGGCCAGCCCATCCTCTACCTCGGTCCCATCGTCGCGGGCGCTATCGCCGTCGTGCTTTTCCTGCTCCGGAAAAAAATCACCCGCGGACCCCTCGCCGCCTACCTCTTCTTCCTCGCCGGCCTCTTCCCCGTGATGGGCTTCATCAACTACTACACCATGATCTACACCTTCGTCGCCGACCACTATCAATACCTCGCCGGCGCCGGCATGATTGTCCTCGCGGTCGAAACGGGCCTCTGGATCCTGCGCCGCGTCGCCGCCCTGCGCTCCGAACCCCAGGGATTCCCTGTCTACAAGGGAGCCAACGCCGCCGGCCAGTTGGTTGAGGCCCAAGCCGAGCGCCAGCGCTTCATGCGCCTCGCCGGCTCCCTGCTCTTCGGCGGACTTATCCTGAGCATCGGCGTGCTCTCCTTCGGAGATTCGAGCCTCTATCAGGATCCCCGCGACCTCTGGAGTCACAACGCCAAATACAACACCAGCCGCGGAGCCTTTGGCGTGTGGAACAACCTCGCCGACGCCTTCACCACTTATAATGACCGCGACGACGCCATGCAGGCCTACAAAAAAGCCGTCACCTTCTATCCCGATTGGCTCAGCTATCACTCCATGGGCCTCATCGCGCTCGCCGTCGACCGCGTCGACGAAGCCAAAGGCTATTTCGACCAGGCCGACAAGCTCATCCCCGAATTCGTGGCCACCGTCCGCCGCGAGCAGATGCAGAAAAAAATGCAGTCCTTCGATGCCGGCCTCAACGTCGGCGACGCCCTGCCCTACAGCGGCGCCGCCCTCATCGGCCAGCACCAGATGGACAAGGAACGCTGGGACGCCGCCATCAAATGCTTCCAGGAAGACCGCCAGATCCTCGGCGACAACCCCCTCGACGATTTTCAAATCGCCCAGTGCCTCGGGGGCAAGGAAGACTACCTCACCGCCATCGAGTGGTTCAAAAAGGCCGTCGCCCTCAACGACCAGTTTCCCGACGCCTGGATCCGCCTCGGAGTCTTCCTGCGCTATGTTGACCGCGAACAGGAGGCCGAGGACGCACTGCGCAAAGCCTACTCGCTGGACCCCAAAAACCTTGCCTGGCTCCCGCCCCTGATCCCGCCCACGCTCGACAAGCAGAAGATCCCCGGCCTGCCCTCCTTTATCCCCTCGCACGAAGGAGGCATGATCGGTCCGCCGGTCCCGCTCAACATGCTCGGCGGCGCCGCAACGGCGCCCGCCTCGCGCCCCGCCGCCCCGCTCCCCACGAGCCCGCAGACCCCCTGACCCCCCCGAATCGGGCCCGCCTATAGGTATAAAACGCGAGGCCCCCGACGTTTACATTTTGTTCAGGAAAAGGTGGATTGTCGGGAGGGGGGCAGGATATAATACCTCGCAATTCGTGGGCGTTCAGCTCTCCCCGTGTCCAGTTTGGCCGAAGCCATCCCGAACCCGCAGGCGCTAATCCCACCTTACATCCGAGGAGTCCCCTCATGTCCTACGAGGACAAAACCATCGTGTGCGTCGATTGCGGCGCGGAGTTCACATTTACGGCGGATGAGCAGCAGCGGTTTGCGGAGCGTGGTTTCACCAACGAGCCCAAGCGCTGCAAGACCTGCCGCGATGCCAAGAAGGCTGCCCAGGGCGGTAACTTCGGCGGCGGCGGCGGCGGCGGTCGCGGCGGCTACGGCGGCGGCGGCGGTGGCCGCGGCGGATACGGCGGAGGCGGCGGCGATCGCGGCCCACGCCAGATGTTCCCCGCTACCTGCGCCTCCTGTGGCCAGCAGACCGAAGTCCCCTTCAAACCGTCCGGCAACCGTCCGGTCTACTGCCGCGAGTGCTTCCAGGCACAGCGCCGGTAACCTCCGCTTCACCACGACGTGAAACGACAACGAACGATCCGCGACGCAAGCCGCGGATCGTTTCTTTTTTGCTGGATGTGTTGATTGCCAAATCCGCCGGCCATTCCCACCAATGGCATCCCCACGCCCCAATCGGCATTGGGCACTGGGCAATCGGCATTCGTAATCAGTGCTTCCCCGCCGCCGCCGGCTGCCGAACCATCCCCGGCCCCAATATCACCTGCGGCTGCGGCGCCGGCCGATACGTCGGCTCGATCGCCACCTTCAGCGGCCGCATCGTCTTGTCCGGTATCCCCGATTCGTCGATAATCTTCTGTATCGCCATGATCCCCTCGATCAGCGTCTCCGGCCGCGGCGGACACCCCGGCACGTACACGTCCACCGGCAGAAACTGATCGATCCCCTGCACCGTCGCATAATTGTCAAACACGCCCCCCGTCGACGCGCACGCCCCCATCGAAATCACCCACTTCGGCTCCGCCATTTGCATGTAAATCCGCTGCAGCACCGGCATCATCTTGATCCCCACGCGCCCCGCTACGATCATCAAATCCGCCTGCCGCGGGGAAAAACGCATCACTTCCGCCCCGAACCGCGCCAGGTCATATCGCGACGACGCCGTCGCCATCAGCTCGATCCCGCAGCACGCCGTCGCAAACGGCAGCGGCCATACGCTCGAACGCCGGCACCAGTTGACGACCCGCTTCAGCGAAGTGGTCAGAATATTGTCAGGTAAAGCTGTCGGTTCAATAGCCATGTTTGCCTAGTGGTCAGTGTTCAGTTGTCAGCGGTCAGCTTACGGCGAAAAGGTGTGCGTCACTGGCCACTGACCACTGGCCACTGACAACCGCTTCAGTCCCATTTCAAAACGCCCTTCCCCAACGCATACAGATAGGCGACGAGAATGATCACCGCGAAAACGATCACCGACAAAAACAGCGTCGTGTAATTGATCGGCGCCGCGCTGTGCGACAGTCCCAGCCGGTCAAATACCCCTTTGGGAAAAATCGTCAGCCACGGAATCAGAAACAGCACTTCCACATCAAACACCAGGAAGATCATCGCCACCAGGTAAAACCGCACGTTGAACCGCTGCCGCGTGTCGCCCACCGGGTTCATGCCCGATTCGTATGGCGTCTCCTTCACCCGCCCATGCCGCTTCGGACCCAGCGACGTCGACAGCACCACGTTGAATGTCGCAAACCCCGCCGCAATCAGAAACAACAGCCCCAACGCCGCCCACTCGTTATACCCCACCGACGGCGGCAACGGACCCACGGGTGCCGCGGCGGTCTGCGCCAGAACATCAAGCAGCATCAAAACCTCCTGCAATCCAGTCCCCCGATTATAAACCCAAACCCCCCACCGGGCGAGCCGACGCCCCAAAACGCCCACATCAGAGCCGAACCCCCAGCCAGAAGCCCATTGAACCCGTTGAACCGATTTTTCCCCTTTTCCTTCCTTTTGAGCCACCCCCGTCGCTTGCTACAATACGGGATTCATTCGGGTCCGATAAGTGGCAGCGCGTAAGGCAAATCCGACCGCCGCGCGAACAGCATTGGAGCCTCCATGGCCTTGAAGTTCATCCGTATCCAGGGAGCGCGCGAGCACAACCTCAAAAACGTCTCGCTCGAAATCCCCCGTGACCAGCTCGTCGTCTTCACCGGCCTTTCCGGCAGCGGCAAAAGCTCCCTCGCCTTCGACACCATCTACGCCGAGGGACAACGAAAATACGTCGAATCCCTCTCCGCCTACGCCCGCCAGTTCCTCGACCAGATCCAAAAACCCGACTGCGACGAAATCGAAGGGCTCCCCCCCACCATCGCCATCGAGCAACGCCAGGGCTCCTCCAACCCCCGCTCCACCGTCGCCACCACCACCGAAATCTACGACTACCTCCGCGTCCTCTTCGCCCGCGCCGGAACCCCCCACTGCTGGGTCTGCGGCAAGGTCATTGCCTCGCAAAGCGCCACGCAAATCGTCGACACCATCATGAATCGCCCCGAAGGCGCCAAGGTCATGGTCCTCTCGCCTCTCATCCGCGGCCAGAAGGGCTCCCACAAGGAAACCCTCGAAGCCATGACCCGCCAGGGCTTCGTCCGCTGCCGCGTCGATGGCGCCGTGCACGAAATCAAAAGCGTTCACGCCCTCGACAAAAACATAAAGCACACCATCGAAGCCGTCGTCGATCGCCTCATCATCAAGCCCGAAGTGCGCTCCCGCCTCGCCGATTCCGTCGAGCTCTCCCTGAAGCTCGCCGACGGCCTCGTGATCGTCACCGTCGAGGAAGGCGGAAAATGGACCGACCACTCCTATTCCAGCAAGTATGCATGCCCCGATCATCCCGAAGCCTCCCTGGAGGAGCTTTCCCCCCGCCTCTTCTCCTTTAACTCCCCCTGGGGCGCCTGCCCCGAGTGCTCCGGCCTCGGCACTATCCTGGAATTTGATGAGGCCCTCATCGTCCCCGATGACTCCCGCCCCGTCATCGAAGCCATCGAACCCTTCCGCCGCAACGGCCGCCGCATGAATGTCTGGTACTCCCGCATCATGCGCCATTTCTGCAGCGATTTCGGCGTCGAAGAGCAAACCCCCTTCGCCGACCTCCCCGACAAAATCAAGAAAATCCTCATGCACGGCACCACCGCCAAGGACAAGTCCGCCTATGGCGAAGAGTTCGAAGGCGTCCTGCCCATGTTGCAAAGACGCTGGGAAAACACCGATTCCGAGTTCGTCAAGGCCCGCCTCCACGACTATCTATCCGAGCAACCCTGCGAAGCCTGCCAGGGCAAACGCCTCAAGCCCCAGGCCCTCGCCGTGCGCGTCGGCGGCAAGAACATCCAGGAAGCCACCGCCCTCACCATCTTCCGCGCCCTCGAGTTCTTCAACGCCCTGGAACTCGGCACCGAAGGCGCCCAGATCGCCGCCCCCGTCCTCAAGGAAGTCAAAGCCCGCCTCGGTTTCATGAACGATGTCGGCCTCGGATACCTCTCCCTCGACCGCCAGACCGGCACCCTCTCCGGCGGCGAATTCCAGCGCATAAGACTCGCCACCCAGGTCGGCTCCGGTCTCGTCGGCGTCGCTTATGTCCTCGATGAACCCACCATCGGCCTCCACCAGCGCGATAACGACCGCCTCATCAAAACTCTCCGCCACCTCACCGACATCGGCAATACCGTCATCGTCGTCGAGCACGATGAAGACACCATCCGCGCCGCCGACTGGCTCATCGACGTCGGACCCGCCGCCGGCAGCCACGGCGGCCGCATCATCGCCGAAGGCACCGTCGACAAAGTCCTCAAAAACCCCGATTCCATCACCGCCAAATACCTCACCGGCGAATACGAAATCGTCACCCCGCGCACCCGCCGCAAGGTCAACCGCGAGGACTGCCTCGAAGTCATCGGCGCCCGCGAAAACAATCTCAAAAACATCAACGTCAAAATCCCCCTCGGCGGCCTCGTCTGCGTCACCGGCGTCTCCGGCAGCGGCAAAAGCACCCTCGTCAACGAAATCGTCCTCAAAGCCCTCAAACGAAAACTCTATGGTTCCAAAGAACGCCCCGGAGCCCACTCCAAAATCACCGGCTGCCAACATGTCGATAAGGTCATCGAAATCGACCAAAGCCCCATCGGCCGCACCCCGCGCAGCAACCCCGCCACCTACACCGGCGTCTTCGACCTCATCCGCGCCCTCTACGCCCGCACCCGCGAAGCCAAAATGCGCGGCTACAAGTCCGGTCGCTTCTCCTTCAACGTCAAAGGCGGCCGCTGCGAATCCTGCCAGGGCCAGGGCACCAAACGCATCGAAATGCACTTCCTCCCCGACGTCTTCGTCCAATGCGAAGAATGCAAGGGCACCCGCTTCAACCGCGAAACCCTCGAAATCAAATACCGCGGCAAGTCCATCGCCGACGTCCTCGCCATGCGCGTCGAAGAGGCACTCGCCTTCTTCGATTCCTTCTCCAACATCAAGCAACTCCTCCAGGCCATGAACGACGTCGGCCTCTCTTACGTCGAACTCGGCCAGGCCTCCACCACCCTCTCCGGCGGCGAGGCCCAACGCGTCAAACTCGCCACCGAACTCGGCAAGCCCGGCACTGGACACACCCTCTACGTCCTCGACGAGCCCACCACCGGCCTCCATTTCGCCGACATCCAGAACCTCCTCTCCGTCCTCAAACGCCTCGTCGATCAAAGCAACACCGTCCTCGTCATCGAGCACAACCTCGATGTCATCAAGTGCGCCGACTGGATCATCGACCTCGGTCCCGAAGGCGGCGAAGGCGGCGGCGCCATCGTCGACCAGGGACCCCCCGAAAAAATCGTCGAAAACCCCCGCAGCTTCACCGGCCAATATCTCAAATCCAAGCTCCACCCCCCCGCCGTCGCCGTCGCCGGATAACCGTGGCATGGGCGTCCCGCCCATGTCGGCCCGCAGGCCGCCCAACTCCGCCACAGATTTTCGATTTTCAAATTCCGAATTTTCTTTAAGATGTCCCACATGGTGGGCGCGGCGGGCCAAGGGAGGTGTCCACGTGAACCCAGCAAAATTCCTCATGGCCGGCCTTCTCGCCGCCGCCGTCGCCGGATGCTCCGGCGGACTCGCCCAAAACAGCAGCCCCCAAAACTCCGAATCCGCCGGCCCCACACAACCCCCCAACGTCGTCTTCATCCTCGCCGACGATCTCGGCTACGGCGACCTCGGCTGCTACGGCCAGAAACAAATCCAAACGCCCAACATCGACGCCCTCGCCAAAAACGGCATGAAATTCACCGACGCCTACGCAGGCGACACCGTCTGCGCGCCGTCCCGTTGCGCCCTGCTCACCGGCCTCACCAGCGGCCACGGACGCATCCGCGGAAATCTCAAAGTCGACCTCCGCCCCGAAGACACCACCGTCACACAAAGCCTCCACGACGCCGGCTACTACGTCTTCTCCATCGGCAAGTGGAGCATGGGCGCCGTCGGCAGCTCCGGCGACCCCACCCATAAAGACGTCGATTACTTCTTTGGCTTCGTCGACCAGACCCACGCCCACAATTCCTATCCCACCTTCTTATATAGAAACGAACAGAAGATCACCCTCCCCAATGTCGTGCCCCACGAAGGAAAATATGGCCAGGGCGTCGCCACCGTCAAGAAAGTTTATGTCGGCGATTTGTTCGATCAGGAATCGTTGGCCTTCCTCCAGAAACAACACCCAGGCGGCCAGCCATTCTTTATGTACCTCGCCTACACCGCGCCCCACGCCAACGGCGAAGCCCACGAAAATGAAGTCCCCAGCCTCGGCATCTATCAGGACAAAGACTGGCCCCTGCCCGAAAAACAATACGCCGCCCTCGTCGGCCGCCTCGATGACTCCGTCGGAAAGGTCATGACCGCCCTCCACAATGCCGGCGTTTCTCGCAATACCCTCGTCATTTTCGCCTCCGACAACGGCGTCCAGGAAGAAGGCAACACCAAGGCCGCCTTCTTCGATTCCTCCGGTCCCTTCCGCGGCGTCAAACGCGACATGTATGAGGGCGGCATCCGCGTCCCCTTCATCGTCGATTGGCCCGGACACATCCAACCTAAAACCGTCTCCCACCTCCCAATAGCCTTCTGGGATTTCTTTGCAACCATGGGCGACCTCACCGGCTGCAAAGTCCCCGCTAATACCGACGGAATCTCCTTCCTCCCCGAACTCCTCGGCCACCACGCCCGGCAGAAAGAACACGAGTTTTTATACTGGGAATTCCACGAACGCGGCTTCGAACAGGCCGTCCGCTACAACGCCCCCGACGGCACCGCCTGGAAAGCCGTCAAGCATAGTTTCACCGGCCCCATGGAACTCTACGATCTGAACACCGACATCGGCGAGACCAAAAACATCGCCGCCGATCACCCCGACATCGTCGCCAAAATCACCGACTACCTCAAAACCGCCCGCACCGATTCCAAAGAATTCCCCATCACCCCCGCCTCCCGCCGCGGCGGCGGCACCGACTGACACCGCCCCCCTACCGCAGGAGGCGCAGATGCAACCCACCCTTACCTTCACCAAGGCCGGCCTCGCCGAACTCGACCGCCGCGCCGTCGAAGACTTCGGCATCCCCACCATCGCCCTCATGGAAAACGCCGGCCGCGCCGTCGCCGACGCCGCCCTCAAATTGCTCGCCCCCATCAAGCAAAAACACGCCATCATCCTCGCCGGCGCCGGCAACAATGGCGGCGATGGCTTCGTCGCCGCCCGCCACCTCCACAATGCCGGCGTCCACATCACCGTCCTCCTCCTCGCCCCGCGCGACAAATACAAAGACGCCGCCGCCACCAACCTCGCCATCCTCGAGCGCATGAAACTCCCCGGCGGCGTCGAAGTCCTCTCCCCAGGCCACGCCGAACTCCGCGACGCACTCGTCGAAGCCCCCCCCGACGTCCTCCTCATCGACGCCCTCTTCGGCACCGGCCTCTCCCGCAAAATCGAGGGCCTCCCCTCCGAAGTCATCCGCGCCATGAACGCCTCCCACAAAAAAATCCTCGCCATCGACCTCCCCTCCGGCCTCGACCCCGACACCGGCGCCCCCGCCGCCAACGGTGCCCCCGAAGACGTCATCCACGCCGCCGAAACCCTCTCCATGTGCGGCCTCAAATCCGGCTTCCCCAACGCCCAACCCTTCACCGGCAAAATCCTCATCGGAGACATCGGCGCCCCCCACGAACTCCTCACCGCCTGCGCCACGCCCTGATCCGCACTGGCAAGGAACCCCCCATGAAAAAGCGATGGCGCTGGTTCTGGTACGCCGCGGGAACCCTCTTCCTCCTCGCCGTCGTCCTCCTGCTCGCCGATGTCGCCCTCGCCGCCCATTGGCGCCGCATCCCGCTGAATGCATCCACCACCCGCATCACCGCCCCTCTCGCCCCGGACGGCCTCCCCGACTACCTCAAAGCCATCAACGACCAATACTCCAAAGGCGTCACGCCCGACAACAACGCCGCGCCCGCCGTCATCACCGTCGTCGGCCTCACCGGAAAACCCGCCTGGAAAAAAACCGTTCTCCGCCTCCTGAACATCCCCGATCCCGGCGCCGGAATGCTCACCCCTTACGCAACATGGGCAAAGAAGCAAACCCCATCCACCGATGAAACCGCCCCGCAACCGCCGAGCCCCCCGACCCGCGATTCAAAAGTTCCAGACCCCGAAGCGCCGCTGGAAGAAGCCGAAGCCAGGCCCTGGAAACGCGCCGACCATCCCGAAGTCGCCGCCTATCTCGCTAGCCAATCCGCCGCACTCGACGCCCTTGAGAAAGCCGTGCAGCGCGATCGTTTCTACCAACCCACCGTCGCCGAGAACGGCGATACCGAAACGCACGCGCGCCCGGTAATGGTCGAAGCCCTGTTCGCCCCGGACTGGTTCCAGACCCGGCAAGCTGCAAGGGCGCTCGTCGCACGAGCCATGCTGCGCGCCGGCGAAAACGATCCCGCCGGCTTCACGCAAGATATCACCACCCTCATCCGCCTGGCCCAGCTGATCGCCCAAGGCCCACTGCTGACTGATTACCTCTCCGGCATGCCCATCCAAGCCACGGCAATGGAAATCATCCAACAAGTCGCCGCCGCCCCCGGCCTCGACCCCGCCGCCATCGCCCCCCTGCAAAATCTCCTCGCCGCCGCCGGCCCCACGCCAACCCCCGCCCGCCAACTCGACACCGGCGAACGCTACATGATGCTCGATGGCTTCTGCACCCTCAACCGCATCGCCGCCTCCCCCTCCATCTCCAGCGGCGGCTTCTACCCGCCCCTCCCCGTCAACTTCCCCGCCGGCATGATCGAAGCCAACGATTTTTTCGACCGCATGCGCGACGCCTTCGTCCTCCCTATCTACAGCGCCCGCCAATCCATCCTGCAAGCCGGTGACGCACAAATCCAAGCGATCGACCACGCCGGCCGCTGGCACAAACTCACCCACCTGCACGAAGCCCTCCTGCCAACCCTCGCCCCTTCGGTGGCACGCGTGAACATCCTTTACACAGAAGATGTCGCCGACGAACACCTCGCCAAAACCACCCTCGCCCTGCGTCTCTATCGCGCCACCCACCCCACCTTCCCCCCCGCCCTCTCCGACCTCCCTCTCCCCGCCGACGCCGCCACCGACCCCTTCACCAACAAACCCCTCCTCTATCACAAATCCCCCACCGGCTACCGCCTCTATAGCGTCGGCCCCGACCTGCACGACAACGGCGGAAAGCCGCGAGGCACAAAACCTCCGGAATTCGACATCGTCGTCAAATCAGACAACTAACCCTTCTCCCCAAAACGCCATTCGTGTCCATTGGTGTCCATTCGTGGACAATTTTTTCGTGCATTTCGTGCATTTCGTGGCCATTTACAACGCAAAAAAAGAACCGCCCCGCAAGCCAATGCCCGCGGGGCGGTCCACGTTTGTGGCTTCGCTGTACGCGAAGCAGTGCGTACAGGCTGCTTAACGCAGCGAAACCTTACGACTGTTGACCACGGATCACCTCCTTTGCAAATCGAACTCCCCAGCCGCCACGGATAGCCCTGGCCCTCGCATGCGTCGTTCACATGCTCCCTGCCAAGGGTCCGCCGCCGGGACCTTCACTCCCGAGGCGCCCCCCGGGAACTCATGAGAATTATTGATCGCCCTTTACCAAAGTCAAAAAAATTCGCATTGTGGCATCGGCGTCTCGCCGATGTTCGGCCCGCAGGCCGCGCCGCGCTCCCACTGAACCGCCACCCCCAATTGAACCACTCGCACCAATTTTTCCAATTTCCCCTCCCCCTCCCCCCGCCTTCCCGCTACCCTGCCCAAAACCCCACCCTCACCCGGAGCCCCCCCATGCTCACCGAACACCAACTCCAAACCCACACCCGCAACCAAATCCTCGACATCACCCCCCAAATCCTCCAAGCCATCCAGAAATCCGCCATCCCCGAAGGCCTCTGCGTCGTCTACGTCCCCCACACCACCGCCGCCGTCTCCATCAACGAAAACGCCGACCCAGACGTCAAATCCGATGTCACCCACAAACTCTCCGCCCTCATCCCCCAGCACGAACCCTTCTACCAGCACAACGAAGGCAACTCCGACTCCCACCTCAAAACCATCCTCACCGGCCCCTCCATCACCCTCATCATCCACCAGTCCCGCCCCCTCCTGGGCACCTGGCAAGGTATCTACTTCTGTGAATTCGACGGCCCCCGCCGCCGCACCTTCTACATCAAACTCCTCCCCGGATAAGCGCGGCCGCCTCGCCCCCCTCCCTCCCCGCGACAACCCCTCGCGCCCGCCTCCAACCCTTTCCATGAAAGCCCAACCCCCCATCTCCGTTAATCCCCAAAACACCCACCCCCAGAAGGAGCCCCCATGCCCCCCACCCGCCTCTCCTCACTCGCGCTGCTCTCTACCGCCGCACTCCTCGCCGCCGGATGCGCCCTCCGTCAACCCCCCACCGCCGCCCGCCCCGCCGATCCCGCCCCCGACGGCCACCGCCACCAACTCCAACTCACCGACCACCAATTCAAAATCGACGGCCAACCCTTCCGCCTCATCGCCGGCGAACTCGACCTCGGCCGCATCCCCGCAGACCAATGGGAAGACCGCATCGAAAAAGCCCAAGCCATGGGCCTCAACGCCGTCGCCCCCTATCTCTACTGGAACCAGATCGAACCCGAAGAAGGCAAATTCACCTTCAAAGGCCAAACCGACGTACGCCGCTTCGTCCAACTCTGCCAGAAACACCACATGTGGGTCATCCTCCGCGTCGGCCCTTACGTCTGCGCGGAAATCGAATTCGGCGGCTTCCCCGCATGGCTCCTCAAATATCACGATATGAAAATCCGTGCCGACGACCCCAAATTCCTCCGCTTCTGCGACCTCTACCTCCAGCAGCTCGGCAAACAAGTCGCAGACCTCCAAATCAACCACGGCGGCCCTATCCTCATGACCCAGTTCGAAAACGAATACGGCCGCATCGATCCCTACCTCCACAAACTCCACGACCTCTTCGTCAAAGACGGCTTCGATGGCCAACTTATGACCTGCGACCACTCCGGCAACGTCTGGAACGACCACAACTCCATCCCCGGCGTCCTCCGCGGATACAACGGCTTCAAAGCCGTCGTCCCCCAGCGCATCGCACAGGCCCAGGCCGTCAACGGCGATATGCCCGTCTTCTCCCCCGAAGTCTACACCGGCTGGTTCGATCTCTGGGGCGGCAAACTCATGCGCGTATCCACACAACAACAAGTCTCCGATACTCAATTCCTCCTCAGCCACCCCGAAGTCTCCTGGTGCTACTACGTCTTCGACGGCGGCACCAACTTCGGCTTCTCCGCAGGCTCCAACGCCGGCCGCCCCATGCAAACCACCTACGACTACGACGCCCCCGTCGACGAGCTCGGCCGCACCACCCCCAAATACAAAGCCCTCCGCGATCTCCTCGCCAAAGCCCGCAACGCCACCCTCCCCCCCATCCCCCCAGACCCCAAAATCATCACCATCCCCGCCTTCACGCTCCAACCCAACTCTCCCCTCCTAGCGCAGGCCGACTCCGCCAAACCTGTCATCTCCTCCGACGTCAAACCCATGGAAGACCTCGGCCAGTCCTACGGCTTCATCCTCTACCGCAAAAAACTTGCCGCCGCCGCCAACGGAACCCTCACCCTCCCCGCCGCGCGCGACTATGTCTTCGTCATGCTCGACGGCAAAGTCATCGCCGACGGACTCACCGATCCTAAGAAACCCACCTTCACCACACCCATCGATGCCAAGGCCGGCAGCACCCTCGACATCCTCGTCGAAAACATGGGCCGCACCAGCTCCCCCTTCGATCAGAAAAATTCCCGCAAAGGTCTCGAAGGCAATCCCACCCTCGCAGATGCCCCCCTCACCGACTGGCAAATCTATCCGCTCCCCCTCGCCAACGGCATGACTCACGCCGCTTACGACGGCCCCGACCACTATGGCCCCGCCCTCTTCACCGGCGCCTTCACCCTCGCCCAAACCGGCGAAACCTATCTCGACATGTCCAACTGGAAATTCGGCGTCGTCTGGGTCAACGGCCACAACCTCGGCCGCTTCTGGGACGTCGGCGCCTCCCGCTCCCTCTACCTCCCCAGCTCCTGGCAAAAAGTCGGCCAAAACCAAATCACCGTCCTCGAACTCGCCCCCGCTCCCACCACCCCCCAAATCTCCGGCGTCCAAAATATGGTCGAATCCCCCACCAAACCCTTCGCCCCCTACTGGACCCACGGCCAATCCCAATCCCTCCAACACGTCCCCGGCCAAGGCGACGAAGGCACCGGCCTCCAATAACCCGCCCCATCCCGCCACCGCCAAACCACGTCCGGAGTTCACACTTCAGCGTGCCGTGAGGGGGAAAGTCGCATCCGCCCCAAAGGGGCTCGCGTCAATAGCCCGGGGTGACCGAAGGGAACCCCGGGACCGCTTCAGAAGCCATTTCAAAAGTGGCATGGGCATCCTGCCCATGTTCGAGTAACCCTGGTTTTCCCGATCAGAGCATGGCGCCGGACGCCAATGCCACGCTTTTTGAAATGGCTTCTTCGCCCACGGCAAGGCGGCCACACCCCCGCAGCCGTGGGATCCACGAACACCCCAAAAAAATTCGCCCCGGCAGGAGCGAAAGCGCACCTCTCATCACGACATAAATCTCACGCGCCGCAAACGCCCTCCCCCATCACCGCAAAAACTCCCCCGCGCAAAACGCACTGTCCCTACTGCCGCCACCTAACCATCCCGCACCTCCCCCGTCATCAACATGAAAACGCCCCACGGCACCACCAGATACGCAACCACCCAATAAATCCATTCATCAGGCCCCTCCAAAAACGCACCCACGGGCGGAAGGAACGCCACCAGATCAGCCCCAAGTGAAATCAAAAACCCAACCACCAACCCCTTCACACCACAATGCCTGGAAATCGCCCGTTGCGTGCCGCGCCTCCACGCCCACAACATCCCCCACACGAGCAGCGCCGAAACCGCCCACACCCCCACCCCAATCGCCAGAACCACCGGCAAATATCCCACCGCTTCCGCATCGATCGTCCCGCCCGACGCCACCAGGTTCCCCACCACCAGCAACCCCACGTTCGCAGCGACCATCCCCCCAAAATACCCCCCAGCAACGCGGCCCAACCCCATCCGCACTCCCTGCCCAGCCGCCCGGTACTCCAACGTCGGAATTATTTCTTCCATGCCGCCCCATCACAACAAACAAAAACGCCACCGCAAAACGCCCCAGCACGCCAGAGAACGAAAGTCGCCGCCCGGCCCCCCCTACTTTATATCGATCGAATATCGCTGAGGCTCCTCAACCGTAACCGTCTTGCCCAACACAAACTTACCCCCATCCCACGTATACACCTTCATCCAATACGGCCCCTTAAGGTATCCATTCCCCTCGCAGATATCATCGCTCTTACCGCCGGTGACGTTCAAAATCTGGTAACCAAATCGGCTTCTTCCATTAAAAACGATGTCGATCTTGTGATCCGCATTGAGACGGAACACGACCAATTGCACCGCCGAACCCCACTCCCATTCCGAGCACAACAGATCCCCAAGCTCCCCGAAATAAACCGGATAAATCCGAATCACAGCCTGCGAAGCGATATCCGGATGATATGTAAACCGCTGAACATGTGCCCTCCCATCCGAACCAGACATCACCAGGACTCCCACCGGCTCCTCTTGGCTTTCGTCCCTCCTGTATTGGAAGGCAACGTCAGCGAGCTTGGCCGTCCCTGGCACCTTGAAGCTCACAACCCCCCGCCACTGCAATTCGGAAGCCCCCGACGGTTTCGCCACAGGCCCTGCCGAACATCCGCACAGCGCCACAACAAGACATGCAACACCAACACCCATCCGAACCATGGGCACCTTACCCGCTTCGTCCACCAGCCAGCCGAAACCATCCTCCCCCAACCCGCCGCTCCGCCACCGCAATGAACTCTTCCCCACTCTACTCCCGCGCCCGCGGCCCATCCACAAAAATCCGCCTCCAACTCCCTCCCCGCGCGCACAACCTGGCCCGCTGCGGAATTATTCGCCGCAAAAAATTTCCCCCCCAACCCCGCTCCCCCCAACCCCTTATCAAAAACTTCGCAAACCTGTGTGCGCACAAAGTGGGCGCAATCTCCCTCTATAGAGGAGCACTGCGCGATGACCCACTCCCAACCCCATCTTCCTATGGCTATCGCACCCTTTCTTCCCCCCGTAACAACATTTCCAAATCACAACTTTCGTGTCCTTCGTGCCTTTCGTGGCCAATTTACGTCGTCGGCGTGGGGGAGGCCCCTCGTCGCCCCTCCGTGCGCTCCGTGTGCTCCGTGGTTAACTTCGGTTGTAGCCCCGCCGCGCCCTCTCCTTCGCGCCTACGTGCCCAACCTGCGCGCGCAAAAAAACATGAGCATCTTGAGCATCTCCCCCCCCGCCCTCCACAACCCCCGAAAACCCAACCACCTGCATCACATTCACACATCCGGAAATCTGCGCACCTGCTCAAATTTTCCCTGTCAAGTCCCACTTGCACATTTTTTCCCTCACATCCGCACCCGATCGCCCGTCCTCTTTCCCCTCCCCTCCTTTATGCCCCCGCGCCTTTGCCCTATACTTCCCCTTTCCCCACCGCTGATCTCGCGGAAACCACCTCATCTTCGGAGCGATCGGATGTTTGACATTCTCGTGGCGGACAAACTGGCTGATGAAGGCAAGGCCATCCTCAAGGCCCAGCCCGACGTGAAACTCACCGTCCAGGACAAATGGCAGCCCGGCGAACTCGGCAAAATCCTCGGCAACTTCGACGGCGTCATCATCCGCTCCGGCGTCAAAATCAAAGCCCCCGACCTCGCCACCCCCGGCAAACTCAAGGCCATCGCCCGCGCCGGCGTCGGCGTCGACAACGTCGATGTCGAAGCCGCCACCAAGGCCGGCGTCCTCGTCATGAATACGCCCGACGCCAACACCACCACCACCGCCGAACACGCCCTCGCCCTCATGATGGCCCTCTCCCGCAAAATCCCCGCCGCCGACGCCTCCCTCCGCGCAGGCAAGTGGGACCGCAACACCTTCATGGGCACCCAGCTCGCCGGCAAAACCCTCGGCGTCATCGGCTTCGGCCGCATCGGCCGCGCCGTCGCCAAACGCGCCCTCGGCCTCGATATGAAAGTCGTCGCCCACGACCCCTTCTTCTTCGCCGAAACCGCACTCGATGGCCAGGTCAAAATGATCAAGGACCTCGACGCACTCCTCCCCCTCTGCGATTACATCACCGTCCACGTCCCCGGCGACAAAACCAAGGGCCTCATCAACGCCGACCGCATCGCCAAATGCAAAAAAGGCGTCCGCTTCATCAACGCAGCCCGCGGCGGCATCATCGATGAAGCCGCCCTCGCCGAAGCCATCAAGTCCGGCCACGTCGCCGGCGCCGCCATCGACGTCTACGAGCCCGAACCCGGCGCTGAACTCAAGCTCGAAGCCTTCATCGAAAAAGAACAGCCCCTCCTCTCCCTCGGCGACAAGGTCGTCCTCACCCCCCACCTCGGCGCCTCGACCACCGAAGCTCAAACCGCCGCCGCCACCGACGTCGTCCACGGCATCCTCACCTATCTCCGCGGCCAGGGACTCGTCGGCGCCGTCAACGCCGGCGGCGTCGAAGTGAACCTCTCCCCGCAGGAAAAAGCCTACGCCGACCTCGCCCAGCGCATGGGAACCATCCTCGCCTCCATCACCGACAAAGGCTTCGATTCCATCACCCTCCGCACCAACGGCGAACTGCCCAAACGCATCGCCAACACCCTCCAGCGCCTCGCCGTCATGACCCTCCTCCGCCCCTTCCTCTCCGAATCCCTCAACGTCGTCAACGCCTTCCACCTCGCCGAAGGCCGCGGCATCATCCTCCGCACCGAAACCATGGGCCAGGCCGTCCAGCGCGCCATCCAGCATTCCATCGAACTCGAAATCACCGAAAAGGTCGCCGGCGAAACCAAAACCCACACCGTCATCGGCACCGTCTTCTCCGACAACATGCCCCGCGTCCTGGGCATCAAGGGCTACTGGATGGACATGATCCCCGCCGGCCCCATGGTCCTCATCGTCAACAAGGACCGCCCCGGCGTCATCGGCCTCGTCGGCAACACCTTCGGCAAAATGGGCGTCAACATCGCCGACATGACCATCTCCCGCAAAGGCGACAAGGCCCTCATGGTCCTCAAGCTCGATTCCGAAGCCACCCCCGAAGCCCTCGCCGCCCTCAAGGCCGATCCCTCCCTCGAAGTCGTCAAGGCCATCACCCTCCCGCCCGTGGAGCACCTGCACGGATGATCCGCATGTCCACCAAGCCCGCGCGGCGACCGTCGCGCTCCCGCGGCGAAAAACGCCGCAACGCCCCCACCGGCGAGATCGACCGCTTCGCACAGGTCTTCGCCGCCCTCGGCGAACCCACGCGCCTCCGCATCATGCAGATCCTCCCCCGCCAGGCCATCTGTGAGGAAATGTACAACGTCATCGAACTCGCCGACGAGCTCGGCCTCACCCAGCCCACCGTCAGCCACCACCTCAAAATCCTCTCCGAAGCCGGCGTCCTCGCCTGCCGCCGCGCCTGCAACAGCATGTACTACTACGTCGATCAGTCCGCCATCCTCGACTGGCTCAAGGAAGTGAAAGCCCGCTTCGGCTGCGACTCCGCGGCCAGATAAAAACGCCGCCGCCCCTCCCCCTGCTTCGCCGCACCAACCTGCACGGGGCACCTTATCATGGCCTTCGCCGCCATACTTGTTCTGCTCCTGGGACTCCTCCTCTACGCCGTCGGCCGTCACGGCCGGCGCGTCGACCTCCACCTGGTCTGCCGCGCCTGCGGCTTCGATCTCTACTGCCGCCCCGAAACCTCCCACCGCTGCCCCGAATGCGGCGCCGACACACGACGCCGCCGCTCCATGCGCGTCGGCAACCGCCGCCGACGCACCGGCTGGGTCGTCACCGGCCTGGCATTCTCCACCGCCGGCGCCGCACTCCTCGCCTTCGCCTCCTTCACCTGGGCCGCCCACGCCGACTGGATCGCCTGGCGCTCACTCCCTTCCCTGCACGCCGATCTTTTCTCCGGCACGCCCCACCTCCGCCAGCGCGCCGCCGCCGAACTCCGCCGCCGCATCACTCACGGCCGCGGTTCCCCCGCCCAAATCTCCGCCCTCCTCGACGACCTCCTCGTCCATCAAGCCAAAGCCGCCCCCGGCGGAACCGGCGGCCCGTGGTACCGCCAGTGGGGCGATGTCATCCAGGCCGCCATCGCCCAAGGTCGCGCCTCCCCCGCCCAGGAACAGCGCTACGTCGATCACGCCCTCCGCATCACCTTCGCCGCCCGCCCTCGCGTCACCGCCGGCGATGCCGTTCCCCTCGCCCTGCATTGCATCTACTCCGGCGGCACGGAACTGGGGCCTCTGGGCAGCGCCGAACTGCGCCCCGACCTCCAGGTCTCCGTCGATGGCCACAACGCCACGCTCCACCTCGCCCGCCAGTCGCTCGACACCGTCGTGCCCATGCCGCTCCATTTCGTCGCCTCGCTCCCCGTCTCCGCCGCGCCGCTGTCCGCCGGTTCGCACCTGCTGCACGTCACGATGCGCCTGAAGGTCACCCTGCAACACGCCGCCGCTCCCATGGCGCTCACACGCCACGCCGACCTCGCCGTGGAAATCCTGCCGCCTTCTCCCGCCGGCCCGCCCTCCGTCGAACTCGTCGCCAACGACGAAGCCGCCGCCGCCATCGCACGCAATCTCCGCATCCTCATGCCCACACGCCGCCCCGACTCCCGCGGCTGGGTCGCCCTCAGCGATCCACCGCTTCCCGTCGCCATGGAAATTCGCCTCGCACAGAACGGACGCACCTGGGTCATCGGACGCATCCTCGCCCGACCCAACGATTTCGAGCAGGTCCTCGTCCGCATCCCCGGCCGCGGCGGCGCACCCGATTCGACCCTCTCCCCGCACTCCGGCCGCGCCCAGCTCATTTTCGTCCCCGATCCCCAGCTCGCCACCGGCACCCCCGACGTGCTCGAAATCTGGTCCGGCACCCTCCGCGTCCCCATCACGCTGCCCTGACCCCCCCCGCCCCCGCCCCGCCCCCCCCGCCCCGCCCGCCCCGCTCAGTTGCCCGCGCCGCTCTTTTCCATCTGCTTCCGCACGTCCGCCAGCCACTCGGCCGCCGTGCCTTTGTCCTCATCAAACCCCTCCGTCCGCGCCAGTTCCTTGCCCTCCGGCGTCACGATCAGAATCGTCGGATACCCCTTCACCTTGTACTGATCCTTCAGGTCCTTGTTCCGTGCCTTGATGGCATCCGTCTGCGGCGTGCGGGCGGGATAATCCAGCGTCACCAGCTCCATCTTCCCCGCCTCCCACGCGTGGAACTCCGGCGACGCGAACACCAGCCGATCCAGCGCCTTGCAGGGGACGCACCAGTCGCTGCCGGTGAAATTCAGGAGCACCAGCTTGTGATCTTTCTTGGCCTGGGCCATCGCCGCCGCATAATCCTCCGTCCAGGGCAGGTCGGATTTTTCCGCGGGCGCGGTCGTCTGCGCCATGCACGCGCCCGCCAGCAGCACCGCGACACTCATCATCCACACGCGTTTCATCGGTCGCTCCCGTCATCTTCCACAAAAGGCCTGCCGGTCAAACGCTCGTACGCCTCGATGTATTTCGCGCGCGTCAATTCGACCACCTCCCCCGGCAGCACCGGTCCCGGCGGCGTCTTGTTCCACGCGAGGGTCTCGAGGTAGTTCCGCAGGTACTGCTTATCAAAGGAGGGCTGGTCGTGGCCCATTTCGTACTGATCCGCCGGCCAGAAGCGCGACGAATCGGGCGTCAAGGCTTCATCGATGAGCACCGGATCGCCGGGCGCGTCGGGCAAGGCGCCGAACTCAAATTTCGTATCCGCGAGCAGGATTCCCCGCTCGCGCGCATAGGCCGCCGCCCGTTGATAGAGCTCCAGCGTCAGCGTCCGGCAGCGATCCATCAGCCCGCCGCCGACCTGCGCCGCCGCCGCGTCGAAGGAGATCGGTTCGTCGTGCCCCGCGGCGGCCTTGGTGCTCGGCGTGAAAATCGGCGCCGGCAACTGCTCGCATTGCCGCAGGCCCGCCGGCAGTTTCACGCCGCTGACCGTTCCCGTCCGCTGATAATCCTTCCAGCCCGAGCCGGTCAAGTATCCCCGGGCCACGCATTCGATCGGCACCACCGTCGTCTTCTTCACCACCACCGACCGCCCCTCCAGCATCTTTCTGACCTCTCCTGCCCCCCCGCCATCGAGCACCCGCACTGCCGGCGGAAAGTCGTCCCACCGCGTGGCCAGCAGATGATGCTTAAAACCCGCGATGTCGCGCGCGAACTTCTCGAACCAGAAATTCGACAACGCCGTGAGAACCCTTCCCTTGTCGGGAATCGGCGTCGGCATGATGACGTCAAACGCGGAGATGCGGTCGGATGCCACGATCAGCAGTTTCCCCTCGGGCAACTCGTAGACATCCCGCACCTTGCCCCGCCGCACAGGCAATCCCGGAACCGAGGATTCAAATAATGCGCTCATGCCCAAAGCCTACCGGCCAAGTCCTGCCGCCGCTACCGCGCCATCCCATTCAGGCGCGACGTCCGCTCCTCGGCGGCCTGCTTTTCCCGCGCGGCCTTGGCCGCCGCCGCACGAGCCAGCGGCTCCAGCTCCGTCGCGCGCGCCAGGACCCTATTCACGGTCTGCAACTGGCCGGCGATCAACGCCCGATCCGCCGCGGGCATGTCCGGCTGCACCTTCAACTGCGCCAGCAGGATCTGGCTTGCGGCGATCGCCTCCTCTTTTACCTGGCCGCAGTTCGACAGGTTGATCCCCGCCAACTGCTGCGGCTTGAAGGGCATGGGCCTGCCGGTTTTGGGGTCGGTGCGGGGAAAATAGGCCTTCAGCGGCCGAAGCGCGGGATCGGTCTTTTCCTTCAGCAGCCCGATCAGCGGCTCCTTCTCCTCGTCATGGACTGGCCCCACCTCCAGCGTGAGCCCCTTGGCGCGGGAGTAAATCGCATCCCAGTGGATTCGCGCCTCCCACTGGCCGAAGGATATTTTCTTTTCGCGCCGCGTGATCGCATCCAGGCGCGCCATGCCATGCGGAAGCGCCCGGAAATCGTCTTCCATCTTGTAGAGCAGTTGCAGGGTCTGCGGGCGATCCCCGAGCGCCTCGGAGCGAAGCGCCGCCGCCCATTCGGCCTGCAGATTCTCCGGCAAACGGTCGAGCCGATCAGGTCCGTCGCCGATCGCCGTCTCGGCCAGCTCCACGAAGAAGTGCGACGGCTCGGTCGAGGCGGCTTGCGTGGCGGCCGGTCGAGTCGCCGGCGACGGCGGGCTTGCGTGCACGTCGGCGACGGGCGGCTCGGGTTCCGCAGGCGCGGGCTTCATCGCCGAGGGCGCGATGTCGACGATATCCATGATGTTGATGTGCTTGATGGTCGTGAAGGGCCCGACCGTGATGCGCAGGTCGAACCCGTCGCTATTACGATTTTCGATCGTGCCATCGTACGTCTCGCCATTGCGCAGGGTGACGACTTCCGCGCGCGCCGCCGCCCCCGCCGCGAACGACGCCGCCACGATGCCCCCACAGACCATGTTTCGTATCCCGCGCATCAGACTATTCTATCGACGCTCCCGGCCGGGGAATCTTTCGGACCGGCGACATTTTGGCCGGCACTGATTCCCGGCAGCCCCGCTCCCTGACAGCTTCCGCGCGGCGTGCAATCGCGGCCTCATCCGGAGATAATGTCACGTCCGGGCCGATCGCGCGCCGATATGGCCCAAGCCGCCGCGCAACCGGCGGCCCATCCGGTGGTCGAGGAACCTTCATGCCGTTGTTCGGTCGTCAGCACGTCCGCCTGCCTCTGATGAATTGGAACCAGGTGGTCCAACGCCCCGAGGCACGGAGCGCTCCCACGACCCGCGACATCGATTGTCCGCACTGCGGGGAACCGCTGCGGGTGGCGATTCGCGCCCTGAACACGCGGTGCACGGCCTGCCACAAGCACCTGCGGCTGGAAGATGTGGTCATTCGCGGGGATTCGCCGCTGACGCGCGTGGTCACGTGCGGGTCGATTCTCGTGGAGCCGACCGCCCGTTTTTCAGGCATTCTGCAGGGTGCGGAGGTGGTCGTCGCCGGGCGCGTGATGGGTACGATCATCGGCACGCAGCGCGTGGAGGTGACGGCGACGGGAAAAGTCGCCGGGACGATCGCGACGAGGAACCTCGCCACGGACGATCGCGCGGTGGTGGATGGGCAAATCAACATTCTGCATCCCGACGGCACGATTTCGTCGGTGGCCACGGGCGCGGATCGCGCCCCGCCGAAGTATCGTCCCGGCGAATGATGGGAACCGCCCTGAGCGAGCCGCAGCGTAAAAACTGCCGCATTACCGGAAATTCATTTGTTCGACCGGCAACGTGCCCTCTATACTGAGGGTGCACATCAGTGACCGCGCATGGGCATTTCTCGCGCGGAGGGGAATTGGACAACTCGTGCATCGACAGGGGGCCGTATGTCTTTCTGTGAAGTGGCCGCGCACTACCTGCCATGGTGGCACAGCGACCCGCGACTGGAACAATGGCATGGCAAGGGCTGGAGCGCGTGGGACCTCATCCACGCGGCCCATCCGCGCTTTGAAAACCATCGGCAACCGGTGAAACCGGCGTGGGGACGCGCGGATGACAGCGATCCCCATTTCGTCGTACGCGAAATCGATCTCGCCGCCGACCATGGCGTGTGCTCTTTCCTGTATCACTGGTATCACGATGAGGAGGGGCCCTTTCTCAATGACGCCCTGGACCATGGATTTCTCGGGGCGGCCAACGCCGACCGCATGAAGTTCGCCATCGTGTGGGACAACCGGGAAGTCCTCGCGCAGCATCCGGCGCTGCTCTCCGGGACGCCGGGCGTTCTTTCCAGCGGCGTCATCAAGCCGCAGACGTTCGACGCCATCGCGCGCATCTGGGTGGAGCGCTATTTTGAGCATCCGTCCTATCTGAAAATCGACGGCTGCCCGTACCTGGGCATTATCGACCTGGTGAATTTCGTGCGCTCGATGGGCGGGGTGGAAGGGGCGCGCGAGGCGATCGAGCGGCTGCAGCTCAAGGCGGCGAGCGCGGGGCTGCCCGGGCTGCACATCTGCGGGATGTTGTGGCGGCTGCGCGATCGCAAGCGGTGGGAGCCGTTCGGCGGGGTATCGGCGGTGACGGCCGGATTGCCGCTGGATTCCGTCAGCCCGACGCACTTCCTCGATCACTTTGAGATCGCCAGCGACACGTTTCCGCGCGGCAGTTATGGCAAGGCGGTCACGGCGAATGTGGCGCACTGGGAATCGGAAGCACGGGGGTGGGCGGCTCCGTACGTTCCCAACATCACGATCGGATTTGATGCCACGCCGCTGTGCTGTCCGACGGATCGTTTCGAGCGGCGCGATTTTCCGTTCGTGCCGGTGCTCGAAGGCAACACGCCGGCCGCGGTGCGCTCGGTGATGGAAAATGCCCGCGCGTATCTCCAGCGGCCGGACACCAAGATCAAAATGGTCACGATCTCGTCGTGGAACGACTGGCTCACGGGGGCGTCGCTGCTGCCGGACGAAGCCCACGGCGAGTGTTATCTCGAAATGCTCAAACGCGTCTTTGCGCGGGAAATCGTGCCCACGCGCAGCCCCGGCAGCCACGGCACCCGCACGCCCAATCACGGGGCGGTCGTCAGTTCCGCACGTCCGCCAGTAGGCTCACGCTAGCCACCTGGGAGCGCATCACCACGACGGCCTCCCGATTCACGCGCACGCCCAGATCGCGCGTCTCGACCAGGTACAGGTCCTTGGACGCTCGCGAATCGTTGATGTCGTGGACATCGGCCTGCGTGAGGTGCAGGAAGACGCCGGCCACGCGCTCGAGCGTTCCCACGTACAGCAGCGGGCCCTGGGTGTCGAGCACCACGACCCTGCCCACGAGTTCACTGAGAAAATCATCCGGGGCCGGTGGGGTTTGGCTCGACACGCGATTCTCCTGATGTCCGCCGCCCGCCGCCATTTCGTGCTTGAGGGGGTCAGGACCGCTGATTATAGTGCGCCCGGCGTCGTGGATGCAGCACCTTTACCGTTGCGGCCGGTGCTTTGCGGCCGGTCTTCCATGGGGGCGTCGGCTTCCGGCGGCGCCAAGCGGGTTACTTCTCGAGGAGCGACGATGGCCTTTTTTGATTCCAGCCGCTGGTCCCGCGCCGCCGCGATCCTCACCGCCTGCGTTTCCCTGTCGGCCGGGGCCATGCTGGGCTACTCGGCGGCCAGGCCTTCGCCCGCCGCCGCCGCCACGCAAGGCGCCGACTCCGCGGCCGCGGAACTGGCTCTCGGGCAGTCGCTTTACCGGCAGGGCAAATTTGCCGACGCGCAAGCGGCCGCCGACCGGGCGCTCGCGCTGGACCCGAAAAACGATGAAGCGCGGCTGCTCAAGCTGGCGGTCCAGCAGCACCTCGCCGCCGCGCCGCCGGCCGCCGCAACGGTCCCCACGACGGTCAAGCTGCTCACGCCGGCGCAGGTTTCCGCGCTGCGGCTGGCGGAGCTGCACGAGGGCGACACGCACCTGCTGGGCTCCATCGACCGGGCCACGCTGATGCAGTTCTGGAATGATGTGGTGAAGACGGAGCCCGGCGTGGATGCATCGCGGCAGGCGGAGGACGCGTTTCTGAACCCCGCCAATTTCGCCCAGCAGGTGGCCGCCATTCGCGGTTCGGGCCTGCAGAAATACATCGACAAGATTCAGCTTCGGTCGGATCCGGACGACATGGTGCTCTTTCGCACGCGCGTGCATCCGTACGTGCTGCAGAACTGCGCCACCGCCGCCTGCCATGCCGCCCCGACCGCGAAGTTCCGGCTGCTGCGTCCGGGGGGCACGAGCGTGAGCGACGAGCTGCTCTATACGAACTTTTACATCCTCTCGAATTACACCAGGCCGGTGGCGGGCACGGTTGAGAAGATGATCAACCGGGACGACCCGCGCAAGAGCCTGCTGCTTCAGTATGGGCTGCCCAAATCCGTGGCCGCGATTCCGCACCCGGGAAAAATCCAGTTGCACCATTTCCCCAGCGAAGATGCCCCCGACTTCCAGCTCATGGCCCGATGGATCCGTTCGCTGACGTTCCCCACGCCGGTGTACAACCTGCCGCCGGCAAAACCGGCGGCAGCGCGGGCGAGAGCGGGGGCGGGCGGGACGACGGCGCCCGGGCGATGACGGAGTAATTGGTAACTGGTAATTAGTAATTGGTAATTGGCTGTCGCCGGAGAACGGTGCCCCCATCGCTCGCGCCAGCGAATTACCAGTTACCATTTACTATTTACCATTTTCGCCGATATCCTCGTTCCACAACTCCGGCTTCTCGCGCACGAACTTTGCCATCAGCGCGATACAGCCCGCATGATGCAGGTTGATTAGCTCCACGCCGCGCGCTTTGAACAAATCCTCCGCCCCAAGAAAATTCTGGTTCTCGCCGATCACCACCCGCGGCACGCGATAGAGCAGCGCCGTGCCCGTGCACATGATGCAGGGCGAGAGGCTCGACACCAGCGTCAGCCGCGGCCAATCGCGGCGGCGGCCGGCGTTACGCATGCACACCACCTCCGCGTGCGCGGTCGGATCACCGGTCTGCACGCGCAGGTTGTGCCCCACCGCCAGCACCACGCCCTTCTCATTGGCCAGCACGCTTCCGATCGGCAGCCCGCCTTCGCGATAGCCTTTGAGCGCCTGTTCGTACGCCGCTTCCATGAGGAGGGAATAATCCATCGCATCGCTCCCTGTGGTTCAAAGCGCGTCGAAGGGCCGCTCTCCGCCGCCGCTGGGAAAAAAGTATACGCTCAGTCGACATGCAGCGCAATCACGGTGTCGAGTTCGTCGAGCAGCGGCGCTTCGGGCAAATCCACGTGCAAATCATGCGAATTCTTCGGCACATTCCAGGGTTTGTTGAGCACCAGCTCGGAGCCATCCGCCAGAAAACGCGCCCGCTTCACCCTGCCCGCGAGGCCGTGAAAGGCGATCGGTCCCATCGGCCGCTCGAAGACGTGCGCGTAGAGCGTGCCATCTTCGCCGCGCGTGTAGCGCCCCCAGTCGGGCTTGGGCATCTCCGCCGGACCGGCGCCGTAGATCGAATCGTGATTCGCCTCCATCCAGTCGCCCACGCGCAAAAGGACCGCCGTCGCTTCCTCCTGAATCACGCCCTTGGCCGTCGGTCCGACGTTCAACAGCAGGTTCCCGCCCTTGCTCACGCATTCGACCAGCATCCGCACCACCTGCGCCGGCGTCTTGAAATGATGATCGTCGCGCGTGTAGCCCCAGTGATCGTTCAGCGTGATGCAGGTCTCCCAGGCGATGGGCTTGCCGGCGGCATCGCGAATGCCCTCCGCGGGCACCGCCATCTCCGGCGTGGTGATGTCTCCCAGCGCGTTGTTCTGCGTCGCGGTATCCGCATGGCCCAGGGTCAGGCGGTTGTTCAACAGAATCCACGGTTGCAGCTCGCGCACCATCTTCACGAGTTCGGTCGCCCGCCATGCGTCGGAGTGCTTGTCATCAAAGGAGAAATCGAACCACAGCAGATCAATTTTGCCGTAGTTCGTCAGCAGCTCGCGCACCTGGGCGTGCAGATAATCCACATATTTGGGCAGCGAGCGTCGCGTGCGCTCCGGATCGTCGGGCGCCAGATCGCGCAGCGGATGGTGGCGATCGATGGTGTATTCCGGGTGATGCCAATCCAGCAGCGAGTAATAAAATCCCACCTTCAATCCCGCCGCGCGAAAGGCCTCGACATATTCGCGAAACAGATCTCGCCCCGCCGGCGTGTGCACCGACGTATAGCTTGTGTGCTGCGAATCAAACAGGCAGAAACCCTCGTGATGTTTCGCCGTCAGCACGGCGTAGCGCATCCCCGCCTGCTTCGCCATCGCCGCCCACGCGTGCGGATCGTAGCGCGTCGGGTTGAACTCGCGGAAGTACACATCGTATTGCTCATCGCGCATCTTCTGGATTGTCTTGAGCCACTCCGCCCGCGCCGGGATGGAATAGAGGCCCCAGTGCAGAAACAGCCCGAAGCGCGAATGGGTGAACCACTCCGTCGCCAGCGCATCCGTCATGAACAACTCCTCGCAACGCTTTCAGATTCACGCCGGCAATCGCAGCCGCACGCCGCCCTCGCCGATCCCACAAAGCCGCACCTCCCACATTCCCTCCCGCGCCGCTTCCAGCCGCGCGATTCCGCCGGCAATTCGCCGCACCTCTCCGCGCCCGCCGGACACTGCCCCCTCATACGTCATGTACAGCACCCGATGATCGGCGATGCGCTCGGCCGGCGTCTGGGGCCCCCATTTCGCCGGCTCTACAAAAATCCGCCACGTCCACACCCGCCGCTCGTCGGCTCCGCCCCCCGTCCCCGCGCCATCGATCAGCAGATCATAATGATCCCCCTCGCCCCCCCCGCCGCCCGTATGCCGCAGCACCATATAGGGCGCCTCCGCGCTCCGCCACCCTTGCGAAACCGCGTTCCCGCGTTCAACTCCCCGCTCATTCATGCCTTGCGATTCCATCACCCGATGATACCATCGACGTTCCGTTCCGCACCCCACCCCCTCCTCGGGCACCGGGGCCCCGCACTCATGGAGAGACCATCGATGGGTCACGCCAGGAAAATCCGTTTCGCCGTCGCCGCCCTCGCCGTCACCGGCCTTGCCGCCTGCACTTCGCCGCTCCAGCACTACCGCGATCTGGGCATCGCGCAATACAACAAGGACGACTATTCGCAGTCGCTCGCCTCGCTCAACAAGGCCCTTTCCTACGACGAATCCGATCCCGCCGCCAACACGTATGCCGGCCTCATCCACTACCGCGCGGGCGAATACGAGCAGGCCCTCTATCACTTCAAGGTCGCCCTCCAGCTCGATCCCTCCTCCGAGAAAGCCAAGAACGGCATCACCGCCACGCTCATCAAGCTCGGCAAGCCCGACCTCGCCCTCGATTACCTCGAACGCGCCGCCGCCCTCGCGATGAAAGTCAAAGACCCGCGCCTCGAAAAATCCGAGGTCAAGCGGCCCTATCTCAAGCAGACCGAGGAAAAACTTTACCTCAGCAAGGCCAGCGACCGCGTGCGCATCGCCAAAACCTACGAAGCCCTCGGCGACTACGACAACGCCCTCGCCTATTACCAGAAAGCCCTCCAGTTCTCCCCCAACGACGGCACGATCCTCCTGCAAATCGCCCGCCTCTACGAAAAGACCGGCAACACCGCCGGCGTCCGCGAATACCTCGCCCGCGCCTACCGCGCCGCTCCCCAGACGCCCGGCCTCACCGACGAAATGACCAAGAACGGCCTGGCGATCTCCGACGTGCTGCCCGTTCCCGTCGTCAAACCGCCGCTCGTGCCCGCCCCCTCCCCCCCCCCTTCTTCCGCCGCGCCGGCGAATGGACCCGCGCCCGAACCCGCTCCTTCGAGCACTGCCACGCCGTGATTCCCCTGAGCCACCAGTTCATCGACGCACTCGCCCCGCGGCGCCACGAGCTTTATGCCGCCGCCGTGGCGAACGTCTCCGCGCAATCCACCGGCCCGCTCACTGCCGCGGTGCTGGCCACGCGCGCCGAGGGACTCCTCATCAAAACCGTCCGCGAGGTTTTCGCCGCCTACGTCCAGGATCCCTTCGCCAAGCCGGACCCCGCCGAGCGCATCGCCGCCGCTCTCGCTCCGTCCCCGGCGGCAGGCACAACGCCCGCCGAACCCGCCATGCCCGCGGACGTCTGGGCGCGCCTGACCGCCGCGATTCAGCTCGATGCCGCCCAGACCGCCGGTCCCGACTCGCCCGCCGGACGCAGCGTGAACCCCGGCTCGGTGCTGCTGAATCCCGATCCGCTGCTGGCCCCCAAAAAAACCGCCGCCCCGGAAGACGACGCCTTCGATTTCTCTTCCCCCTCGCGCTTCCTGCTCGCCGTCGGCATCGCCGTGTGCATCGGTATCGCCCTGACCGCCTATATCCTCACCCGCAACAGCTCCTCCACCCCAACCCTTTACCCCGTCACCACCACCGGCGCCGCCACCACAAGCGCCCCCGCCTCGCACGCCGCGACATCACGGCCCGCGCGATAATCCCTCAGAGCGGCATGCGCAGCCGCGCATCACTCAACCGCCAGCTTCCGCCGCTTTGCCGATACGTCAGCGTCTCCGTGCCCGTCAGCTCGCGGCAACGGCAGCGCGCGATCACGATGGCCGCCCCGTTTTCTCCCGGCGCGATCGACAGCGTCAGCGTCGCATCCGGCGCCGGCGTCGGCACGGTCAGCTCCCGCGCCGCGGTTCCGTGCGCCTGCAATTCCTCGCCCGCCACCACCGTCGCCGCCAACAGCAACTGCCGCTGTTGCACCGTGATTCCCGCCACGCGCGTGCGGTGCGCCTCGGCCGCGAACGCCACCGTCAACGCCGCCACCGCCGCCGCCACCAGCGACAGCAGCACCAGCGCCAAGGTCAACGCCGTTCCCCGGGCATGTGCGCGGCGCGTCATGGGCGACTCCCCGCGTGCAGCATCACATCGCTCACCGCCGCCGCCGATTCCTCCCCGGCCGCCGCGTGAAACGTCAACATCACCACCGGCCCGGCGACGGAAAACGTCGCCGCCGGAAGGCCCTTCCACGAGGCGCGATCCGCCTGCCGCGCGCCGGCCGCGCGCTCGAGGCCAAACTCCGCCCCGCGCATCACCGGCGGCGGCAAGGGCGCGGCACGCCAGACCGTTTCCCCATCCGCCCCCGACAAATGCAAGTCGCCGTCCGGCGTCACCGACGCCGCCGACGCGCCCCACACGTCCGCGCGGAAGCGCCGCACCGCCGCATCCACCCGGCCGATCTGCTCCGTCCGCCGGATCGAATCCCGGTGCGCCCGCGTCGCCAACACAAAAAGCTGCGTGCTCACGATCATGAACGCCGCGAGCAGCACCACCACCACCAGGAGTTCCATCAGCACGAAGCCCCGAGACCGCGCCTGCCCGCGCCGCGTCATGGTGAAAAGATTCATGGCCCGCCTCCCCCGGCATGTTCCGGAGCGAGAACCACCAGCGTCGCCCCCGCGTCCGTCACCCGCGCCCAGCGATACCCCGGCGCCTGGGCCGGCGCATCGGGCAGCCATTCCAGGCGTGCTTCCGCCGGCAGCGCCTCGCCTGCCAGCAGATCATCCGCCGCATCCTCCACCGCCCGATACGCCGCCCGCCGCCGCTGCAACGTGCGCTCCGCATGCCCCTGCTTCACCACCGCCACCACCAGCATCGACACCATCGCCCCGGTCAGCAGGATCGCAAACAGCGTGTCCATCAGAATGAATCCGCGGCGCTTTGCCGGTCGCACCTGTTTCACAGCACGCCCCCCCATGCCGGCGTCTCGACCGAATTAATCAGCGCCACGATCGGCTGGAAAATCGCCAGCATCACCAGCGCCACCAGCACGCCCATCAGCAGCGTGATGAACGGCTCGCTGGCGTCCGCGATCAGGGCCGTCAAACGCGCGTGGCGTGCCCGGAAATAACGCGCCAGGAACTCGAGCGTCTCCGGCAAATCCGCCTGCCGCTGGCCCGGATCGAGGAATCCCGCCAGCACCGCCGGCATTCCCGCCGCCCGCGCCGCCGCCGCCGGTTCTTTGCCCGCCAGCGCCGCATCCCGCCAGCGCAGCACCTTCTTGCGGAACGACTGGTTCATATCCAGCGCCGCCGCCTCCCCAAGCGCCTGCGGAAACGGCATCCTCGCGCGCACCGATTCGCCCAGCGTCTCGCACATATCCGCCAGCGCCCGGTCGCGCGCCAGCGTCCGCAGCACCGGCACCCGCCACGCCATCGCATCGATCATCCACCCGGGCGTCGTCCGCGGCCACCACGGCGTCGCGATCTCCCGTATCGACCTCCCCACCACCACCAGCAACCCCATCAACAGCAGGATCACCAGCACCAGCCCCAACTGCGTGTCATAAAACAGAAACGTCCAGGCGTGGAACAGCCACATCGTCAGCGGCGGCAGCGGCGTCTTGAAATCCTGGAAAACCTCGTTGAACTTGGGAACCACGAACGCCATCAGGAACAACACCGCCGCCGCTCCCACCAGCAGCACCACCGCCGGATAAATCCCGCGCATCAGCACCGACCCCCGCGCCCGCTGCCCCTGCACGAACCGCTCGCGCCCCGTGATGCGCTCCAGCGCCGGCGCCAGGCGCCCCATCCGCTCCGCCACCGTCAACTGCATCGCCACCCGCCGCGAAATCTCCGGCACCGCCTCCGCCACCGCCTCTCCCGTGGGCCGGCCCGTCGCCAGCGCCCGCGCCAGCTCGCTCAGCCGCCGCCGCAGTTTCCCGCGCTCCCCCCGCGCCGCCGCCTGCAGAAAATCCGTCAGCGGCAGATTCAACCGCACCGCCGCCTCCAGCCACGCCAGCACCACCAGCCCCCGCGACCGCCGAACCCCCCGCATCCCCCGCGCCCACAGCAAGCCGCTCACAAACACCAGCGCAACCCACGCCAACGCGATCGCCGTCGACGCGCACGCGCCCACCCCCACCACCAGCAGCGCCGCAACTCCCCACACCACCGGCCCCGCCAGACGCAGCGGCAGCGACCGCCGGCCCTCCGGCTGCCTCGCCCCGATCGGCACTTCCTGATAGGACAGCGGCTCGCTCATTCGTCCCAATCCCCCGAACTCAGCGCCTGGATCAACCGAATCATCGGGAAAAACATCGCCGTCAGCGTCACGCCAAACCCGATCGCAATGATCAAAAATAAAATCGGCGTGAGCAGCGCCGGCAAACTCCGCAGCCGCTCCTCCGCCTGCTCGCCATACATGCGCGACAGCGTCGACAACGTCGCCGGCAGATCGCCCGTCCGCCCCGCCAGCGCGATCGCCGCCGGAACCGCCGGCGGCACCACCCGCGTCGCCGGCGCGGCGTCCAGCGTCGTCCCGCGCCGCACCGTTTCCGCCAGCACCGCGCTATCGTGCCGCAACCCCGCCGCTCCCACCGCTTCCGACGCCAGCTCCAGCGCCGCCGGCAAATCCAGACCCGCCTCCACCGCCATCTTGAGCGCATCGCACCACCGCGACAGTTGCCCCCGCGTGATCACCGGACCCACCCCCGGCAGCGCCCGCATCAACCGATCCACCACCCCCACGCGCCCTCCCCGCAGCCGCACGAAAATCCCCACCCCGATCAGCACCACCACGAGCGCCCCCGCCGCCGGCAACACGATCGGCATCTGATCGCCGACCCACAAAAACGCCCGCGTGATCCACGGCAGGTTCACTTTGAACCCGCCGTAGATGCCGCGCATCATCGGCAGGATGTACGTCGCGATCAGCCCCATGATCACGATCAGCCCCAGCAGCACGCCCACCGGATACGCCAGCGTGTTCCACAGCATCTGCCGCAGCCGCGCCGCCAGCTCCAGATGCCGCCCCAGCGAAAAAAGAATGCCCGGCAGGTTCCCCGTTTTGATCCCCGCCTCCATCAGCCGGGCATACAACGGCGGAAAACGCCGCGCGTGCGCCGCAAAAGCCTCCGGCAATGATTTGCCCCGCTCGAGCTCCGACGCCACCACCTCCGATGCCGCCGCCAGCCGCCCCGATTTCATGTCCCCGGCAATCAGCCGCAGCCCGCGCTCCACCGGCAGCCCCGCCTTGGTCAGGTGCGCCAACTGCCGATTGAACAACAGAAAATCATCCGCCCCCAGCGCGCGCCCGCCCGGCCGCGCCACGGGCTCAGGTTCCACCGCCAGCGCCCGCAGCCCCAGCGACGCCAGCCGCGCTTCCGCATCCGCCGCCCCGGCCGCCTCCAGCGTTCCGCGCAGCGGCGCTCCCGCGCTGTCCTGCGCTTCATAGCGGAATTGCCCGCGATCCGCCGCACGCTCTTGGTCACGCCCCGATGGCGCCACGCCCTCGCTCATGCACGATCTCCCAAAACGCGGGCAACTTCCGCGGCGTCCGTCACGCCCCGATCCACCAGCCCCTGCGCCGCCGCCCGCAACGTCTGATATCCCGCCCGCGCCCCAAATACGCGCCGTAATTCCGCGGCATCCGCACGCCGCAAAATCGCCGCCGCCACCGTTTCATCCACCCGCCCGAATTCCGCCACCGGCACGCGCCCCTTGTATCCCGCGCCGTCCGGCGCGCGCCTCCGCAATAAACGCTGCGACAACACCCCGAACAGCGTGCTGGTCAACTGATACGGTTCCAGCCCCATCTCCAGCAGCCGCGCCGCCGCCCCCGCCGGATCCGCCGCGTGCAGCGTCGCGATCAGCCGGTGCCCCGAGAGCGCCGCCTGCACCGCCAGGCTCGCCGTCCCCGCATCCCGCACTTCGCCCAGCATCAGCACCTGTGGATCCTGCCGCAGCACCGCCTTGAGCGCCCGCTCGTGCGTCATCTGTCCCGCCCCTCCCTGCGGCGTGATCTCCACCTGCGTCACGCCCGGAATCAACCGCTCCACCGGATCCTCCAGGCTGATGATCGACATCCCCGGATTCACCTTCACCAGGTGCGCCAACAGCGCGTAAATCGTCGTCGTCTTGCCCGCCCCCGCCGGCCCGGTCACCAGCAGCATCCCCGCATCCGCACGCGCAAATTGCTCCAGCCCCGCCAGCGCCTCCTCCGGCAACCCCAGCGCCTCCAATTCCCGCGGCTGCGTCAATTCCGCCGGCAGCCGCACCGCCGCCCGCAACCCATGCGCTGTCGGAAGAATCGCCAGCCGCAAATCCAGCTCCCGTCCCTGGGGCGGCGCCGCAAAGCGAATCCGCCCCTCCTGCGGAATATCCAGCCGATAGGTCAGCAGTTCCGCCATCACCATCAGCCGCAACACCGCCGCATGGCCCAGATCCGCCGGCAGCGTTTCAACCGTTCGCAGCACCCCATCCACGCGGAAACGAATTTCCATCGCCGTGCCCGTCGGTTCCAGATGGATGTCCGATGCTCCCGCGCCCAGCGCCTGGCGCAACAAGCCATCCACCAGGGGTCGCACGTCCGCTTCCGCCACCGCGCCTCCTTCGTTCGCATCAGCCATGCATGGGTATCCAACAATGGTATCATTCCCTGCTCGCCGCATGAAGGAATATCGGAATGTCTGACGCGCCGCCGCCCGAAAATTTCACGACCCCCGGCCCTTTCGTCTCCCGTTTCCCCACGCGCATCCACCGCCTCACCGTGCCCATCGGCGACGCTGGCCGGACCCGCACCATCGACCTCCTCGCCCCCGTCGACCCCGACGCCCTCCTCGACGATCCCGATACCCTCCAGCGCTACCGCGCCGACGATTACCTCCCCTACTGGCCCATCGTCTGGCCCAGCGGCCTTATGCTCGCCTCCCGCATCCTCTCCGAATCCTCCTCGCCGCCCGCCGCTCCGCCGCAAGACGCCCGCTGCATCGAGCTCGGCTGCGGCCTGGGTTCCACCGGCATTGCCGCCGGTCTCCGCGGATGGCATGTCACCTTCACCGACTATGACCCCGAAGCCGTCCTCTTCGCCGCCCACAACGCCCAGCGCAACGCCATCCCGCCCGACCGCGTCCGCGCCCTCCACATGGACTGGCGCTCCCCCGTCCCGGAAACCTTCCCCTGGGTCATCGCCTCCGACGTCCTCTATGAACGCCGCCTCCATCCGCTGCTGCTTTCCGCGATCTCCAAACTCCTCGCCCCCACCGGCCAGGCCTGGGTATCCGACCCCAACCGCACCGCCGCCGAAGACTTCCCACTCCACGCCGTCGAGCACGGTTTCAAAGTAAAAACCACTCACCTCGAAGGCGAATCCTTCGCCGGCGGAAAACAATCCGGCCAACTCTTTATCCTGACCCGCCGATAAACGATCCACAAATTCACACAAATGAACACGAATACTATTTCATGTTTCGTGTTTTGCGTTTTGAGTTTTGAGTTTACCGTCCGCCCAGCCACCACCCCAGCAGCATCAGCAAACACCCGCTCAAAAAGAATATCACCGCCGCCACCCCGATGATGTGCTTGTCGAGCCCGCGAATCCACGAGAACGGCAGATCGACCAACTGCGCCCCCATCAGCGCCACCTCCGACACCACCGACCACACCCGCCCCAGCACCCCCGGCGCCGCCGGCTCCTCTTCCTCCTCCTCCTCATCCGGCTGCAAAATCACCACCGGCACCGGAATCTCCATCGGCGCCGCCGCCACCTGCTCCGCCGCGCCAGCCGTCGCCGTCACCCCCGCCGCCGCATCATGCCCCGGCACCGCCGCACCCACCGCCGCCTGTGCCTTTTCCGCTTCCGCCCCCCCCGCCGCTTCTTCCGCCGCCGCCGGCTCCGGCGCTTGTTTCACCAGCTCCGCAAGCTCCTTCTCCAGCTCCCCCTCGGCCTCCATCAATCTCCGCGCGTCCTCTTCATCCATCGCCCCCAGCGGATCCGCCGCCGCCTTCTCCGAACCCTGGGCCGCCGGCGCATGCAGCGCACTATCTGCCGCCATCTCCCGCGCCAGCTCCGCCGCCGCGCTCGACACCTCCGCCCCCCCCGCCGCCGCCGCACCCTGCACCGCCCCCTGCTCCAGCGGCGAGCTGATCTCCGGCCACGCATTCACATCATCCAACCCCGTCCCCGCCGCCGCCGGCGCATCCTCCACCGCCCCGCCCGGCAGCAACACCGCCAGTTCTTCGCTCGTCACCGTCGCCCCGCTCTCGCCCGCGGCGTCCTCCGCATCCACTGCGAGCTCCGCCTCCCCGCCTGCCGCCGCCTCGCCGTTCTCCTCCTCCGGCGTTCGCGCCAGCAACGCCTCGATTTCCTTCTTCAACAGCTCCGACCGGTCCTCCCGCGAATTCACCGGCTCATCGATCACATCCTGCTCCACCACCCGCGCCCCATCCTCCGTCTCCGCAGCCACCGCCTTCTCCGCACCCGGCGCCCCCCCCACCGTCCCCCCGCGCTCCGCCCGCTGCAAATCCGCCTGCACCATCACATCCAACAGCGCATCCGCGCCCGCATCCGGGTTGATCGCCGGGAAGATTCCTGATTCAAGCGCACTCACAGCCAATAAATCGGCCACATCCGCCTCCCCCTTTGCTCCCCCCTTCCGCCCACCGGCTTCCAAGGTCCGCGAACGCGTTTTTTTCCGGCGAAGGTCCCCCTCCGTCCGTCTCGACGCCCCCGCTGGCTTGCTCCGCTCGCGCCCATCGCCCCCCGCATCCCTGCCCTGCCGATCCGCAATCGTCATCTTCTGCCGTCCCTGACATGGCCCCCGCGCACACCCTTGTGCCGCGCGCGCCGATAATATCCATTCCATCAGCATTTGTGAATTGCTTTCTCTACTCCGCTTTCCATAATCCCTCCGATGGACCCCTACCGCTTCTTTCTCCCCGCCCTCCTCCCCCTTTCGGGTGACCTCATCGCCCTCCCCGACGATCAGGCCCACCACGCACGCACCGTCCTCCGCCTCGACCCCGGGACCCCCATCCTCCTCTTCGACGGCCAAGGCCATTGGACCACCGCCGCCCTCCATGCCGCCGGCAAAATCCTCTCCGCCCAGCCCACCGGCGAACTCCACACCGATCCGCCGCCGCCGATCCATCTGACCCTCGCCACCGCCATCCCCAAAGGCGATCGCGCCGAATGGCTCGTCGATCAGGCCAGCCAGCTCAACGTCTCCGCCCTCCAATGGGTCGACGCCGACCGCTCCGTCGTCAAGCCCAGAGAGGGCGGCAACAAACTCGCCAAGTGGCGTCGCATCGCCATCGAATCCGCCAAGCAATGCCACCGCACCCATCTCATGCAGATTCACGAGCCCCTCCCGCTCGATCAAATCATCGCCCGCGCCGCCCCGCACCCCATCCTCTGGCTGGAACCGCGCGACGCCGCCACCATCCGCCCGCTCTCGGCCATCCTCCAGCAATCTCCCACGCACCTGACCGCCCTCATCGGCCCGGAAGGCGGGTGGTCCGACCGCGAATACGCTCATCTCAACACCCTCGCCGATGCTTCCGATTCCCATCTCACCCGCATCCGCCTCACCCCCACTGTCCTGCGCATCGAAACCGCCTGCACCGCCATCGCCGCCATCATCAACTCGCACACGCCCTGACCCAGACTCCTCAGCGACCGCCCGTCCATCCGCATCCATCGGCGGCCCCTTCCCGTGAACGTCTGCGTGGTCCTTCGTGCCCTTCATCCCTTCGTGTTTCCGTATCTCCAGCCTCGATTTTTTCCCGGCGCTGGCCAGTACCCGTTTCCCCTGCTACACTACAGTTTTCCCGCGGACGATCGAGGAACTCTTCATGTCCGGTACGGTGACCCTTCCCGCCCTGCTCGCGCTTTTCAAAATCGACCGCGATCTCCAGCAGCTCCACAACGGCCTGGAAACCGCGCAGAAAGACCAGAAAAACCAGCAAACCAAAATCGCCGCCCTCCAGAAAGATCTCGACGCCCAGCAAGCCGCGTTGCAGAAGCTCCAGGCCGACGTCGCCGCCAAAGAGCTGGACATGAAAACGCGCCAGGAGCACATCGAGAAAATGCGCGCGTCGCTCAACTCCACCAAGACCAACAAGGAATACTCCGCCATTCTCGTGCAGATTTCCGCCGAAAAAGCGGAGGTCGCCAAGATCGAATCCGCCACGCTCGAACAGATGGCCCAGGTGGAAACCGCCTCCAAATCCGTGGCGGCGCTCAAGGAGGCCATCGCCTCGGAAACCCAGCTCCTCGCCAAAATCCAGGCCGAGCACGGCGACAAGGTCACCATGCTCACCGACCAGATCAACGCCCTGGCCAAACGCCGCGCGGAGGCCGCCGCCGCCGTCCCCACCGAAGCCCTCCGGCAGTACGACCGGGTCAACCAGAAATTCCCCGGCGACGCCATGGCGCCGCTGGTCTACGACGAAAACAGCCTCGAAGACATCTCCTGCGGCTCCTGCTACATGGGCCTGAACGTCGAGCATCTCAACGCCCTCCGCGGCCGCGACGCCATCCGCCGCTGCAATTCCTGCAATCGCATTCTCTACCTCCCCGAAATGCTCCAGCCCACGACCTGAGCCAGCGCCATGACCCTCTTTCCCGACGACAACCCCGCCGCCAAGTCCGCGCCGCGCCCGCAGGCGAAGAACGGTCCGGCGCTCACGCTCCACTTCGACGGCGGCTCTCGCGGCAACCCCGGGCCCGCCGGCATCGGCGTCGTTCTGCTTGATGAGGACGGCACGCCGCTCTATGAGCTCGGCGAGTTCCTCGGACGCTGCACCTCCAACTTCGCCGAGTACACCGCCCTGCTCCGCGGACTCGCCGCCGCCAAGATCATGCAGGCCCGCTCCGTCGCCATCAAAGCGGACTCCGAGCTGGTCGTCCGCCAGATCAACGGCATGTACAAGGTCAAAAGCCCCGACCTCAAACCGCTCTACCTTCGCGCCAAAGCGCTGATGCAGGAAATCGGCAACGTCACCATCTCCCACGTTTACCGTGAAGGCAACGCCCGGGCGGATGAACTCGCCAACCTCGCCATGGATCAGGAAGCCCGCCTCGAACCCCTCGGCCCCGCCGTCTCCTTCGCCCGCCATGGCAAGTGATCTCCCATCAAATCGTCGAATCTTTGGCGCATCGCAACCGATTGTTCCCCGCGGCGTGCTCGGCTATACTGCTGTCTTCCCCACGCGGGCGTGGCGGAATTGGCAGACGCGCTAGATTCAGGTTCTAGTGTCCAAAAGACGTGGAGGTTCGACTCCTCTCGCCCGCATGTTCGAGCCGCGCTTGTTCCCGCAAGCGCGGCTTTTGTTTTTGCCTTGTCTGGGAGCCGCCGCGCGTTGCGGGGGCGCGCGTGAAAAGCCGGCGTTGGGCGCCGGCTTATTTTTCTTTTCACGATGGGGGGCCGTTTTATCCTTCGACGGTGACGAGGTAGGGCTGGGTGTTGAACTTGAGGCGGCCGTTGCTGGATTTTCCGCCGGAGGGGTCGAGGGCGTAGATCACCTGTTTGCCGTGGCGTTTGTTGACGATCACGCGGTTCATGCGGAGGAGTCCGAGGTGATGGCTGACGGTGGGCTGTGGGAGTTTGAGTTCCTCGCACAAGCTGGTGACGTTTCGTTCTCCGCCGGCCAGCAGCATCACGATCTGGAGCCGCGTCTTGTCTGACAACAGGCGGAACAACTGACAGAGGTTATTGAGCGCCTGGGCATCGGATGCCGCCTGAGACTTCGCCATGATGTGTACTCCGGTTCCGCAGGCCACGCCAACAAAACTCACCAGCCCAATCCTGCGGCCACTTGCTTGAGCATGCTGATATTGGGTCACGCACCTATAAACATGCTTCGGTGGTAAAGCGTATGCCCGAATAATACGGGCGCGGTTCCAGATGTCAACCTGTGTTGGTGTCTTGGGCGGAGCAAAAGATTTTTTTTTCGGCCTCGGCGGCGGGGGCCGGCGGATTCTTGTCTGTGACAACTGTCTGCGGAGGCGGGGCGGCGCTGGCTCTTCCCGGCATCCGATTTGCCTCCCTTCCTGAGCTTGTTGAAAGGAGGCCATTATGGCCAGTGAAGACGTAGCGGCAGGAAAAATCAAACAACTCAGGGGCAAGGCCAATGACATCGCGGGGGCGGCCAAGGGGGACACGGGCCAGCAGCTCAAAGGCAAAATGCAGAAAGGGGTGGGCAAAGTGCAGGAAGCGATGGGCCGCTCTTCCAAGAAGAATCCGCGCTGACGGTCGCCGCACGCCGGGCGGCGCCGGATGAGGGGGGTGATTCTCCGCGCCGCCGGATGACGGGGTCATTTCGCTCGTCCGCAGTCCGCATTTCGGTCTGCTGCTGCTTTTTAAGATGATGCTGCGCCTGGTGCTGCACATCTGAGTGGGTCGCCGCCTATACTTGCCTCGCCGGCCATGGCTAGCAATCATTCCATCTTCTTTCAGCCGCACGTGGATGTTTTCGATCTGCCTTGTGCGCGGCTGCCGGCGGCGTTTGACGGGCTGGTGCTGCTGCATCTTTCGGATCTGCACATCACGCGCTGGACGCGGCGGCTGGATTTGTGGCGCGAGCAGCTTTCGCTGTTGAAGCCGGACGTGCTGGTGATCACGGGGGATCTGGGGCATCGCTCGTGGTTGTGGAAGACGTCGTTTGATTCGGTGGTCAAGCTGCTGGAGCCGCTGACGCCGCCGCTGGGGACGTTTTTCATTCTGGGCAATCACGATTCGATCAAGCTGGGTCCGGCGATCGCGCAGACGAAGGATCCCGCGGGCCGGCCGCGGACGCTGCTGAGGAACCAGTCGATTTTCATCGAGCGGACCGACGGGCGCTTTCACATCGCGGCGGAGGGGGAATCGGGAGGGGGCAAGGGGCGGAACGGCGCGCCGCGGCTGGCGCTGATCGGGGTGAATCAGCATCGGCGGATCGACACGGATATTCCCGGGGCGCTGCGGCAGGTGACGCCGGGGGATTTCAAGTTGATGCTTTTGCATTATCCGGACCTCATCCATCCGGCGGTGGCGGCGGGGGCGGATATCTGCCTGGCGGGGCACACGCATGGCGGACAGATCTGCTGGCCGGACGGGTCGCCGCTGTTTCGGCACGACACGCTTCCGGCGGCGATGACGACGGGGGTGCATCGGGTGAATGGGACGTGGATGATCGTGAACCGGGGGATCGGGGCGGCGGGGGTGAAGATGCGGCTGTTCTGTCCGCCTCAGGCCATCCAGATCACGCTCCGCTCGGCTGTTCCCATGCAGTGATTTCATTCCCATGTGGTGCGGGTTTGACGGTGGGCAATGGGCGCAGGCGGGTCCATTTTGCCGCACCGAGTGGCGGGCGCGGGGCCGCGGGTTTTCCGGCACGCTGGTTGCAATAGCAGTGGGCAGAGCGTTTGGGCCTCCCGGTCCGCTCGGGCCCGCCTGAATGCGAGCGATTGCAAGTTGCCCCTGGATTGGGGGCGGAAGGAAATAATCATGCTTGGCGCGATTCTGATCATCATTTTGATTCTGTTGATCATCGGTGCGTTGCCCACGTGGGGATATTCGCGTGAATGGGGCGCGTATCCGGCGGGGGGACTGGGGTTGGTGCTGATCATCATTCTGGTGCTGGCGTTCATGGGGTATTTGCCGCTGTTCGGGTCGTAAGGACACCTTTGCAGCCTGCTCCGAGGGGAGGGGCTGCAGAACACCGTGAAGCGCGTTGAGGCGCTTCACGGTTCCCTGATTCTCTGTGCCGCCTTCCGCGTTCGGCTTTGTATGTGATGCCGTCCGCGGAAGGCGTTTTATTTTGGGTGGTCATGCGTTCACGCTTTCGAGGGTTGGGGTATTGGTGAGGGCTTCGCCGCCGGCGCGGAGTTCGGTGTGGCCGAGGTAAGCGAGTTTTCGCCAGAGCCATTCGACGGGACCCTGGCGGAAGGTGGACATCCACCACCAGGAGGCGGCGAGCTGGAAGGCCCAGGTGGCGAGGACGATTTCGAGCAGGCCGACGCGGCTGATTTTGCCGAATTGACCGAAGCCGTGGCCGTAGAAGATGGTGGTTCCGACGACGGACTGGAAGAGGTAATTGGTGAGGGCCATTTGTCCGACGGCGCGGATGGGCTTGACGGTAGCGGCCAATGCGCGGAAACCGCGTGCGACGGCGATGGCGACGAGTACGCCGGCAGCCATGTAGCCGACGGCGGCGAGGAGGGAGCCGAGGTAATTGAATTCCGTGCCGGGGAAAGCGAGGAGGTCGACATCCCACTGGGCGGTCTGGTTGAACCAGACGCCGAGGGAGGTGATGGCCCAGCCGACGGGGATGAGGAGGATGGCGAGGAAGGCGTAGGCGCCGGGGGGCCATGCGGCGCGGAAGAATCGCCAGCGCTGGAGAGCCATGCCGACGAGGATGGCGCCGGCGCATCGCCAGAAGGTCCATTCGAGGAAGACGCGGGTCTGGAGGTCGAAGGATTCGACGGCGCGGAAATGGAATTCGGCCGCGCCGCCGGTGCGGTAGGCGTGGACTTCGTCGAGGCCGGCGTAGAGGTTGTTGGTCCAGTCATTGAGGTGACGGAGCCATTGGCCGACGTTGGCGTGTTCGCACCAGGTGACGAGGACGGCGATGGCGATGAGGATGATGCCGGCGAGCATGAGGAGCCAGGCGGGGAGTTTGCGGAGGGGGAAGAGGATCATTCCGCAGAGGGCGTAGGTGGTGAGGATGTCGCCGTACCAGAGAAGGTAGGCGTGGAGCACGCCAAGGAGGAGGAGGATAGCCATGCGTCGGTAGTGGACGCCGAGGGGAGACATGGCGCGGGCGGCCATGCGTTCGGCCTGGAGGACGATGCCGGCGCCGAACATCATGGAGAAGATGGTGATGAATTTGACGTCGGAGGTGATGTGTTCGATGACCCAGACCCACCAGTTGTGGCCGGTGAAGAAGTCGTCGACGCCGACGGCGAACATGGCGGGGTTGGTGTAGTTGGCTTCGGGGAGTCCCATGGACTGGGTGTTCATGAGGAAGATGCCGAGGATGGCGATGCCGCGGAGGAGGTCGAGGGAGTCGATGCGACCGGAGCGGGCTTCGAGGCCTGTGCGCTGGAGGTCGAGGGGTGTGGTCATGGGGGAACTCCATGAGCGCGTGGCGGGGCGCGTCGCGGGAGCGTCGATCTTCGATCGACGGCTAAACATATTGGGGGTGCTGCACTTTACCGTTGTGGGGAAATTTCGTACAGAAATACTTGACAGGGGAAATTTGCGCAGGTGCGCATTTTTCCACGGGTGCGTATTTTTCATAACAAGTCCTCCAGGCTGGGGATATGGAGGGCTCTGAGAGAGGCGCTCAAGGCGCTCATCTCTTTTTGCAGGTGTTCGGCGGGGGAGGGGACGGGGCGGGGATCGTCTTTGAGGAACCAGAACCAGGCGCGGTGGCGGTGGTCGAAATGGGTGTCGAGTTGCAGGTGGGACTTGGCGCGGCGGAGGGTGGCGATAGAGACGGCGTTTTGGAGGGCGGCGTCGTTGATGTGGGTGGCGCGTCTGGGGCCGTCGGCGAGGAAGGATTGGAGGAAACGGACGGCGTCGGCGAGGAGGGTGTCTTTGGAAAGGGGATCCGCGGTTTTTGGGGCGAAGAGGTCGTCGAGAGGGATTTCGGGGTGGAAGGTGAGGGTTTGGGTGAGGGTGAAGGGGAGCGGGGGGATGGGGGGGGTGAGGTTGGATTTGAGGGAGAGGAGGAGGCGGTTGGGTTCAATTGGGGTATTGGTTGGATTGGTTAAATGGGGGGTTGTGTAGGGGAGGATGAGGAGTGTGGAGCGGGCGGCGGCGGAGAAGGCGAGGGAGCCGAGGGTGCGGTGGAGGTGGGGGAGGCTGTCGCGTGAGGGTGCGGGGAGTTTTTTGGTGAGACGGGTGGTGAGGAGGATGGCGATGTTGCGGGATTCGGCGAGTTGGGCGAGGGCGTGGAGGGTGGAGCGGCCGGCCGCCCCCCCCCGGCCCAGGGATTGCGGTCCCTGGGCTTGGTTTATGGTGCGGTCGGTGAGGCCGAGGAAGTGGGTGATGGGGTCGAGGATGAGGAGGGCGAGGTTGGGGATGGCGGCGGCGGCGTTGTGGAGGGTTTGGAGGGGGGTGGGATCGGCTTTG
>DASZZD010000037.1:0-8951 GCA_035545015.1 Phycisphaerae bacterium
TGGAGAACTGGTCGGCCTCGGTTTTAGTGAAATCGGTCATGCCGAAGATGTCGTGGACGAGGACGACGCAGCCGGGGTTGGGGTTGTCTTTGGGGGCGACGAGGTAGGCGGAGATGTCGTGGTCGGCGGATTTGAGGGTGATCATTTCGCCGGGGTGGGCGGGGGAGGAGGCGGGTTGCGCGGCGGGGGCGGCGGGCATGGTTTGCGGGGACGTCTGTGCCCAGGCGGCGGCGGCGAGGGTGGCGGCGGCAAGGGCGAGGAGTGCTGCGGGGCGGGGGGTCATGGGGATCTCCGTGAAGGGTGAGCCGGTGCGGGGTATGTGTCAGAATACGGGGGAGGGGGCTTGGGGGATTGATGGGGGGCGGCCGATAAGATGTTCACGTGGCGCGGGGGGATTTGCGGCCTATGGAGCGACATTATGCACACCGTTGTACACGTGACCCATGAAGCCGTCCAGAAGATCGGGGGGATTGGGGCGGTGCTGCATGGGTTGATCACGTCGAAGACGTATCGGGGGGCGGTGGAGCGGGACATTTTGCTGGGACCGCTGTTCTGGCCGGAGGGACCGGCGGAGGGGCGGCTGCATGGGGGGACGGTGCTGTATTCGGGGCTGGACGGGATCAGGAACACGCCGTACGCGAGCGATTTTGCGCACATCGAGCATGAGTATGGGGTGAAGCTGATTTATGGGAAGAAGACGTTTCACGATCCGCTGACGGGGGTGACGTTTGAGCCGGAGGTGGTGCTGGTGGACGTGCGGCACTACAACCCGGACAAGATGGGGGTGCTGAAGTTTGTGTTGTTCAAGGATTATGGGATTGAGAGCGGGCGGTACGAGCATGTGTGGGATTACGAGCAGTATTGCCGGATCGCGGAGCCGGGGCTGGCGGCGGTGCGAGCGATCGGGGGGTGCAGCAACGGGGAGAAGCCGCTGATTTTGTCGCACGAGTACATGGGGATGCCGACGGCGTTGTGCGCGCGGTCGCGGTATCCGGGACAATTCAAGACGATTTTTTATGCGCATGAAGTGGCGACGATACGGCGGATCGTGGAGGATCATCCGGGCCACGACACGATGTTTTACAACGTGCTGAACAAGGCGGTTGGGCAGGGGAAATATGTGGAGGATGTGTTCGGGAGCCAGAAGGATTTTTACAAGCATCCGCTGGTGGAGGCGTCGCGGCATTGCGACACCATTTTTGCGGTGGGGGATTACGTGGTGAAGGAGCTGCGGTTTTTGGGGAAGGAGTTCAAGGAGGCGCGGATCGACCTGGCGTATAACGGGGTGCCGGCGCGGGCGTTGACGCTGGAGGAGAAGATGCGGAGCCGGCGGAAACTGCAGCAGTATTGCGTGAATCTGCTGGGGTATTCGCCGGATTTTGTGTTCACGCATGTGACGCGGATGGTGCCGAGCAAGGGGTTGTGGCGGGATGTGAAGATGGCGGAGCAATTGGAGAAGCATTTGGCGAAGGAGGGGAAGACGGCGGTGCATTTTGTGCTGTCGACGGAGACGGTGGGGCGTGCGCCGCATGAGATCGAGAACATGGAGCAGGGGTACAAGTGGCCGGTGGCGCATCGGGAGGGGCATCCAGATTTGACGGGCGGGGAGGCGGCGTTTTACGTGGGGGTGCAGGAGTGGAACGCGCGGGCGCGGTGCTGCAAGATCGTGTACTTGAACCAGTTCGGGTTTGACCGGACGACGTGCGGGAACCGGATGCCGGCGGAGATGGATTTTCTGGACATACGGAAGGGGTCGGATGCGGAGTTCGGGCAATCGATTTATGAGCCGTTTGGGATTGCGCAGGTGGAGCCGATATCGTTTGGGGGGATCTGCGCGTACACGGAGTTGTGCGGGTGCGCGGGGTTTGTGCGGCGGGCGTGGGCGGCGGCAAACCGGGGAAAGGAGGGGACTGGGGAGGGGTGTCCGAACGCGATCGAGCTGGATTACACGCAGTTGCCGGAGACGATGGCGGGGATGACGGTGGGGGAACTGATGAAGATGGATGGGCGGGTGCGGGATGAGATCGAGAGCAGCGTTGCGGGGGCGGCGGCGGCGGAGTTGTACAAGCGGTTGCCGCGGACGGAGGGGGATTTTGAGAAGCTGATCGCGACGGGGGCGGCGTTGGGGAGGGAGATGAATTGGGATGCGGTGGCGAGGAATTATGTGTTGCCGGGGATGGAGCGGGCGATGGGGAACCAGGGGAAAAATTAGTTCAACTGGTTCAATGGGTTTAATTGGGGGGGCGAGTTTGGGGGCGCCTTCGTGTGGGGGATGGGGAGAGGGGCTCAACGGGAATTTTTGTGGTGGCAAGTCGGTTCTTGACGTTGTGAGGAATGCCGCCGTAGAGTGACGGGGGGAGAGTGGGGCGTGCATATCGGTGGTCCAGCGCTGCGGGCGCGGGGGGCGCCGTGCGGCAGCAGAGGAGCGTGGTATATGGATTTGGAAAAGCTGGCGGCGCGTTCGCGGTCGGCGTTGGTCCTCATCAGCGTGATCGGGTTTGTGGTGCTGATGGTGGGGATCGCGTTCACGCTGCTTGTGCTCAACAAGGCGGCGAGCGGGGCCGGGGGGGACTGGGTGGCCGGGCTGGGGCAGACGGGGGGACCGCTGATTCTGGCGGCGGTGGGGTTGTTGATGGCGTGCATGCCGTGGGGGGTGAACGCGGTGTTGAGCGTGTTGACGCGGATCGGGGTGGATGAGCGGTATCGGGCGGAGCAGTTGCTGGGGCAATTGGAGGGGAACCGGCAGACGCTGGAAGCGATCCGGGAGATCGGGCTGTTGTCGGATGCGGCGAAGCAGATTGCGTATCGGGCGAAGGATCTGCAGGCGCTGCGGTCGGCGATTCGGGAGGACATCGACAAGGGGGACTTCGAGGCGGCGACGATGCTGGTCAACGAGATGGAGCAGCGGTTCGGGTATGTGGCGGAGGCGAACAAGTTCCGGTCGCAGATCGAGGAGACGAACAGTGCGGCGATCGACGCGCGGGTGCGCGAGACGATGGAGCGGATCGACGGGCTGATTCAGAAGAAGGACTGGACCGCGGCGGCGCGGGAAAGCGAGATGCTGCTGCGGCAGTTTCCGAATCATCCGGAGGCGCGGAAGTTGCCGTGGCATGTGCAGGAGGCGCAGGACGAGACGAAGCGGGATTTGCTGAAGCAGTGGGAGGCGGCGGTGGCGAAGGATGATGTGGAGAAGTCGATATCGCTGCTGCGCGAGCTGGACGGGTATTTGATGCCGTCGGAGGCGGAGGCGTACAAGGAGAGCGCGCGGGACGTGTTCAAGAAGCGGCTGCAGCAGTTGGGGTCGCAGTTTGCGCTGCAGGTGCATGACAAGAACTGGTCGGCGGCGCTGCGGCTGGGGCGGATGATCGTGGCGGAATTTCCGAACACGCGGATGGCGACGGAGGTGAAGGAGCGTCTGGCGGTGTTGCAGGAGAAGGCGGAGAAGCCGGCGGGGGTGGCGCCGGTGGGGGCGGCTTGAGGGGGAAAATTGGAAAAATCGGTTCAACGGGTTCAATTGGGTGGGCGGGGTGGACTGCGGGGGGGGGGGCGGGTTTTTGGGGGCGTTAGAGGGTGGCGTCTTCGAAGCGGAGGGCGGGGACTTTTTCGAAGTCGCGGCGGTTGCGGGTGCAGAGGGTGGCGTGGAGGGAGAGGGCGATGGCGGCGATTTTGAGGTCCATGGTGCCGATGCGGACTTTCAATTTGCGGAGGCGCTGGAATTCGATGGCGGCCTGCTCGGTGAAGGCGAGAATGGCGACGGTGGAATAGAAGGCGACGTGGGCTTCAAGTTTTCGGTAGGTTTGAATTTGGCGGGCCATCGTGTCGCTTTTCGTGAGCCGGTCCATCCAGCCTCGCATTTGTTCTTCATAGGTGACGATGGAGATGGGGAAGTGCTGGTTAGCACCGAGCAATACGAGCCGCTGGTGGATGCGCTCAGCGCGGGGATCGCCCTCCTGGAGAAGAGTAACGTGGTCGGTGTCGAGGACGATCATTTACTGGATCGCCGCTTGGGGGTTTTGGGGCGTGAGGAGCGGCGGTAGGCTGCACCATATTGCATGGCCTTCTTGAAGTCCGGATCGCCGCGGAACATTCCGATGAAGTCCTCGGAAGTGCGGACCTTACCTCTCATTTTGGCCTGGATTTCGGCCATTTCTTTTTCGAGACGTTCTATTCGTTGGGTGAGTTGGGCATTATTCATGGAAGCGCTCCGTGACTGGAGTTTCATTTTAGCACGCGTGGACGGTGACTGGAAAGTTGGGGTCGTGCAGTTCACACTACGGAGATGGATATTGTTTTTTTAGGTGCGGGCGCGTTTGGGTTGCCGTCGTTGGAGGCGTTGGCGCGGTCGGGGCATCGGGTGGTGCATGTGGTGTCGCAGCCGGATCGGCCGGCGGGGCGGGGGAAGCATGCGCAGCCGACGGCGGTGGCGGCGTGGGCGCTGGAGCGGGGGATTGGGCTGACGCGCACGGAGAATGTGAACAGCGCCGCGTGCGTGGGGGCGCTGCGGGAGATGGGGGCGGGATGCCTGGTGGTGATTGCGTTTGGGCAGAAATTGTCGGAGGAGGTGCTGTCGGCGGCGCGGCATCGGGCGATCAATTTGCATTCGTCGCTGTTGCCGAAGTATCGGGGGGCGGCGCCGATCAACTGGGCGGTGATCAACGGGGACAAGGAGGCGGGAGCGTGCGTGATCGATGTGACGGCGGTGATGGATGCGGGGGATATTTTTGCGGAGGCGCGGACGGAGGTGGGGGCGAGCGAGACGGCGGGGGAGTTGCACGATCGGCTGGCGGAGTTGGGGGCGCCGCTGTTGCCGGGGGTGCTGGATCAATTGGAGGCGGGGAAGGCGGAGCGGCGGGCGCAGGATGGGCGGCAGGCGACGCGGGCGCCGAAGTTGTCGCGCGAGATGGCGTGGGTGGATTTTCGGCAGGATGCGGCGGCGGTGTCGGCGCGGATTCGGGGGATGAGTCCGTGGCCGGGGGTGCAGGTGGAGCTGGTGGAGGAGGGCGGGAAGGTGCGGGTGGCGGCGACGGTTTTGAAGTGCCGGGCGGTGGAGGGCGGGGAGCATGGGGCAGAGGCGTGCGGGCTGGTGCTGGGGGATCGGACGGTGGCGTGCGGGCGCGGGCGGCTGGAGTTGCTGGCGGTGCAGCCGGCGGGGAAGAAGGCGATGGAGGCGGGGGCGTTTGCGAATGGGTATGGGTTGCGGGCGGGGGCGCGGTTGCGAAGCGTAGTGGCGGCGCCGTGACGGGAGCGGGATAGCCGGGGTGGGGGCTGGCCGGTATCTTTTGGGGGATGGATTGCCGGATCAGGCAGGCTTCGCCGACGGATGGTCCCGCGCTGATGCACATTGAGCAGGCATGCCGGGTGGCGGGGGCGTTTTTGCCGGAGGAGGAGTTGGGGGGAGGGCAGGGGATGGGACCGCGGATGTGGCGGGCGTGGCTGCAGTGTGCGCCGCCGTTCGATCGGGAGCCATCGGTGAGGCGGGCGTTTGCGGCGTTCGATCAGGCGGATATTTTCGGGTTCATCGCGGTGAGCCACGATTCGATGTATGCGGGGTATCGGGCGGATGTGGCGGGGCTGCACGTGTTGCCGCGGTATCGGCGGCGGGGGATCGGGCGGCTGCTGGTGAAGGCGGCGGCGCGGTGGCTGGTGGCGGATGGGATTACGCGGATGACGCTGTCGGGGTATGAGCGGGCGGGGACGCGCGGGTTTGGGGAGCGGCTGGGGGGATTTGTGATCGACAGCCCGAGCGGTGCGGAGGCGGGCGGGAGGTTGATCACGTTTGGGTTTACGAATCTGGCGGAGATGGCGCAGTGAGGGGGCGGAGTGATGGTGATGGTTTTTTGGGGTGATGCGTGAGTTTTGCGGCGGTGGATGTTCGGTGGATGGATGAAGCGCTGGCGCTGGCGGGGCAGGCGGCGGCGTGCGGGGAGATTCCCGTGGGGGCGCTGGTGGTGGATTTTTCGGGCGGGGCGGAGGGCGTGCTGATCGGGGCGGGATTTAATTTGCGGGAGCGGGAGGCGGATGCATCGGCGCATGCGGAGATCGTGGCGATCCGGCAGGCGGGCAAGGCGCGCGGATCGTGGCGGCTGGATGGGTGCACGCTGTATGTGACGCTGGAGCCCTGTCCGATGTGCGCGGGGGCGATCGTGAATGGGCGGCTGGACCGGGTGGTGTATGGGTGCGCGGATCCGAAGGCGGGGGCGGTGGAGACGCTGTTTCGGCTGTGCGGGGATCCGCGGTTGAATCATCGGGTGGAGGCGGTTGGGGGCGTGCGGGCGGAGGAGGCGGCGGAGTTGCTGCGGGCGTTTTTTGCGGCGCGGCGGGGGAAGGGGCGTGCGCCCGCGGGCGGTGACCTCCCGGCGAACCCGACGCGTGCGGATTGAAAATAAGAGGGGCTTCGGGGTAAGATGTGCGTCCATCCTTGGGGGATGGTGTAATGGTAGCACTGCAGACTCTGACTCTGCCTGTCTAGGTTCGAATCCTAGTCCCCCAGTGTCCCTCCTTGGGGTCGTTCGACCTCGGAAATGTTTCCTGTGTCATCGATAGTCGTGATCAACCGTGGGGGTGGGTGCTGCGCACGGTGAAGAGGGTGGCTTCGGGGGGGCAGAAGAGGCGGATGGGGGTGGAGTAGCCGAGGCCGCGGGAGACGAACATGCGGCGTGGGTGGGGGGAGCCGTTGATTGGCGCGGGGAAGTCGAAGAAGCCGCGGAGGTAGTGGCGGTGTTCCATGGGGACGTAGAGGGCGCCGACGAGGGGGAGGAGGGCTTGGCCGCCGTGGGAGTGGCCGGTGAGCATGTATTGCCAGGGGAAGGGTTTGAGGAATTCGACGCCGTCGGGGTTGTGCTGGAGGCAGACAATGGGGTCGGAGGGGGAGAGGGCGGCGAAGGCTTTGTGGGGGTCGGCGAGGTCGGCCCACATTTCGTCGAGGCCGACGAAGGTGAGGCGGTCTTGCGCGGGATTGTTCGGAGAGTGGGGATGGCGCGGGCGGGTGAGGGTGAATTGGTCATTGCGGAGGAGGCGGATGCCCATCTCCTGGACGAGTGTGACGAGGCGTTTTTGGATGGCGCGGTGGGCGGAGCGTTTGCCGACTTTGCGCCAGGAGTATTCGTGGTAGTCGTGGTTGCCGAAGATGGCGAGGATGCCGTCGGGGGGGCGGGCGTCGGCGAGGATTTGGAGGATGGAGCGGAGGGGCTGGAGGCTTTGGGGATCGTAGTCGATGAGGTCGCCGGTGATGACGATGATATCGGGTTTTTCGGCGAGGGCGGCGCGGGCGACGCGCTGGAGGTAGCTGGTGCGGGTGCGGCCGGCGTGGAGGTCGGTGAGGTGGAGGATTTTGTAGCCGTCGAAGACGGGGCCGACGGGCAGGGGCATGTCGTAGCGGGTGAGTTGCCAGCGGAAGGGGGCGACGAAGCGGGGCCAGATCATGAGGGTCATGGCGATTTTGCCGGCCCAGGAGATGAGGGCGTTGAAGCGGCGGTTGAGGAGGAAATGCTTTTCGAACCAGCGGCCGTGCATGGAGGAGTTGTCGGCGAACTGGTGGCGGCGCGGGTGCTTCATCCACCCCTCCCCTTGCGGCCCCCTGCCCCTCCCCCACCGCCGCTTGCTCCGCCACCTGCGGCGCCGCCGGATTCGCCGGGGCCGAATTCGAAGGACATGGTGAGTTCCCTGGTGACGGCGACGCCGCCTTCGTAGGCGGGGCGGAACTTGGTTTCGAGGATGGAGGTGCGGCACATTTCGTCGACGTAGGCGTTGCCGCAGGATTGGTTCAGGGTGATTTTTCCGGCTTTTCCGCTGGCGAGGACTTCGACGGTGAAGGAGGCGGCCTGCTTGGGGATGTCGAGGGCGGTCATGGAGGGGATGGCGAGAGGGGGCTGCTCGAGGACCTGGGGGTCGGGGTTGTTGGCGCCGGAGGGACCGCGGTCGATGCCATTGCCGCGGCGGCCGCCTTTGCCGAGATCGACGCCTTTGTAGGCGGGGCCCATGATGCTGATGGTGGGATCGTCGCCTTCATCGTCCTGTGCGGCGCCGCCGTTGCCGGCGCCGGCGAGGGGAGAGCCGGCTTTTGCGCCGCGTGCGACGACGGGATGGGCGGAGGCGACGACGTGGACGGGGGTGTCGGGCGGAGGGGCGACGGTGAGGGTGGGGGCGGCGGGCTGTGGGATTGGCGGGGCGGGCTCGGGGCGTGTGGGGGACTTGAGCGCGCCCAGGTCGGCGGCGCCGGAGAGGCCGATGATGCCGGGATCGGGGGGCGGGGTCAGCTCGGCGCGGGCGACGGCGAGGGGATCGGCGGAGGGCTCGTGGAGTTCGGGGAGGGTGGGGGCGGGAGGCTTGGTGGGTTGGAGGGCGCGGGCGGCGTCGGCGGCGCCGCCGACCTGGGGAGCGCCGGCGGGGCCGGTATCCATGACGACGTAGCCGCCGCCGCCGGCGCGGTTGTCGCCCTGATCGCCGCCGCCGTGGGATTGTCCCCAGCCGAAGAAGAGGGCGGCGAGCAGTCCGCCGGCGACGAGCATGTGGAGCAGGAGCGCGCCACCGATGGCGATGATGGCGGCGACGGGGACGCCGATGGCGGCGCGGACGAACAGGACGCGGCGGCGGCGCTGGATGTCGTCGAGGGTTTCGATGGCTTCGGAGGTTTCATCGGGCGCCTCCCCCGCCCCTCCCGAACCGGCGAGGGGCGCATCGTCGTCGGTGAAGGCCTCGGCAAGTGCGAGGCCTCCGTCGGCGTGGTCTGCCGTGGTGGTGCGTTGGTCAGTCTCTTCGCCGGACATGCGCCCAATTCCGAAACCGTTCAGAGCAACTCGAGTATCTGGTAGCGCAGCGTGCCGCGGGGGAGGTTGACGTTGACGGTATCGCCGACGCGGGCGCGCATGAGGGATTCGCCGAGGGGGCTTTTGGCGGAGACTTCCATGACGTCGGAGTCGATATCGATTTTGCCGACCTCGCCGACGAGGCGG
>DASZZD010000038.1:0-15953 GCA_035545015.1 Phycisphaerae bacterium
CCCCAGACTCCTCCACCGCCGACATCTCCTTCTCAATCCCCTCCACCTCAAACACCGCCTCCATCGCCTGCCGAATCGCCGCACTCCGCGCCGCCTCATACCCCCGCACACTCACCGACAAATGCAAATTCACCGACATCGCCAACCTCCAAATACCCGCCCCCCTCCACCCTCATTCTCCCCGTCCCCGACCCCCCTCGCCAGCGCCGCCCGCAACCACACCCCGCTTACCCGCCTGCCTCCGGCGGGCGCTTTTTCGGAAGGGGTCCAACACCCCTTCCGAAAAACCCGAACAACCCCTCATTCCACCCTGGCCGTCCCACCACCCCGCTGCATCACCAATCCCATTCCGTGGCCCGCAACCCAACCCCCTTGACAAAAACCCCAAAAACGCTTCCCCACCCACCCCGCGCGCACAAAATGGCACGCCCCAGAAATGTTCGCGCCCCAAAATCCCCATCTCAACCCCAATTCCCACAACCCCTTACCCGAAATTTCGCAAAGCTGTGTGCGCACAAACCGGGCGCGAAACCCTTCTATAGAAGCAAGGAGCACCGCGCCATGATCCACCCCCAATCCCAACTTCGTGCCCTTCCCCCCCTTCGCCCCTTCGTCCTGAACCCCAGCGCGCAAAAAACCATGAGCATCTTGAGCATCTCACCCCCTGCCTCCCACAACCCACGAAACCCCAACCACCTGCAACATATTCGCACCCATGGAAATTTGCGCACCTGCGCAAACCCCACGCGCACCTCCCACCCCTCCCGATCTGACGACTTGACGACTTCACGACATGACCCCCGTCACGCCCGCCCCCCGCTTTCACCATTCACTAGTAACCATTCACCATTCCCCCCGTTTGCATTCCCCTCCCCGCTCCTCTATCATTCCATCCGGATAAACGGATGCACCCCCATCCCGCATTTGTCATTTGTCATTTTGAAATTTGTCATTTCAAACCCGAAAGGCCCCCCCATGACCCAAACCCTCCAACAACCCAAAGCCGCCTCCTCCCTCCCCCGCCACGACGTCAAAGACCTCTCCCTCGCCGCCGAAGGCAAAAAACGCATCGAATGGGCCGACAAAGACATGCCCGTCCTCCGCGCCATCCGCGAACGCTTCGCCAAAGAAAAACCCCTCGCCGGTTACCGCATGGCCGCCTGCCTCCACATCACCACCGAAACCGCCAACCTCCTCCGCACCCTCCAGGCCGGCGGCGCCGACATCGTCGCCTGCGCTTCCAACCCCCTCTCCACCCAGGACGACAACGCCGCCTCCCTCGTCAAAGACTTCGGCATCTCCGTCTACGCCATCAAGGGCGAAGACCGCGACACCTACTTCCGCCACATGAACGCCGCCCTCGACATCAAGCCCAACGTCACCATGGATGACGGCTGCGACCTCGTCTCCCTCCTCCACTCCGACCGCAAAGACCTCGCCTCCAACGTCGTCGCCTCCATGGAAGAAACCACCACCGGCGTCATCCGCCTCAAAGCCATGGAACAACAGGGCGTCCTCAAGTTCCCCGCCGTCGCCGTCAACGACGCCATGTGCAAACACTTCTTCGACAACCGCTATGGCACCGGCCAGTCCACCCTCGACGGCGTCATCCGCGCCACCGACCACCTCCTTGCCGGCAAAAAAATCGTCGTCGCCGGTTACGGATACTGCGGCAAAGGCGTCGCCTCCCGCGCCCGCGGCATGGGCGCCCACACCATCGTCACCGAAATCGATCCCATCAAGGCCATCGAAGCCGTCATGGATGGCTTCCAGGTCATGACCATGGAGGAAGCCGCCAAAATCGGCGACATCTTCATCACCGTCACCGGCAACATCCACGTCATCCGCGAAGAACACTTCAAAGTCATGAAGGATGGCGCCCTGGTCTGCAACTCCGGCCACTTCGACGTCGAACTCGACCTCGTCGCCCTCGCCAAAATCGCCAAGTCCGCCCGCAAAGGCGTCCGCGAATTCGTCGACGAATACACCCTCCCCTCCGGCAACCGCGTCATGGTCCTCGGCGAAGGCCGCCTCATCAACCTCGCCGCCGCCCACGGCCACCCCGCCTCCGTCATGGACATGTCCTTCGCCGTCCAGGCCCTCGCCACCGAATGGGCCCTTAAAAACAAAGCCACCCTCACCCCCAAAGTCTACAACGTCCCCCCCGAAATCGACGCCTGGGTCGCCAAGCTCAAACTCCAATCCATGGCCGTCAACATCGACACCCTCACCGCCGAACAAGTCAAATACCTCTCCAGCCACGACATGGGCACCTGATCGCTCTCGGCACAGGCGCCATTGCCCGTCCTGTCGGCGATAACCGCTCGTAAAACAAGGCCCGGCGCTCCCCGCGCCGGGCCTCCCTACGGAGCCGCTTATGTGCCGCAAAAGCTCATCCCTCGTCCTCCACAGCTTCCTGCTCGCCCTCCTGCTTGGCGCCTGCCTCGCTCCCACCTCCCAGCCCGCATCAACCACGCTGCCGCTGACCCTCGGCGGCCCCGAATCTCCCCTGGAGTTTGAGGCCAGAATCGTTCGCTGGAACAAGCAAATCGATGCTGCCGCCGGCGATCCCGCCCCCCTCGCCGACGCATTTCTCCAGCGCCTGCGCGAATACCGTTACGTCACCCCCGCGACCGTTTACTGGTCCGTCAGCGCCATGCGCGAAAACGAAAACCGTCGCCAGTCCGCGAAAAATATAAAACCCACCGACTTCCAGTATCCCGACACCATCAGCTTCATCGCCGAAGCGCTTCAGTTTTCCGATGGCAATCCGCACCTGCGAGCCCAGCTTCTACAGCTCAAAGCCAGCGCCTTGGAAGGGGAATCCGATCTGCAAGCCGCTTCCGACGCCTACGGGCAGGCCGCAGAATTACTCGTCACTGCCGATGTCGATGGCGACCTGGCCCGCATTCAATGCTTTGCCAGCCGCGGCTCCCTCGAAGAACGCCTGGGCCACAAGACCGCAGCCCTTCAGGCCTATTCACAGGTGCTCTCTTATGCCTGGTATCAGGTGAGCGACAGCGAGAAGATGCACGAGTTCATCGACCTCTACGAGCAAGCGGGCCGCAGCACCATCGAACTCAACCGCCGCGATCTCAAAGCGCTCCAGCAACTCGCATTCATCCCCGCCACCCTGGACCAGCTCGGCCCGCCCCTCCAGGCCGCCATCAAAGAAGCCCAGCAAAACAAAACGCCCACCCATTAAGCCGCCCCCGCCCCGCAATCCGCTTGTTTTCGCCCTCACCCAAATTTAGACTAGCCTAAGACCAGAATCAGGAGCGCCCTATGAAATCCGTCGGCGTCTACGAAGCCAAAACCCACCTCCCCAAACTGCTTCAGAAACTCCTCGCCTCCAACGAATCCATCCAGATTACCCGCCATGGCGTCCCCATCGCACGCATCGTCCCCGAAAAAGCCTTCGAAGGCGACCGCGAGAGCATCGCCACCGCTCTCGCCGCCTGGAAGTCCACCCGCAAAAACATCCGCCTCAAAGGGCTCACGATCAAGCAACTCCGCGAAGAAGGCCGCCGCTGATGGCCCGTTACGTCGTCGATTGCTCCGTTTCCATGGCCTGGTGCTTCCCCGATGAAGCCTCTCCCTTCACCAACATGCTCTATGACGATCTCCCTCACAGCGAGATCCTCGTCCCCGACATCTGGTCCGTCGAGACCCTCAACATCCTCGTCACCGCCGAGCGCCGCGGCCGCATCAAACCCGATGAATCCGATCAGTTCCTATCCACGCTTCGGCACGCCAGCATCGTCATCGACCATGGATGCTCTCGCGGTTTTCTCCACGACGTTCTTGCACTCGCCCGACGCCACCGCCTCTCCGCCTACGACGCCGCCTACCTGGAACTCGCCCGCCGGGAGGACCTCCCCCTCGCCACCCAGGACAAACCCCTCGCCGCCGCCGCCAAAGCCGTCCGCGTCAAACTGCTGGCGCCCTGACACGAAGTGCCCCTCACACCTCCCATTCCTCCCCCAAACACACCCTTGCCCCAACGAACCGCTTCAACTGATCCAGCGCCCAGTTGTGATCCGCATCGCTCTCCGCACAGCAGCAATCGCTCAGCACTGTGATCCCATACTCCTGCATGTGCGCATCATGCGCCGAAAACAGCACGCACAAATTCGTAGCGATCCCCGCCATCACCACCCGCTTCACCTTCAAAAATTCCAGCAGCGGCGCCAGCGACGTTGCGAAAAACGCCGAATGCTTCGGCTTCAAAATGAAGTAATCATTCCGCCTGGGCAAAAGGCGCCGCACCACCCCGCGCCCTCTCGCCCCCGCCCGCGTGCAGTGCTTCACCACCTCCCGGAAATTGCTCCGCCACAACCCAAAGTTGTCGTTCACATACACCACCGGCACCCCCGCCGCCCGCGCCCTTTTCATCACCGGCCCCAAGCGCCGCGCCATCCGCTCCGCCCACGGCAACACCTTCTCGCCCCCCGGAAACTCCAGATCATTGATCACATCCACGATCAACAACGCCGTCCCGCCGCTCTTGCCACGCTTCTTCATGCCCCCATCGTATGCCCCGCCCACCGCATTTTCCCGAGCCCCCGCACCGCCAATTACCAATTACCAGTTACCCATTACCAACCCCCCTCGCCATTTTGCTACACTCATTCATCTGATCCATCACCCTCGCACCCGAAAGTCCTATGCCCGCCAAATCTCTCCCGCTGCCCACCATCGACCCCTCCGTCTGGTACGCCAACGGCCTCCGCTTCAAATGCTCCCAGTGCGGCAACTGCTGCTCCGGCGGCCCCGGCTTCGTCTGGATCACCGACACCGACATGCAACGCATCGCCGACCACCTCCGCATTCCCCTCGAACAATTCACCCGCACCTATGTCCGCCGCATCAACAACGACTTCTCCCTCACCGAAAAACCCAACTACGACTGCGTCTTCCTCACCCGCGATGCCGCCGGCAAAACCGGCTGCTCCATCTACCCCGTCCGCCCCACCCAGTGCCGCACCTGGCCCTTCTGGGACCACAACCTCAAATCCCCCTCCGCATGGAAATACGCCAGCGAACGCGGCGCCGGCTGCCCCGGCATGTGCGACGCCGACGCCCCGCTCTACCCCCTCGAACACATCGAAAAATGCCGCCAGCATCCGGAAAGCCCGCACTGAATGAATGACAAATTCCCAAATGACAAATGACAAATCAGATTCCGCTTCCGCAAGGGCCACCGACGAGCGACAAGCCGACGCGCTAATTCCCCATTTGTCATTTGACATTTGTCATTTGTCATTGAGCGATGAAGTCGCCGCGATCCTCGCCGACGCCGACGCCGACATCGCCGCGCGCAAACCCCTCTGCCGCGCCTCCGGCAACTGCTGCAAATTCGAGCAGCACGGCCACCGCCTCTACGTCACCGCCGCCGAGTTGATCCACTTCGCCCACACCCACGCCCCCGCAATTGAAAATCAAAAATTGAAAATTGAAAATACCCACCGACTCTCCCTTCCCCAGTTCTTCGCCCAACCCGCTCCCACCGGCTGCCCTTACCAGGTCGACAACCTCTGCACCGCCCGCGAAGCCCGGCCGCTGGGCTGCCGCATTTACTTCTGCGACGCGAACGCGCAATCCTGGCAAAACGACATCTACGAAAAATATCATCGCCGCCTGCGCGAGCTCCATGACCGCTTCGCCATTCCCTACCGCTACCTCGAATGGCGCGCCGCTCTTCGCGAATTGCTCCCGGAGAATTCCGCTGTAACATGAGCTGTCCCCCGCTCCCGGAGTGCTCCATGCGAACAGCCGCCATCCTTCTGATCCCCGCCGCCCTCGCCTCGCTCGGCGCCGCCGCCGCCATCCGCTCGGCCACTTCCTCCAAGCTGAATCCCGCCGCTCCCTCCGCGCCTCCCACGATGGCCCGCAACATCGACAAAGCCCTCGATTCCCCGCTCTCCGTCACCTTCCAAAACGACCCCATCGCCAAGGTGTTCGCCGGCCTGCAGGCCAAGACCAACACCAACCTCATCATCAACTGGCCCGCCTTCAATCACGCCGGCATCACGCGCGACACGCGGCTGACGCTCAAGCTCACCGCCGCCTCGTACGAAGAAATCCTCCGCTGCATTCTCTTTTCGCTGCCCTTCAAGGACACCACCGGCAATTACGAAGTCGGCGACAACACCGTCGAGCTCACCACCAACGCCGACATCGCCAAGGCCGCCGACCCGCAGATTTATTCCATCGATCGCGCCGTCACCTTCTCCGCCAACGGCCGCGCCGATGCCGGCGAGCAGACGCAGCACGCGCAGCTCGTCGAAAAAGTCCTGCGGGCCGAGCTTCTCCGCCAGGGCGAAACGCTCGATCCCGCGAACGCCCCGATCAAAAATCGCACCGGCCACCAGATCGCCGTGCGCAAGCTCTCGCTCGCCGCCGACGTCTCCGACCGCGGCCACGACATCATCGAGAAGGTGCTGCAGCTTTTCGCCCAGCCCAGCAAAGTCACGATGCTGCCCAAAGCGCTGATCCAAACCGTCGCCGCCCGAAAAGCCGCCGACATATTCAGGAAGTCCGTGCACTCGCCCGCGGAACTCCTCGATCTCGCCCGCCACCTCGACAAAGTCCCCGGCCTCAACGTCATGCTCATGCCCGCCGCACGCGAAGCGCTCGCCAGGCAGGCCGCCACGCCTCCCGACTTCGACTCCTTCATCACTCCCGGCGGCACCGTCGTGATCGGCACGTGGGACGAAGTCTCGCCGCACCACCCGCTGGTCATTTACGATCTCCGCGACATCATCAAACGCACCATCGCCCGCGCCACCAGAAAGCCGGCGCCCAATCCCCGGCAAGTGCAGGATGACCTCGTGAAATCCCTCAAGGAAAAAGTCCCCGCCCCCGACCGCCAGAAATGGGGCGACATCGGCACGCCGGCCGTCATGGTCCCCTCCGACGGCATCCTCATCGTCGTCGCCCCCTTCGCCACCCACCAGCAAATCACCCAGGCCCTCGCCCAGGCGTACCGATAAGCGCCGAGTGCTGATGACGAAGTTTCATGTTTCGTGTTTTGCGTTTTGCGTTTTGCGTTTTGAGTTTTACGTTTTTGGACTCCCCTCATGCCGACGATCGAACAACTCCACTCCCTCCTCGCCGCCGACCCGAACGATTCCTTCCTCCTCTACGGCCTCGCGATGGAACTCGCCCGCCAGAACCGCCTCCCCGAATCGCTCGAAGCATTCGCCAAGCTGCGCCAGCAACATCCCACCTACATCCCCGCCTGGTTCATGGGCGCCCGCACGCTCGAGCAGGCCGGCGACATCGAAGCCGCCAAGACCCTCTACCAGGAAGGCATCGCCCTGGCCACGCGCACCGGCGACACCCACGCCGCCTCCGAAATGTCCAGCGCCCTCGCGATGATCGAATAACGACGGGGACTTATCCACAAATCCACACAAATGCACACGAATGGATTGTGTGTGGTTCGAGCCACCCTCAAGGAACGCGGCGTTTCAAAAAAAATAAAAAGAAGAAAAACCAGCTCAGCGCCTGGCAGACAGAACCGCGCCGCAAGCCACAATCATTTGTGAAAATTTGTGTCCATTCGTGGAAAATCCCGTCGTCGTCTTTCGTGTTTTTCGTGCCTTTCGTGGCCATTTACCGTCGTCATCACTGGCAGCGCGGACACGCCCCGTGCAGCACCACCTCCGGGTACTCCACCGCATACCGCGGCCCCACGCCCAAGCTCCGCACCAGATCCTTCGGCACCGCCGCATCGCGCAGACATTCCACCCGCCCGCACGTGTCGCATACAAAATGCGGATGCTGATGCCGCGCGCCCCCATCCGCCGGCTCCAGCGCGTAACGCCACACCCGGTCCTCTCCCCTCACCCGGTGAATCACCCCCTTGCGCGTGAACGTGTTGAGCGTCCGGTACACCGTCACCGCGTCGCTGTGCGGCGGCAGTTTTTCCAGAATCTCCATCGCCCCCAGCGGCCGGCCGGTGTGCGCCAGCACCTCCAGCACGCCGCCCCGCGACGGCGTCCGCCGCAGCTTCGCCTGCTTGAGCAGCTTCTCGATCAGCGCGTCATCCGCGGAATTGGGCGTATGTCCGGCCATGAAATCATCTTAGCCGCCTCCCCACCCCCGGCCAAACATCCGACCAGCCGCCCTCATCCGTACTACTCTCACCACGCATCCGGAAAACGCGCATGCCCGCACCACCCGCCATGAAATCCTACACCTCCACCAGGATCGGCCTGATGGCCCGCATGCGCGAAGGCCTCCACCTCTACCGCCAGCACGCCAAAGACATCCCCGAGCAGGTCCGCATCACCATCGAACGCCTCCGCCACCTCGAATCCCTCGTTCGCGAACACGCCGGCCTCACCGTCGAAAAGATCCGCGTCCTCGAGATCGGCCCCGGCCAGAAACTCCGCCAGATGCTTTACTTCGCCTGCAAAAATGAAGTCGTCGGCATCGACCTCGACGTCATCCCCGTCGGCCTGCGCCCCGGTCCCTACCTCGCCATGCTCCGCACCAACGGCTTCATCCGCACCGGCAAAACCGTCACCCGCAAACTCCTCCGCCTCGATGCCGCCTTCACTCGCGAACTGCTGAACCAGCTCGGCGCCGCGCAAACGCCCCGCCTCGACATCCGCCAGATGGACGCCACGAAGATGGCCCTCCCCGACGCCTCCTTCGATTTCGTCTTCTCCACCAGCGTCTTCGAGCACCTGCCCGATCCCGCCAGAGTCCTCGACGAAGTCATCCGCGTCCTCCGCCCCGGCGGCGCCGTGTGCATCTCTCTCCACCTCTACACCAGCGACAACGGCATCCACGATCCCCGCATTTTCTCCGGCCAGCGCGACGGAATCCCCCTCTGGTCCCACCTCCGCCCCGCCCACCAGCACAAAGTCGCCCCCAACACCTACCTCAACAAACTCCGCCTCCCCCAATGGGAATCACTCTTCAAAGAAAAAATGCCCACCGTCCGCCTCGAACGCATGCAGTACGCCCGCGATCACTTCCTCGCCGAAGCCCAAAAACTCCACGCCACCGGCGAACTTCGCGACTACACCGAAGACGAACTGGTCACCGTCGACCTCGTCGCCATCTGGCAAAAGCCCGCCTGAACGACACGTCCACAAATGCTCACAAATGCACACGAATAGTTTGCCGCTCGCCCGAGCGTCCCCACCCAACAAGCCCCATCAAAAACCTGAAAGCCAACCCTCTCCCATTCAGCAGAACCGTGCCGCCGACAACCGCCATTCGTGCCGATTTGTGTCCATTTGTGGACGGTTCCCGTCGTTGCGCTTTCGTGATCTTCGTGTTTTTCGTGGCCATTTATCGGCCGTTTACCGTCAGCGCGGCGCTCGCCCGATCCTGCCGCGCCAACTGCCCGCACGCCGCCGCTATCTCCCGCCCCCGGCTCCTCCGCACATGCACGTTCACCCCCGCGCTCCGCAACACATTTTGAAAACCAAATACCACCTGCCCGCTTGGTCGCTTGAATCCCAGATCCGGCACCTCGTTGTAATAAATCAGATTCACGTTCGCCCGCAGCTTCTTCGCCACCCCCGCCAATTCCCGCGCATGCTCCGGAAGCGTATTGACCCCCCCCCGTTCCCCCTCCAGCATGATGTACTCCAGCGTCACCTCGCGCCCCGTCTTCTCAAAATAATACTTCCCCGCCTCCACGATCTGCTCGATGGAAATCTTCTTCGCCCACGGAATGATCTGCTTCCGCAATGCGTCATTGGGCGCATGCAGCGAAATCGCCAGCGTCACCGGCAACCCCTCCTCCGCCAGCCGCTTCATCTGCGGCGGCAGCCCCACCGTGCTCACCGTGATCTTCCGCCCGCTGATGTGAAATGCCCACGGCGCCATCAGCACCTTCACCGCCGCCACCGTCACCGCATAATTCGCCAGCGGCTCCCCCATCCCCATGAACACGATGTTCGTCAGCCGATGCCCCGCTCCCTCCCGCGGCAATTTGTGCGTCAACCGCAACGCCTCCTCCACCACCTGCCCCACCGTCAAATTCCCCTGCAATCCCTCCATCCCCGACGCACAAAACGCGCACCCCACCGGACACCCCACCTGCGTCGACAGACACGCCGTCCGCCGATGCGTTACCGCCGTGTTCCCATACGCATCGCACTGATCGTCATCGCATGGAATCATCACACATTCCGTCAGCCCCCCCCCGTTCGCCCCGCCCGCCTCCTCCGGCCATCTCAGCAACAACTTCTGCGTCGCATCCGGCGCCACCAGATCCCGCTGCACCGCACTGGTGAAAATCTCAAAATGCTCCCCCAGCACCGCCCGATCCCCCTTCGACAAATTCGTCATCTCCTCAAACGTCGCCGCCCGCTTCTGATACACCCACTCCATCACCTGCTTGGCGCGAAACTTCGCCATCCCGAGCTCCCCCAGCCGCTCCCCCAACTCCTCCAACGTCAGCGATAACACATGCGTTTTCATCCCCACAGTATACGCCCAAGACCCCGGGCCACGTATCCACTAACCTTACCCGCCACACCCACCGGAAATATTATCCTTGAGTTGGTCCACGAGGCAGCCCACCGCTCGCGCCGCGCACCATTCTCGTCCCACGGTGCGATACAACTACCAACGCCGGCACAAAATCCACCCGGCTCACCGCCTCCGCCGCAAACTGCAACGCCGCCCCCACATCCTCCCGCGTCAATTGCGGATAGCTCGCCACAACCTGCTCCACCGTGTCCCCCTCCGCCAGGCTCCCCAGAATCACCGCCACCGACACCCGCGTCCCCCGAATCACCGGCTCCCCATGATGCACCCCAGCCTCCACTGCAATCCGCGTCCGCCAATTCTCCGCAACCATCATTGTCCCCAGCAATCACCTCCCGTCAGTATACCGACGCGCTCTCTTCCCTGTACCGACATCCTCAGCCGTCACATATTTCCCCAATTGAACCCCTACCCATACCCCAATTCCCTCACCGCTCCACCCGCACCCGCTCCCCCATCACCACCTCCTCCCCCGCCTTCGTCACCGCGTCCGCCCCCAGATTCGCCGCCTCCACGCACACATACCGCCGCCAATCCCCCTCGCCGAAATCCGCCACCGGCTTGCTCCCGCCGACATTCCACACCACCCCCGTCACCGACCCCCGCTTCTCGAGCACAATCTTCCGACGCCACCCGCCCTCCCCCGCGTCCACAATCTCATACGGCCCCTTCGTCTTCTCATAAATCCGATCCGTCTCCCCGCGAAACACAATCGCCCCCGCCTGCATCTTTTCCTTCCGCCCATCCACCTTGTCAATATATTTCACCCCTTCAAAGCCCTTCACCTGCACCTTCTCCACATCCTCCACCGCAAAATAATTGTGCAGCCCCTCCTCAAACGTCATCGGCGCCGTCCCCACATTCTTCACCCGCAACTCGATCCCCAGCTCCTTCCCCATCGTCACCACCTCCCGCACCTCAAAATCCCCCGGCCACCACCGCTTCGTCTCCGCATCGCTCTTGACGACGAAGGTCATCACCACGGAATCGCTATCTCCGCCGCGCACGCTTTCCACCGCCCACTCCTTCGTCCGCACCACCCCATGCCCCGGCGCCCTGGGATCATCCGCCTTCCCCCCAAACCACGGAAACACCACCGGCACCCCGCCACGCATCGCCACCCCCGCCGCATACGCACTCTTCCCGCTCATCATCAACACTGGTTCCTCCCCCGTCGGCTGCCACGCCGCCACATGCGCCCCCTGCAAATACACCCGCCCGCTGCAAGCCGAAGTCCGCACCTCCGCGCAGACCAGCCCCCCTTCCCCCGCCACAAACCGCACCCGTTCCCCCAATCCATACCGCTCATTCAACTCCGCCAACTTCCGCGCCAGCGCCGGCGACCCCAAATCCACCGCGCGCGCAAAATTCCCACCCACCAGCCACGCCCCGATCACCGCTGCTCCCACACCAACCATCCGCCCTCGCATACACCAACCCCTTTCGAAGTCCCAATTACCAATTACCAATTACCAATTACTATTTAGCAACCTCCACACTGTTATTCATCTTCGTAATCTCCTCCCCACCGCCCTCCACCACCACGCGCCCCACCTCCCTCGTATCCCCCACGCTCACCGCCACCGTCTCCCGCACCGGCGTCAAATCCACCACCCCCTTCAGCGCCGGCACGCTCACCCGCCCCAATTCCTTCCCCGCCCTATCCAGCACCCGCACCACGCCTGCCGGCGCATCCACGCTCCCCAAACTATGCACCGTCACCCGCACCGTCCGCGGTCCCATCACCACATCCTCCCGGCTTATCCCCAAGTCCGGCCGCTGCCAGTAGGGCGTCCCCGGCGTCTTTAACTTCATCGTCAGCACCGTCGTCACCCGCGGCGCAAACGTCACCGCCACCCCCACCGACTGCTCAAATTTCACCTCCCGCGTCGCCACTTCCCCCTCCGCCGCATCATCCCCGTTGGTATCCACCCCCTGCGTCATCTCCCACTGCCCCGGATCGACGTTCGCCCCCCGCATCACCGCTGTCACCGGCCGATCTTCCAGGTTGTACGCGATCACCTTGAACCCCGTCCGCGTCGCATCCGGAATCAAAATCCCCACGCTCTGATCGTTCGCCGGTTTTTGAAACTCCCAGCTCACCGTGTTCCCCGGATACAAACTGTTCCGCACCAGCGCCACCCCGCCCAGCCGCGCCCGCTGCACATCCGTGATCGGCACGTTCACCCGGTCGATCCATAAACTTCCCTGTGTGTTGATAAAATCCATCAAATCGCACGTCTGCACCTGCGATGCAAATAGCCGCTCCAGCCGCGTCTTGTCCCCATCCAGTTGCCACGCGATCACCTGATTCCCCCCGCCCGCGCCCCCGCCCAGTCCGCCCCGTCCGCCCCCGCGCCCTCCGCGCCCACCGCCCATTTCCCCCCACGTCTTCCGCAGGTCCAGCAAATCCAGCACATTCGCATTGATCCCGCTCAGGCTCGCCGCGCCCCCATCCATCAACGGAGCCAGATATTTCTTGTCCCCTGTCCATTCCCACGCCCCCCAGAACACGTGCCACGGAAACCACCGCCGCCCATACCCCTGCTCCTCATCCGTCGCGAACTTAATCACCTCCGCCGTTGTCCCCCGCCCGTTTGCATCCACATGCCGATGCGCCAGCAATCCATCCGCCAACTCCACCAGCACCTTCTTCGCCTCCGGATTCCCGTTGTAATCCACCAGCAATTGCCCGGGCTGAATCACCAGATACGAATACCCCTTCGTGAATCCCCACGGATCCTCCGTCGCCATCTTCGTCGCGCTGTAATACGACGTCCGGAACAGCCGATGCCCCGCGGGGTTGATCCCCGTCACCCGCTCCATCCCCTTCTGCGTCTCCATCGCCCGCTCAATGTCCCGCGGATTGCCAAAATTCAGGATCAGGTTCTCCGACAGGCAATTGATGCCTTCTTCGTAACTATGCAATTCATCCATCTGATTCGTCGGCACGCCATTGGTGAACATCCCGTTCGCATAACACGCCTCCAGCTCCCGCCGCAGCGATTCCCGCAGTTTCTCCGGATCGCACCCCATCAGCGCCACCCCCGGCCACGTGTTGGTCAAATCCGTATCATCCGACAACCCGCCCCCAAACTCCCCATCCGCAATCTGCCGATCGTCGATATAAAAATTCACAAAATGCTTCAGCCGCCCCAGCAGTTCCGTCTGCCGATACGCCCACCCCGGCACGCCCGCCGGCACCGCATCCAGCGTATACGCCGGCTCCTGCGCCCCCTGAATCCGCGCCGCCCACGCATACTGCTTGCCCAGCACGTTCTCCGGATCCACCCGCAGCAAATCCCGCAAATCCCCCTCAAACCGCACCCACATCTTCAACCGCGGCAGCTTCGGATGCTCCTCCACCAGCATCGCATAACAATCCCGCGCCTGCGTGAACCGGTCCGCCACATGCTCCGCCTTCGCCGCTTCCTTCGGCTTGAACACCAGCCGCACCTTCGCCCCTTCCAACGCCTCCGCCCCAAACTCCGGCGCCGAACTCGCAATCGTCAAATACAACGCCTTCCCCGCCGGCAACATCCGATCCCGCAAATCCAGCCACAACGTTCGCGCCTCTCCAGGCTTCTCGCTGAACGTGAAATCCAGCATGTCCCGCTCCACCCACAACGGATCCTTCACCCGCACATTCATCGCAAACGTCCCCCCGTTCGTCGGCCTCACCGCCATCGCCGGCAAATCAATCGCAATCCCATCCAAGCCCCCATCCACATCGTCCCACGTGTCCGGTATCACCACATGCACGAGCGGCAAACTCAGCGCGCGCTCGCCCCCCGGAAACCGAGACCGCGGCCGATCTCCCCCCACCATCACCGCCCGCTCATCCGCCGGATACCGCCCCTCAATAAACCGCGTCACTTCCTCCACCCCCGGCCCCGTCACCTGCTCCAGCCCGTCGGCCGCGTTCAGCACAAACTCCTTCTTCGCACTCCCCGCCGGCTCCACCACGCCCGCCCCCGCCTTCACATCATAAACCCCCATCTCCCCGATCGGCTCCTCAATCTCCTCATTCGTAAACCGAATCTTCCCCCCTTTATGCACCGCCACCGCGTTTACCGTCTTCTGTTCCCCCTGCGCGCGCGTGAACAGCAATTCCTTCGCCGGTATCTGCGGATCGTTCGTCTCCACCGTCGCCGGCGCATCCGCCCCCATCACCTCCATCTTCCCCCACGCCGATCCCCACATCTCCACCCAGTTCCACTCCTCGTCCGGCATTACAAACGTGATCGCCTTCCCGCTGCCCGAATAACAATCCCAGTCCGGCAACACAAAATAATCCGTCCGCCCCGGCAGCCGCGACCGGTTGTAAACCCCCGGCCACGTCGTCTCCCGTATCCCATCGATCCCCTTCCACCACCACCGCTTCAAATCGTACGCATCGTGAATCTCCACCTTCCTCACGCTCACCGTCTCACCCGCCTTCCCCGGCAACTCCGGCGGCGCACTCTTGTCCCACCCATACCGATGCCCCCACTCCGCCGCCACCGCCGGATCCGCCAGCGTCCGAACCCCCATCGTCCCCACGTCCCCCGCATCCTCCCCCTTCGCCAGCCGCCCCACCGCCTCCGCGCTGATCATCCGATCATAAAACCGCACTTCATCAATGTCCCCCCCGCGAATGTAGTTGTAATCGCTCTGCACCTGGTGCGGGCTGATGATCCGCGAGAAAGGCCCAAACTGGTCCAGCCCCGTATCCAGCACCGCCTTCCCCAACTTCTCCCCCGCCAGCTTCCCATTCACATACAACCGCACCCCCACGTTCTCATCCCACGCCAGCGCCAGGTGCGTCCACTCGCTCGCCTTCGGAAACGGATCCACCGTCGCCGACACCCGCTCCCGCGCCAAGTCCGCATCCGTCACAAACGCATCATATCCATGCCCGTTGTAATCGATCCGCAGCCACGCCATGTCCCACGTCGAACTATCCGCATACGCCACCCGAAAAATCGGAAACGGCGTCGGCCCCACCGCCTCCCGCGCCCGCCAGAAAAAACTCAACGTCCCCCGCTGCGCATACACATTCCCCCCCGCCCAATACGCCATCACCTGCGTCCCCGCATTCGAAAACCCCTTCCCCACCGCGCCATCCGGAATCACCCTCACCCCTCGCACCACCGTCGGCGTCTCAGTCCCCGGAAACCCCACATCCGACACCGTCCCCTTCTCCCCCGACAAATAAAACAACAACCCCTCGCCCCGCCCCTCCGCCGCCGCGCCTCCCGCCCGAGTCGCCACCGCCTGCCCAAAACAAATCCCCATCACCCCCACGCCCACCACCGCGCAAACCGCCGCCGCCACAACCATCCACCGCATCCATCACCTCCCAAAAAGAAATGCCCCCCACTCTCCAACGCCCGCCCCCCAGCCCCCTTGCACCTCCGTGGCACGGCATCCCGCCCGTGTTCCTCCGCCGA
>DASZZD010000039.1:0-11877 GCA_035545015.1 Phycisphaerae bacterium
CCCCTGCCCCCTCCCACAAGCGCCCCCCTCAAATACATCGACGCCCCCGGAAAATCCCCGCGCCCCTCGCGCGCCCGCACCAAAGACGCCCCCATCCTCCGCGGTCTCAAAGACCTCCAGAAACTCCAGCAGCAAACCGTCGCCGTCCTCGAAGCCGTCAAATCCGCACTCGACGACATCGGCGCCGTCCTCCGCTCCCCCGAAGCCACCCGTGGCATGGAAAAACAACGCAACGCCGCCGCACTCCTCACCAAAGGCTTCGCCCGCGATGCCGTCGATCAAGCCACCGGCGCCGTCGAACTCCTCCCCGCCAACCCCGAAGCCCACCTCCTGCTCGCCCTCTCCCTCGCCGCCGATCAGCAATTCGATCCCGCCCTCGCCGCCACCCGCAAAGGCCTCGCCCTTTTCGATCGCCGCCAGCATCCTCTCGCCATCGAGGCCGGCCTGCTCCACGCCCTCGCCGCGCTCGGCGCACCCGCCGAAGCCGCCGACCGCTGGGCCTCCATCATCGACGCCCTCCCCCTTGCCGTGCTGCTCGAACATCTCCCGCGCATCATCGCCTGCTATCCCACCGACGCCCCGCCCCATCAGCTCGACGACCTCCTCGTCCGCCGCCTCAACCGGCCCGATCCCCTCGCCGGCGCAAGCCCCCGCGCCGCCTTCGCGCAGCTCCCCGCCCCCGCCCTCCTCGCCGGCATCGACGCCGCCCACGACGGAATCGCCGGCGGAGGCCGCCTCCCCGAAACCTACCGCGCCATCCTCGCCCAGGTCGCCCGCCGCCTCAAAGCCGGCGCCGAAGCCTCCGACGTCCTTCGCTTCTTCTCCGAATGCCTCGTCCCCCTCGGGGGAGCCAACCGCCCCGGCCGCGAAGACTCGGTCGCCGCCCTCGCCCGCGCCGGCGTCAAACGCCTCGTCCGCCTCCACGCCGACGCCATGCTCCTCCACCGCGCCATGGCCAAACTCGAACTCGCCGGCGCCGATAAATCCGCCAACGACCTCGCCCGCCTCCTCAACCACTGGCGATGCGACGCCTCCACCGCCCGCCGCGTCCGCGACAGCCTCCTCCTCGCCATGGGCCTCGGCGCCGCCGGCACCCTCTTCCTCGCGCTCGTCGTCCTCGCCCACGGACCCGTCACCCTCGTCTGGATCGGCCCCGCCCTCATGGTCGCCGCCATGTTCACCGCCGCCTTCGCCCTCATGGTCCGCACCCGCCACATCGAACTCCCCGCCAACCGCCCCCCTCTCACCCCCGAAGAACTCCGCTACCTCCGCTCCCCCGCCGTCAAAGCCTCCCTCAAGCCGCGCCTCAAGCCTTAAGCGCAACGTGGCACGGGCGTCCCGCCCGTGATCGCCCGCAGGCCGCGAAAAAAAGGAGAAGCCATGACCCGCAAACTCCCCCGCCTCGCCGCCGGCCTCCTGCTGTGCCTCTCGCTGCAATCCCTCCGCGCCGGCGCGCCGGTGATGAACCAGCTCGTCGAAAAATCCATCGCCAAGGCTGACGTCATCGTCGCCGTCACCATCCAAAGCTTCACCCCCGACGCCGATTTCAAGCCGCCGACGTTCGCCAACGACGGCCCCACAAACTTTGCCGCCGACGCCATCAACCCCCCGGGCGCCTACCACTTTCAGCGGCTCCAGGCGATCAAAGGCGACACCGACGCCGCCTTCGACCTGCACCTCCCGCTGCTCTCCTACGAAGTTCTTGGCAACCGACCCCTGCAAGTTCCCACCGGCAGCCCCGCGCTGCTGCTGCTCAAAAAAGACAGCGACGGCAAACTCGCCCCCGTCGATCCCATCCTCCCGCTCATCCCCCTCTCCGCCGACGCCTTCCCCAAAGCCCGCGCCTCCGCCACGCAGAAAACCCCCGACGCCATCTCCCTCCTGCTCGCCTCCCTCCCCGACGAGCGCGTGCGCCTGACGCTCGTGACGCTTCTCGATCCGCCGCTGCGCCAACCGATCGTCGATCAGCGCATCGCGCCGGCGATGCGGGCCTACCTCATCGACAAGAACGTGCAAGTGCGCGACCAGGCCATCGACATCGTCGCCCGCACTCAGGACGTTTCTCTGATTCCCAAAATCGCCGCGGCCGCTGTCGCGAGCGAGGCCGCCCACGTCAGCTCAGGTCCCGTCGGGGCATTTGCCTATTACAAGACCGCCGCCGCCGTCCCCTACCTCAACCCCCTCATCCTCGAGGGCACCGACTACACCCGCCTCAACGCGATGATGGCCCTGCGCCCGATCGCCGACGCCTCCAGCATCCCCTACCTCATCCAGGCCCTCGACAAAGACGACTCCCAACACCGCGTCAGTTATGTCGCCTACGCCACCCTCCATCGCCTGATTCCCCAGGATGCCCTGCCGCCCCTGGTCATCGTCCCCCAATTCCAGAAAAACAAGGCCCAGGAAATTCAGGCCATCAAAGACTGGTGGACGCACGAGAAGTCCAAGTGGAATCCCGCCACCATGCCCGCCGAAAGAGCCCGCGTCTCCATGCTCCCCTAGCCGGCCCGCCCGATCGCTGATCGGTCCGCGCCTTTATCGACCGCCCCACGCCATGCCGCTTCAGAGGTTCGACGATGCACCCGCTTGCCGTCCGCCTTACCGCCTCCTCAACGCACCCAGCGCGCCAACTCGCGCGCATAGTACGTCACCACAAATGCCGCCCCCGCGCGCTTGAACGCGTGCATCGTTTCCTCCACCACCGCCCGCTCGTCGATCCACCCCTTCGCCGCCGCAGCCTTCAGCATCGCGTATTCCCCCGACACCTGGTACACCGCCGTCGGCACCGGGGAGGCTTCGCTCACCGCCCGCAAAATGTCCAGGTACGCCACCCCCGGCTTCACCATCACAAGGTCCGCCCCCTCCGCCACATCCAGCGCCGCCTCGCGCAGCGCTTCCGCCTCCCCGCGCCGAAAATCCATCTGGTATCCCTTGCGATCCCCAAACTGCGGCGGCGATTCCGCGGCCTCCCGGAACGGTCCGTAGAACGCCGACGCATACTTCACCGCATAGGACAAAATCGCCGTGTCCTCGTATGCCCCCGCATCCAGCGCCGCACGAATCGCCGCCACCATGTGATCCATCGCCGCCGATGGCGCCACCACATCCGCCCCGCACCGCGCGTGCAGCGCCGCCTGATGCCCCAGCGCCGCCACCGTCTCATCGTTATCCACGCCCGATTGATCCCCGCGCAGTCGCCCGCAATGCCCGTGCGATGTGTACTCGCAGTAGCACAAATCCGTGATCGCCACCAGCGGCAGCTTCGCATCCTTCACCGCGCGCAGCGTCGTGCACACCGCATTGTTCTCATCATGCGCATGCGAACCCGTCGCATCCTTCTTGTCCGCATCCGTGATGCCAAACAGCAGAAACGCCCCGATCCCCTCATCCGCCGCACGCCGCAATTCCTCGACCGCCACCTCCGGCGAATACTGAAACACCCCCGGCATCGATCCAATGGGCGTACGGATTCCCTGCCCCAATCGCACAAACACCGGCCACACGAAATCCCGCGCCGCCAGCCGCGTTCCGGCCACCATCTCGCGCAGCAACCGAATCCCGCGCAACCGCCGCGGCCGCACGCTCGAAAATCCACGTTTCTCAGTTTTTTCTTCCATGGTTCCAGTGTAGCACAATTATTTTGTCCGCTCCCACACTCCCGCGGACACTGCTTGTTCGTGGCATGGGCGTCCCCGCCCGTGGCGGCCCGCAGGCCGATCCGTGCCGGGCAACAGCGCACACCCCCTGCGGCCACATCGGCGAGACGCCGATGCCACGAAGTATCGTCGCTTTGCAGTACCACTCGGAGCACCCCGTGACCGCCGACCGTGACCTTCTTCTCGCCTACGCCCGCGATCGTGATGAGGCGGCCTTTGCCGCGATCATCGAGCGCTACCTGCGCCTGGTCTACGCGGCATGCTGGCGGCAGCTCCGGGATCGGCACCTGGCCGAAGATGCGACGCAGGCGGTCTTCGTGCTGCTCAGCCAAAAAGCCGCCGCCGTCCGCCCGGAGCGGTTGTCGGGGTGGCTGCTGACCGCCGCCCGCTTCACCTGCGCCGCGATTCGCAAGCGCGACGGACGCCGCGGAAAACGTGAGGAGGCCTCCGCCATGCGTGACGTGCAGACCGCCGATCCGGGGCAGCGCGAACGTGACGAACTGCTGGCGCTCCTGGATGAAGCCCTCGGCCGCCTGAAGCCGCAGGAGCGCGAGGCGGTGGCTCGGCGTTATCTGCAGGAGCAATCGCTGCGCGATGTCGGTGCCGGGTTGCACCTCTCGGAAGAGGCGGCGCGCAAACGGGTCGATCGCGGCGTCGAAAAGCTCCGCGCCTATTTCGCGCGCCGGGGAATCGTATCGAGCGCCGCCGTCGTGGCGACCGTCCTTGCCGCCCACAACGCCAGCGCCGCCGCGCTTCCCGCGCCCCATCTTTCCGCCGCCATCCTGCTTACCTGCCGCGCCGGCGGGTCCGCTGTCACTCTTGCCCAAGCGAGCCATGCCATGATGACCGCCGCCAGAACCAAACTCGTCGCCGCTTCCATTGCCGCCATTGCGATCGCCGCCACCGGCACGTGGTTGACCGTCCGCGCCGTGGCGCTCGCCCCCGCGATCAGCGCCGCCGCCACCTCCGCGCCGGCGACATCTCCCGCGTTCGACCTCTCGACCCCTGAAAACACGATGCGTTCCTTCATCGCGGCGCTCAACGCCGGCGACAAGGAAAAGGCCTACGCCTGCCTGCTTGTCGATCCCCAGCGTCCGCCCAACGAGTTCGACGGCTGTATCGCCTGGGCCCTCGCCCAAAGCCGCCTCCTGTCCGCCGGGAAAACGCGATTGAATGCCCCGGCCTACACGCTCCTGGGCGGCATCGGCATTCAGATGTTTGCGAACTTCGCCGACCTCGCCGAGGAACACATCGCCGGCGACAGCGCCACCCTCATCATTCCCGCCGCCACCCTGGAAAAGCTCGCCGCCGATTCGGACGAGCGCATCTGGGCGGGCAAACCGATGCGGTTCAAAAAGGAGGGGTCCGCGTGGAAATTGGACATCGATCATTCCGTGACCGTGCGCATGACCCTCATGGGCGCTGACAATCTGGCGCCCGCGCAGGCGCGTGCCCGAAACAGCAAGGTGCTGATGGATCTGGCGAAGCTGTTCGATCAGATCGCGGAGCAGATCACGGACAAAACGCTCAATTCGCCGCTGGACGTGCGCGTGGCCATCCGCAGCGGCGCTCGGGAGGTGTTTGAGAAAGATGGCGGCGACGACATGCAGTGCGTGCTCGCGCCGGCGGGCGAGGATGCGGATTTGCCATGACTGTTGGCCATGACTGCCGTTCTCCGGGGGCGACGGTACAATCACTCCTTCCCAGGAAGGAGTCGCATGCGTTCCGCCCGTTCCGCCTGTTGCCTGCTCGTTCCGCTGGTGCTGTTGCCGGCCTGCACGTCCGGCCCGCCGCCGACCGCCGGACCGCTCGCGCCTTCGCGGAATCCCGACGTGCTGCTGGCGCTCCTGGCCAGTCCTTCCACGCCGGACGCCTCGCGGCAGGCGGCGGACCAGCGGCTGGCGGCGGCGACGAGCAAGACCAATCCGGCGCGCCTCGCCGTGCTCGAACAGATTCTCTACGCCCCCGGCCATTCCGATGCGATGCGCGAGTACGCGCTCGATCAACTCGCCGCGGCCGACCCGGCACGCTGCGCCAACGCGCTGATTCTGTACCTCCCCCGCATGACCGGCGACGTGCTGGCGCATGCGTGCGCGGCGGCCAAGGCGCTCGGCGATCCGCGGCTGCTGGATCCATTGGCACGATCTCTGGCGCGGATGTCCGGCCCGCCACGCGAGCCGGGCAATGCGAACGATCGGCCGGAGCTGCCGGCGATCACGGCGCTTTCCGGCAAGCCTGCGGTCGATGCGTTGTACGACCTGCTCGCCACATCGACGGACACGTCCGTGCAAATCGCGGCGCTCGATTCGCTCGAAGTGCTGCTGCCGGCGGATCAGGTGGTGAAGCGGGTCGCGCAATTGCAGCCAGGGCAAGATGCGTCGGCGGCGTTTGTGACGGACGAGCAATGGTGGGCGTCGGCGTTTGGGACGCTGCCGCTGGGAGAAAACGAGTGCCGGTGGGTGCAGACGCTGCATCGTCCGGAGAACGCGGGGATGGTGGAGCGGGCGATCGCGGCGCATCACGAGCTGGCCGGGCAGACGGATTATGTGGCGGCCCCGCGCTTCGTGGCGGTGCTGGCGGCGATGGATGCGGACGGGGGGGCGCTGAAAATGACGCGGCAGCAACTTCTGGACGCTCTTGCGGCGGCGCTGGCGGCGGTTCCGCATGCGCATCGGGCGCCGGCTTATGCGGGAGCGCCCGACGATGTGCCCGATACCTTGGCGGCGAATGCGGCGAAGCTGTCACGCGGCGATCTGCTGACATTGCGGTTGCTCCTGGCGACCCTGCCCGCGGCGCTGCCGGCGCTTTATCAGCAGGGCATCGACGATCTGTCGGACACAAACACGGAGCATGGCGGGTTGCTGAAAATTTCGGAGGGTTCGCCGCCTGCTCTGACGCCCACGATTTATCCGCCGACGCTGACGGATGGGAATTTCACGTATCTGACGCCCGAATCGCTGATTCGGGATACGCCGTTGGGCATTGCGCAGTATCACTTTCACTTTCAGCAGATTCACAACGAGGATCGCGCGGGGCCGGGGGCGGGCGATCTTTCTTACATTCGCTCGGCGGCGTGCAACGGGGTGGTGATCACGTCGGTGGATACGCGGCAGGTGAACGTCGATTTTTACACGTCGGCGGGGGCGGTGGTGGATATCGGGACGTACACGGTGAAGTGATCCTCCGTTGGGTGTCAGCCGGGGGAGAGGGTGAGTTTTCCGGCGTCGAAGGTTTTGTCGGCGGCGGCGGGGATGGTGATGTCGGTGCGCAGTTCGCCAAGCGTTTTTTGGGGCTGGTTGATGGGTCCGGGCGTGACGCAGAGGGCGAAGAGGGTGTAGGTTCCCGCGGGGACATTGTCGATGCGGAAGGAGCCATCGGGCGTGAGGAAGGCATTGTCGGAGAGCGGGTTTTTGGCGTTCGATTTGGCGGTGATGCTGACGGAGCCAATGAAGGAAGCGCCATGGAGGGGGGTGAGGTCGACCTGGCCAGTGACGGCGACGCCTTGGCCGCCGATGCGGGCGTAGGAGGTTTTGTCGGAGACGATCTGGATCAGGGTGGCGTCGGTGTCGAGGGTGCGGGCATGCGGGCCGGGGATGAAGCGGACGAGGCGGTGCTCTCCGGGGAGGAGGCGGTCCATCACGAAGTGGCCGGTTTTGTCGGTGCGGACGGTGCGGGCGAAGAGGTTGAAGAGGAAACTGAGGTCGGGGTTTTGCTGGGGGTCGTCGCGCAAAGCGATCTGGGTTCCTTCGGGGGCGTGGGTGTCGCCGAGGAGCACGTCACCTTCGACTTTGCCCCATCGCTGGACGGTGATCGTGACAGGTTCACCGGGCTTGATGTCTTTGCGGGTGACCACGCCAAAGCCGGTGTCATCGAGCACGAGGAGGTCGAAGGGTTCGTCCTGGGCGGGGAAGGAGAAGGAGCCGTCGGCGGCAGTGGTGGCGTGGGGGAGGTAGCTTTTTTCCCAGTCGTTGAGACGGCCGTCGGTGATCTCGTGGGCGGAGGTGGAGCGGTAGACGATGAGGTGGGCGAGGGGTTTGCCGTCGGCGTCGAGCGCTTTTCCGGAGACGCCCTGGCCGTGTTTGAGGGAGACGACAAAGTCGTGGGGGGTGCCGTCGACGAGGAAGGGGGGGATGATGGCGGGGAGGTAGCCATCAGCGGAGACCTTGAGGGCGATGCCGGCGTAGGCGGAGGAGGGTTTGTACTGGAATTTTCCCGGCTCGGGCCGGTCGAGGGATTTGTCGAAATCGTCGCCGCTTTCATCCTGCCAGGTGGGAGGCTGTGCGGTCTTCCAGACGATGCCTTCGGTGACGTGGAAATGGGGGACGGGCTTTTTTGTATCGGCATCGATGACGCGGGCGGTGATGAGGGCGCGGGGGAGGAGGGTGACGGTGTTTTCCTGGCCGGGGGCGAGGGGAACATCCTGCTGTCCGACCATGTCGCGTGCCAACACCTCGCCGTGGACGGTGCCATCGCCGGGGGCGGGGCCGTCTGTCCACTGGGCCTTTCCGTCTTTGGCGTGGAGGTCCATGAACATGGTGATGGAGTCCCAATTGCGGAGGAAGACGCGGGCGGAGGGGATGGGTTTGCCGGCTTTGTCGACGACGGTGACCTGGAGCGCAGCGGCGGGTTTGAGGGTGATGGTCTGGGGTTTTTGGCCGGCGGTGAGGGAGATGCGCTGGGGGGCGCAGCCGGGGGCTTTGACGGTGGCGGGGAGGGTGAGGGTGGGGCGGGTGTTGTCGGTGGAGATGCCGAGGGTGATGTGGCCGTGGGCGTCGGCAGGGAGGGAGGGGAAGCGGTTGGAGACGTCCCAGTCGTTGCCGATGTCGAGGGTGGCGTCGGCGGCGGGCTTTTGATCGGGGGTGAGGATGGTGAGGGTGATGGGCGGGGCGGGATCGATGCGGAGGGCGGCGCCCCAGTGGCGGATGTCGTCGAGGGAGTGCATCGGGGTGAGGGGGTAGAAGGAGCTGTCGAGGGCGGCGAAGGAATAGCAGGCGACGTCGGCGGAGTCGAAGGTGTCGGGGACGTCGCGCGCGAGCCAGATGCCGGCGGCATTGGTGGTGAGGGTGTCGTTGAAGGAGTCGTATTGATCGGAGGCGCGGTTGTGGCGGGAGATGTTGAGGACGACTTTGGCTCCGGGGACGGGTTGGCCGTTGGTGTCGAGGACTTTTCCGCCGACGTTGACGCCGGTGGAGAGGCGGAGTGTGAAGTCGGTGGGGGGCCGGTCGCCGGACTTTTGGGGCTGCCAGGATGTGGAGGCGGTGACGAAGCCGGGGTGCTGGGCCTGGAACCAGAGGCCGGTGGCGGCGGAGGCGGGGAGGCTGAGGTGGAGAGAGCCATCGGCGGCGGTGGTGGGGGGGGAAGGCTGGTCGTGGGCGGTGCGGATGGCGGCGCCGGGGATAGGGGCGTGTCCGGGGTCGGCGGATTGGACGTGGATGGTGAGGGAGATGGTTGCGGGGGCGGTGGTTGGCGCGGGAGCGGCGAGGGTTGGGGCGGCGGCGAGGAGAAGGGCGGCGAGGAGGGTGGCGGATCGGGTCATGGGGAGCCTCGCTTTGGGAGGGAGGTGATGGGAGTATGGTAAAGGTGAAAGGGGGGCGTGCGGAAGGGGGAAGTGCGGGGGCGAGGGCGGACGAGGCGACGGGGCGGCGGGGGTGGTTGGGGTGAGGGGGAGGTTCGCGGATGTGAAGGGGGGGAGGCGGGCGGAAGAGCGGCGAAGGGGCGGGGAATGGCCGCAGACGTATGCGGATGGTTTTGGAAGGAGTTTTTCGTCGGAAGGAACTGACGGTGGGCCGCATGGGTTAACTCAGGGCTTTGGTTTTCGGCTCGTGAGGGCCGCATGCCTGGGCTTTTTCGGCTGGTCGAGTTTGTCGAGGAGGGCCAAGCCGCGCTTGGCGTTTCCGCGGGCGGCACGGGCGTGGAAACGGGTCTCAGCATCGAACTGAGCGAGCGCCATGCTGGCCCATTCATCGACGAGTTTATTGAGACTCACGCCGTGGCTCTGGGCAAGGCGGCGGAGGCGGTCGTGCTTGGAATCGGGAAGCCGGATGGTCATCGTTGCCATAATGGTCTCCGTTTGTTGATTGTTCATCGTTTGAGAAACTCGGCCGGCGTTTCGATGCGGAACTGCGGGAAGCGGAGGTCGCCGTGTCGAAAGTCCCTGACATTATGCGTGATGAGCGCGGTTGCGCCGCCCGCGACGGCGAGTTCGATCAGGTGGTTGTCACCCTCATCCAGCAGATTCGGCCGCCAGAGAAAGAAGACCGGCGTCCAGCGGCAAACGCTCAGGAAGGCGTCGAGCAGTTGGTTTCGTTCGTCGCGTGAGAGCCGGGCACCGTGGAAAATCGGATCGCGACCGAATACGTCTTCGTATTCACGGAAGAGTTTTTCGCCAACAAGCGGTTGGCAACGACCTTCGAGGCATCGACGCAACACGATACGGCTACCGCCCTGGGCACTGTTTACCGCGGCGACGAGAACGTTGGTATCGAGAACCACGTGATCGATCATTTTTGGATGATAGCACCTGTGCTATCATCGGGCAATGGCGCCAAGGCGTACGCTCCGCGTTCAGACGAGGCGTTCGCCATGGGATAGACCACTATAAGCGCGCGTTGCCTGGGTGGAGAACGGTCGGAGCAATCGCATTTGGCCGTTTTCAGGTAATGCCCTTCCAGCGTTGATCGCTAATTCTCACGGATGCGGGGCATTATCCCCGGCAAGCCGGGGGCTATATGCGATTGCCTTGGGAGAAAGGTTAAAGGGGGCGAGATTTTTATTGACAGGTTTAGATTCTTCGGTAATTTTTGGGGTATGGATGCGGTGGTGAAAACTTCGATCACGCGGTCCTGGAGCACCACGATTGGGTTTTTGGTGGCGGCGGTGGTGTCGGGGGCGGTGTCGGTGGGGTTGTTCATGACGATTGTGGAGGGGGCTATCACGGCGGGGATTGCGTGTATTCCGGCGGTGCTGGCGTTGATTTTTTTGTTTATGGCAATTGGCGGGGCGGGGGTGGCGAGTTGTCCGGGGTGCGGGGAGAGGCTGACGAATCTGGGGACGGGGTCGAATGAGGCGGTGCTGTGTCCGAAGTGTTTGAAGTATTACGAGGGGACGGGCGGGGAGTTGTGGGCGACGGATTTGGGGAAGGTGGCGGCGAATGCGGTGTATACGACGAAGTTGCCGGAGAAGTTTAATTTTCCGGAGGGGTGCTGCGTGTGCGGGAAGCCTGCGACGCAGCGGGTGAAGGTGGAGACGCGGATGATGAATGCGTCGTCGGCGGTGACGGCGCCGGCGGTGGGGTATTCGTCGTCGACGATCACGAGCGTGGAGGTTCCGCATTGCGCGGAGCATAAGGATGGGGCGATGCTCAGCGGGACGGCGAAGGACATGCATATACGGTTTCGGTCTTATCCGTATATGCGGGCGTTTTGCGAGTTGAATGGGGTGGGGCCGGGGTGAGGGGGGGCGGGCGGGGGTGTCAGTGGTCAGTGGTCAGAAGGCAGTAGACGGGGTGGGGGGCGTGTGGTTATCCACAGGCGGCGGCATGGGGGTTGCAATTGGGGTGTGGTGAGGGTGGCGATGGCTGCTCTGTCGAAAGAAAACGGACTGCAAGGAGAAAGCCCATGGCGCTCGAGACGCTTGAAGATTTGTTTGTGGATCAGTTGAAGGATCTTTACAACGCGGAGAATCAGCTTACCAAAGCTCTGCCGAAGATGGCGAAGGCGGCGTCGAGTCCGGAGCTGAAGAAGGCGTTTCAGACGCATTTGGCGCAGACGGAAGAGCATGTGAACCGGCTGGAGCAGGTGTTTGAGGCGATCGGGGAAAAGGCGAAGGGGAAGGTGTGCCATGCGATGAAGGGGCTGATCGAGGAGGGGTCGGAGGCGATCAAGGAGGATGCGGAGCCTGCGGTGAAGGATGCGGCATTGATCGCGGCGGCGCAGCGGGTGGAGCACTATGAGATCGCGGGGTATGGGACGGTGCGGACGTTCGCGGAGAGCCTGGGGCATGAGGGGGCGGCCAAGTTGCTGCAGAAGACGCTGGATGAGGAAGGGCAGACGGACAAATTGCTCACGCAGATTGCCGAGAACAATGTGAATGAGATGGCGAAGGAGGGTGAGGAGTGAGGGGAAAATACGAAACATGAAACGTGAAGCGTGAAACACGATAGACGGACGGGGGGGGTGGCCGCTGGCATTGGATGATGGCAGCGGCCGCTTTTTTTGGGGGG
>DASZZD010000040.1:0-20161 GCA_035545015.1 Phycisphaerae bacterium
CCAGGGGGTCATGAGGTGGTGGGTGAAGATGGGGGTGAGGCGCGGGGGGACTGGGCCGAGGGCGGCGGTGAGTTCGTTGAAGGCGGTGGGATCAGGGCAGGCGAGGTAGACGGTGAGGGTGGGGGATTGCTGGGAGAGGAAGGCTTTGTAGACGGGGTGGACGAAGGTGGCGCCGGGTGCGTATTGGAGGAGGACGGTTTTGATGGGGCCGGCGGCTTCGGGGAGGAGGGCGCGCGGGGGATGGCGCGGGGCGGGTTGGTGGAAGGCGATGATGGCGGCGGCGGCGGCGAGGCCGAGGAAGCAGCCGACGAGGATGGGGGGGCGAGGGAGCATGTCAGTTGATGGCGGGCTGGGTGGCGGCTTTTTCCTGAGCGCGACGAATGGCGAGGCGCGTGGCGATGTCGGTGATGACGGGCCGGCTGGGCGGCTGCATGGTGACTGCGGGTTGGACGGGCGGCGGTGGGCTGGCGACGAGGGCGGCGAGGGTGACTGGAAACGGAGCTAATTCTTTGGTGTGCGGGTCGGGGGTTTGGCTGGCTTGGAGGTTGAGGCTGGAGCCGGCGGCGAGTTGGAAGTCGGGCTTGATATCGAAGGTGCGGTGCTCGTGGGGTTGAAGTTGGAGGGCGTAGTCTTGTTGCCAGGCGGGGGGGCGTTTGATGATGACGCGGCTGAAACGGTCGCGGGCGGTGGTTTGGTCGATGGCGAGGCGGAGCGGGAGGGTGGCGGGGGAGTCGCTGTCGTTGACGGCGGTGATGTGGAGGGTGGGGGCGGGGCCGGGTTTGAGGAAGGAGGTTGGGCCGCGGGTTTGGAGGAGGGAGCCGGTGGGTGCGATGGATGCGGTGACGGAGATGGTGTTGCTGCGGAAGGCGGGGGTGTCGATGGCGGCGGTGGGGGAGGGATCGGCGGCGATGAGCGGGGCGGGGTAGAAGGCGATGAGGGTGAGGCCGCAGGTGGCGAGGGCGGCGGCGGCGAGGAGGAACCAGTCGCGGGGGGTGGGGGGGGTCCACATGGCGGGTCTCCTGAAAAGTGTAATGCTTCAGGAGTAGGACGCATGGGGCGGGGAAAAGTTCCCTGGGGAATCTACCGGGTGGTGGGGGCGGGCGGTGGAAACGGATGAGGTGGCATGAGGATTGCGATTTGAGGGGGAGGGGCGCGGGTGTTGGCGGATTGTCCAGTTTTGAAATGGGTGCATGTATGAATGCGACGGCGCGGACGGTGTTGATTGTGATCCTGGTGTTGTTGCTGCTGGGGGCGCTGCCGGTGTTTCCGTATAGCGCGGGATGGGGGGTTTATCCGAGCGGGGGGTTGGGGCTGGTGTTGTTGATTGTGATTATTTTGCTGTTGATGGGGAGGTTGTGAGGGGGGGCGTCGAGTATGGGGCGGCCGAGGGGGGGCTGCTTTTTGTGTGGGGGCGGCGTCATTTTGGACGCGGAGAAATGGAGGGTGCGGAGATGGCGGAGGAAATTGCTTTTGTCCGGGAAAATCGGAACTGGAATGGGGGCAGAGTTGATTAGCGCGGGTTGGCGAGGAAGTCGGCGGAGGCGTAGGAGTCGAAGGGGCGGAAGGTGTGTTGGAAGACGGCGTAGTGGAAGAGGAAATTGCGGAAGGTGAGAGTGGTGGGACGGAGGAGGTTTTCGGCGCCGACGTGCCAGTGGACGTGGAGGGAGGAGTCGAGGAGTGCGGTGTCGCCGCTGCTGGAGGTGTAGAGGGGCAGCAGATTTTGCGAGGCCTGGGGGAGGCGGAAGGGTTCGAGGGTTTCGAATTGTTGGCGAAGGTCATTGAACATGGCGCGGAGGGATTCCTGGTTGTCCGGGGGCGTCTTCGCCATGGCGCCGTGTTCGAACTGGCTTAGGATGTTGGGGAGTTGCTCGGCAAATTTGCGGTCGGCTTTGGGCGATTGGTGGCGAGCGACGAGATCGGCGAAGGGTTGCCAGTTCTGGACGGGTTGGAAGTACGAGAGTTCGCTGTCGAGCAGGCCATTGAAATGGTGGAGGAACAGGAGGAGGTCTTCATCGGGCGGGAGGGCGAGGCGCTGGAGATGTTCGCGGGCTTCTGTGAGCGAGAGAGGCTGGCGGAGGTAGTAATCGGTGTGGGACCAGATTTGGCGGGAGGCGATTTCGGGCGGGGCGGTGCGAACGAGGTGGAGGATGGCGTTGGCGGCGGCATCACGCGGCGGGAGATTTGCGGGGAGGGCGAGGGCCTGCGGGGTGGCTTGCTGGAGGACAGCGGCGAGCGGAGCGAGCCAGGTGGATTGGAGCGGGGCGAGACGGGCGCTGAGGAGGGTGCGGGCGGCGGCGGGATCACTGGTGGCGAATGGTTGGAGCCTGGGAGGCAGGAGCGCGATATCGATCGGGAGGGGTTGGTGGAGAGGGAGGTAGGTGAACATGGCGGGCAGCATGGGGGCCTTGCGACGTGGGGGGGCGGACCGCGCGTTATAACGTTTCGGCGCCTTCGGGGAGGTCGAGGCCGTAGCGTTTCATTTTTTTGTAGAGGGTGGTGCGGTTGATGTCGAGTTGTTCGGCGGTGAGCTGGCGGTTCCAGTCGTTGGCTTTGAGGGCGGCGAGGAGGATTTGTTTTTCGGGGCCTTCGATGGCGGTTTTGAGGGGGGTGGGTTTCCAGGGTTCGAAGGGGTTGGCGCCGGCGGCGGTGGCGGGCATGGCGCCGGGCTTGGGGGTTGGAGGGAGGACGGCGTCGAGGAGTTGCTGGGGGAGATCGTCGGGGGCGATCATGGGGCGCTTGGTGAGGACGACGGCGCGTTCGATGGCGTTTTCGAGTTCGCGGACGTTGCCGGGCCAGGTGTAGCGGCGCATGAGGTCCATGGCTTCGCCGGTGAAGCCGACGATTTTTTTGGACATTTCGCGGTTGAATTTGGCGAGGAAGGAATCGGAGAGGAGGGGGATGTCGCCGAGGCGCTGGCGGAGGGAGGGGAGGATGATGTTGACGACGTTGATGCGGTAGTAGAGGTCCTGGCGGAATTTGTTTTCGGAGACGAGCTGGGCGAGGTCCTGGTTGGTGGCGAGGACGACGCGGGTATCGACGGAGATGGTGGTGTTGGAGCCGACGGGTTCGAACTTGCGTTCCTGGAGGACGCGGAGGAGTTTGACCTGAAAGGCGGGGGAGGCGGAGTTGATTTCGTCGAGGAAGATGGTGCCGCCGTCGGCGGCGAGGAAGCGGCCCTGTTTGTCGTATGTAGCGCCGGTGAAGGAGCCTTTGACGTGTCCGAAGAGTTCGGATTCGAGGAGGGTTTCGGGGATGGAGCCGCAGGAGACCTCGACGAAGGCTTTGTTTTTGCGGGGGGAGCGGTGGTGGATGGCGCGGGCGATGAGGGACTTGCCGGTGCCGGATTCGCCGGTCATGAGGACGGTGGTTTTGGAATCGGCGACGGCTTCGACAAGGTCGAAGACTTTGAGCATTTTGTAGTCGTGGCCGATGATGTTGTCGAGGCCATAGCGGAGGCCGAGCTGCTGTTTGAGCTGGTAATTTTCGGAGAGGAGGGTTTGCTGTTTGAGGGCTTTCTGGATGGTGACGCGAATTTCGTCGTCGATGATGGGCTTGGTGAGGTATTCGAAGGCACCCATTTTGACGGCTTCGACGGCGTTTTCGATGGTGCCATAGCCGGTGATGACGAGGACGACGACGTCGGGGTAGTTGGAGCGGATGTTGCGGAGGAGTTCGAGGCCGTTGGAACGGGGCATGTTCACGTCGGTGAGGACGAGGTTGTAGCGGTTGGCGGCGAGCATTTCGACGGCCTGGGCGCCATCGGCGGCGGTGTCGACGGTGTAGCCTTCGAGGCGGAGGAATTCGGAGAGGGAGCCCATGATGAGGGGGTCGTCATCGACGAGGAGGAGGCGCGTGCCAGGGGGGGGGATGGTGGGGGTGGCATCTTTGGCGAGCGCGGCGGTGGCGGGGGCAGGATGGGCAGTGGCGTGGGCGAAAGTGGTGGACATAAGCGATCTATCGGCTGGAAGGAGGTTTGGTCTTGGGGGAACGTTGCATCTTGGCAACGCGGGCCGATAATGTCCAGTGGAGGCGGTGGGGAAGGGGGGATTTTGCGGGGGGGAGGGGTGATGCGGGAAAGCAACGCGGGGACGGGAAAAATTGGAAAAATTGGCTCGAGTTGTTCAATTGGGCGCGGGGCATATGTTGAATGCACTTAAGGGAGCGGGAGGGTGAGAGTGGCGAGGGAGCCGGGGGGGGTGGGGCGGGTGTGGAGGGTGAGGGTGGCGCCGAGGGAGAGGGCGAGTTCGCGGGAGATGGCGAGGCCGAGGCCGTGGCCTTTGCCGCGCGGCTTGGTGGTGACGAAGGGGGTGAAGAGGTCGCGTTGGAGGGAATCGGGGATGCCGGGGCCCTCGTCGAGAATCGTGATGACGAGTGCTGAGTGCTGCGCCGCCCCAGGGCTGAGCGCTGATTTTTTGGGGGCGAGGGTGACGGTGAGTTTGACGGTGGCGGCGCCGGCTTCGGGGGAGGCTTCGATGGCGTTTTTGAGGAGGTTGGCGAGGATTTGCGAGAGGCGGAGGTCGTAGTGGGCGGGGGTATTGGGCGGGAGGGTGTTTTCGATGAGGAGTGCGACGTGGCGTTGTTCGGCGAGTCCGGCGACGGTGCGGAGGGCGTGGGCGATGAGTTCGGGGAGTGCGATTTGCTCGGAGCGTGCGGAGAGGATGTCGTTGGTTTCGCGGCCGATGTCCATGAGCTCGCGGAGGATTTCGGCCATGCGCTGGAGGCCGAACTGGGCGTCGGCGAGGTAGCGGTCGATGCCGGCGTAATCGCCGGATTTGGCTTTACGCTGGGCGAGGGAAACGAAACGCAGGACGGCGTCGAGCGGGTTATTGAGTTCGTGGGCGACCTTGGCGGCGAGCTTGGAGACGGCGGGGGAGGGATTGCCTGGGGTGGGGGCAGCGGTGGGATCGGGCGTGGAGGGCGAGGGGGTGTCGGTGGGAAGGGACATGAGGGGATACTCCGCCAGTGTGGGCATGGGTCGTGATTGTTTTTGCCCGCCGTAGTCCATCGGTTATGGGGCGTCGGCGGCATCATTTTTGACGGAGGTGCGTGGACGGCGGAGAATGCGTGCGGGGGGCAGAAGGGTACGCGACGTTTATGGATGAGGTGCGCAATGCGGAAGAAGATATTCGCGGCGCTGGCGTTGGCGGGGATGATGGCCGGCGGCGGGGGCCGGGCGGCGTTTGGGGAGGCGACGGTGTCGGCGGCGATTTCGCTGAAGCCGGCGCTGGATGAAGCGAAGCCGCTGCTGGAAAAGGCCGCGGGGACGAGTGTGACGTTTAATTATGGGGCGTCGGGGACATTGGCGAACCAGATTCGGCAGGGGGCGCCGGTGGATTTATTTCTGTCGGCGGATCGGGCGACGGCGCAGAAACTGGTGGACAGCGGCGATGGGGATGGCAAGACGATGGCGGTGATTGCGACGGGGCAGATGGTGCTGGTGGTGCCGGCGGATAATCCGGCGAAGATCACGGGGTTCGGGGATCTGTCGGCGAAGGCGAAGAAGGTGGCGATCGGGGAGCCCAAGGTGGTGCCGGCGGGGGCGTATGCGAAGGAGACGCTGGCGGCGTTGAAATTATGGGACGGGTTGGACAAGGCGGGGAAACTGGTGATGGGGGAGAATGTGGCGCAGGTGCTGGCGTTTGCGGCGCGGGGGGAAGTGGATGCGGCGCTGGTGTATGCGACGGATGCGAAGAGCGCGGGGGAGAAGGTGAAGGTGGTGGCGACGGCGCCGGGGGATTCGCATGATCCGATCGAGTATCTGGGGGTAGTGCCGAAGGATGCGCCGGATGGGAGGGTGGGGGCGGCGATCGAGAAGGAGATGGGGTCGGCGGAGGTGGAGGCGATTTTTGCGAAGCATGGGTTTGGGGCGGCGGGGAAAGCGGCGACGGGCGGGCGGTGAGGATGGCTGGACCGGGGCGCGCGGGATGCGGAGAATGGGCGTGTGAACTGGGATTATGTACGACCGTGGGGGTTGTCGGTGGAGGTGGCGGTGATCGCGACGGTGCTGAATGCGCTGGTGGCGATACCGCTGGCGTATGTGCTGGCGCGGCGGCGGTTTTTGGGGCGGTGGGTGGTGGAGTCGCTGATTATTTTGCCGCTGGTGCTGCCGCCGACGGTGGTGGGGTTCGGATTGATGCTGGTGGTGGGCAGACACGGGGTGTATGGATGGATGACGGGGGGCTCGCTGATGTTCACGTTGAAGGCGGCGATCGTGGCGAGCGCGATCGTGTCGTTTCCGCTGCAGGTGCTGCCGATGCGGGCGGCGTTTGCGGCGTTGCCGAAGGAATTTGATGAGGAGGCGCGGATTGCGGGATTGACGCGGTTGCAGAGGCTTTTGCACATTGCGCTGCCGCTGGCGCGCGGGGGGATTCTGTCGGGGCTTCTTTTGGGATTTGCGCGGGCGCTGGGGGAATTTGGGGCGACGCTGATGCTGGTGGGCACGGGGGAACAGACGCGGACGCTGCCGATTCAGATTTATTTTGATGCAGGGGTGACGGCGGATTTTGGGGCGGCGTGGCCGGCGGCGGTGGCGCTGGCGGGGACGTCGGTGGTGGTGATCATTGTGGCGAACCGACTCGGGATGTTGGATCGATAGTCGTAATTGGACATCCGGCCGAGGAAGGCTGGGTGAGGATCCAGCAGGGGACGGCGAGGAGAGCGCCAAGAACGGGGGCGAGGAGGTATATCCAGAGGGATGTGGTGTGGCCGGAGAGGAGTGCGGGGGCAAGGCTGCGGGCGGGATTCATGGAAGCGCCGGAGACGGGACCGGCGAAGAGCGCTTCGAGAGCGATGACGCCGCCGACGGCGGTGCCGGCCATGACGCCGATCTCCTTCGAGCCGGTGGCGACACGGAGGATGACGAACATCAGGAGGAAGGTGAGGATGAATTCGAGGAGGAAGGATTGGGAGGCGGGGCCGGCGGGGAGGGTTTCGCCGAGGGTGGGGCTGGCGGGGAAAAGAGCGCGCAAGATGGCGCTGGCGACGAAGGCGCCGGCGAGTTGCGCGGTGATGTAGGGAAAAGCCTGGCGCGCGGGAAACCGGCGCGCGGCGCAGAAGCCGAGAGTGACGGCGGGATTGAGGTGAGCTCCGGAGGTTTCGCCGACGGCATAGATCATGGCCATGACGACGAGGCCGAAGGTAAGGGCGATGCCGACGTGGGTGACGGCGTGGGCGTGGAGACCGTCGATGACGATGGCGCCTGCGCCGGCAAAAACGAGTGCGAAGGTGCCGAGGAATTCGGCGAAGTATTTGTTCATGCGGGCGATTCCAAGAGGGTTCGGGGGAGGGTTTTGATCCAGTCGCTGATTTCGTCGCGCACGCGGCGGTAGTGGGCGAGGGCCTCATTCTCGGTGCGGGCGGATCTGGCGAGGGCGGGCGGATCGTCGAAGCCGACGTGGAGGATCCGGGTGTGGCCGGGGAAGAGAGGGCAGGTTTCCTGGGCGTGGCCGCAGAGGGTGATGACGTAGTCGAAAGGGATGTCGGCGAACTCGGAGAGGTGCTTGGAACGTTGGGCGGAAATATCGACGCCGGTCTCGGCCATCACCTGGACCGCGCGGGGATTGAGGCCATGGGGTTCGATGCCGGCGGAGAAGGGCTGGATGTTCGGGGGCAGCAGAGCACGGGCCCAGCCTTCGGCCATCTGACTGCGGCAGGAGTTGCCGGTGCAGAGGAAAAGGACGCGGAGCGGTGGATGCGAGGAGTCGTTCATATTCGGATATCCGCATGCAGTTGGCGAAAAAAATCAGCAGCAGTTCAGGCGGTTGCGGGAGCGGCGGAGGAGGGCGGCATCACGGCGAAGGGCTGGGGCGTGTTCGAGGCAGGCGTCGAGGCTTGCGAGCAGGTGGCGGTGGAGTTTTCCGGGGGCGGGCGCGAGATGGTAGTGCATCCAGAGGCCATCCTTATGTGCCAGCACGAGGCCGGCGCGGCGGAGGTATGCGAGATGACGGGAGACCTTGGGCTGGGGGAGATCGAGAACGCGGACCAGGTCGCAGACGCAGAGCTCGCCGGTGCGGAGGAGGGAGAGGATGCGCAGGCGGGTAGGGTCGGAAAAAGCGCGGAAGAGGGTTTCAGGAGCGGGCATCGGGAGCTCCCCTATATTCGCTCAGGCAAATATAGTGGCGAAGATTCGAAAGAGCAATAGCCGGAGCGGGGATCAGCCGGCGCGGAGGGCTTCGATGGGGTTGGTGCGGGCGGCCTGGCGGGCGGGCCAGAGGCCGAAGAGGATGCCGGTGAGGGAGGAGATGGCGAGGCCGAGGGCGATGGCGGTGGGGGAGATGATGGTGGGCCAGTCGGCGTAGGTGGAGATGATTTTGGCAAGGAGATAGCCGACGCCGACGCCGATGAGGCCGCCGAAGGTGGTGAGGGCGGCGGCTTCGAGGACGAACTGGGCGAGGATGTCGGCGCGGCGGGCGCCCAGCGCGCGGCGTGTGCCGATTTCTTTGCGGCGGTCGTAGATGTTGGCGAGCATGATGTTCATGATGCCGATGCCGCCGATGAGGAGCGAGAGCCCGGCGATGGAGGCCATGACGATGGTGAAGATACGCTGCGTGGCGGCTTTCTGCTGAATGAGCTCGATGGGGACGAGGAACTGGTAATCGTGCTGCTTGTGGGTGTGCTCGAGGTAGGCCTGCAGGCGGGCGGCGAGGGGGGCGGCGTCGGCGGTGTCGAGGACCTGGAAGGCGATGGAATCGAGCTGGATATTGGTGTTCTGCGAGGCGCCGGCGGAGCGTTCGAAGGAGATGTCTCCGAAGTTGGCCTGGGCGTTGGCCATGGAAATGAAGACCTGGTTGTTGATGTCGTCACCGCCTGCATCCTTGACGGCCGCTTCGTTGTCGAGGATGCCGACGACGCGGTAGTAATGCGTTTCCACCTTGACGAACTGATCGATGGGGTCGGTGAAGCTGAAGATGGTGCGCGCGGCCTGGGAGCCCAGGACGGCGATGGGGGCGGCGGTTCGCTGGTCCACGTCGGTGATGAAGCGGCCGCGGGAAATCTTCGAGCGCGTGAGGGGGAGATAGTCGGGCTCGGTGGCGACGACGCTGACATCAAGCTCGCGGCCGGTGTCGGTGTAAATCTGTGTGCGCATGTTGCGCGAGCCGACGGCATAGCGGACGGGAAAAGTTTCGCGCACGTGATCGAGGTCCTTGCGCAGCAGGCCATATTGCAGGATGTATTGGCGATCGCCCTGCTTCTGATTGGTCGCGGTGTCGGGCGGCTTGACGGAGCGGACGATGACGTTGTCGACGCCGAGGGCGGTGATGCGGTTGACGGCGGCGGTTTGCGCGCCGAGGGAAATGGAGACCATCGCTTCGACGGAAGCGACGCCGAAGATGATGCCCAATGCCGCGAGCAGCGAGCGGAACTTGTGCAGCGCCAGATCGAGCAGGGCGATGTGGAGAGTTTCGAAAAAAGTCATGGGAGCAGGTTTCCATCGCGCATGTGCAGCGTGCGTTTGACGCGGGATTGGTAAGCGGGGTTGTGGGTGACGAGGATCATGGTTTGGCCGGAGGCGACGAGGCGATCGAAGAGGGCCATGATGTCGTTGCCGGTTTTTTCGTCGAGGTTGCCGGTGGGTTCGTCGGCGAGGAGGAGCGGCGGTTCGTTGGCCAGGGCACGGGCGATGGCGGCGCGTTGCATTTCGCCGCCGGAGAGCTGGCGCGGGCGATGATGAAGGCGATGCGAGAGGCCGACGAGACCGGCGAGGTGTGCGGCGCGCTCGCGGGCGTGGGAGCGGGGGACGCCGGCGTACATCATGGGCACGGCGATGTTGTGCAGGACGTCGAACTGCTGGAAGAGGTTGAAGGACTGGAAAATGAAGCCGATCTGGATGTTGCGGTGGTAGGCGAGGAGGTCGTCATCGAGGCGGGCGACGTTGTTGCCGGCGAGGAAATAATCGCCGCCGTCGGGAACGTCGAGAAGGCCGAGGAGGTTGAGGAGGGTGGATTTGCCGGAGCCGGAGGGGCCCATGACGGCGACATATTCGCCGGAGTCGATGCGGAGGGAGATGCCCTTGAGGACGGGCAGGTGCTCGTCGCCGAGAGGGTAGGACTTTTGGAGGTTGTTGAGTTCGACGATGGCGGGCATGGGAGCAATGACAAATTTGAAAATGACAAATGACAAATGACAAGGGGGCTATTGCGGGGCGGTGGCGGAGTTTGGCGCGGTAGCGGGCATGGCGGCGGGGGTTGGGGCGGTGGAGGCCGCGGTGCTGGGTTTCGTGGCGTTGGCGGTGGCGGCGGCGGCGGCGCGGGTGGCGGCGGCGGCTTCGGCGATGCGCTGCTTGTAGTCGGCGGCGGTGTAGGAACTCGGCGGCTGCGCGAGCAGGACCTGTTCGCCTTCCTTCAGGCCCAGCGTGATGGCGACGAAGTGGTCGTTGGAGATGCCGGGGGCGACGGGGCGTTTCTCGGGGAGATCGGGGTGGGCGGGATCGCCGGCTCCGGGATGTTTCACGTAGACGACGGTCGCGCCGTTATCATTGAAGACCGACTCGACGGGGACGAAAAGCGTGTCGGCAAGATTCGCGGTGGTCATTTCGACCTGCACGGTCATGCCGGGAACGAGCCGGCCATCCCATTTGTCCAGCGTGAGCTTGGCGTCGAACACCTGCGGCGAGGTGGAATCCCACGAGATGCGTCCGCGGCTGACGCGCGAAATCGTCGTCAGCTTGCCGGTCATCGTGAGTCCGGGGACGGCATCGATGGTGACGGTGGCGGGCGCACCTTCGGAGAGGCGGCTGCGATAGACCTCGGCGATGGAAAAATTGACCTGAAATCCCGAGAGATCGGGGATCGTCATGATCGGATAATTGGAGTACCAATCGGCGCCGACGTGGATCTGGCTGGACATGTCGCCGTAGCGGTCGAGGTCCGGGCTACCGTAGTAGACGAGGCCGTCGGCCGGCGAGCAGACGGTGCACTTGGCGATTTCCTCATCGAGCCGTTTCATTTCGATCTGCAGGCGGTCGATGGTGGCCTTGGCTTTCGAGAGATCGGCCTGTTTTTGCAGGACGTCGCCCTTGGCGGTGACGTCGGCGCGGGTGACGTCGAGCTCCGCATTGGCCAGGGCCTGCTGCTTGTCCTTGAGGTCCTGCGGATAGTTGTAGGCGCGGAAGAGTTTCCGCTGGTCCTCGATATTGGCGATGACTTTCTGGAGAGAGCCGACGGTTTGCTTTTGCAGGGCCAGCGCATCTTCGGCGGCTTTTTTGGCGTCGTCGTCCTGCATCACTTCGTCGTCGAGCGCCGCCTGGTCATCCTGCTGCTTCTTGGTGGCGTCCTGAAGTTTGGTGCGGCCGTCATTGATCTGCGTCTCGAACTCCGCGAGCTTCTTGGGCACGTCGAGGGTGGTGTACAGCTTCAGCGCCAGGGCGGCCTGCTCCTTCTTGGTGACGGCGGCGGCGACATCGGATTTGCCCTTGGTCTCCGCCATCGGAAGGGCCTGCTGCGCCGCGACGAGTTGCTGCTGCGCCGTTTCCAGATCGCCCTGCAACCGGCGCTTCTGATCGTCATATTCCTTGGTATCGATCTTCACCAGCGTGTCGCCGGTCTTCACCTTGGCGCCGGCTTCCTGAAGCCAGGTGATCTTGCCGTTGACCTCGAGCATGATGAGGTTGTTCTTGAGCGCTTCGAGCCTGCCCTGTTCGGTCATGGTGACGCGGAGGGGGCCGCGCTTCACGGCGAAAAGCTGCACGCCTTCGGTCTGCGGCTTGGTGGGGGAGAAATAGGTTCGGGCGAGCGTGTAAAGCGGCTCGTGATAAACCGCCGCAGCCCCGGCGGCCGCGCCCAGGATGGCCAGCACGATCGCCCTCCGCACCCAGCGCCGGCGCCGCGTCGGCGGCTTGCGGCGAATGTTCACCGGCGGCCCGCCGAGAGAGACGGAGGCCGGAACATCGGGCAACCTATCGGTTTCGGGATGGCGCTCAAGGGTACTCATGGCTGCTTCCCGGAGTTGTTGGGAACAGACGGATGCGGATTGGTCACTTCGTTCAAACTCGGCGCGGGCAGCGTCGTGGCGCTGGGATTGAGGAGCGTCGGGCTCTCGCTGATCTTTTCAAAACCGACGCCCGGCTTGTGCAAGCGCACCGAATCGGGCACGCCCTCGGGCAGGATATGCACGCGCAGGAAGAAAATAAGCTGCGTTTTCACCGTCTGATCGCGCCGCGATTGGAACAAGACGCCGGCGACCGGGATGTCCTGCAGCAGCGGAATCCCCAAGGTCGTCCGCTGATTTTCGTTCTGCAGCAACCCGCCGACGGTCAGCGTTTCGCCATCCTTCAGGCTTACGGTCGAAGAAACGTTGCGCAGCGAGATGATCGGATTGGCGACGCCGTTGGAAGTGGTCGAGCCGGTGACGGTGGAGACTTCGGGGTTGATTTCCAGGCGCGCGGTGTCGTTGGTGATCTGCTGGAGGTCGACGCGCAGCTTGATGCCCACGCGTTTGAAGACGGTGTTGGTGGTGAGGCTGCCGGAGACCACGGTCGTGCTTTGGATGGGCACTTCCTCGCCGGTGATGATGGAGGCCTCGGTGCCCGGCGCGACGATCAGGTTCGGCGACGAAAGAATGTTCGCTTTGCCCTTGGTTTCCAGCAGGCGGATGAAGTTATCGAGCTGCACGTTGGAGCCCGCCCACGGCCGTATGGAAAGGCCGATGCCCTGGCCGGAGGTGGGATTGGCGCCGGGCGTTTCGAGATCGACCGTGGCACCCTGCAGGAACGCGGTGGCCGAATTCACCACCAGCGTGTGCTTGATCTCATATTCCAAATCGTCGTTGAGCGTCACCTCCACGACGCGGGCCTCGACCAGAAGCTGCGGCACCTCCTTGTCGAGCGATTCGAGCACGGCCAGCACGTTGTCGACCACGTCCGATTTGTCCTGGATGATGACCGCGTTGAGCGCCGGCGATTCGGTGATAGTGCCGTCGGGATTGATCAAGCCGAGCACCGCATCGCGCAGGGCTTCGGGCCGCGCGTGGCGGGCGGTGTAGACCAGCGTGGATTTATCCCCCTGCCGAATGACCTGCGGCGCCGGGGCCGTGGTGGGCTGCGTGGCGGCGGGCCGGCTCAGGTTGATGAGGTCGGTGATGGAGGGATCGAAGAGGGAGGAATCGGTATGAGCATCGTGCTGCGACTTTGCATTTTGCGCGGCGCAGCCTGGGAATTGAACAAGCGCGCCGGCCGACCCGCCTGCAAGGGCTGCCGCCAGCATGTATCGACGCGCACGCGTTGCCAGGAAACCACTCACGCCGTTCCTCGCTCCAAAGAAACCCAGGGAGTCTAAGATGCCATCACGTATGCATAGACGTCGCCGCCGGGCAAACTTTCATTCGCAAACCGATATTGTTCGTGCACCCTCTCCGTGTGCACCCCGCTCCAGACCGTGGCACGCCGTCCTCTCCGCGGCGTGCCTGCGAAGGCAGTATACCTCAGGGCGGTGGATTGGCGCGGACAATTTCCAAATTTGTCTCCGTACGGCGGCGTTGCTGGCGATTGCGTGGGTGCGGGGGATCGCTTAGGGTGGGCTTCCTGAAATTTTGATCACGCAAGAGGGCAGGAAATGGCGCGGATCGCGATTGCGCAGATGCGGGATGGGGATACGGTCGAACAGGCGTTTGTACTGGCCAGCAAGCAGATCGGCCAGACCAGCAACGCGAAGCTGTTCATCAAGGCGGAATGCGCCGACGCCACCGGCCAGATCCATTGCCGGGTGTGGAACGCCACGCGCGAGCAATACGACCGGCTTCCCCAGGCGGGCTTCGTGCGCGTGCGCGGGCGCATCGAAACCTATCAGGGCCATCTGCAGTTGGTCGCCGATGTGATCGGGCCATGCGAAGAAACGGCGCTGGATCTCTCGGAGCTGATCAAGCACACGCGCAAGAACGTGCCCGAAATGTATGGCCGCATGAAGGCGATCCTCGGGCAGATCCGCGATCGGCAGGTGCGGGCGCTCATCGAGGAATTCCTCTCGGATGCGGAGCTGATGAAAAAATTCATCGTGGCGCCGGCGGCGATGGGAATGCACCACGCGTGGATCGGCGGGTTGCTCGAGCACACGACGGCGCTGTTGGAATTGGGGGTGTTGATCTGCCCGCGCTATCCGGACATCGACCAGGACATCGTGCTCGCCGGGCTGTTCCTGCATGACATCGCCAAGACCGTGGAACTGTCATACACGTGCGGATTTGATTACACCGACCAGGGGCGATTGATCGGGCACGTGGTGCAGGGGGCGATCTGGATCGATCAGAAGGCGAAGCTCGCGGAGGCGCGGCTCGGCGAGCCGCTGCGGGGCGATTTGCTGATGGTGCTCCAGCACATCGTCTTGAGCCATCACGGCGTGCCGGAGTTTGGCGCCGCGGTGTGCCCGAAGACGCCCGAAGCGATCCTGATCAATCTGATCGACAACCTGGACGCCAAGACGCAGATGGCGATCGACGCGGTGGCGGCGCCGGCGGAAGACAATACGTGGACCGAATTCTGCAAGGCGTTCGGCACGAAGCTCTATCGGCCGAGCCTGACGATCCGGGAGTGACGGCGACGATGGGACGATCCACAAATGGGCACTAAGAGCCGCAACCAAAAACCACGGAGCACACGGAGTGCACGGGGGGACGACGACGCCCCCCCCACGGACGACGACGTAAATTGGCCACGAAAGGCACCAAAGACACGAAGGTTGTGATCCAGGAATGTTGTCGCGGCGCGAAGAGGTGGCGCGATAGTAATACAAATGGTTTGTGTGCGGATCGATCGGCCGTGCGCGGCGTGGGGCGTGGCGCGGGATTATTCTTTTAAAAAGTTAGTTGTGAAGGCCGGCGATTTCAGCGGGGTCGCGCGTCTAGGGGCAACCATTTGTGCAGATTTGTGGGCATTTGTGGACGGTTCACGTTGTCGTTATTTAATTGGTGAAGTCGCCGTGGAAGGGGGGCGGGGCGGAGGCGGGGGCGGTTGAGGATTGCGTGGCGGCGGGAGGTGCGGCGGCGGCGAAGGAGCGTTGCCACCAGTCGTCGTGGGCTTCGGAGGCGGAGGCGTACTTGCCGGCGTCGATGTTGGCGGTGACGGCCCGGTTGATCTCGAGCAGTTTGCGGGCGAGGCCGACGGTGCGGGCGAGGTCTTCAGGCGGCTGTTTGTCGAGGTTGAAGAGCGAGGTGGCATCAATCTTCCACTGGTTGCCGACCTTTTTGAAGGAGATGGTGCTGGCGGCCTGATGGGTGGCGGGGTCCTCGGGCAGCGTCATGGCGGCGTCGTCGCCGGTGATGGCGGGGGTGGCCTTCTTGATGGCCTCGACGCGCGTGGCCAGCGCCGCTTCCGGATCGCCGAAGACATCGGCGGTGTTCGCCCCGAATTTTACTTTCGCATGGCGCTGAATTTCGTTGGTCGACAAAAGAATGTCGAGAAACAGATTGGCGATGTCCGTGGACTTGGGATCGCTGAAGGCCACGGCATTCTTCGCGGCGGCTTCATCGCCGGCTTCCAGAGCGGTCAGAAATGAAATGGCGGTGGCCTGGGGCGTGGAAAGATCGCTGGTTGACGGATGCGCGGGTGTGGCTGCGGGATGCGTGGCGGGGGGCGTGGGGGGGGGGGCGGTGCGCGTGGTGGGAGCGGCGGCAGCGGTCGCGGCGAGGGCGAGGGGCAGGATCAGCGGGAGCAGGCGGCGGGTGACCATGGAGGCCTCACGAGTGAGAAATCTGGAGGGAGAATCCTAGCCAGTCGGGGCGTGAAACACCAATGCGAACGTGCTACGAAGCCATTTCAAAAAGCGTGGCATTGGCGTCCGACCCATGTGGCTGATCGGGAAAACCGGGGTTACTCGAACATGGGCAGGATGCCCATGCCACCTTTGAAATGGCTTCTAAACGGCCAGCTCCGCGACGACGGGGTAGTGGTCGGAGGCATAGGTGGCCAGGGAGGGTTTGAAGACGTCGCAGGAACGCAGGGCGGGGGCGAGCTCGGGGGATAGAAAAATGAAATCGACGCGCGTGGCGGGGTGGGCGGTGGTGAAGGAGGTGTCGAAATGATCGGGCGTGCGGGTGGCGGCGTGGGCGTCGAGATAGCCGTGGTGGAGGAGGGTGCGGATGACCTCGCGCGGGTGCTGGTTGTTTTGGGGGGCGATGCGTTCTTTTGCGGAGGGGCGGACCCTGGCGAGGTCGATGGGCTGGTCGGGGTGGTTGGTGTTGAAGTCGCCGGCGAGCAGGTGGGGCTGGCTGGCGAAGCGGCGGGCAGCGTTGAGGATGGCGGGCAGTTCGCCGAGGCGGATTTGTTCGTCGGAGAAGGTTTCCCGGGCGTGAAGATGCAGGCCGATGAGAGGGAGGCGGGCGTGGAGCGGGGTTTCGACGGTGGCGGCCAAGGCGGCGCGGGTGAGGCGGGGATCGAGCGGGGTGAGGTTGATCGCTTCGACCAGCGGCAGGCGCGTGAGGATGGCGACGGCGCCTTGCTGGTTGTGCGGATGCTTCGCGAGGAAGCGGTCCATGGAGAGGCGGTCGGCGAGCTTGTGCAGGCCGGGCTCGTCGGTGGCTTCCTGCACGATGAGGACGTCGGCTTGTGCGAAGCGGACGACTTCGGCGAGGGGATCGATGCGGCCGGCGCCGCCGTCGAGAATGTTCCAGGTCATGAGGCGCATGGAGAGAGCGTAACGCAAAAACCGTAAATGGCCACGAAAGGCACGAAAAACACGAAACGCGGGCGGGAATTGTCCACAAATTTACACCAATTTACACAAATGGTTGGCGCTTAGGGCGCGATCCTTCTGGCCAGCCGCGCTCTGGAGGAATTGTTCCTGGAGGTGGACGGCGTGTGGGGGCTGCGATGGGGGATTTGGCATTTGTGGGAATTTGTGTGGATTTGTGGTCAGTTCCCGGGTCGTTTGGAGAGTTGGGGTGGACCGAGGACGGACGGCGGGGGATACTCGGGGGATGGATGGTGAACGGGATTTTGGCGTGGTGATTCCGGCGGCGGGGAGTGGGACGCGTTTTGCGCGGGGCGGCGGGGCGGGGGATAAGCTGCTGGTGGATCTTTGCGGGCGGACGGTGTTGCAGCGGGCGGTGGGGTTGTTTGCGGGGCATCCGGCGGTGGGGGCGATTGTGGTGGTGACGGGGGCGGAGCGGATGGCGGCGTATGAGGAGCATCTGCGCGGGGTGGTGGGGGCGGCGCCGTTGACGGTGGTGGAGGGTGGGGCGGAGCGGTGGCAGAGCGTGATGCGGGGGTTGGCGGCGTTGAAGGGGGTGCGGTTTGTGGCGGTGCATGATGCGGCGCGGCCGTTGACGGGGCGGGGGGTGATTGATGGGGCGTTTGCGGGGGCGCGGGAGGGGGGGGGAGTGGGGGGAGCGTTGCCTTGCGTGGCGGAGCCGGCGACGTTGAAGCGGCGCGGTGCGGATGGATGCGTGAGCGAGACGGTGGATCGGCGGGGGTTGTTTCAGGCGCAGACGCCGCAGTGTTTTGAGTTGCGGCGGTTGATCGAGGGGTACGAGCGGCTGGCGGCGGATGTGGCGTCGGGGCGGCTTGCGGCGGCGGATGTTACGGATGATGCGCAGGTGTTTGAGCGGCTGGGGTGGGCGGTGCGGATGACGGAGGGGGCGGCGGAGAATTTGAAGATCACGACGGCGGGGGATGCGGCGCTGGCGCGGGCGCTGCTGGGAGGGTGAGGGGCCGATGGGGCGGGGAGTATTTACTTGTCAAAGCGTGCGGGGCTGTCGGGCGCGTCTGGGAGCGTTGCGGATTACTGATAGAAGTCGCGGATGACGTCGCGGTATTGGGGGGGGATGTCCTGTTTTTGCAGGTCTTCCATGGCTTTTTGTTTCATGGCGGGCAGGACGGAATCGTAGGTGCGGATGGTGGGATCGGCCTTGTCGGCCTGGCCCATGAGGTGGACGGTGCCGGCGGCGGGGCCTTTGGGGTTGATGTTGCCGTCGACTTTTTCGATTTGGCCATCGGTTTTGGTGATGGTCTGGTCGTAGATTTTGACGTAGGAGCGGGCGCCGTTGATGGGTCCGCCGACGTGTTTATCGCCGGGTCCGCCGGGGTTGTGGAAGTTGGTGGAGCCGTTGCCATCCATTTGGGTTTCCTGTCCCTGACCTGCGGCGCCGGCGCCTTGCTGAGCGGAGGCCATGGCGCCGGGCTGGTTGCCGCCCTGCTGGCCGCCCTGGTTGCCTTGTTGACCGCCTTGCTGGCCGCCCTGTTGTCCGCCCTGTTGTCCGCCTTGCTGACCGCCCTGCTGGCCACCGGCGTTGGCTTGCTGGTTGCCGCCGCCTTGTTGTCCGCCGTTTTGTTGATCGCCTTGCTGTCCGCCGTTCGCTCCGGCGCTCTGATTGGCGGCGGCTTGTTCGTCGGCGGAGCGTCCGCCGGCGTTGGCTTTGTCGATGGCGTCCATGGCCTGCTGGAGGGCTTCGCCGGAAAGCTGGCGTTGGGCGGACATGTCGCCCATGCGTCCGGCGGCGGCGGCGAGGTCTTTGGAGAGTTGCTGGGAGTCGCCTTTTTCGGCGGCGTCGGCGGCGCTGTTGAGGGATTGCTGCAACTGGGGGTCGTTTTGGGCTTGCTGTGCGGCCTGGCGGAGATCGTCGGCGGTCTTTTTGCGGTCGGCGTCGGATTTTCCGGCAATGGCGGAGGCGGTTTTGTCGGCGGCGGACTTGATGGCGTCGCGGGCGGATTGCTGCCGGGACTGGGATTGGCCGTCGGCGGCGTTTCCGGTTTCGGCGGTTTTGAGTTGTTCGGCGGCGGATTTGACCTGCTGCATTTCCTTGACGTGTTCGAGGGCTTTTTCGACGCGGTCGGCATCGTCCTGGGCGTTCTTTTCCTGCTGGAGCTCGCCCTTGGCTTCGTTGAGGCGGGCCATCTGCTCGAAGGGATTCATGTCGCCTTTGCGCAGATCGGTGAGGGCCTGCTTCAGGGGTTCGAGGGGTTTTTGCGCGTCCTGGGGGGTGTTTTTGGGCTGGCTTTCTTCGATCGCTTTGAGTTGCTCGGCGAGCTTGTTGGAGGTTTCGACGACCTGGACGTAGGGGCGGCGGGATTGGAGGGCGAGGGCGGGCAGGGGGGTGATGAAGATGGCGAGGCCGAGGGATGCGAGTGCGGCGGTGGCGGCGAGGGGGTAGACGCGGCCGTCGAGGCGAGCGTAGCCGACCTTGGCCTGGCGGACTTGGGCGCAGGCGGAGACGGCGGAGGCGACGAGCGGGGCGCGGAAGGCGGCTTCGATGTCGGAGGCGGGGGCGGGGCCGTCGAGGAGTTCGAGGGCGGTGGAAACGCGTTCGCGCAGGCCGACCTGCTGATCGACGAAGATGGCGGCGGCGCGCGGGCGGATGGGGCGGACGGTGGCGGCGGCGGCGATCATGCAGACAGCCGCGGCGCCGATGGCGAGGCAGAGGGGGGTGAGGTGGGCGGCGAGGAGGGGGGAGGCGGCGAGGGCGAGGGTGAAGAGGGCTGCTGCGGCGGCGAGGGCGGCGGCGAGGCGGAGGAGGGGGAGGGAAAGGTTGGGGGTGATGTAACGTCGGGCGCGGAGCCAGAGGGCTGCTGCGGCGGCGGCGGGGAGGAGCGCGAGGAGGGCGGCGAGGAGGGGGAAGCGGTCGCGGAGGAGGCGTGCGGCGACGAGGGGGAGGGCGAGGGAGGCGCCGAAGGCGAGGCCGAGGGCGAGGCGTTCGGCGAGGCGGACGGTGAAGAGGCGCCGGCGGATGGCGGCGAGGCAGGAGAGGATGGCGTGGTATTCGGCGGGTGGGGTGGAGGGGGTCATGGCTTCTCCTTCGATCCCTCGATGTAGACGTAAATGGCCACGAAAGACACGAAAGGCACGAAAGTCGGGGCCTGCTGTTTAGACGTTGCCGGTGGGGGAAGGTTCACGAGGAGATTATAGCGGGGGGAGGCTGGGGGGAGGAGGGGAATGGGTGCGGCAGGATTCGAACCTGCGTAGGCATAAGCCAACGGGTTTACAGCCCGTCCCTTTTGGCCGCTCAGGCACACACCCGGGGGATCGAGATGAGCCGCGTATGGTAGCAGATGCGGGGGATTTTGCCAAATTGGGTGGAGGGCGGGGAGCGGAGACAAGGGGACAAGGAGATGGGGATGAAAGCCGGCGATGGCGTTTTCCCCCCCCCCCATAGGGCGAGACGCTCCCTGCCCGAGGGTCCTCTTGCCTTTTGGGAGAAAACAGGAAGCCGGTTGCGCGGGATAATAGCCCAGCACGTGTTA
>DASZZD010000041.1:0-112659 GCA_035545015.1 Phycisphaerae bacterium
GGGCAGCTCCTCTTCGATCATCGGATCATCCACATGGGCAGGCGGCTTGCCGAGCTCGGATAGAAGAATGGGCCGATCTAATGCGGAAAAAAGGGCTTGACTGGATGCGGGATTTCATAGAAGGACACGGAGAGCACGGAGGGACGGTGACGGCCCCCCCGTGACGACGACGTAAAGTGGCCACGAAAGGCACGAAGGACACGAAAGCGTTTTGGGTTTTGGAGGCCGTTGTAAAAATTGTGGCGTGGGCGTGCGGCGAGTGTTTCTGATCGGAAGAGTGATTGTTATTGGACATTCGAACATGGGCAGGATGCCCATGCCACTTTTCGGAAGGGATTTTTAAGGGGCGGCCGGGGCGGGTGGGGCGAGCAATGGAAGAAGGTGGAAACAAGGGAGGCGCCTGGTACGTGTCAACGGGCGCCTTCCGGTGTTTTTGCGAGGAGGAGAAATTATCCACGAATGTTCACGAATGGACACGAATGCTTGGGAGGTGGTAATTGGTAAATGGTAATTGGTAATTCGCTGGCGCGTTGGCGGGGGCGCCGGTGGCAATTACCAGTTACTAATTACCAATTACTCGGCCATTATCGCCTGGTGGTTACGCGCCGGGGCCAGGTCGCCTACACTGGTGGGCTGGCGGGGCGAGTGTGGGGGATTCCAAGGAGCGTGGCATGGCGAAATCGGTGCGGGAGTTGACGGAGCGGGAGGTGTTGGCGCTGGCGATCGATCTGGAGGAGACGGATTCGCGGACGTATGGGGATATTGCGGATGCGTTGCGGGAGAAGTATCCGGCGACGGCGGAGACGTTTGTGCGGATGGCGGAGGAGGAGGCGGGGCATCGGCGGAAGTTGACGGCGATGTATCGGGAGAAGTTCGGGGATGAGTTGCCGGGGTTGAAGCGCGGGGATGTGGAGGGTTTTGCGGCGCCCTCGCCGGTGTGGCTGGAGAAGGGGATGTCGGTGGAGAGCGTGCGGAAGCGTGCGGAGGAGATGGAGGCGCAGACGCGGCGGTTTTACCAGGACATGGCGGAAAAGACGCAGGATTTGCGGTTGCGGGAATTGCTGCATGAGCTGGCGGAGGCGGAGGCGGAGCACATTGAGACGGCGGGGCGGCTGGCGGAGCAGTATGCGCCTGAGTATGCGCGGGAGCAGCATGCGGAGGATGAGCGGGAGCGGAAGCGGTTCGTGCTGGAGATCATTCAGCCGGGGCTGGCGGGGTTGATGGATGGATCGGTGTCAACGCTGGCGCCGATTTTCGCGGCGGCGTTTGCGACGCATAACAACTGGGACGCGTTTCGGGTGGGGCTGGCGGCGTCGATCGGGGCGGGGATATCGATGGGGTTTGCGGAGGCGTTGTCGGATGATGGGAGGTTGTCGGGGCGCGGGAAGCCGCTGATTCGGGGGGCGGCGTGCGGGCTGATGACGACGGCGGGGGGGATCGGGCACACGTTGCCGTATTTGGTGCCGCAGAGATCAGCGGGGGACCGGCGTGCGTTTCTGATAGCGACGCTGCTGGCGTTGGGGGTGGTGGCGGTGGAACTTGGGGTAATTTCGTGGATTCGGCATAGGTACATGCGATCGCCATGGGTGTCGGCGGCGATACAGGTGGTGATTGGGGGGATTATCGTGCTGGTGGCGGGGATATTGATTGGGAGTTGAGGGGATGAATGGTGAATGGTGAATGGGGGACGGGAGAGAGAGGGTTCGGGATTCGGGAGGGGTTCAGGAGAGAAGGGGAATGGCTTGACCGGGGTGTTGGGATTTCATAGAGTAGCGGGACTGGGGGCAGATAGCTCAGCTGGTAGAGCAAAGGACTGAAAATCCTTGTGTCGCCGGTTCGATTCCGGCTCTGCCCAATGGCACGAATCTCCGCGAAATACCGACAAATATAGGTGGAAACGCGATGCCCTCCCCCGCGGGGGAATCGGTCCCGTTCGGTGCCGGTTCGCGCTATTCGCTCCCGAACAAACCGGCAATTCCTTGTGGGAACCTTGTGGACATCACCATCGGAAACGGCAGGGTCGCTCGCGTCGGGAATCATGTGTGGGAGGCCTTCACGTGCGTCCGCCAGGCGCGGGAGATAACCAGCTTCGATGGCGAGAGGGTGATGCTCAACGACAGCATCTATGTTCCCGCTCACTACGTTTTCGAGACGGAGGCGGAGGCGTCCCGGTATAAGACCGAGGCCGATCTGGCATACGCGGAGGCGATGTTGAGTGAGACGGAGCGGGCGTTGGAAGCCGCCCGCGAGGAAGTGGCGAGATTGCGGGCGTTACTCGGAAAGGCGGTGTGAAGTGGCGACAGAGACGAAGGTGAAGCTGACCCCCAAGCAATGGGAGGCGCTGGAGAAGATGGAGGCGGGGGAGAAGATTTGTCGGCGGTGGAAAGGGCGATTCCAGAATCTCCGCCAAGTCTGCTTCTTTTCCGGCACCGGAGGAGCGGTCCGCGTACCCGCCATGAAGGCGCTCAGCGGGCAGCACCTCATATGGGCGGTAAGCGTTCCCGCCGGACACGACTACCACATTACCGACACCGGCCGCGCCGCCCTCGCCGCGCGGAAGGCGAGCATAGAGAAAAAGGGATGAGTCTCCTTTTCGACGCCGCTCCCATCCCCAAGCCGGTCCACAAGGCGACACCGCCGCCGCGCCTTCCCTACATCACCGAACCGCAAAGCCGCATCTTGGAGAAGATGGCGCGGGGCGCAAGGCTGCTACAAGGTGTGATGGACTGGCGGCTGGACGACGTGGTGGTGAACCGCCGGGAGTGCGAGCGGATGCGGACGAAGGGGCTGATCGTGGCGGATGGCAATGGGTATTACGTGGCGAGGAAAGGGGAAGGGGTGACCCTAGAAGCCATCCCCACCCCTACCGACGCGGGAAACGGGCGGGACGGGGGCTTGGCGGGCAATCCGTGAGGTCGGGAGGGGCGCATAAATAATCCCCGCCCCCAGTGAAGAGGGCGGGGAGTACCGGCCTACCGGCGTAGCGGATACAAGAATCTCCCGTCGATTGACACCGGCGGAAGGACCACAATCGTCCGCTGTCGCGGGCGAAATCGCATCATACCCTATTACGAGGCATCTTTGCCAATCACCGCGCCATCCGTCGTCAACGCGGAGAGCTGCACGCTCCCCGCATCGGGCACCGTGAACACGGGGGACCAGTTCTGCGACGAACCGCGCTTGAACACGAATTGCACGCCGCGAGGAAGGTCAAAGGAAAGATTGTTGGCGCTGGTGCCGCTGGATGTGGCGGTGAACTCACGGCCATTTTGCGTGCCTGCGGGTCCGCCGGTGATTTTGATGGTGTAGACCACGCCATCTTTGATCGTGTCGTCGTGCTCCCGCGTGGTGTCATAGATGGTGCATGCGCCGGGATCGGCGGATGCGGCGGGAACGTTGGAGGAGCCGGTGATAGTCTGCGTGGTGGTGCCGCTGACCGTAAGAGCCGCATCGGCGAAGAGGACGGTCGAGGTGGCTTGCGTCGTGACGTAGTAATCGCCGTCGTTTGTGCCGAAGGTGGCGACGCCATTCGAGTCGGCGCGTCCGGGACCAATGACGCTGGACTTGTCGGAGGAGAGCAATGTGAACTCGGCGAGGGGAACCGGGTTGGTGTCGGCATCGACAAAGGTGAGGGTGACGGAGGATGGACCGGAGAGACCGGAGCCGCTTCCGCCGGATGGACCGTTGGATAACGCGGTGGTGGTGTACTTCGGCGTAGAGCCACCCGATCCGGTAATCATGTTGGCGAAATCCGCCGCGAGGGTTTTGAGGGCGAGTCCGATGCTTCCCGCCGTGGTGATGGCGCTGGTGAGGACCGACCAAAACACGCCGGCAAGCGTCGTGCGCTCCGAACTCGTAAGCGCCATGGCGTCCCCGGCCTTTGCGGGGGCGTAAAGGGATTGGGTGGCGGCGAGCGTGACGGTGGGAGTCGCGGCGCTGAGGGAGGTTTTCATGGCTGCGGTGAAGTCGCCAGCGGTGGGCGCGTTGGTGAGATTGGTGACGGTGCCGCTATCCACGATGACGTGCTGGCTCGCCGCGAGCGTGACATCGGTCTGTGGCGTCGATTTGACATTGCCAGAGCCATCAAAGAGCAGTTTCGCCAGCAACTCTCCGATACTGCCGGAAGTGGTGAGGCCAGATGTGAGGATTGACCAGACGCCGGCGGCATTGAGGGTGCTGAGGCCCGACTGGATTTTCGTGACGGCATCCGCCTTGACGGCTGCGGCGGTCAGCCAGTCGGTAGGCGCGCTGGGGAGATTCGTAAGCGTGGTCACGGTGGCGATGGAGGTATTATTGAAGGTCACAAAGCCGTCGCCGTCGATGACGAGCGATTTGAAGTTGTCCGGCATGTCTCCATCGGTGAGGAAGTTGTCGAAGTTCACCGCCGATGTCGCCGTTACGTTCTGGCCGTCGATTTTGGTGACATTGACGCCGCCAGTGACGGTAGCCACGGAATTGACCGATCCGCCGCTGGTGCTGATAGCGCCGCCGGACACGATGGCGGTGGCGGCGATGTCGTTGAGTCCCGTGAGTCCCGTTCCCTTCGCCAGCGCGATGTTCGTCCCGGCCGTGAGGATGCGGGTGGCGTAACTCCACACGCCCGCTGCGTCGAGGGTGGAGCGGCTGGATATAGCGGCGTCAAGGCGAGTGCCAACCCCATTGTTCGTTCCGTCCACATAATTGCCGGGGTACATTGCGGAGGCGTTGCCGTACGTTTCGACTGCGAAATCTTCATCATCCAGCGCGGTGTTTGAGATACGAATGTGGATGCTGCCAGCCGAAAGCTCGGTGGCGGAGAGGATGAAGCCCCACGAGCCGCCCCCATACGACGGGAGCGTGCCGATGTTCGCTTCCGTGCCACCGTCCTTCGACACCTTCACGTCGCCTGCCGCTGGCGTCCAATCGGAGCCGGTGGCGAAGGTGCCGCTTCCCGCCTTGCGCAGCGACACTCGCACCTTGCGACTTCCCGCCGTCGAGTCGTCCAAGGCCACGTTGTACTGTCTGAGATAGACACCGCCCATGATGACCCCTAATTAACTTTGTCCGCCAGCCACATACCGAAGCTGGGAGAGATAGTTGGTGGGCTGCGCCGCCGTCGGTGCCTGTCCGTTCAGGATGGCGAAGAGGTCCGCTCCGGCGAGCAACGGCGTGCGGACGCCAAAGCCGATCTCGTTATCGGTGCCGCCGGTGCCATCACCGAAGCCCAACGTTTTGAGGTCGGCGTCGGCGAATTCATCCACCATGAGCTTGAGTTCATTCATCTCGCGGATGGCGCGCAGAAGGTTCGCGGCCTTCTGGCCGATAGCGGCACTGAGCGTGGATTTGCTGGCGATGACCTGCGAGTTCAAACCTATCTGCAACATTCAATGTCTCCTTTCATACGCCCCACTTGTTCGACAGGTAGGCCTCGATGGCCTCACGGTCGCTGTCGGAGAGGGCGGAGTTGTATGCGATGATTTCGGCGATCTGGCAGTCTGAACGCTCGTCACCGAAGGGGCCTCCCGTCGCGCCGCCTCCCCCCTTGCCCAGATACAGGCCCTGCGGGCCGGCAACGCCACTGCTCGATGACGCGACCAGTGTTCCATCCAGATAGACGCTGCCCGTTGACGTGTCGGATTTGCCGCATATCTGGTGAAAACTTCCGTCGGTGGGTGGGCCCCCCGTCAATTCAACCGCGCCATCGAAGTAAGCCTCCCCCATCCTGTAGATGCCGGCGGAGGAATCAAACCACCAGCCAAGCAACCAGTTATTGGTGACACCCGACAGCACGCGTCCTTGCAGATCGCCATCAGCTTTGGCGACAAGGAACATCGTGAATGGAGCCGACAGGTTGTATGGCGATATGGACATCGCCTCAAGGTTGGTCGTCTGATCGAAAACAATTACCGGCAAAAGGTTCTGCACATCATCCGTCCACGTTGGACGGTTTGTCGAGGTGGCCTGCGTGATGTCGTGACCGTTGCCGCTCTGATCGCTCCATTGCGCGACACCGTCGCCGCTGGCACAGAGCGTTAGGCCCGCGTCGCTGTAGGCGCCCGCATCGGCTTTCCACCAGCCGACGAGCCCGCTGATGTCCGTGGGTACCTTGCCCGCGAATGCGGCCTTGCGCTTGGTGGCGGAGGGTCTTTTGAGGACGGGGATCATGCGCCTCCCGAAAAACCGCCGGTCACCACCGTTGCGCCCGAAGGGGCGGTCGTGTTCGCGCCGGTGGTGCACCACGCGAGCACCTGCTTGATCGAATTACTGTTTCCCCCGAGCTTGAACGTGAGCCGTTCGCCTGGAAGAACCGGCGTCGCCTCCTGCCGCTGGTGCAGGTTGAGAAGCTGCACCCACACCCAATTCGTGGCGTCGGTATTACGTATCGTGAACTCGTTTGCCGCGCCACCGTCGGCGGCCGACGCCGCGTCCGCATCGGACAGGCCGGTGAAGGAGGGGTCTTGCAGTTGCGCTTTGAGCGCCGAGTAATCCATCGTGTCTACCTCAAGGAATTTCGTGCGTCCCGCCGGAGGCGAGGCTGAGCGTGCCGCCGGTGACGGAGAAGGTTTCGTTGACGCCACCTCCCGTAACGGTGACGGTGTAAATGGTCGGCGCGGGAGGCGTAGTGGGGACGTTCGCGGGTGTCGCCACCAGCATGTAGAAGTTGCAATTGACCGGGAGCATGAGCGGGGTATTGGCGGGGATGGAAACGCCTTTGACGGTGACGGTGCCTTTCGTGGCGGGGAAGGTCACGGGAAAAATAGCCGCGCCCACGCCGAACGCGCCCGCACCAGCCTTGCCGCCGCCATCGCACGTCAACGCGAGGTCGTACGTGCCGGCGGGGAGCGAGATGGGGGCTTTCGTCCCGGCGGAGAGCCAGAGCATCGTGGGGGAGTTGTTCCACGCGCCCGGACCCATCTTCCAAGCCTTCGCCACATCCACGGGAAGGACGGTCGTGGGTCCGGAGACGGGGACCGTGGGGCCGGTGATGGGGGTGGGCAATGCAGGGAATCCCATCGCCGTGGTAAAAAGCTGGATGTCTGGGGCGAGCGCCGACAAGAGGACCGTGATAATCCCATCCTTCGGGTTGGAGTCACCGACCGACCCGCCGTCAAAACCCCACTGATTCCGTAGTATCAGCGTGGCGTCTTTCGGGTTGCCCGCGATAGGTTGCACGCCCACGACGGAGATTTCATGATCGTTGGGCATGTATTTCCCGCTCCCCGCGTTCTTGCTCATCACACATACCGGCTGGTCCGCCGAGAGCCACGCCATGAGCGAGGTGACGGCGTTGGGATCGACCGGCGACATGGCGACGGCGGTGAGGCCAAGGTCGGAAAACACGTTGCCCGACCACCCGATGTTGAGGGAGGCAACCGTATTCTCCCCGGTGCGGTACTGCGCGTAAGCTTTCAAGAACGTGATGGGATAGAGCGCGCCTGTGGGTCCGAAGGGGGTGTAATACGTGTCCACCGTGCCGTCCACGCGCACGCGCGTCACCTGCCCGTTGCGGATGAACCGCGACTCGTACAGGCTCCCGACCCGAGTGAAGGCGTAGCGGATGAAGTCGCCATGATCGATGGCGATGGAGTTGACGGCGGCGATGGCGTAGCAGTCGGAAAGCTGACCCTGTAATCCATCATCCACGCTCGTCTGCGAGGGGACGAAAGTGTGCGCGGAGCCATCGGTAGCGGTGCCGTAATCGGTGGGATTCGGGGGCGTCAAAATGATGTCCGCCGCGCCCGCCTTCGGTGCCGAGGCCGCCGTTACCGGGGGAATCTGCGTCGGCTTCGTATCGCCGGGCAATACCACCGATTGCCACGGCTTCTTGCGGTGGCGATCCACGTCGAAAGTGCCATCGGGCGTCAGCACTTCATGGGAGTCGGGACGAGCGAGGAGTTGCAGGCGCGTGTGGCGGGTGCGATGTTTCTGGATGTCATTCACCGCAAGCCCCTCACGAAAGACGACACCAGTTGACAGAAGTCCGCAGCGAAGAAGTGGATCGCGAGTGCGACCCACGCCAGACCCAGCAGCCACCCGCTCTCCCGATTGATGACGCGCACGGTTTCGCTGATCGTCCGCCACCCGAAGGCGACGGCGCACAGGTCATACGCGACGCCCGCCACGATGAGGGCGTATACGAAGAGGCGAGTTTGGGTGGCGGCTTGCATGGACATTCCTAAAACAGCCAGCGGCACAGCATGACCACGCCGAAAATCAGACCCGCAAGAACAATGAGCGGACCCAGGAAGATGGCGGCGAATATGAGGACGCTCGACTTTGGCATTGCCTGCATGGTCATACCTCTTCAAAAAGCCCCTGCGTCCGCCGGGTTATTTCCCAGCAGGCCGCTTGTCGAGGCCCTTTTCCACCAGCAGCGCCATCACGTCGTCAATGTGCAGGCAGTCGCACATGCACACGCCGGCGACGCTGGTGCTGATGGGGGCGATACTGCCGTTGCAATAGTCGTTTCCGGGCACCGCGTTATGCAGCACACCAACAGCCTCAATGATGGGGACAACTGTCCCGTCGCTTCGGTATTGGCTGCCGATCTTGATGATCGTGTCGCCGTTCTTCGCTTCACGTCCGTTTCGGTAGTGCATGGTGGTTTACCTTTCAGGGTAAGAAGGTTTTGAAAAGCCCCGGCGTCCATGCGTCTCCTGACCGACCGATGGGAGTTCCCGTCTTTTGCCTACACCGGCGAGGTCCGGGAGACACGACCGATGAGGGGGCAGCAGGCGGACGCGGGGGCGATGCTGCGGCTACAGGTTTGCCCGCACAAAGTTATCTTTGGCAGCCAGCAGGTCGCGCAGGCCGCACGTCAAGTCGGGGTTCTCCGGCAATGCGTCAGCCATCGCAATCGCCAGTTCCGCACACGGCTTGCTGATGCTTTGAAGATGGAGCGGAAGGTGCTCGAACCGGAAGTGCTTCAACACCCCCGCTACTGATGGGTGACGTGGCGTTCCGTCCGTTTTGGTTGTCAGGGTTCCCAAGGGAAGCCTCCTTGGTTGGGTGCATCCAGAGATGACGATGTGGGTAGATTGTCCACTTGAACTCGTCGTCAAATGTGCGATTGCACTTCTCACACTCGACACGCATTGTGTTCTCCACAGGGGGTCACGCGGGGGGAACATCATTGCGGTGACGCCAACGGCATGATCCGGGGACCATTTCGTTGACGCCGCAGAAAACTTTGGCGTTGTGATGTTTGTGGGTAAAATAAGCGGGCCGTGAAGAAGCGCTAACTTCCTCCCGGCCCTTGACACAGTGAACCTGCTTAGGAGATTCGCCATGCCCAGCCACAAGCGTATCCCAACTTCCGGTAGATTTCACCGCCGCGCGATCCCGCACGACACAAATACCCACGGCATTACGGCGAGGCAGGTTTATCAGTCGCTTGGGTATCAAGACTGGAGAAATTTTGATGCACTCGTGATGCGGGTATCTCAGCTTATTCGCCACGGACAATGCTGCGGCTCTATCTCTAAAACAACCAGCATTGTGGCCATCGGGAGCGGGGCGGTTCGCGCGGTCCCCGACTATGTTCTTGACCAAGACGCGGTGAGCGCTATTACGTTTGCGGCGAGTTCCTTTAAGGCAAATGTACATCTGGTCCGCCGAAACGAAACGGTTATTCTTTCGCTGCTTGGAAAGTGGTGTCATGGAAGAGGTCTTTCGTTCGTACACCAGTACCGCACGGGCGGCTTCATCTATGACGCCTTTGTTGGCGGGAGGGTTTTGGTGGAGTTTGACGAGCCGCACCACGCCACACGAAGGCAATCTCAAACTGACGCCAAGAAGGACGCCGCCGCCTTCGCCGCCAACCTCGCCATCACAAGGTTTACCCTCGAACACGACATCATTGACGTGATTCGTGGGATTGAACTGGCGATGGAGAAGTAATCGCATGTCACTTCCAAAAACAAAGAGCTATCGGGTGCCGCCGATATGGTTACTGCGCCGCCTGGGGCTGGGCGTTCGGCTCGGCGGTGATACCGGAGCCGGGGGATTGCGGGGGCGTCAACGTGCCGCCGAGCGACGTGGTGAGGTTGTTGAGCGCCGTCACCGCCGAATCATTGATCGGGTTGCCGAGCTTGTTGTTGACGGCGGTCGTGAGGTCCGCGATTGCGGTATCGAGTTGCGCTTCGGTTGCCATGGTTTTCACCTTTGAATAAATCTTGACGATGTTTCGTTCGGCAGCACCGAGCCGCCGATCCGTTTCCTGTCTGTGCTTCTCCGCGTCCGCCAGCGCCGCATCCGTGTGCCTCTTGTCCATCCACGCTGCGCCAATGAACGCCGCGAGGATCAGCCCGAACACGAAGATGGTGAGGAATGCGAGGGCGGTCATTTCGCCCCCTTCAAGTCCGCAATCGCGTCCTGAATGTCCTGCAACGGATTGGTGGTCAGCGACACCGTGAAGGCGTCCAGCCACGTCCGCTTCTCTTTGAACTTCCTCCAGACCACTTCACCGATGAGCAGCACGGCGCAGATACCGCCCGCAATGGCCGCGACGTGTACCAGCGTCACCATCGCCTTGTCGATTTGACCGAGAAAGCTGGCGAGGATGATGACCACGACGGAGGCCGCAACGCCCGAGGCCCCCAGCTTGATACTCTTGAGCATGAATCCGAAGAACACCGCGACGCCCGCTCCGGCGATGGCCAGCGCCACCACCAGGGCGGTGATATGCGCCGCTTGGGAGGTCGCCGCTTCTGCCTGTTTCTTGGCGTTCGCCGCATCGGTCGCGGCAGTATTGGCGGCGTCGGTCAACGCCTTGTTGGCGCTCACCAGCGTCGCCACGTTTCCACTGAGGGCCTGCGTCTGCGTCGTGAGGTCGGATACCTGCCCAGTAAGCTTCGTTAGCGCCCCGCTCACGTCCAGCACGGATTGCGCCCGGTCCCACAGTGTATCCCACACCGATTTGAGCGGCGCGACGCCATCCGGTGGCGTCAGCGCGCGCCCCTTGTTGACATCTTCCTGAATCCCCTTGCCGATGCCGTCTGCGGTGGTGGCCTGCGTTTGGAGTCCCGCGCCGATGTCCTGAGACGCCTTGACGACTGCGGCTGCGTTGGTGGTGGCATGTTGCGCGGCGGAGGCGGATTGCTTATTGATGGCGTCCAACGGGCCGCGCGCGTTACCGGCGATGCAGGCGGCGAAGAGCAGGCTGGTCAGCAGCGCCGACGCGGCGAGGTTGTAGTATTTCGTGAGGGTGATGGTCATGCCTTCCTCAATTCCGATGCGTGATGCGTAGACGATGGGGACGAATGACGCACTTCTTATCCTGCCGGTCCTTGTGAAACTCGGCGGCGATGCGGACGAGAATGCTTGCGACGAAGCCGGCGGCGAAGGCGATGGGGATCTTCCAAGTCATGCACTTCCCCACAAACAAAAAAGGCGCTCTCACGCCAGCCGAGAAGCGCGAGGCCGCATTCAATGCCGCTTCCGCACGCTTCCTTGTGTTCTTTTCAGTGGATGCGTAAAGCGCCCCCAGCGCATAGGACGCCCCACATCCAACCGCGCAGTAGTTTTCCACCACATCGGCAACCTGATAGTCGTCGTGGATGGAGTAGATGTGTCCGCGATAGCCGACAAGGAATGTGCCGCCCTGTTCCTGCTCTTTTTCCCTGGTGGCGAATCCGCCGTCTTTCAGGCATTGCCGAACGGCTGGCACAAAATGTGTCACCATGTACTCGTAATCGCCCACGCTTTCAGGCTTCGGAGTCACATTCAGGCCGAACCGTAAGAGCTGCCCCATGCGAAATGAGGTGGTGAAGCCGATGACGAATTCACCACGCACGAACACCTTGGGATCGGCGCGAATTTGAATATCCCAGCCGGTGACCCCGGCGCTGTCCCCACCCATGAGAACATCTTTCCCGTTACTGATTGCCACGATGCACGTCATTCCGCATCTTCCCGCCGCAATCTTGCTGACTCCTTTTCGGCGTACGCGCGCCGTCTAGCCTCCGCGCGGGTCGCTATGTCCAGGGCGATTTGACGAGCCTCCGCCAACGACACCATCCGTCCCGCGCCCCGCGTCCCCGACTTGCCGACCGTCACATCGAATGCCATCGGCCGACCACCGCTCACCACCTCATCGTTGAAGATGTCCGTGCATCCCGCGCACGCCGCCCGGAATCGCGCCGTGTTGCGGAACATCTCCTGCGGAGTGGGATGGCGCGAGAAGTCGCGGGCGATGGACTGGTCCAGGGAAAGGCTAATCATTGCGTCCCCCCATCCCGGCGCGGGCCGATGCCGCCCATATTCGCGGTGAAGTGGTCCGCGGCGGGCAGCGGCGGGAGACCCCGCGACTGGCGCTCATCCTCGTGCATTTCATGCACCTCATTCCGCATGTCCTCAAAGTGGGCGCTCAGCACCGCCACATCGGTCTGCACCGTCCGAACATCCTGGCTCGTCTGCGTCGTGGTCTGCTGCAAGGATTCCACCGCACCCGCCGTCTGATGGAACAACTGCACCTCTGAAATGGCGGGATGCAGAAGATAGGTCCAGAGCAGCACCGCCGCGCCGATGAGCGTGCTGAGGACGCCGATGGTCGCCTTGACGTGCGCGCCGACGAAGCCGCATACGGTTTTCACGGCGCGCCAGACCACCGCAAACGTGGTGGGCTGCTCGGATTGTGCGTGTTTGTGGGGGGACATGGAGGTGAGGCTCCGTGGGTGAGGATTGGTGGCGGGATTTCCCTCCCCTCTGTATGAAGCGGAAGAACTGGGAAGAAACTCTTCCCACCCCATCCCCTCACCTACTGGGGTAATGGTTCAGTCTAGACTGAACCATTACCCCTACTGGCGCGGCGGGCAGAATTATTTGCCCCATTGCCGAGCGGCGCGGTAGGCTGGGTTGCGGATTCGCTTTTGGGGTGTCGCATAAATGACTGCTGAGGTTAGATCGATAGACGAGCAATGCGGGGGATGCGGCGGTGTGATCGGCCAAGGGGTGACGGCGCATGTTCACAACGGGATCGTGTTATGCCCCAAGTGCTACGACAAGCGGACGTTCAAGGCTATCGCGAGTGTGGTCGCTGAAATGCCGGAGTATTTCGGGCTACAGGTGGCGGCGTTCCTTCTGACCGCTGTCGGGGTTATTCAGACCGTCGTAGGATCGGCATGGCTACTGCTGGCAATTCTCGGCGTTGTGTCGCAAGCCGAAGATGCCACCACTCGAATTTTCCCCGCTTTCATTTGCTTCGTTGTTGGCGTTTTGCTCTGGGGGTCTGGTGAGGGACTTAGTGCGGTGCGGGACATGGCTCGAAATTCGTTTGCCTACCGGAAACTACAATAGCTCAATGGAGATGGTGTACGCATGAAAATGTATTGTGTCGCGGCGGTTGTGATTCTTACGTTGGCGTGTAGCGTACTGGCCGACAGCATGGACGACGCCGAGGCGAAACAGCGTGGTGTACCCATTGAAGTTGTCCAGCTTGAACACGCCAAAGCCACGATTGCTGAGCTGCAAAAGGAAAACTCGGCACTCAAGGCGCAGGTGGCGAAACTGAATGCAGCGGTGGTGGAGTTGCAGAAGAATCAGCGGAAGGTGACGACGACAACACCAGCAGATTACCAGCTCAAAAACGGAATGACGCTGGCGCAAGCGGAGGCGGCGATGCCTGGGGAGTGGGCAATGACCGACGAATCAAACGGGGTACAGCATTACGTTTGTCGGTGGGAGGTCCCCGATTATGCGGCTGATATGGCGAACGAACAGCGCACAGTCTCCAGACTTTCGGGTGGAGGGCATATCACCGGCGCGGGCGGTGCCTATTCCATCCCATGGACCAAAACTAGCGTTGCTGACATCGATGTTGAGGCTGGCAAGGTAATAAATTATTCGATTGAGGCGGAGGCAATCAAGAACTGGAAGCGAGTTGGTGGCGGGCCTCCCGACGAAGTGGAGCGGCGTAATGCAGAAAGCGCGAAAAACGGCGTTAAGGCGAGGCAGTGACTAAATGGTTAGCCAGAGGCTATCCACCGCTCCCTCGCCGCGTCCACCGCCATCACCGCATTATCCAGCCGTGCATTGACCTCGTTGTGCCGATCCACCGTCCAGGCGAAGTAGGCGTCGGCACCGGATAGGTCTGCCGGCGTCCGCTGCATCATTGCATCCCAATGCTGCCGGCAGTCCTGACAAATAATCCGCATGCGAAAACCCGCCAGCCACAGCCGCTCCTCTTCCGCGTTGCCCGCGTAAGCGATCGCGCGGCGGTGCAATTCGCCCCAAAGCAATGACGCCTCCCGCTGCCGCCAGCGTGAGCATCCGCTTCCCGCATGTCCATGTGCCGTGGGTCTGAGCAGCATCACGCCCGGCGGCGGGTCCGGCCACTGACCGGGGCGGGGATTCTTGGGGCAAGCGTATCGGCAGACCGCGAAGTGAGGCTTGCCGCCAAACTCATTTATCGCGCAAGTGTAGATGCCGGGGATATCACTCGGTGTGGCGTGCGGGCACATGATTTACCCCGCCTGGTTAATGGTAAAAGTTAAAATTGCTCCCGGAACCAGTGTGGTGTCGCATAGGGTTTGAACGGAAAACGTCGCGGTGCGCGTCGCGCCCGTGGTGTTCGCGGTCATGGTGAGGATGGCCTGGTCGTCACCGCCCATCCCGCTTGTTAATGGGGAGAATGATGCGGTAAGCCACGAGTCGGACGTTCCAAGGGAAACCCAGGAGCAGTGGTTATCGAAGACGGGCGGACCGGCGTTTGCCATTTTGACGATGACTGACTGCGCTGAGTTCGTACAGCTTATAGTGCTGGACTGCCCTAAAGCTGGCTGCATGGCCGGACCGGTGGTGGTTTCAGTACAAACCGTGTCGAGTGCTATGACGATTGAAGATGGCCACCCCGCGCCTGCGGGGAGCGTAGTGCCAATATAAGTCCCGTCGGGAGCGCCCGACCCTGCCCGCTCGTACACCGCGAACGGCGTCAAAGAGATACCCCCCGCGCTATTACCATAGAACGATACGGCATATCCACAGAACGTATCCCCCCCAAAGAGGCCGTTGGGGAAGAATGCCAGGATCACGTATACCGATTTTCCATTGATGCCCACGAGGGTGGTGTCCCCCGTGTCAAAAAAAGCATCGGGGCAGGAGCTCCATGGCTTATAGCATCCACGATAGGAGGACAACGTAGACGTGCCGGTGTTTAGCCGGAACCTTCCGCCCCACGTCAGACTGGTGGAGGTAAACGACGACCAGCTCATCGGAAAGGAGGAGTCGCTGTACCCCACAATCTCGAAGCATTCTGCTGGATATGCAGGCTGTAACGTGCATTGATTAAAGCAACTACAACACAGGGTCATCACCGGCATTGCTCATTCCCCTCACTGCGCCGAGTTGGATTTGTTGATAATGGTGAAGTATAGAACCCCCGACGAATCCACGCCACGTCGCTTTACCGTCACATAGTCCCCCACCGCCAATGGGACCAGCTTGCAAGAGCCGCCGTTAATCGTGCCGTCGCTTTGCGTCACGTTCGTGTTGCCGGTGCCGATGTCACCGGTGCCACTCGTGAAGGTATTCATGGATTCAGCTTCGTTGAATGCTGTTACCGCCGTGCCGCCAGAATCATCCACCCATGTCCCGCCATTGCTAGTGTTCGTGGTCATGTCCCAATGACCGAGTTTGATGGAGTAGGAAAACTGGATGGCCCCATTGATGGCGGACTTCGCTGTAATCGTGGCGTCGAAAATCTCTGCGGTTTGCGCCGGGTAGTACGGTCGCACGCGAGGCGCAACAATCGAGATAGAATCCCGCGTATTTGAGACGCCATCGCCGCGCAGTCCATCCACCTTCGCAATGATGCGGCGAAGGTCGGCGATGTCGTCAGGATGGAGCGGGAGCGCGTTCACAGGTTCAACGCCATGAAGTCAGACGTGCCGTACTTCGGATAATGCAGGAACACGGCCGCGCCGTCCGGCGCGGTTTCTTTCACCACGCCTGCCGGGAGTTTGGTGGGACAGGCAATCGGCGTGTGCCCCAACACCGAGAAAGAAGAGTCAATCGGTTTGCCCGTGCCATCGAGCCTCACGTCGGAGGGGGCTTGCGTGAAAACAGTCCCCTCGTACCGTCCAATTGGCCCCATCGCCGTCACGCCGCCACCAGCGTCGTAGTACCCCATCAAGCCTTGATCCAGAATCCGCCACTTCCACGAATCGGTAAGCCCCTTGGAATCCAGGAGGCTCGAATACGGCGCTTTGAAGTCGAAGATGTACTCGACTTCCGAATACTTGCTCAACGTGCTGGAGTCCGTCGTGGGCGCGATGAGCCGGCAGAATCCCCAGCCCGCCGCCACGTTGTATTTATTGAGGATGGTGAACGCCTTCGAGTTCACGGTATTGATGTAGGTAAGCGCGTTTACAGGATTGAATGTCGGCTCGTTGCGCGTGATAGAGAGGGACAACAGTGTGTAATTGCGGGTGGGGTTGGTGGAGAACGCATCCATGGCGGAGTTAAACAGCGGCGTTCCATCGGCGGCGCGGTCGGTCGCCTCGCTCTCGTTCCCGATGAGCCAGCGGTAACGCGCAGGATCATTCAAAGGGTTTCCGGGATTGGTGTGGAATCCCAAAGGCGTAGACGACCAGTTCGCGTGTACGATCCAGCGATTGAATCCGGCGGGCTGCGGGTCCAGTGATTCGAGGTATACGTACTCGCTCTGCGGATGGGAAATCGGGTGCTGTGCGTCCAGCTTTAGCCCGTAACCAGACGAAGCGAGCGCAGCGATAGCGTCAAATGGCGTGGTAAAGCCGATCACATCGTACCGCTGTTGCGCGCCCCAGCCCAGCGGGCCCCGGCGCGGCACCGAGCCAGCCGTAGCTTTCGGTTTCCATGGTGGAATCGACCATGGTGCCGATTTGCGTCGCCCACACGCCATTCAGGGCGGGCTCGTACATCTGATCCCAGATGCCGATGAGGTTTTTGTTGTCAAGAAATCCATACTGACCAGTTGCCATTGTGGGACTCCGTGTAAGCGCAAAAGGCCCGCGACCCACATTGCGGAGGGTTGGCTGTTTTGCGTTTTTTGTTTGGTAATGAAATGGGGCGGCACGTTGCCGCCCCACGGGGTAGACCGATTGCGGTTCAGGGATTAGCCAACGCGGCGGGCGATGGTCTGGAAAAACACCTCAAAAGCGCCGTTCCGGTAGCAGTTAATCTCGCCGATGAGGGTGTTGCCGGTGGCGCTGGTGGTGAACGTGTTGCCGTCGCTCATATACACCTTCGTCCCCGCGTTGGTCACAACGCCGCTTGCGCCGGTGATGGTCGTGATGTAGACGATGCCCTGTTCACGCACAGGAACGTTAATGGCTCCGGCAGTACCCAAGGTGACACCGTTCACCACAAAGTTCGGCTTGTTGGGGTCGGCCACGTTTGCGGCCTTGGCGTCGGCGAATCCGAGAAACACGTCCCCGGCGGTAAGCTGGCGGGCGTACCCGCTGGACTTGCCGACGGCCGAGCCGGCGTAAATCGTGGTGGAAGCGGCGACGGGCTGCTCGCTCCGGAAATCTTCGGAGACTTTGTACTTGCGGCTCACGTCCGCAGTCAGTTGCGACATGATTCATTCCTTTGTTTTTTTGTTCTTGAAAAAGAGTGACGAAACGGGATGGAGGTTTTGTTTAAGGGAATCGGATTACTTGCCGGCAATCTCGCGAATGCGGGCGCTCACGTAGACCTTCTCGCTGATGAAGGTGTCGTGGCAGTTATCCTTGTTCGCCGCCCACTCCGCCCTGGCTTTCTGCTCTGGCGTGGCCGCGGGGTCATTGACGGGGTCCGCCTTGGGAGCCGGAGTGCCGATTGGTCCCTGGGTTCCGGCAAGCGCCTTGAGCCGTTCAATTTCGGCGTCCTTAGCAGCAATCGCGGCGGCTGCGGCATCGGCGTCCGCCTTCGCCTTGGCTTCGCTCTTGGCCATCGCCGCGAGCGTCAGCTTGGCGTCATCGGCGTCTTTGCCGGCGAGGAACAGGTCAGCGGCGAGAGTATCATTGGAGCCGCAGGCGTCGCGAATGGCTTTGAAGCGGGCGGTTTCGGATTCGGTCGCAGACGTGACGCCGCGCTTGTAGCCACGCTGTTCAATTTCTTTGACTTCCGCAGCCTCGGAGTTCTCGGCCGCGTGCTGACGAAACGATTCGGCAGTCATGCTCTTTACCTCTGTGGAAATGGCCTGCATGGTCAAATCGAACGATTCAACTTCGTCAATGAGGCCGAGTTCTAAAGCGTTTGCGGCGACGTACGAACGGCCGTCCGACACCACAGCAATATCTGGAATCGCATCCCCACGTCCTGATTGAACCGCCGCCAAAAACGGCATATTCAATTCATCCACCTCCCGCTGTACGTCCGCCACAAGTTCATCCGTCACCACGCCGTCCGCGCCGAGTCCCTTGTATTTTCCGGTGGACACCACGCGGTACTTAATCCCCAACTGCTGCTGCATCCCGGAATCATCTTCCAACACCGCGTAGGTGCCGATGCTCCCAACGATGGCGGTGGTGTTGGCATAGATTCGTTCACACTGGCTCGCCACCCAATAGGCGGCGGAGCAGCCAAGGTCTGCGATGTATGCAAAGACAGGTTTCGGTTTGGCCCCATTCAATCCAGCACGCACCGCCAGCACGTCGTCGGCGAGGTCAGACGTTCCGGCGACGGTGCCTCCGGGGGAACAGATGTGCAGGATGACCCCCCGCACCTGATAATCTTTCGCAGCTTCGCGGAGGGCGCATCGGACCGCGACGGTGGAACACCCCCCAAAGGAGCTTCCGCGCTTAGTCATTTGCCCTTCGATGGCAATGACGGCGATACCGTTCACGAGCTGATATAGCGGCCCCGTATCCTCGTCATCGTCGTCACCGTAGTCTGCCTTCGGCTTCAACGTGCCGGCGCGGACCGCATCCACTGCCGCGCGAAACCACTTCGGCTCAACAGCCCACGCGCCAAAGTGCTGAGAGGCGCATTCGCGATTTAGTGCCGACCGCTCAAACGGGAGCAATGCGGCTTCAATCGTTTTGGTCATTGTTACCTCCGGTTTGAGCTGGTGGTGGCATCTGACCAGCGCCCTCTGGTGGAGTAAGCGTGATTGGGCGACGAACTCCCGCGCCTTTCTGCCACGCCTCTTTTGCCGCCTCGCTCATCGGCGGAAGTTCCATTCGTTCCCGGAAGCTATCCTCGTCGTCGGTCTGCGGTGTTATGACGCCAGCGCGAACGCCAACGCCGTAAGCATCAATCTCTGTTTTGATTTGGTCGCCGGTGGACGCCGCGTCCGCGACAGGTGCCGGCTGCATGGTGTCGCGGGTCAATGTGGAACGGCTCTCGGGAATCTTGCGGTCATCTCGCATCTTGCGGGCGGACTCAATTTGATTCTGGATTGTTTCGTAATCCCGCCCCAGCGCGGCCGCGACACCCTGCGGCGAGTTGATACCCATGTCCATTTCCAAAAGCGCCGCCTGCGCGTCCGCCACCGGATCGGTGAACTGCCAGCCGCGGGGCATGAACTGGTGCGCCCAAAAGTCTGCGGGCGTTTTCGAGGTGAAGCGGCCCATCTTCACCTCGCGACTGATCCACCAGCGGTAAATGCGTGAAAGGCACCGGTTCTTAAACCATTGCTGACGCGTTCGGCACGCGCGGTAATAGTCTGACTTCGCGCCCCGCAGGCTGCTCAGATTCGATTGGCTGACATCTTTGAGCGCCAGCTCCAACGGCATGTCGAAGGGCAGGCCAATGAGGCGGAATATGGCGCGGAGAAAATCCGGCGTCTGCTGCATCGGCTGCTGCGCCTGGACCTGCACAATGTCACTACTGCTCCCGATATACTTGGCCATGCCGTTTTCCAACGTCACAGCCTTCTGTTGCTGCCCTTGGGAGTTCGCCAGAGTTGGCAATCCGCTGTACTGTTTGGATGCGGTGTCCTCCTTGAAGATGAGGCCGAAAATCGCCGCCATGCGCGCCGCGATAATCACGGCATCCACATACCCGTCCAACTGGTTCAAAAGCTCGAAAATGGTGCTGTAGCACGTTTCGCCGCGCACCATTAATTCCTCGGTGGGATGCGCGAGGAAAACAAAATCATCCGCAAGAATCCGGGACCACTTGCGCTTCCCGAATTCATCCTGGTCCAGAATGTTGAAGGCCACTGGACTCGCGGCATCGTCCACTTCCACGCCGTCAACCCGGTTCGGTAGGTCGGGGCCGAAGTTGTCGTTGCAAATCAGGTCCGCCGGAATGGTCTGCAAGCGGGACACGCCGCCGGGCGCGGACACAAGAACCACGCCAACATCGCCATCCCGCCGAGACGCACGATAGATCGACCGCTGCAATTCTCCACCGGAGAGCATCCCGCGAATATCGGCAACTTCCATCCACACAGGAAAGCGGTCCTCTGCCTCCGCGTTGAATTCTTTCGACAGGGTGTTCGCCTGAAGGGTCATCCCTTCGGCAATGACGTTATCCACCTCCGTATTGAGCAGGCTCCGACCGATAGGGTTGTCGCGGTACGTTTGGCGTGCTCGATCGCGCATACTCGCGAGCGCGCGCCGATCAACCGGCTTGCCCAGCCGATAAGAGCTGGACCGGTCAAAGCGGTTTCCCGTACGTGTAGCGACAGCGCCGCGGTAGGTGGCAAGGTAATCTCTCGCAAGCATGCGGCGCGCACCCGCCGCGGGCGACACGTAGGCAATCACCCGGTCAATCCACGTTGCATTGTCTGCCACTAGACTTGCTCGCCAAACTGTACGAGTGCAATGCCGCCTGCGTCTCCGGCATCCAGCGAGGCCATTGCGGTTGCCATTTGATAAAGATTCGTAGCGTCCTCAACGGTAATGCGCATGATCGTGCGCCCGTTGATGGTGAGCGTCCCGCCGCCAATCGCGGCGCTCATCATGGCCATCTTCGCGGCCTTGGCGATATCAGACCATGCGTAGTCAACAAGGGCCGACGTGTCGATTGCCATAATTCACCAACGGCCTTTGTAGCCCGTCAACCAGTCACCGGATGACGACGGTTCATTTGTGGGCTGTGCAGCAGTGGGCGGTATCTGTGCTTCCTGGCCGATCATGCGGACGCCGGCGACGTGTCCGGCCACACAGGCCAGCGACGTAGAGTCAAGAAAGTGGTTGTTGCGGCTCAGCATGTGCCACCGGGTTATCGTGCCGCGACCAGCCTCGAATTCCTCAACCTTCTTTTCGGCCGTTAGGTGCTTTGCGAAACTCAAGTGCTCAGCCTCAGATTCACCACGAAACAATGTGAACGCCCCAGGCTGTCCCGCCGGCGTTTGCAGGCGGGCGTGAATCCAGCTTTTCCAGTGGTCAGAGTTCACCTCGACCAGCTTTCCTCCGGGGCGTTTAACTATTTGGTATTCTTCGCCGATACCTATGCACTGGTCCCGCGACCGACGCACAAATTTATCTGCGTGGCGCTGCGTGGTTCCATAACCCTGCGAAGAGAAAAATGGGGTGCCGCTCTCATCACAAAAAGCGAACACCGCCGACTTCTGATACCGCGAATCCACCAACACCAACGACGGGGTTTTCTTTTCCGTTCCGAGCGGCCAACCCATCGACACCATTTCGCGAAACCCACGGAGTGCGGTCAGGATCGCCCGCTCTTCTGCCATATCCTTGCTTGGCACATCCAGCCGGCCATATTCAAGAACATGCGGCGAAGCGTTTGGACGCCAAGCAATCGCGGTCCAGTGGCACAACCATTTTCCCACGTCAACGCCCACTGTGATAACTGCGGCGTCAGGAGGGCAGTTGCCTTTCGGAAGTTCTTTATCCACACGGCGGATGATCGCGTTGTGGTCGAGGGTGGTCAGATCCACCGTCGCGGCCTTGTGTGGGAGCGCCCACACAAACTGCCGCATTTCTCGCTCGGCGTTTTCTTCGTTCCCCGCGCGGCTGGCCCGCCACTCGTCCTGCCCAATCACAGCAGACTTGACGAGCATGTTGTTGGTGGCTGTCCATCGAAAGCCGAGAGTATTTGTCCGCGGTGTCTCCCCGCGGGCAACACCATCATCGCCGACTATTTGATTTCGATGAACCAACACGCAGTTCGCGTTGGCGGTGCGACGGTCCTCTTCGCTCCAAAGCTGGCCACATTCGGGACAGACGAATGCCGTCTTTTCCCCGGCGACCACGATGTCCTCTGCGTCCTGCCAGCCCGCAAGGTGCTCCCGCTCTGGAGTCACATACTTGACGCAGTGTGGACACCGGATTGCGATGCGGCTCTGCGTTCCTCGGTTGTATTCCTGCCAAGTGCGCCCGTTCTCAAGACTGACGGTGCATTCGGCATATAAAAGTGCCCTGTCACCATACGCTCGTGTTCGCCCCTCAAGCTGTGTTAGCTTGTCGGCCTCACGGCTTCCACCGCCGGACTCATCCAGCCCATCCGTCTCAGTGACAACCAATACCCGCCCGGTGAAACCCGCTCGTGATTTGTCGCCGCCACCGCCAGACATAAACCGAAGTGTTGCCCCGTTCCCAAACACCACGCGGGTCAGGTTGCTTGTGCCGCCCTTACTGCCGGCACCCGACCTCGGGAGAAGATCGCGATACCTGGAGCGGGCGATGGCGGGCAACAGGTCTTCATTCCATTTATCTGTGGCCATATCCGCCGATGGAAGCCCACAGATAACCGTTTCCCCAATCTCAAACAGGTGGTAGAGGGTCGGAATAACAAAACAGGTAAGCGATTTGCCGCTCTGCGTTGGTCCCGTTGCAACGAATCGCCGCCAGTGTGACGAAGCCACCGCATCAAACCAGAGGCGACTGTATGGCTGTCGGTCGCACGAAAACCGGCGTCCCTCAAAAGGACCGTCGGGAACGACAATCTCAGACTCGGCGAATTCCCGCATCGTCCGTAGGCGAGAGGGGCGAGCCGCCACCAGGGCGCGGCGAATCAGTGCCTTGGCCGGCGATTCCGTCACTTGAAAACAGACCTTCTATGTTGGAAAGGGCCTCGTCTATTGCCTCAACCAAAGGCTTCGCCGCCTCGTTTCCGTGCTGCCGCTGAATCGTTTCCGCACCGCGCCTCACCAAGCCCATCATTGACATGATCGCTGGCTCGATAACCCCCACTTCCACCACCAGCCTTTCACGCAAATCGGCGTCCACCTTCGCCACGCGCGCCCGATGTTTTCGGTATTCCTCTAGCGCCGGGGAGTCGCCGCCTGCAAGCATTGGGTCATCGGGCGGCTGAGCCGCCTTGACGCCCTCTGCCTTATGCAGAACCACCGACTCAAAATACGTGGGGCCGTGATACCACACCCGCCCCCCAATGGTCCGAATTGCCGCGGGTGGGATGCGGGGTCGGTAGGTGCGGTCAAAGGTTTGGGCGGCTATGCCCTGGAAGGCGCACACTTCGGCCTTGGAAAACCAATCGGTTCCCGGTTTTTCTCTTGACTTTGCCACACGCCCGCTGCTATCACCACGATTACATCATCCACCAGCGCCCACATTCGCATAACCCGTGTATAAACGTTTCGGCCGCGAAAAACCCGCACGCCCTGACACCCCCGGAGGGGACCCAAAAGGCCCCGGGGTAGCACCACCCCATTTGACGGGCATGGCGTCGTGTGCTCGGCAAGAGCCGTCTATCACTTTGGCGATGCCTTATCGCCATCCATCGTCTTGCCCACCAGCTCCGTAACGATCCGGTCTACCACTGCCGCCTCTACGATGGCGAGCAATGCGTGGAAGGCTGCCGCCTCTTGGTCGCATGCGGAGGTGAATGCCGCTTTGGCATCCTCTACCGTCTCTAATCGACCGCAACGCCTGGCGGTTCCGCCGCGTGCGTCCAATGCCATCACGTATTCGCGCGCGGCTTGCTGGAAGGCGAGGATGTTCATTGGGGTGGTTACGCGACCGTTGCGCCTTGCTCCCACTTGGCGGGCATCTTCCCATGCTTTCGGAGTTTCACATGGGCGGCGACGACCCAGCTCTTTGCGGTGTGGTGTGACACCCCGTGGAAGTCGCCGATTTCGTGCCAACTCATACCATCGTTATGACGCTGAATCAGCATTTGCGCGACAATAGGACCACCGATGGCTTCAAGAAACCACGCGGCGATGTCTTCGGCGGTTGGGTTTGGGAAAATGGCGGCTACGATACTCATCCTCTGTATGAAGCGGTATTGTTGGGAAGAAATACTTCCCAACGATTAAGACACGATGCTGGCAGACTGCTCACTCTGGCGCAAGCCGCGATGGTCGCATAGGTCGGAATCCCTATACCCAGCCATGCCCGCCTGCTCACACGGCGTACATGCTTGGTAATCACTGTCGCCATCGCATCTCAACGCCCGGCGCAATGGGTCTTCGTGTTCAATCGCAAACCGCTCTTGCTCGCATTCCCTGCAAAGGCAGACGTGCGGGAGGTTGGAGTTGACGATCAGAAGGTGGGAGTAGGCTTTGCCGCAAACCTCACAAATGGCGGTGTACAGCGGCGCGACGGGCTCTCCGCCCCTGGCAATAGGGCGTTTGTCTTTCGTGGGAATGTCGGCGTTGAGGTATGCGTGAGATTTGCCGTTGCCGTCGATGAGGGCGGGGTATTTGGACGCGGTGAGGCGGTTCTTTTCTTTCCCGAGCCTCACCTTGCGGAAAGCATCTAGGTTGCGGTGCCGTTTGTGGGGAAGAACCATTACTCCCATGCGTGCATCTCCCTCAAAAGACGTGCGTTTGCATAGTTATATCGCACCGCGCCTCCCGATGGATACTCAATTCTCCCACTAAACTTTGCGTCAACATTTATTCGCGTCCGCGCGGCAGGATCACGAACATCCCATGCATCTCTCCGAATACGTACCTGCCCGAGTGGGTAATGCCGAGCTTTTTGAGGAGCGCGCGGACTTCGGAGTTGGCGTGGATGCGTAGGCGGTTATGGGAGAGGCCGATGCGGAGAGTGCCGGTGGGACGGTGGGTGAGCTTCGCGCGGAGGTTGTGCGCCTTGGCGGCGTTGTAGACGAGTGGTTCGGTGCATTCAAATTCGCGGGCGAGGTCAGAGACGCTTTGGGGGGATTGCGCTTCGGTGAGGCGCTGGATGATGAGGGAGGTTTTTGTGGGGGGGGCGGCAACCATCATCCACCCACCTCCGCTGGCGGCAAGGCATCATCCGCCCAGCGCAAGACGTACCCCTCTGTCGCGGCAAAGACGCTCCGCGGTATCGCCACCTCGTGCTCCCCATCGTCCACGACGACAAGGCCTGGACGAACGACTGTAACCGTGCAGCGACCACCCAAGCGGTATCGGTACTGGTCTCCCACGCGCGGGTCTTTGAAGATGTCGCGCGGTGGCTTGGGAGGATTTGTGAGGGCTTCGGCGCGGCGAATGCAGTCCACGCACCGTTTTCTCGACGCGGCGTCTCCAAGAATCACGGTCGCGCGAAGAATTTCCAGCAGTTCCGCGTGCGACCTCTGCAACGCCTCCACGTCGAGGGGAAGTGGAACCGTCCAAGAGGTGCAGAAAGCAGGGCTCTCTGCTCATTGACCCCGAGGTCATCGGTCCCGTGATGACGGTTCTGCCGAAGGAGGAGGCTTTTTTCATCGAAGAGAATCGCATCGTGTTCAATGTGCTGCGGGATCTATTCGAGCGGAACAAACCCATCGACGCGATGGTTCTTCACACCACCCTCAAAGCGAAGAACCTCCTGCAAATCGTCGGTGGCATTGAGTACATCAAGAACCTCGCCAACGCGGTGCCCACGTCCGCCCATGCTGAATTTTATGCGGTGCAGGTGCGGGAACTATGGCGGCGGCGCACCCTTATCAGCGCCTCCGCGGCCATTCTGCAGGACTGCTACAACACCGATGACGATTCCGATTCCCTCATCGACCGCGTGGAAGCACGCATCTACGACGCGACGAAAGACACCATCGTCGTCGGGTCGGATACGGCAATCTCGGACTGCCTGCACGATGCTTTTGAGGCGATGGACCGGCGGAGCGGAGAGGGGCCGCGAGGTGTTCAGACGGGACTCGTGGAACTAGACCGACTGACGGACGGCTTTCACGCTCAAGAGATGATCGTCATTGCCGCACGCCCCAGCGTGGGTAAGACGGCGTTCGCAATGGGGATCGCCGAGTATGTGGGCGTGGACCTAAAGAAGCCGGTTGCGGTGTTCTCCCTGGAAATGTCCAAGCAGCAACTCGCCCAGCGCATGCTATCTTCCCGGTCCGGCGTAAACGCCCATACCCTCCGCACCGGCCTCATCAGCAAACATGACCGGGATCGCATGGCCTTCGCCGTCGGGGAACTGGCTGATGGAAAAATCTACATCAACGACAAATCCTCCATGACCATTACCGAACTGAGGACATCGGCCCGGCGCATGAAGCAGCGGTATGGGATTGAACTGCTGATCCTCGACTACCTGCAACTGATGGAAGCCGGCGGACGCCGGGGTGAGAACCGCCAGCAGGAAATCACCAGCATCAGCCGCGGCATAAAAGCCCTCGCCCGCGAATTGAATATCCCCGTGGTCTGCCTCTCGCAATTGAACCGGGCATCCGAGACGGAGAACCGCCTTCCCCGCACGTCGGACCTGCGGGAGTCCGGCGCGATCGAGCAGGACGCCGATGTGGTGATGCTGCTTCACCGGGAGGCAATGCTGCATCGTGGCGATGCAGATTGGATGGCTGGCCACGCCGCGGAAGTCAATGAGGCGCTGGTCATCGTCGGGAAGCAGCGGAACGGCCCTTGTGACATCGTGAAGCTGACATTCTTGGCAGGGACGATGCGGTTTACCAGCTACTCGCCGGGAGTTTGACGATGACCCAGCACCACCACATCGCGCGTCCCGACGCCGCGCACGGCATCGCGCCAGGAGGACGAGCAATGCAGCCAGAGAATCTGGTGAATTTTACAATGCCATTTCCGAAGGGTTACGAGGATATGTCCGTCGTTTATCCCGATGGCGAGGAGGTTGCGCTGCGGACGTTGGCTGCGCGGCTCCGCGTGGCTCCGCATTGGCTTTACCTGTGGATCGAGTGCGGCGCGCGGGTGCGAAAAGTCAAGTACGAATTCAAACGCGCCGCAAAGGCGGTGCGGAAGTTGCCGCCCCTTGAGGTTGAGCCCTCGCGGACGCGGGAGGTGGGCGCGAAGGGGGGGGGAATGGATGACGAAACAAGGAGCATGGCGTGACGACGATTAACCCTCCCCTGAAGTGGCACGGCGGGAAACACTATCTAGCGAGCAAGATTATCGCGCTGATGCCGCCGCACACGCACTATGTGGAACCCTACTTCGGCGGCGGTTCCGTGCTGCTGGCGAAGAACCCTGAAGGCGTGAGCGAGGTGGCCAACGACGCAAACCGGGGGCTGGTGAACTTATGGTATGTCCTGTCCGACCCCTCCGCGTTCGCCGCATTCGTTCGGATCATGCACGCGACGCCGTTCTCTGAGGAGGTTTGGGAGGACATGAGCAAACCGTGGCGCGAGCACGGCGACATTAAGCTGGCACCGCGCGATGAGGAGGAGGCGGTCGCCTACGCGGTGTCGTTTTTCGTGACCTGTCGCCAGTCGATGAGCGGGCGAATGAAGGATTTTGCCGTGCTCTCACGCACCCGCACCCGCCGGGGCATGAATGAGCAGGCGTCCGCGTGGATGACGGCGGTGGACGGGCTTCCGGAAGTTCACGCTCGGCTCCGTCGCGTGGCGATCCTCAACCGCCCAGCGCTGGAGGTGATTGCTGGACAGGATGGCGAGGCGACGTTGTTTTATTTGGACCCACCGTACTTACATGAGACGCGGGCGACGACGGGTGAATACGCCCACGAAATGACCGCCGACGACCACCAAAAACTCCTTGAATTGCTCTGCGGCATCAAAGGTAAATTCCTATTGAGTGGCTACGACTCCGCGATGTACCGCGAATTTGAGCAGCGGCAGGGATGGCATCGACACTCTTTCGACCTTCCGAATAATTCTGCCGGCGGCGACACGAAACGCCGCATGACTGAGGTGGTGTGGTGCAACTTTGAACCCACCGCGGAAGCTGCGGAAGGGATTGCAGAATGACCCGGTGGTGCGGGAGCTTTTGAAGCAACTCCCCATCGTCCCCCAGTGACCCCGGCGCAATGTCGCCACTCGGAAAGTGACGGAAGGAAAAGATGATCCTTGCCCTGGACCCAAGTTCAACGAAAGTCGGTTACGCCCTCATGCGTGGTCCCTCAGACCTACACGAAGCGGGACTGCTTAAGCCGGGAAAGACCAAAGACGACGCCATCATTCGCATTCCCGCCCTCGCCGCAGAAGTGTCCGCGCTCATCGCCCAAGAGAAGCCGACCGAGGTGGTGATTGAGGTGTCGATGAGCAGCCATGGACACGCAGGACAGGCGGGCGCTCGCACGTTGCACGTCTACGGGATGGCGGTCGGGTATTGCTGGGCGGTCGCCGAAGCGCTCATGCCGGGCAACGTGGCGACGGTCGATGCGAACACTTGGACCGGACGCGTTACCAAGGCGACGAGGACGCAGCGGGTGGCGCGGCTGTTCCCCCAGTACAAGCCCGACACCGATCGCGGCGGGGACATCGCGGACGCTATCGGATTGGGGCGGTATTACCTGATGAGAATGGGCGCTCCGAGAAATGGTGACGGCGTGCGGATTGAGATTTTACCAGCGGAAGGGCGGTGAAAGATGGGATTGTACACAGACATAGAGTGGGCGGATTCGACGGTGAATCCAACCATGGGGTGCGACGGGTGCGAGCTTTGGAATGAATCCACCGGCGTCAAGACGTGCTACGCTGGCGTCCTGCATGAGCGCTACGGCGGCACCAACAAGGGGTTCAGCCCGCGATTCAACATCCTCACTGAACACCCCGGGCGCACGCACAAGGCAGCCAAGTGGTCTGACCTCACGGGCAAGGACCGCCACGACAAGCCGTGGCTCAACGGCCTGCCCCGCACCATCTTCGTGAGCGATATGAGTGACGCGCTCTCCAAAGCCGTCTCGTTTCGCTACCTCTACGAAGAAATCATCCTGCCCGCGAAGACGGATGCCGGGAAGCGCCACCGCTGGCTATGGCTGACGAAGCAGGCATCACGGATGCTGGCGTTCGACCAGTGGCTTATCGCGGAGGGGGTGGACTGGCCGGTGAACCTGTGGGCGGGCACGAGCGTTACGCAGCAATCCACAACGGTGCGGTTGCGGTATCTCCGTTGCGTCCGTGCGAAGGTGCGGTTTGTGTCGGCGGAGCCGCTGTTGTCTGCGGTTGACCTGTCGGGACGATTGGGCGGGATTCATTGGGTGATTACTGGCGGGACTTCGGGCGCGGGCGCTGCGCCCACGCACGTCGAATGGATACGCGACATCGTGGCGCAGTGCAAAGCGGCGAACGTAGCGGTGTTTACGAAGCAGCTTGGCGCGGTGCCGGTGATTCGCGCCGGCACATTCGGCAATGGGCACCAGACCATCATCGAGCAAAGCGCCATCGACCGTGAGTGGCCGCTGGGCACGCGCTTTGGCAACCGCACCGGCGACCCCGCACTGAATGGCCGCGTGGCCCTGCTGAAAGACCCCAAGGGGGGCGACATGTCCGAGTGGTCAGAAGATTTGCGCGTCCGCCAGTTTCCATCATCCTCCCCGTCCCCCGTGTAACGAAAGGAATCTCCCCATGGAAAACGAAACCGAACTCGCCGACCTCCGCCGCCAGCTCGCCGAGGCGCAGGCGGAGCTACAGCGGGTGATGGCGGAGCGGGAGAAGGCAGAATCGACCCCGAGGTGCATCAATTATCACTGCGGCTACATATGCGAGTTGCCGCGTGGCCATGCCACGAAACACAGGGCGACAACGGAGTATGGCGACAAGGTACATTGGGGCTATCCTCGAAAGGCCGCCACAAATCAGCCTGATCTCGCGCCATCAAAACCCCACGCCGTCCCCGCGCAGGATGCCCCGCAAGAAAAGCCGAGCGGTGACGCCGCTGAGGTTTGTTTCGTCTACTACTGTCCGAAATGCGCCCGCGAAGTCGTGTGGAACGACGAGGGATGTCCGTATTGTGGATGGGTATGCGAAACCAGGCCTCCGTTGGCAGTAGTGATCAAGATCAAGGACGTTCCGCCCGCAGGTGATTGGGTTCGTGGCGGAATTTCTCTCGCACCAGCCGGATATGTTCAAGTGCCTCTCGGAGAGGTGTACGTTCATCCTGACGGCGGAGTAGTCGTTCTTGGAAAGCCAGCGGAGGGGGGCGACCACAGTTGCGACGCGATGGGGTGCTCTTCCGTTGGGCTGCACGTGCTGTACAGGTTTGCCGCGCCGCAGAATCTTACGGCGGCCCCGCCCGTCGCCCCCACACCGGCAGACCTGGTTTACAAGCAATACCGGCGGTCACAGATGGCGGATGTGGCTGCCGACTACTTCGCCGTGAATTTTGTGTCCATACCCCCCGCATCCCCGCCCACGTTAAAGCTGCTTCCGGTGGTGGAGGAAAAGCCGTTTCAAATCGAGATCAATGACGGCCCCGAAGATGCCCCCGCATCCACGCCCAAAGAGAATGACATTGACCCCGAAATGCAGGCAATGCGACTATTGGGTAAGCATCACAAGTGGCAATTGGACCAGACCGAGCCGGATCAGTACGGGATCGTCTTGGCCGACTCCTACGCGGATTCGGAGCTGGGCGAGCAGACGACCGAATTGTTGGCCAAGTCCTATGCGCTCGATCCGCCGCTTTGGGTGGTGCGGATGCTACTTCGGCGGATTTCCTGCAATCACATCCACCACCACGGGTTCGGCCCCATCTTCGATGCGGCGATGAAGTTGGTTGGCAAGGGGGGCCCCGCATCCCCTCCCACGCCCTCCACCCGCGACGCCGTCGATGAACTGCTCGACGCCGCAGAAGGCGTTCTGGTAAGCGCAGACCCCGGCGCGATGGCGCGGTTGCGGGACGCGGTGAACGCGATGGCCCCGCGAACCGTGGTGGGCAATGCCGCCGGAGACGCCGAGCAGTCCCCGGCAGTGCAGCGAGCCATGGCAAACTTCCAACGAGTTCGCCGCGACGGCCTGACACCAGAGCAACTGGCTGAACTGGATGAGACGGGCAAGGCAATAGAGGAGGCATTCGAGGGGTATGAGGCGGAGGTTACGGAGGATGCTAGGCGGAAGGCGTGGGGGCTACCTCCCGTTGCCGCCGGCGACGCTGAGCGGCGGGTGGTCGAGACGGCGAAGGCGTGGAAGGCGGCGCAGGAGCGAGGCGACGCCATCGACATAGTAGAGGCGGACAGTGCGCTGATTGAAGCCGTTGACGCCCTCGCCCAATCGTCCGCCCCCACTCAATCGGAGGAACCCCAATGAAAACCGGGATTGAACTAATAGCCGAGAGACGTCAGGGCGGTATCCGGATTCCCAATCACGCCTGTGTTATCGCGATGCAACAGGTGCACAGGGCATGCGGGGAAAACGTAGATCGGTTGGTGTGGTTTGGCGCGTGCATCGCCGCCGAGATTGACCGCCTGCAACGGCTGTCTGCCCCTACGGATGCTCCCGGCGCACAGAGCGCGGAGACGATCACTGCCGAGCAGCCCGCCGCGTCTGGTGATTGCCCAGCTTGCAAAGCGGCGCGGGAGACGGCAAGGTCTGAATATGAGGCCGGAGGATCGCCGCCGAGTCCGACGGTTACATGCACGCATGGTTCTGGCGCGCAGAGCGCGGAGACTGCCACAGAGAGGGAATCGCGAAAGCGTTTTTTGGAAGCGTGCCTGTGTTTCAAGTGTGGACATCATGGCTTGGATTGCAAATGTGATGAGCCTGACGAGTCTGAGGCGAAGCCGGATGCGGTGCGGGTGTTCGTGCACAAATGGAACTCGTGCATCTTTTGGGTTCAGCGGGCAGAGAATGATGGTGACTTTTGGGATGGCGGAGAATATTGGGGTCCCTCCATAATCGTCACATCCATGCAGTTGGTGGGCGATATCGTCTACGAGCTTCCCCCCGCCGAAGTCCCCGCGTTCCTCACGGCGCACGGCTACGACGGACGGGGGAACAGGCGGACGGGGGAGGTGGGAAAGTGAAGCGAGTTCTCAATCTTGGAGCGGGAACACAATCGAGCGTAGTTTTGTTCTTAATGGACCGCGGGGAACTCCCTCGTGCCGACGTAGCGCTCTTCGCGGATACGGGGTGGGAACCGCGAGCCGTTTATAACCACCTCGAATGGTTGAAGGCTCGGGTGTCAATTCCGATTGTCACCGTCTCGGCGGGCAACATTTACAAAGACGCGATGGAATCGCAGGTTTCTTGGTCGAAGGAAAGCAGCAAGCCGGGCGCATCACGCTGGGCGTCGATGCCGCTCTACGTCCTGAATAATCAGCGGCACGTCAGGGGGCCGGGGCAGACATTGTGGGGGCTTGATGATGGCGTGTACGTTAAAGACCTGGAAGTGCCGGATGAAGGGAAGATCAAGCGGCAGTGCACCGCGGAATACAAAGTGGAACCGATTCGCCGATGGATAAAGGCGAACGTCTTTGGGCTGGGGCATCGGGATCGGTGGCCGACATCGCCGCAGGTGGTACAGACCTTCGGCATCTCATATGACGAGCAAAGCCGGATGAAGGTGCCCGACCCGTGGGCAACCTTTGAATACCCCTTAGTTGAACGCCGTTGGCACCGTGAGCGGGTGATTCAGTGGGCGGAGAAGCATTTTCCCGACCACGAGTTTCCCCGATCCGCCTGCTGCGGATGTCCCTTCCATAGCAATGAGGAATGGCGAAACATCCGCGACACCGATCCCGCCGGCTGGCAGGAGGCATTGGCGCTGGATGCCCACATTCGTAATGCCGGCGGTATGCGGGGTCAGGTATATCTCCACCGCAGTTGTGTCCCGTTGGCAGAGGCGGACCTGGAGGCAAAGGACACGGCGCAGACGCGGCTTGATGCGGGATTTGAGAACGAATGTTTGGGGATGTGCGGAATATGAAGCGGATTTTGAAACATGCTTCCCCTGCCGCGCCGGGGCAAGGGGAGGTGAAGTCGTGACAGGCTCTCTTTTCATGGGTGGCGTTTCGAGCAGCGCGGAAATCAGCGCGTGCGGCAAATACCGCTACACCCTCACCCGCAAGTGGAGCGAATTTAGCGATGTCGCGTGGATCATGCTCAATCCATCTACCGCCGACGCCATGAAGGACGATCCCACCATCCGCCGGTGCATTGGCTTCGCGAGGGATTGGGGATACGGCGGCATCCTGGTAGTGAATCTGTTCCCGTTCCGCGCCACGGACCCCGCCGAACTGAAAGGTGTGCCGGACCTATTCGGGGACACAACGCTTTCATTGCCCCAGCGTGTGCGGGGTGCGGGCAGGGTAATTGCGGCGTGGGGCTGTCCCCGCTGGTATTTTGTGAGGGATCGCGCCGCCGCCGTCACCGCCGGGATGAAGGCGGCCGGGATTTTCCTGTACGCCATTGGTCGGACGAAAGGCGGTCATCCGGTGCACCCGCTCTACATGCGGTCGGACGCGAAGCCAATGCCTTTTGAAGGAGCGACGCCGTGAAGCGTGTAACCGAAGAATATAAGTCGTGGAAGGCGCGGTCCAATAACAGGCACATCATGCAGGATGGACCGTGGTTAAGAGGGCCAGTCTATTCTCCCGACGGGGTGGTGATCATCCTGAGGTATATGGATGTGGCCGTGTTTCGCACGGTCTGGCGCGGGCGCAACATCCAGCTTTGCATCACCAACATGGTTCACGCCACCTCCCGCTCCCTCGCCATCCACGCCGGGAAGTTCGCGCGCGACGTGGCGGCGGGGAAGTATGACAAGGCGCGGCGGCACAAACGAAAGGAAGGTGTATAGTGAATCTTACTGGCAGGGTCATTCGAGTCGAAGCGCACGAATCGTTCTCCGCGCGCGAATGGGCAATCGTAACGTTCGAGCTTTTTTTCGCTGACGGCGAATTGAAGTTGCGAGTCCCGCGCAATCGGGCGGATTCATACAAACTTGGTCGCATCATCCGGTTTTCTGGCGAGCTGGATCCGCCAAAGCGTCGGCGGCAGCACAAGATGAAGGGGGCGAAGCGGTGAGTACGCAAGCAATTTGTGGAAAGTGCGGCAAGGCGATGGGCCACCTGGTCCACCCCATCGATGGCGAGAACTACTGTCCGCTGTGCGCCGTAAAGGTTGCACGCGTGAGGCACGCCGGGAAATTCGTGCGGCGACAAAAAATGAAGGGAGGCGTGTGATGGGGAAATCAAACACACCCCGACCAGCCGCCCCATTCAGTCTTTCTGATCGCGCCGTATGGATACCGATCCGCAAAATACGCTGTCCGCGATGCGGACTTGAACCAATCGGACTAAAGGAGGTCTGGGAGTCGCACGCCATTGATTTTGAGGTAAGCGGTGGTTGCCGTGCGTCCGAGGGCTGGATGGAAGAGGGCAAACCTGCTTGTGTCTTTGCGGAATGCGGATGCGGACACAAATGGCGAGTGCGAAGGGCCGATCAAATCATCGATCTTGACGTTTCTGAGGGAGGCGCGTGATGGAACCGCATATGGTAGTCGTCATGGCAGAGCAGTTGGCGTGGGTGGTTTGGTCCGACAGACAGAACGGGGGTTATGCGGAGGAGACCATAGCCGCCGCCAAGTCTGTGATCGACGGGCAGAAGGTTGGTCCGTTTGGCCCGTCAAATTCACTGATTGCTGACGCACTCAACGTCTACCTGAACACCCGCAACGGCGTTCCCCCTGGTGATGCCGCGCGGAGCGGAGAGGGCGGGGGGATGCCTCATGCCTAATCTCACGAAAGAGCAGCGGGCGGAACTGCGGAAGCGCTACGAGTCCGACCCGCGCCGCTGGGATAGAGCATCGCCTATGGAATGGCTGACGATGGCGGCGGAGATTCTGGTGCTTCTCGACGCGCTCGACGCGGCGGAAGCCGTGATAGAGAAATTGCCGCTCACGGCGGATGGTGTTCCGGTGGTGCCGAGGATGCGGCTTTATCCCCTCCACCCCATTACGTGCGGCGGGGTGTTTCGACCGGACGAGGACTACTGCGAAGTGCGGTACGCTGCAAAGGATAACATGGGTGATGAGGATATTGACGATTTTGACCCACATCTAAATTACAGTTCTCCATCGTCCGCCCGCGCGGCGGCAAACGAAAAGGAGCAATCGTGACACGCGAAGAAATCCACAAGATGCGAATGGGCGTTCAGCTTGGCTTTGAACTGCTCGTTGCCGAACACGTGGAAGGATGGCGATGGTTCACTTGTCGGGAACGCAACCCGCAAGGCAATAAGAATTTCGCGTTATATGCACCGGGCGATCCGCCACCGGAGCATTGGGTCCAAACGCCACAAAAACGTCCGGAGTTTCTGGCGAGCCACCATATCAGCGCTTCACCGCCGAACTATTGTGAGAGTCCAGACGCCGATTATGCCGTCCTTACGCTGGTACGGGAGAAATGGACGGACCCCCACAAAGGTCGCTTTGCGATAACGCTCCAACAGATGTGGTCAGTGGCGCACGAGTGCCCAGAGCTTTTATACAAACCAGGTGACTATGCCGAAGCCGCGCTCGCCGTGGTGCTCGCCGACGCGAAAGAGGAGGTGCGGTGATGAGCGAACTTGGTTTTGCAATTTTCATCCTTGTGGTCGGCATCATTATGGGGAGCAGTGTCACCGCTGTTGCTGTCTGCCACTACGAGTATCGCTGCGGCCAGATAGACGCCCTCTCCGGCCACGCCACCATCCACCTTGCTACCCAGCCAGACGGCGAGGTGCGGTGGGTCGATAACGGGGAGGGCAAGTAAATGAATCGCGGTTTACGAAGTTTCCGTATGCTCACTGCCAAGAAGAACGGTGTGGGACGGGCTAGCTGGGCATTCTTGCGGGGCATGCGCGACAAGCATTGCACCTGCCGGCATAACAGCATCTTGCCGGAACACCACGCGCTGGAGTGTGGCTGGTATCGGTATTGGGTCAATCTCAATAGAGAATTAGAGGCGGAGGGCAAGTGATGGCGCATCCCCTGAGATTCCAACTGAGGCGGACGAAGGGATGGCGGAAGCCCGCTGGCGGCGTCGTCGTGAGCAGGCCGTCCAAGTGGGGCAATCCGTTCGTGGTGATAAACGGCAACCACGGAAACGCCGTGGGCCTATTCCGTGCGTGGCTGAAAAACGTGCCGGCCGGGCGCGGAGTTGCCGATGCGGCGCGGCGGGAGCTGCGCGGGAAGCGGCTGGGGTGCTGGTGTCCGCTCGGGCGCGCGTGCCATGCGGACGTGCTGTGTGAGATCGCCAACGCGGAGGGGAAGTAATGGACCGCTACGAATCCATGTTGGATGAGGAGTTGGACACGCTGGTACGCGAGCGCCGGCACGTCAAAAACTCCAGCTACATTTTCGACTCGGGTTGCTGCTACAACCTCGCCAAGAATATCGGTGAGTCCAGTCGCAACAGCGTCAACAGTCACGACAAACGCCGCTCCATCGTGCTCGCGTGGCTGCGGTGGGATGACGCGCGGCGGGGGGAACAGCATGGCTCGTAATCGCCTCGCCGACAAGATTATTCGCGGCCTCACGGAGTTCCGGAACGCCCTGCACGGCGACAGCTCCAAGAAGTTCAAGCAGACCGTGTATGTGAAGTGCGAGCGATGCGGTTTCGTGGGACGCGCCGAGGAGATGCGCGGTGGTTGGTGTAAATACTGCAATGAAGAGGCTGGTGAGGAGGCCAAATCGTGAGCACCGTTGAAGTGGTTGAATGGGAAGATTTGGATGTGGGGGGATGGATTGGCGAGGATGAGGTGACGTATGGTGGCGAATAGCGATAGGGTTTCGGTGTCAGAGGCGAATCGCCTAATCAAAAAGCGGAGGGGTTTCGTGCGGGACCTTATAGAGCAAGGGAAACTCACCGCATGGAAGGCTGGTGGCGGAAAAAAGGTTGTGCGGCTGGAAGTCAGCATCGCCGAGCTTCAACGCGTGCTACGTGGCGAGGTCTACGTCCCCAGGGGATTCACCCGCGCCGACGTGGCGAGGAACCGGAGAAATTCGCCGGCAACGCTTCATCCAACGGCGCTGGACCTATGAAAATCTCCCCCCACACGTGCCTCACCGCCTCCCGCAACCGATCCGTCCCAATCTTCTCCAGGTAGTTGTCTAGGAACGTTGTCCCCGTGGCGTGTCCCATGAGGATGTCGCGCTCCTCCCGATAGCCCGGTGGCACAAGATTTGAGAACGTGGTCCGAAGCCCCCGGAATCCCCGGCGCTCCTCCGAAGGCTTCCACGACAGCGGGCGTCGGACCGTACCATCCTCCTCTTCAATGGTGATCCGATGCGGCTTCTCCCTAATTCCTGCCTCTTGCAAAAGCCGCGTCCAGCGCATCGCAATGTAGTCGATGGGATTGGCGCGGCCGGAGCGTTTGGAGCTGGGCTTCATGCGGACGAGCGGGTGTCCGGAGGGGGTAAGAAACAGCCTCCCATCCATGGGGCCATCAAGATAGGGGGGGAGCAATTGCAGCACGGTTCGATGAATGGGGATGATACGGCGGACCTTCCCCACCTTGCGGCGGCGGTAGTCAAATACGCCAGCCTCCATGTCAATAATATCGCGGGTGAGGTTGGCCACGTCGGAGTTATCCATGCCACCGGTGAGCGCCAGCGCCATCCACAACCGCTCATCGTCGCGCGCCACCAACCACACGCGACCGATCTCATCCGAGGTGTACATCTTGCTCGCGTCAATCCGCTCGTCGCGTCGGACTGCGGCCGGGGGTTTCACAAAGTCGGGGCCGAACTTCGGGCGCTCGCAGTGCCCCGCATCATCCCCCCATGCGAACATAGCTTTGACGTAGGCGACGTGGCGGGCGGCAGTGCTGGCGGCGCGGTTGTCGAGCGTGGCGGCGTAGGCGGCGAAGTCGGCGGCGGAAAGTTCGGACACGGCTTTGGAGCCGCCCACCGCCTTGACGAAGGCGCGGAGGGTCCGAATCTGATCCTCCAGAGTGAACGGGCTGAGGGGCCTGGGGCGTCCCGTCTTTACCCGCCGCTCCTCGCGCTCGATGTAGCGGCTATAGAGGTCGCGGAGGGTGATGCTGTCAGGATGGGACACGGGGCCGGACGCTCCGTCAATCTGCGCCCGGAGCCGATCCCACTCCTCATCCACGCGTCCGGGTGGAACGTTTTTGGAGCAGACGAAGCGGGTTTTACCCCGGTACCACTTCACCCATCCGTCCCGGTGCGGGGAGTATTGGGCGTCCAGCTTGGCGCGGTCGCGATTGGAAATATCGAGGTCGAGGTACCACTGCGGTTTTTTGCCGTTTTCCATCTGGACATTGTGGGATTCATTGTGGAAAATGGCAAGCTGGCGTTTTGGTTCTGGAAAACACGGCGATTTTTACAAGGTGAGAAGATGCCTGAAAATCCTTGTGTCGCCGGTTCGATTCCGGCTCTGCCCAATGGCACGAATCTCCGAAAAATTCCGCAAAATGTAGAGGGAAAATGGGATACCGTCCCCGTTCGGGGAGAGCGGTCCTTTCCGGTGGCGGTCGCGCTGTTCGGGCAGGGATTTGTGTCACGGGGGGGGGATGTCGAGGGTGGATTGGAGGGTGGCGAGGAGGGAGGTGGTGTCGGAGGGGGTGGGGGTGACCCAGTGGGCGTGGTAGAGGAGTTTGGGGACGGCGGCGCCGGTTTGGTGGGGGCCGAGGGTGTTGCCGAAGAGTTGGACGGAGGTGTTGAGGAAGCGGGGGATCCAGGGGTTGGCGAGGGCGGAATCGAGTGGGGATTGTCCGACGAGTTGGATGGCTTTGGCGCGGGCGGCATCGAGGGAGCGGGGTCGCCAGGAGGCGCCGGGGTCGGGGGAGAAGAGCCAGTCGTCGAAGGTGGGGAAGGCGGAGGGGTTGGCGAGCCAGACGGCGAGGGAGAGTTTGGCGAGGTCGCAGGAGGTTTTGAACTGGTCGACTTGTTGGGGGATGTAGGGATTGCAGTCCATGTTGAGGGGCGTGGGACAGAGGACGAAGGCGAGTTGGCCGTGGTAGCGGGCGACGGCGTCGGCGAGGAGGGTGTGGAGATGCTGGCAGTGGGGGCAGTTGTAATCGAAGAGGAGGGTGACGATGGTGGGGGCGTTGGGGGAGCCGATGAGGGGGACGGCGTGGGCGTCGAGGGCGGGGAGAGCGATTGGGGAATCGCCGGCCTGGGAGGCGGGTTTGGGGGAGAGGGTGAGTTGAAAGGTCATGAGGAGGGCGGCGAGGAAGATGCCGGAGCCGGTGGGAACCAGGCGCGGGGAGGGGGCTTTCGCGAGGGCGAGAGCGAAGAGGAGCAGGGAGATGATGTGGGTGGTCATGCACCAGGGGCAGAAGGCGTGGAGAAGGAATTCCTGGACGAAGATGAACCAGAGGGCGCCTCCCGCGGCGGCGGCGGCGAGCAGGAGGATGGCGGCCCAGGCGAGGCGGCGGTCGGCGGGGGGCGTCGAGGGGCCGATGAAGAAGGTGGCGAAGAAGAGGGCGAGGTACGCACCGGCAGCGAGGCCGCTGACGGGGAGGACGCCGGCGATCGAGGAGAAGCGGCTGGAGAGGACGGCGTCGCAGGCGGAGGTTGCGGAGCAGCCGATGACGGAGGCGCCGGAGAGGAAGTGGTAGCTGAGGTAAGAGGAGAGGACGAGGCCGAGGAAGGAGAGGATGATGAGGGCGCGGCGCGGCCAGGGCCAGGGGCGAGGCGGGGCGATGCCGGGAGGATTTTTTTCGGAGGCGGAAGTCACCGGTTATTTGTGGTTGGCGGCGCCGGGGGAGGCGGATTGGACGGAGAAATCATCACAGTTGCTGTCGGTGTCGGCGCCGTCGGTGGTGCGACCGACGCTGCGGTTGTTCGGAGCGGTCGCGGGTTGAGGGGCGCCGCGCCCCCCTCCTCCGCCACGTCCGCCGCGACCGGCGACGGGAGAGGGGACGGAGCAGCCGAAGCCCTGGAAGCCTTCGGCCGCCCAGGGATCGACGAGGGCGCCGAAGTTGAGGGAGTCGACGATGAGGCCGTTGGAATCACGGAGGACCATGCTGCCGGCGTTGGTGATGGGGGGGCCGCCGAAGAGGAGATCGGGTTTGGGCGAGGCGGGTGTGTTGGCGGCGGTGGTGACGGCCGAATCGATGTCGTGGTTGTTGTCGAGGGGCTTGTCGAGGGTGATGCCGGCGCCAAGGGGCTGGATGGGTTCGTTGCTGGCATGCACGAAGGCGGTGGCGGGGGTGAAGGAGATGCCGGTGCCACGGACGGAGAGGGGCATGTTGGAGGCGTGGTTGAATTTCAGGGGGGCGGTGAGTTCGACGGCGAGGCTACGGAAGTAGCGGAATCCGCGTCCGGGACCGGAGGCGGGGCCGCTGGCGGGGGGCGGGGGCGTTTCGACGGATTTGACGGTGACGGTTTCGATGCCGTGGTCTTTGGAGTCGATGTCGAGGCGGATCTGGTCGCCGGGGGAGATGTTGTTGGCCTGTCGGATATGGAGGGTGGTGTCGCCGGCATTGGCGGGAGCGGTGAGGAGGGTCTGGGTGCCGGGCTTGCCGACAGCGGTGACGGTGACGATTTCGTAGCGTTCGCGGGAGTTGGCGACGGCGGGTCCGGCGTTGCCGTAGCCGAGGGCGATTTTTTCACCGACGGTAAAGCCATTGGTGGAGGCGACGGGGACGTTTGTGGAGCCGACGGGAATGGTGATGACGGGACCATCGGGGAGCGGCTGCCAGAGTGTGGTGTGGTTACCGGCGGGGGTTCCCAGCGCGGTGATTTTGCGGGACTCGCGGGCGCTGCCTTCGTCGATTTGAATGGTGTCGCCGACTTGCAGGTTGGCGACGCTGCGCACATGGATGGTGGTGTCGCCTTTGTCGGCGGGGACGGCGAGGCCGGAATCAGAGAGGGAGAGGAGGTAGAAACCTTTGGAGGAGAGCTTGGTATTGGGAGGAAGGGTGATGGCGGAGAAGATGGCCTGCTGGGTGGGGTGCTCGGTGAGGGACCAGTTGGAGATGTCGACGGGGGCTGTGCCGGCGTTGTAGAGTTCGATGAAGTTGGCGGCGAATTCGTTGATGCGGACGGGGGAAACGTTGCGGACTTTTTCGGTGGCGTGATCGGACTGGGTTTGGCCGGCGGAAATCCAGGAGACGTTGGCGATGATATCGCCGTTGAAAGGGGTTGGGCCGGCGTTGACCCTGAAGTTGGTAGAGATGCTTTCGCCGGGCAGGACAGGGTTTTCGATTTTTTTGCTGGGGTCGGTAGTCCAGCCGGGAGGCAGCGAGAGGGAGTATTCGACGTTCGCGAGCGGGGTTTCGGAGGTGTTGGTGAAAGTGATGGTGGCGTACTGGGACGAGCCGGGGGTGAATGTTTGAAGCCCGGCGGGAGTGTTGAACTTGGCGTCGGTGGAGTTTCCAGGGGCGATGCGCACGCGCGGGGCGTCGTAGCGGGCGGCGACGATGTTGGCGTGGAGTTTCTGGTTGGTTTCCTGGGTGGGGAAGGTGCCGGCGGCGGTCATCGCGCCTTCGTAGAAAGTGCCGTCGGAGCCGTTGGAGTTGTCGCCGCCGTTGCCCAGGAGGATGGCGCCCTGCTTGCGCATGGGGTCGTAGGAATGGTTGTTGTTCTGGACGCGTGGCCCGTCGAACATGATGGCCATGTCGCCGGGTCGCTGCGCATCGCCGCCCATGGTGCGCCAGTGGTGGGGCTCGGCGTCTGCTGTCGCAGCAACGAAGCGCCATGTAATGATGGGAAGCGTGGGGCAGAGTTTGTTGTTGGGGGCGTCGGTGACGCAGCCGACGAGGTTGTTTTCCTGATCGGTCATGATCCAGGGGCCCGGGGGCGGCCCGTGGTACCAGTTGCGTGCGCTGCCGAAGTAGGCGGTTTCCATGGTGCCGTCGCCATCGTCGTGGCTGTCGGTTTCGGCATTGCCATAGTCGTAGCAGCACCCGCCGTTGTAGTGGGTGCCATCGACGACCCAGTATTGTCCTTCGGCCTGGTCATCGACGGCGGTTCCGTGGGCGTCGTTCCAGCGGAGTCCCATGCCGGGCTCGATGAAAACGCCATAAGCCTTGTGGCCCATGATGGTGATGGGGGCCATGTCGGCGAGAGGAAGGTTGTCGAAGCCGCCCATGGCGGGTCCGGAGAAGCCGCCGTGGGGAGGCTGGGTGAGATTGTTGCCGTGGCCGGACTGATCGTAGAGGGTGGTGATCCAGCAGGTGGTGTTGGCGCAGAAGGCGTCCTGAGCGGCGGCGTCGGCGTAACCGCCGGGATCGGAGGTGGACGATTGGACGACACCGATGTCGAGGGTTTTGTTGTCGGATTGGCGGAGGACCTGGTAGAGCGGGCCGTTGTAGGCGGCGTAGAGGGCGCGCGTGGAACTGTGGGCGGCGGTGCAGGGGTCGCCGGCGGCGGCGTAGATATCGCAGGGACCTTGCGGGCGAGCGAGGGGTCCGCCTGCGCCCGCTTGCTGGGCGAGCATGAGGGCGGCCGGTGGGAGGATGAGGGCGAGGCCGAGGAGGGCGATGAGGCGTGTGCGGGCGTTCATGGGTCTCCTGCGCCTGGGAAGAAGCGATAAAATGAGGGACGGATGCCACGGGAATTGGATGCGGTGAGACTAAGCGAGGGGCACGGTGGAGGCAAGTTGCGGAGGAGGGGGGGTGTCGCGGGCGGCGCGGGTGATGGGGTGATTACTTGATGGCGGTGATGCCCATGGTGCTGCCGCTGGAATCAAGGCGGGGGTCTTTTCCGACGGGGAGGAGGATTTGGAACTGGGTGCCGGCGGTTTTGCCGTCGCGCATGATGGGGTGTGCGCGGACGATTCCGCCATGGAGTTCGACGAAGCGGCGGACGATGGCCAGGCCGAGGCCGATGCCTTTGCTGCCGTATTCGAAGGTACCGGAGTGGTGGTGGAGGATGTCGGAGCCGGTGTAGAAGGGTTCGAAGAGGTTGGCGAGGTCGGCGGCGGGGATGCCGGGTCCGGAGTCTTCGACGAGGATTTCGATCATGGGGCCGGCGCCTCCCCCGCCGCCGGCTTCGAGCGCGGGGGCGACTTCATGGGCGGCGACGCGCACGGTGCCGCCGTCGGGGGAGAAGCGGATGGCGTTGGAGATGAGGTTGGTGAGGGCGTCTTCGAGCTTGTCGCGATCGGCTTCGATGGAGGGGAGATTCTCGGCGACTTCGACCACGAGCTGCTGCTTGCGTTCGGCGATGAAGGGGCGGTGGTCGCTGGTGACTTGCAGCAGCAGGGCGCGGATGTCGACGGGGGTCTTGTTCATGCGGGTGGTGAACTGGTCGTTGTTCACGAGTTTGAGGAGGTTGTCGATGATGCGGCTTAAGCGCTGGGTTTTGGCGGAAATTTTGGCGAGGGCGCCCTGGACGGCGGCGGCGTTTTTGGCGGCGAGGGCGACGGAGCGTTCGTCCTCGGGCTGGCCGTCGGTGGCGGCTTCGGAGAGCTGCTGAAGCTGGCGCTGGGCGAGCTGGCAGACGCCGAGCAGGTAGGTGACGGGAGTGCGGAGCTCGTGGCCGGCGAGTTCCATGAAGCGGCGTTTGGCTTCGTTGCTGCGTGCGAGGGTGTTGAGGTTTTTCTGGAGCTGGCGGGTCATTTCGTCGAAGTCGCGTGCGAGGTCGCCGAGTTCGTCTTTGCGGAAGGTGGGGTCTTCCTCGAGGGCGCCGGAGAGGAGTCGGACGTTGAGTTCACCGCGGCCGACGGCGGCGGTGGCTTCTCGGAGGCGGAGGATGGGCTGGATGACTTCGCGGTTGGAGATGGCGACGCCGAGGATGAACAGGACCAGCACGAGGGCGATGCCGATGCCGGCGACGGTGATGGCGGTGTGATAGACGGGCGTCATGGCTTCCTGGGAGGGCTTGGAGACGACGACCGCGAGTTTGGGCAAGGCCATGTGATAGGCGGCGGGGAGCTGCAGGCGTCGGGCGAGGGGCACCTGGGCGCTTCCGACGATGATGTTGTTGAACAGGAGGGTGGTGATGGGCACGACGCCGGTGCTGCGATGGGTGAGGAAGAACTCGCGTGCGCGATCGTTGGTGGCGGCGGATTCGGTTTCGTAGACGGTGCGCTGGGTATCGAGGTCGATGAGTTGGGCGGCGGCGCCCAGGTCGCCGGCGCGGTCGCGCAGCGGACGGAAGAGCCAGGCGACGGGGATTTTGTCCTTGATGATGCCGATGACCTGGTGGGGAGCGGCCGGACGGTCGTACATGGGCAGGGCGATGGAGACGACTTTTTCGCCGGCGGCGGTGGGATTGGCCATCACGGTGCTGACGTACAACTGGCCGCGGCCGTCGTCGTAAGCCTGCCGCCACCAGTCTTCATCGGCCTGGAAGTAGTCGTCGGTCTTGGCGTCGGCGGCGATGAGTTCGCCGAAGGCGTTGGTGACCAGGATTTGCCGGGGATTGCCGCTGACGTCGGCGAGCAGGTGGAGGCGATTGGCCAGTTCATTGTGGAGCAGCGCGGCGACGCGGGGGTCGGATTCCGGGAGGCTGGACCAGAGCTGATCGAGGCGGAGGTCGGCATCGGTGGGGGCGGGGGTCATGGGGGGGGGGGACGGGCGGGTGGCGGCGGCGTCCGCGGGCTGGGTGGCGTTGGCGTCGCCATTGGCGGCGGCGTGGGCGGCGTTGGATTGCTCGACGTAGGTGATCACGCGGGGGAAGCGCGCGAGCAGGGTGAGTTTTTCGGTTTCGTCGCGGAGGACGGAGGAGAGGCGATCGGAACAGTCGGCGGCGGCGTCGGCATGGGCGGAACGGATGCGGTCGAGTTGGATCCACGCCCCGCCGCCGAGCACGACGATGAGACTCATCGCCAGCGGAAAGAGCCCGACGAGTATCAGCGTTCCGATGAGTTTGCGCCGAATCCCGAGGCGCATGGACCACTCCGCCTAATACCCGCCCCAGCCCCCGGGCAAGCATCCGCAACGGTGCGCCGGCCACCACGCCGGAGTGCCTCATCATACGGCGGTGGGCTGCATTTAACGAGGAGAAATTTGACCGCCGCCGCTTTTGCGGCCGTGCGGCGCTATACTCCGTGCATTGCCTTTACGCTCCCGACCCCGCCCGCTATAACCTTCCGAGTTTACCCTCAACCGCCCCGCAAGCAGGCACCCCCAGAACAGGTCCAAGAAGAAAATGCCCAAACGCACCGACATTCATTCGATCCTCATCATCGGCGCCGGCCCCATCGTCATCGGGCAGGGCTGTGAATTCGATTACTCGGGCACGCAGGCGTGCAAGGCGCTCAAGGAGGAGGGGTATAAGGTCATCCTGGTCAACTCCAATCCCGCCACCATCATGACGGACCCCGAGATGGCGGATCGGACGTATATCGAGCCGATCACGGTGGAGGCGGTGACGAAGATCATCGAAAAGGAGCGGCCGGACGCGCTGCTACCGACGCTGGGCGGGCAGACGGGGTTGAACACGGCGATGGCGCTGTTCGATGCGGGGGTGCTGACGAAATACAACGTGAAGATGATCGGGGCGAATCGGGAGGCGATCCGGCGGGGGGAGGACCGCTCGGTGTTCAAGGAATTGATGGGGAAGATCGGGTTGGAGTGTCCCAAGAGCGGGCTGGCGCATTCGATGGCCGAGGCGCGGGAGGTGGTGAAGTTCACGGGGTTGCCGTGCATTATCCGGGCGAGCTTCACGCTGGGCGGGACGGGGAGCGGGATCGCGTACAACATGGAGGAGTTCGAGACGCTGGCGCAGCGCGGGCTGGATGCGTCGATGATTACGGAGATTCAGATCGATCAATCGCTGATCGGGTGGAAGGAATATGAGCTGGAGGTGATGCGGGACACGGCGGATAACGTGGTGATCGTGTGCTCGATCGAGAATTTCGATCCGATGGGCGTGCACACGGGGGATTCGATCACGGTGGCGCCGGCGCAGACGCTGACGGACAAGGAATATCAGCGGATGCGCGATGCGTCGATCGCGATCATTCGGGCGGTGGGCGTGGAGACGGGCGGGAGCAACATTCAGTTCGGGGTGAATCCGGAGACGGGGGAGATCGTGGTGATCGAGATGAATCCGCGGGTGTCGCGGAGTTCGGCGCTGGCGAGCAAAGCGACGGGATTTCCGATTGCGAAGCTGGCGGCGAAACTGGCGGTGGGCTACACGCTGGACGAATTGCCCAATGACATCACGAAGAAGACGGTGGCGTGCTTTGAGCCGTCGATCGATTACGTGGTGGTGAAGATTCCGCGGTGGACGTTTGAGAAGTTTCCGGATGCGGACGAAACGCTGACGACGCAGATGAAGAGTGTGGGGGAGGCGATGTCGATCGGGCGGACCTTCAAGGAGGCGCTGCAGAAGGGCATTCGCTCGATGGAGGTGAAGCGCTTCGGGCTGGGGTTGGACAAGATCGATAAATGGTGGCAGGCGGAGAGAAGTCAGAAGTCAGAAGTGAGAAGTCAGAAGACACTGGGGGACCGCGGCAGCGACATGACGCGCGTCAAAGCCTCCGAAGAAGCCGCCGAAACCTGGCCCATTTCCGAGGAAATCCTCAACCGGAAGTTGTCGATACCTTCGCAGGGGCGTTTGTACTACATCCGTTATGCGCTCAAGTCCGGCTATTCGATCGACCGCATTTACGGCCTTACGAAGATCGACAAGTGGTTTCTCGAGCAGATGAAACAACTCGTCGACTTTGAAGCCGAACTCAGGACCGCAGTCCTTGATTACGGCGGTGGATTCAAAGACATCGGTTCGTTCCCTTCTGATTCGCAAATGGCGACACTTCTGAAAAAGGCAGATAAATTCCTTGCGATCCTGCGCCGGGCCAAGGAATGGGGCTACTCAGACGTTCAAATCGCTACCGTGTGGGGAATGACACCGTTGCAGGTTCGCGCGGAGCGCAAACGCTTCAGTATTGAACCGGTTTATAAACTTGTCGACACTTGCGCCGCGGAATTTGAAGCGGCGACGCCTTATTACTATTCGACGTACGAATCGCCCATTCGCCGCGTTACCCCCGGCAAGCCGGGGGCTATAACCGAATCGGTCGATGACGAAATCCGCGTCTCGGCGAAGAAGAAAATCATCATCCTCGGCGGCGGCCCCAACCGCATCGGCCAGGGCATCGAATTCGACTACTGCTGTGTCCAGGCCGCGTTCGCCGCCAAGGAACTCGGGTTCGAGTCCGTCATGGTCAACTCGAATCCCGAGACGGTCTCGACGGATTATGACACAAGCGATCTCCTCTTCTTCGAGCCGCTGACGCAGGAAGATGTGCTGAACATCGTCGAGCGATTGAATGGCAAGCCGCTGGATGGAACGCCGGGCAATGTGGCGGGGGTGATCGTGCAATTCGGCGGGCAGACGCCGTTGAATCTCGCCCGCGGCCTCAAAGATTACGGCGTCCCCATCATCGGCACTGCCGTCGAATCCATCGAAGCTGCCGAAGATCGCGAAAAGTTCAATGCGCTCATCAAGAAGCTCAACCTCAAACAGCCCGAGGGCGGCATCGCACGCTCCGCCGAAGAGGCCCGCACGGTCGCCAAGAAAATCGGTTATCCGGTGCTCGTCCGCCCCTCCTTCGTCCTCGGCGGCCGGGCCATGGAAATCGTGTCCGACGAAACCCAGCTCAATTACTACATTCAGAACGCCGTCGAAGTCGCCGACGAGCATCCCGTGCTCATCGACTCCTTCCTCGGCGACGCCACCGAAATGGATGTCGATTGCATCGGCGACGGCGAAAATTTCATCGTTTGCGGGCTGATGGAACACATCGAAGAAGCCGGCATTCATTCCGGCGATTCCGCCTGCTCGCTGCCGCCGTTCTCGCTGCCCAAGGACATTCTCGACGAAGTCCGCCGCAACACGCTGATGCTGGCGAAGGAACTCAAAGTGCGCGGCCTGATGAACGTGCAGTTCGCGATCAAGGATGGCAGCGTCTACATCCTCGAAGTGAATCCGCGTGCCAGCCGCACGGTGCCGTTCGTCAGCAAGGCGACGGGCGTGTCGTGGGCGCGCATCGCGGCGAAAGTGATGATGGGCAAGACACTCAGGGAACTGGGCATCACCGGCGAAATCGTTCCCACGGGCCACGTGGCCGTCAAAGAATCCGTTTTTCCGTTCAACAAGTTCCCGGGCGTGGATGTGATTCTCGGGCCGGAGATGCGGTCGACGGGCGAGGTGATGGGGCTGGATGCGAACTTCCCGCTGGCGTTCGCCAAGAGCCAGATGGCCGCGGGGGGCTCTTTGCCGCTGGAGGGGACGATTTACCTGAGCGTGCGGAACGCGGACAAGCCGGCGATCGTGCCGATCGCGCGAAAGCTGGCGGACCTGGGTTTTCATCTGCTGGCGACCGGCGGCACGCACAAGGCGCTGGCGGATGCCGGCATCGCCTCCGAGCGCGTCAACAAGATCAAGGAAGGCCGGCCGAACATCATCGATGCGATCAAGGACAAGCGCGTGGCCTTGCTGATCAACACGCCGACGACCAAGGGGCCCAAGACGGACGAGGGCCAGATTCGCGCCGCGGCGGTGATGCACAAGATTCCGATCATCACCACGCTCACGGCCGCCCATGCGGCGGCGGATGCGATCGAAGCGCTCAAATCGCCCAAGCCCGGCCAGCCCTCCTGGTCGGTCAAGCCGCTGCAGGACTACTACCGCCGCTGATGTGCGGGCCCATGCGGCCGGGCGGATTCTCCCCAAACCGGGGTGCTTGTGTTACAGTGAGGAAATGCCTACGGTTCGCGAAAAGCCCAGGACCGACCGCGGCCGCGACGTGCCCTCCGTCCGGCAGGTGTCGGTGTTCACGGAAAACCGGGTGGGGGCCCTGGCCGACCTGCTCTCGACGTTCGACGCCACGAAGGTGCGGATCCTCGCGCTGGCGGTGATCCAGGGCTTCGATTGCGCCATCGTGCGGTTCGTCTTCAACGACACCGACGCGGCGGCGAAGGAACTGGTGGAGTCGAACTATCGTTTCACGATCTGCGACCTGGTGGCGGTGGAGATGCCGCCGGGCGGGGATGGACTTCAGCGAATTGCCAAGGGGTTGCTCGGGGCGGAAATCGACATTCATTATTGCTACGCCCTGATCACCAGCGAAAAGATCAGCGGGGCGATCGTGGTGCACGTCGATAACCCGTCGCTGGCGGCGACGGTGCTTGCGGAGGAGGGATTTCACCTGCTGGATGAAGTGGACCTTCGCGGATAGCGGCGGGGCAAGACGAAAGACGGAAATCGAAAGACGGGGGGCGGGGGGGAGGTCAGCCCTCGACGCTGAGGGTGGCGACGGCGCCGGTCATGGCGGGGCGCACGGCGAAGGCGGGGTAACCGCGGCGATTGACGGGGGTGGGAGCGGCCGCGGCGGCGGTTTGCGCGTCCTCGGCGCTGGCAAGGGCATCGGCATTGGCGGAAACCATCTCCTGGGCGCCGGCGGCCTTCTCCTTGGCGAGCTTATCCATCAGCAGCACCCACGTTTCGCGCTGGTGCCGCATGATCTCCAGGGCGTCATCGACGAAGGTGGGGTTCTTGCTGACGTTGGCATCCACCAGGCGGCGGAAGATGAAGTTGTAGAGCGCCGCCAGCTTGCCGCACAGGTCAGGATCCACGTTGTGCCGCAGGCCGGTGTTGAGCTCCGTGATGATGCGCTGCGCCCGCACGAGCGCTTTGTAGCTGCCCTCGATGTCCTTCTTGAGGATCGCGTCCTTGCCCTGTTCGGCAAAGCGGATCGCGCCGTCCCAGAGCATCAGCGTGAGCATCTCCGGTGAGGCGGTCATCACCTTGGTTTTCAGGTACTCTTGATTCGGCAGCGCCATCGATGCCCTTCCCAATGCACAACAAGCACGCGAGCTGACTTTGTTGTTATCGGGAGAATCCCGGTGGCAGGTTCACTTCCCCCACCCTGAATTTTTGTCCCCGCTCTTTCGCCCGGATGCCGGCGCGCATGGCTAACCCCCGAGGGCCCCGCCTCGATGGACGTTCGGCCGCGTATCGGCGGCGTTATTTGCTGCTGGAGGTGGTGCTGGTGAGGCTGTTGAGCGCGGTCCCCTGGTTTTTCAGGCCGGCGATCGTGCTTTCCAGGTTGGCCATCTGCTGGGTCAGCCGGTTGCGTTTGGCCGTCAGCAGGGTGGCCAAGTCCGTCTGCTGCTGTTTGAGCTGGGTTTCCTGGTTGGTGATCGCGTCGGAGGCGGCGAACAGGATGCCGGTCTGCGAGTCGGTGAAGCGGGTCACCATGTCGCTGAGCGTGGCGCCAAAGCCCTCGACGGCGGGCTGGGCCTGCGTGGGAGGATTGGTGGTCAGATCGGCGGCCACGGCTTTGGTGTTGGTGGTGAAGAAAGTGCGCACATCATCGGGATTGGTGGCCAGGATCTGGTTGAGCGTGTCGGTGTCCAGCGTCAGCGTGCCGTCCTGGTTGACGCTGATGCCCATCGCGGTGATGGTGCGGTACTGGCCGACGCCGGAGAAGGCGCGGGCGATGAACTGCCCCATGGAATCCTGAAGCTGCTGCACCGTGGAATTGCCGAACAGAACGCCGTTCTGCGTCTGGTCCTGGGCGTTGAAGGCGGTGTCGGTGGCGATGGTGTTGATGACCTGGTTGTAGTTGTCGACGAAGCTCTGAACGGCGGAAGTGACCTTGGAGGGGTCGTTGTTGACGGTGATGCTGCTGTTGCCCACGCCGTTGAGCGTCACGGCCATGCTGGGGACGAGGCCGGTGAAGGTGTTGGTGGAATTCGTGGCCAGCAGGCCCCCGCTGCCGGTGGCGTTTCCGCCATAAATCATGACGGCGTCCTGCCCCTGCACCAGCGTGGTCATGTTGAGCCCGACGGCGGACCCGTTGAACACCAGGCGGCCGGCCTGGCCGGAATTGCGCGAGGAGAGCGACAGGCGGTAGGGCGTCCCCCCGGAGCCATCGTTGAGGACCGAAGCGGCGACGCCCGCCCCGGCATTGTTGATCTTCTGGGCGACGTCGTTGAGGGTGTCGGTGGCGGCGATGGCGATGGTTTTCTGCTGCGTTCCGTCCTTCTTGTTGTTGGCGAAGGTGCCTGACAGGCCCAGGCCCTGGGCCATGGTGCCGCCGTTGACGTCCTGGGCGGTGGCGGCGAGCGTGCCGCCGGTCTGGGTGAGCAGAATGCCGTCGCCGGTGTCGTTGATGCGGGCGCTGATCGCCAGGCCGGAGGCATTGATCTTGTTGATGACGTCGCCGAGGGTATTGACGGTGTTGCCGGTGAAATCGACGGTGACCGCCTTGCCGTTGCCGTCGGTGAAGCGGACCTGCCCGGTGCTGACGCCGGCGCCGCCGTTGAGGCTCGAGAGCAGCGTGTTCTGCGAGGCATAGGCCAGGTGCAGATCGCCGGAGGAGATGGAGGAGCCCGTCGCGCCGGCGGTGGAAGTGCCGGCGATATTGAGGAAGGAAGCGAGGTTTCCCGTGCCGTCGGCGACGGTGAAGGAGGCCGCGTTGCTGGAGAGGCTGATGCCGGTGCCGGCGTTGTCCAGCGCCGCGGTGACGCCGGCGCCGCTCTTGTTGATGGCCTGGATCACATCATCGAGGGTGTTGGCGCTGGAAAGATCGACGGTGGTGGAGTTGATGGTGATGGTGCCGGGGATCGGGGTGACTTCGCCGGTCTGCCCCTGGTTGCCGCCGTTGAGGTCTTTGAGCAGCGGCCCTTCGAGCGAGGAGGTGATGCGGCTGCCGACGAGCGAGGCGCCGCTGGAGGTTCCCTGGATGCCCAGATCGGTCGCGGCCATGGAGCCGTTGAGGGCGGCGACGGTGACCGGCCCGCCGTTGGTGTCGCTGAGGGTGATGCCGTTGCCGTCGGCGGAGATGGCCGCGGAAATGCCGGAGGATTGTCCGAGGGAGTTGATCTTTGCGATCACGTCGCCGACGGTCTTGAGGCCGCTGAGCGAGACCGGAATGTTGGCGCTGCCGGTGCTGACGGAAAAATCGCTGAGGATGCCGGCGTTGCGGACGCCCAGGCCGTCGTTGAGGGTGTCGAGGGAAGTGGCGCCGCTCATTTTGGTCAGCGAAGTGCCGGTGAGCACGCCGCCGGCCGAAGCTCCCGTGAGGCCCAGATCGGTGGCAGTCGTGGTGCCTCCGACATTGGCGACGGTCAGCGCGCCCGCGCCGGTGGAGCTGTCCGTAAGCTGGAGATGATCGCCCTGCACCGCGGCCACGACGTTCGCCGAACCGCTGGAATTGATGGCGTTGACGACATCGTTGATGTCCACGGCATGGGAGAGATCGACGATCGTGGAAGCGCCGCTGCTGTCGGTGATGCGGATGGACCCGCGGGCCACGCCCGAGCCGCCGTTGAGCTGCGAGAGTTTGGCGGGGTCGTTGAGCACGCCGCCGCCCAGTTGCATGAGGAGGTTGCCGGAAAGGCCCAGGGCGGTGGTGGTGTTGGAGAAGCCCTGGGTGACCATTTGCGATGCGGACGCGAGCCGCTGGACGTTGAAGGAGTAGGTGCCGGTGGGCGTGCCGACGCCGGCGGTAGCGGTGACCACGCTGGGGTTGGCGGAGGTGGCGGTGGCGGAGCGGAAGATCGAGGTGGAGGAGAAGCTGGCGGCGGAAATTTTGAGGGCGGTCATCTGGGTGGACAGGCTGGTCAGCGCGTTGTTCTGCTGATCCATCGTGCCCAGGCGGGTGGAGAGTTGGTCGATGGGCTCCTGGTCGAGGGCGATGAGGCCGTTGATGAGCGAGCCGTAATCGATGCCGGAGATAGGGCCGATGCTGGCGGAGACGGACATAAAGCCTCGCGGCGCGGGGGAGAATAATCCTCATGGATTATCGACCCGCGGGGGCGGGAGGCTTGAGGGGCAATCGCGGAGGGGGGACGCCCTGGACGCCGGGGTGGCCGGGAAGCCGCCGGATCAGGGAGCGAAGGTGGCGTCCTTGTAGATGTACTTCATGATCTTGTAGAGCAGTTCGATGGAATACTCGTGCTCGCCGATCTCGCGGCCGGATTGCAGTTTCTGCGCGGTCTTGTAGGCATCGACGATGCTGAGGATGCCAATGAGCATGCCGGGGAGGCAGCAGAGGATGGAGCCCAGGATGCCTCCGACGAGGGTCATGATCCATTTCTTCTGCTGGCCGTTGACGATGAAGTGGCCGGATCCGAAGAGGAACCAGGTCAGCAGGAGGGCGAGAATTGGGTTGGCGTCTGGTTTTTTGATGGTCATGCACGCAGCTCCATAAAGACGTTGTGCGCGGTTCAGGCGGCGCTTTTACGGATGTTCGTGAACCTGAAAACGTCCGTAATGTCGCCGAGAGTGCGCGCGGCGTCAAGACCCAGTGGTGGAGATTGCCGATTGCCGATTGCCGCTTGCCGATCCGGGATGAGGCGGGCGCCTGCCATTTGGCAATGGTCAATGGGCAATGCGCAATGGGCAATGCGTATCAGGCGGCGGCGGGTTCGGGGGAATCGTCCACGGTTTCGCCTTCGGCAATCGCGTCGATCTGCCGGAGCTGCCGGGAAACCATGTGGCGGAGGACCATCACGGCCAGGAGCGCCAGGAAAATCACGGAGGCCGCGGTCGCCAGCGACAGTTTCAGCCGGGAATCCTGGACCGGTTTCACCGGGGCGGTGGCCTGGGCGGCGAGCGTGCTGCCCTGGCCGACGGTTCTGGTGGCATCCGTGGTGTCGCGCAGGTTCGGATTGACATAGGCGGAGGCGAGGGCGTTACACACCTGGCTCACGCCATCGGCGGCGGGGCCGGTATAGCGGATCGCCAACGTGTGGGCGGCATCGTCCGGCGTCACCGACAGATGGCTGACCAGCGAGCCGACCCATTCCTCGCGCACATCGTGCATCGCATAGTGGTTATCGGGAGCGCGCAGGATGCGCCAGGCGGCGGCGGTCAGCTCCGGGGAGCGCAGGAACGCGGCCTGCTGCTCGAGCCAGGCGTCGGCCTGCACGCCCCCGGCGGGCGGGGCCGTCTGCACGACCGCCTCGGCCCGGTAGACCGGCGACACGAACGTGTAAATGGCCGCGAACGACGCGCCCAGGACCATCAGCAGGAAGATGCCAACCGCGGCGACGGTCCGCAGCGCATGGTGGTCGGCCAGTTTCCGCGCCATGACCATTTCTTGTCTCTCCAGGAAGCGTTTGACTTGTTCCAACGTATCACGTTTGGACCGCAACTCCTCGCGCTGTCGCGTGAGGTCCTGGATCTGTGCCCCAATGGCTCCGCGTGCCTCGCGAGCCTGCCGGCGCTGCGTGCGCAGCATCAGCGCCCGGTGCAGCAACCGATCCCGGTGCCACGCCAGCGTCTCGAGCGCCATCGCCTGTTCATCGCCCCCTTTGTGCACCGCTTCGTCCGCGATCGGCGCCACTGCCGCTTCCGGCACTTCGGTGCCCAGCGGCAGGATGATCTGCTCCGCGGCGGCCGCCCGCGCCCGGGCCGCGTCGAGCTGTTGCCGCAGCGTCACGAGTTCATACTCGAGCGTGTTTTTGGCCAGCAGCGCGTCCCCGTTCTGCCGTTCCAGCAGCGACTGGCTGTCCTCCAGCGACCGGGCGAGCGTTTCGATCTGCGTCTGGAATTGCTCGACGGTGGCCAGCAGCTCCTCTTCGCGCGCGGCGGTGACGGTTTCCTCCGTGCCGGTGGCGTCGGCGAGGGCTTCCCGGGCCTGCTGTTCCCGGGCCTGTTCGAGAAAAGCGGCCCGTTCATGCTCGAGCTGCCGCTGGGCCTGGGCAAGTTCCCGGCGCTGGATTTCCAGTTGTTCGGAGGCCTCGCGCAGGGAGACATCGCGCGACAGCCAGCCCGATTCCTGCTGGGCCAGCGCCCCCTCCCGATGTTCCAGTTCCGCGCGCTGGCGGGCGATCTCCGCCTGGCGGATGTCGCAGGCGGCCTGCTGGGTGTCGAGGGTCTGCTGGCGCTGGGCGAGGGCCTGCTGCGCCGCTTCCAGGGCGGCGCGTTCCTCGGCCAGACCCGCCAGCGTCGATTCGGTCTGCACGCTGGCGGCGGCAGTCTCCAGCCGCGATTGCTCGGCCTGCTGGCGCGCTTCGTCGGTCTGCTGCGTGATGGCCGTCAAGTCGCGGCGGGCGGCCTCAAGGGCCGTGCGCGCCTCGGCGAGTTGCCCGGCAAGCGTTTCCTTTTCGGTCGTCAGCCCCGCCAGTTCGGCGGCCACCTCGCCCTGCTGCTGATGAAGCGCGGCAAGGTCCTGCTGGGCGCGGGCCGCCTGCTCCTTCAGGGTCGCCAGGAGCGCTTGCTGCTCGTCGGCGTGGGCGGTGGCTTGCTCGAGGGCGGTGCGGCGCTGTTCCAGTTCCGCCACGACCGTGCCCAGCGCGTGGCGTTGATTTTCGAGATCGGTCAGCGCGGCTGTGAAGTGCTGCCGCTGGTTCTCCAGATCGGCCACCGCGGCGGACAGGGCGCTGCGGCGCTCTTCCAAAGCGGCCGCCTGCGTGTTTTTTTCGTTCGTTTCCTGATGGGCCGCCTCCAGCGCCGAGCGGCTGTTTTCCAGCTCGGCGGCAAGCTGCCCCATCTCCGCCCGAACCCGCTCCCATTCTTCCGCCGCCTTGGCAAGCTGCGGGGCGACCCGGCCCAGCTCGTCCTGAGTGCGGGCAAGCTCTTCCCGGCGGGCGGAAAGCTCCGCATTCACACCGGCAAGCTCGCTTTGCGCGCTGGCGGCGGCGTTTGCCTGGGTTTCCAGTTCCTGCGCCCTCGCATCGAGCCCCTCGCGCTGCGTTTCCAGGGTGATTCGCAATTGTGCAAGAGTGGACTTTTCCGCAGCAAGCGCTTTTTGACGTTCGAGAATCTTGATGCCATCACGCCGCAGCAGGTCCATCTGGCGGGCGAGCTGGTGTTTCCACGCGGTGAGCCGCTGGACCTGATCTTCGAGCTGATGGGCAGCGGTAAGGAGGGCATCGGAGGGAACGTGCGGATCGGCAGCGTCGCCATCATGGTCACGTGGCGCGCGTGCGGACCGCGGGGAAGCGGGGGTGGCCGGTGAAGAATCCGTCTGGGTCATTACAGCTCCCCGGCGTTGGCGTCGGGTCCCACGGCAAAGGGGCGGCGAAGGCGGTCCCGCAGTCTCATAAAAACGTCTCCAACTCTTGGAAGGTTCCAAGGTTGGAGCGATTTTGCAGCCCCGCTCAACCGCTGGGCGGCGCACCTGTGCCTCATCCTTCTTCGGCAGGTCGGCGCAAATGGATGAGAAATCTGTGTCACATGGGGATGAATTTTCGATTCTCGGGCGGACGCCCAGCACTGAGAGCGGCGTTATTGTCGGACGTTGGCGGGATCGCCAAGCGGACCCACGCCGGGTGCGGCACGGGGCGACTGCGGACAGCCGGGCCGTTTTTCTCGCAGGGGCCGATAATCAGCCGATAGGGGGGGTGTGAAAACGTTTGAAAAGAACCTGCAGGCCCTGCGGCGGTGGTTTGCCCCAGCGGCGGACGCGATTGCACAAATCCTGATTCCATCCGGCTTTGAAGCGGTCGTGGGCACCGATGGCACGCCCACCTTGCGGCGCGACCACGCCCAGCCGCCGCGCCGTGTGGAATGGCTCGGCAATACCTCCATGCCGGCTGCGGCGGCCTCATCAATCGTGACCAGCCTCGAACCTGGAACCACCAATGGACTGGGCCTGGGAATCGGGAGCGGATTCGAGTGGCTGGCGTTTCTGGCGAAGCTGCCGCGGGCGCAGATGCTTTTTGTGTATGAGCCCGATGCGGCGCAATTACGAATGGCGCTAGAGATTTGCGACCTCTCGGAGGCCGTCGCGTCGGGGCGGATGGTGATTCTGCCGGCGGGCGGCGATTCGGAGCAGGTAGCCGAGGCGCTGGCGACATTTTTGGAAACGCATCGCGGATTTGAACCGCCCACCGTGCTGCATCCCCTTCCCACGCTTGGCGATCGGCGCAACGGATTGCTGGCGGCGGGGGAGGCGATCGTTCGCAAGGCGGTGCTGCGGCGACATGCCCTGATCGAGCGGCTGGCGCTGCAGGTGGGCGCGCACGATCGGGCGGACGGCGAACGGGAGGCGGCGTTTCTGGTGCACGAGCGCTATCCCGGGGAGCGGCCGTTGCATCGGCAGGCGCAGGGGACGCCGACGCTTTATATGGATCGGCACGATGAGACGGCGCTGGCCCGCCGGTTGGAAGTATTCGCAGAGGTTCGGCCGGCGGTGCTGAGAAGCGATGCGTTTCGGTCGCAGCTTGGGCCCGTGGTTCCGGCGAACGTGGTGGTGGAGACGTGGGTTCCGCCGGGCGTTGGGGCGGGATATTGGGAGCGTGTTCCATCGGGGGCGGTGGGGGGCGGCGGGGGGGGGACGCTGGGAGTGCGGGATCGCGTGGTGGTGCACGGGCATCATCATGCGGCGCTGTTGCGCGAGCGGGGAATCGGGGAGTCGCAGATTGTGATGCGGACGCTGGAGGCGAGGTTCTCCGGCGTCGGCTCGCAGCATGGCGCGGACCGGGGAGGCGGGGGGGCAATTGCGATGGTTGCGGATTTGCCGCGGATTTCGGCGGAGGCGTTGAACATCACCTTGCCGACGCACCTGGCGGTGTATGCGGCGGCCCGCGCGATCGTCGAGGAAGAATACCTCACGGTGCACGAGGGCTGCGCGGAGGATGTGCTGCGGCGGGCGATTGGACGGGCGGGCCGGGAAGGCACACACCTGGCGAGCGACCCGGCGTTGGGCGAACCGATGCGCCGGCTGATCCGGCTGGTGCTGATTCCCGCGGTGCCGATGCTGCGGTTGGCGTCGGAGTTGGAGCGGAACGGAATCCCGGTGAAGCGCCTCGGCGAATGGCCTGAAGGGGGCGCGGCGGCGGGGGGGGCGGAGCAGAGCAAGGCGTCTGTCGTCTGCTGGCCGGATGCGGATGGGGAGGTGTGGAAAGAGGTGTCGGGGGTTGTGCATCTGTCGCCGACGGGGATGGTGATGCCGCCGGTGCTTCAGGCGGCGGCGCGCGGCGTGCCGGTCCTGGCGGTGGAGCATGCGACGGATCGCCTGTTGGGAAGCATCCGGGACGTGCTCGGCGATCGCGTGATAAGCCTGGCGGCGGCGCGGCTGATCCCGGCATTGAAACAGGTTTTACGCGAAGCCGGCAGGGATTGAGATGCTGTCGGCGGAAGTCTCCACGTTCGGACAGCAGGCGCGCCTGGCGGTGGCGCTGTCGTTTGTCGCCGGATTCACCAACGCGGTGGCATTCGTGGTGGGACGGAATTTCATTTCGCACATGACCGGCAACTCGACGATGGTGGGGCTGACCGCGGCCGGCGGCTCGTGGCGCGAGCTGGCGTTTTATGCCGGCGCTGTCGGAGCGTTCGGCCTGGGCGGGGTGACCTCGGCAATCATGACGGAATTGGCGATTCGGCGGGGCGCCGCGCGGGCACGCTACATCCTGCCGGTGGCGGCGGAGGCGGCGCTGCTGACCGGATTGACGCTGTGGCTGGGGGGCTCCGGCGAGGGGGCGATGACCCGGGGATGGCTGTTCGCGGCGGCATTCGCGATGGGCCTTCAGAACGCCACGATCACCAAAATCTCCGGCGCTGTCGTGCGCAGCACCCACCTGACCGGGGTGGTGACCGACCTGGGCATCGAGAGCGTGCAGATGGCCCTTTACCTGCTGGACCGGCGGCGCGGGCGCACGTGGCTGGGATTCATCTCGCCGGGGCGCGTGCTGCGGCTGACACAGCGGCACCCGACGGGGCAGCGGTTGGCGCTGCTGGCGTGCATCTGGACGTCTTTCGTCTTTGGAGCGGGCGTGGGAGCGGTGGGCTTCGCGCATGTGGGGGCGCGGGCGCTCCTGGCGCCGGTAGGGGTGTTGCTCGGGCTGGTGGTGGTGACTTATCGCAATGTGCGCCGCCGGGCGGCGCAGGGCGGAATTGCGGTGGAGCGCCGCGCGGCCGAGAGCGAGGACGCGTGGAGTTGACGCGCCGCCAAGCCCCGGCATAATCGCCCCCGCATCTCAATCCACATGGAGACCTTTATGCGGCGCGCGATTCCCGCCCTGGCGGCGAGTGCGATTCTCTCTTCTGTTTTTCTCGCGGCTTGTTCGCAGGTCGCATCGACTTCCCGGCCGATGAATGGGCCGATCGTTTCCGCGGGCGACGCCCATCGGACGCTCTGGGATGAAGGCTGGCTTTTTGCCAAGGGCGATGCGCCCGCGGCGCAGGATGCGGCCTTCGACGACCATGCGTGGCAGCCCGTGGAGCTGCCGCACGATTGGTCGATCGATGGGCCTTATGATGCGAAGTGGTCCGGCAGCGAGGCGTTTTTGCCCGGCGGCATCGGGTGGTATCGCAAGCATTTTCCGGCGCCGGCGCTTTCCGGTGGGGAGCGCGTGAATGTGCTTTTCGGCGGCGTTTACAAGTATTCAAAAGTGTATGTCAACGGCAAGGAAGTCGGCGGGCGGCCGTATGGTTATTCGACGTTTCAGTGCGACATCACCGACGCGCTGAAGCCCGGCGACAATGTGATCTCGGTGCGCGTCGATCACTCGCAGTTTGCGGATTCGCGTTGGTATCCGGGCTCGGGGATTTATCGCGATGTGTATCTGGTCAAGACCGCGCCGGTGCACATCGAGCGGGATGGGGTGTTTGTGAGCACCCCCGAGGTCTCGCCAGAGCGGGCGACGATCAATATTCAGGTGGCGGAGACGGGTGACAAAGGCGCAACCCCCGCGTCCGGCGAACTGCGTGCGACCCTGTTCAATCCCGCGGGCAAGCGCGTGACCAGCGTGCCCATTCCGGCATTGCCTGCCAGTACGGATTTGCAAGGCCGTACCGCCAAGGTCCAGCAGATCACCGTGGCCAAGCCGGAACTCTGGTCCGTGGATCATCCGGCACTCTACACGCTGACGGTGGAGCTCCTCGAGAACGGCAAAACGGTTGACACCTATACTGTTCCCTTCGGCATCCGCACTGCAAAGTTTGATCCGAATACCGGTTTCTGGCTGAATGGCGAGAACCTGAAATTGAAGGGCGTTTGTTTGCATGAGGATGCCGGTTCCCTGGGGGCGGCGATTCCGCGGCAGGTGTGGGAGCGGCGGCTGCGCATTCTGAAAGAAGCCGGAGTCAACGCCATCCGCACGAGCCACAATCCGCCCGATCCGAAATTCCTCGATCTCTGCGACCGCCTCGGTTTCCTCGTGATGGATGAGGCGTTCGATGAGTGGTCAAAGGGCAAAAAGAAGTGGATGGACCGCTGGAATGGGCAGAAATTCAGCACCGATGGCTATCACGAAATCTTTGCCGAATGGTCCGACCGCGATGTCGAGGACATGGTGCGGCGCGATCGCAACCATCCCTCCATTGTGATGTGGTCCATCGGCAACGAGATCGATTATCCCAACGATCCCTATCCGCTGAATTCCCAGGAGCCGGTGGCGATCGCCAAGCGGCTTGTGGCGGATGTGAAGTCCGTGGACACGACGCGCCCCGTGACCGCAGCCTGCGCCTCGATCGCGACCAATCTCTATTATCCCGAGCTCGATATCGTGGGATACAACTACCAGGAAAGCCGCTACGCCGCCGATCATGCGGCCCATCCAAACATGGTGATTTACGGCAGCGAAAACAAAGGCGACCTCGCCGCCTGGCTGGCCGTAAAGGACAATCCCTATATATCCGCGCAGTTCCTTTGGACGGGCATCGATTACATGGGCGAAGCGGGCCCGTACCCCAATCATATCAATGGGGCGGGCCTCTTGGATGTCGCGGGCTATCCGAAGCCCGACTATTTCTTCCGGCAATCGCTGTGGGTGGATAAGCCGGTGGTGTCGCTGGTGCAGGCGCCGGCGCGCGGGCGGGGGCGGGGCGGTGCGGCCGGAGGATCTCCGGCGGAAGCGCGCGTGCTCTGTTACACCAACTGTGATTCCGTCGAGTTTTTCGATGGCAAGCAGTCGCTGGGCGAAAAGCCTCTGCCGGCCAATCACGTGATTGACGCGCCCGCCGTCGAACCCGGACACGAGCTGCGCGCGGTCGCCAAAAAAGGCGGGCGCGAGGCGGCCGAGGCGACCTGGTCGCCGCCGGGCAAGGCGGAGAAGATCGACCTGCACGAATATCGCACGCAATTTGGTTCCGGCGATGGTCCCAATGTGGCGCAGGTCGAAGTCACCCTCGCGGACGCGGCGGGACACGCCGATCCCACCGCGGCGCAGGAAGTCTCATTTTCACTCCTGGGCAAGGGCCGCATTCTGGCGATCGATTCCGGTGATCCCAACTCCACAGAGGACCCGCACATCGGCCATCGCGCCGCTTTCCATGGCCGGCTGATCGTGTACGTTGAGACTCATGGCGGTGTCATGTTGACGGCATCGGCGGATGGACTGCCGCGTGCGAAACTGGAAGTCGGCAATCGCTAACCGGTAGAATTTGGTCTTCCCGCGAAGCACATCCTGCCGGCTTCCCATGCCGACCGCGAAGCTGCACATTGAGGATTCGATACAGGAGTATTTCCATGCGCCGGATGCACGCGTTCTCCGCTGTGTTGCTCGCCGCCGCCGTCGGGGCCGCCATTGCCGGGCAACAGGCCGCGCCGGCGCAATCCACCACCGCCCCGGCACAGAACGCCACCAATCTGGCGCTCTATGCGACGCCTTCCACCAGCTTTGTCTCCGGCAACGAAATGCTCGAAGCGATCAACGACGGCTTCACGCCGCGCAGCTCGCGCGATCACAATCGCGGCGCCTATGGCAACTGGCCGCGGACGGGTACGCAGTGGGTGCAATACGACTGGCCCGAGCCCATCGCCACCAAATCCGCCGCCGTCTACTGGTGGCAGGACGGCCAGGGCATTCATCTTCCCACGGCGGCACGCCTGCTCTATTGGGACGGCTCCGGGTTTCAGCCGGTGCCCGGCGCCGACAAGGGCGCTGTCACCCTCACGCCCAACACGTTCAACACCGTGACGTTCGATGAAATCAAGACCACGCGCCTGCGCCTGGAGATCGACGCCGACGGTCGCAATTCGACGGGTATCCTGGAATGGCGCGTGCTGGACGATGGCCACTCGCCGAAGTTCGCCCCGCGCGTCGCCGCCGGCGATGAACGCACGGTCGTGCTGCCGGGGAAAACGTATCTCACCGGCGCCGCGCGCGGCAGCGCCGAGTCGATCGGCTGGTCCAAGGCTTCCGGCCCGGGAAACGTGAGCTTCGATGATCCCGCCGCCCTCACCACCGCCGCGTCTTTTTCCGCGCCCGGCGAATACGTCCTCAAACTCACCGCCGGCGCCGGCGACACACAGTCCTCCGACGAGCTGCATGTGCATGTGCAGCCGGCGCTCGACATGGCTCGCCTCGATCCGGTCTATCCATCCAACTATGCAATCTCCAGCCCCATGTGGCTTGCTCGCATGAAGCCGCTGATCACGCACTGGATTCCCCACTGCGTCGATGAGATCAACGATCCAAACCTCAAGGAAGGCGGCATCGAGAACCTGGTGCAGGCGGGGAACAAGCTGGCCGGAAAGCCCTGGAAGCCGCACGTGGGCTATCCCTTCGCCAACGCCTGGGTGTTCAACACGCTCGAGTCGATGTGCGATGCCCTGATGGTCGACGCGCAGGGCGACAAGGACATTCTCGCGGCCCAGGACACCATGCGAAAAACCATCGATAGCTGGATCCCGATCATCCTCGCAGCCCAGGAACCGGATGGCTATTTCCAGACGCGCTTCACGCTCGGCACGCCGCGCGAGAACGGTCACGCCCCCGCGCATTGGACCGTGAAGACCGAGCACGAAGGTTATGTCGCCGGTTACTTCCTCGAAGCCGCAATCGCGGATTATGAGATGACCAAAGGCCAGGACCGCCGCCTCTACGATGCCGCCAAACGCCTCGCCGATTGCTGGGCCAGCAACCTCGGCCCCGGCAAAAAGGCGTGGTATGACGGCCACGAGGAAATGGAGCAGGCCCTCGTGCGCTTCGGGCGATTTGTCAATGATGTCGAAGCGCCCGGCGCCGCCGCCGGACCCGGCGATAAATATGTTGCGCTGGCGAAATTCCTGCTGGATTCCCGCGGAAACAATCCCGCCGAAGGCCGCGGCAATTCCTACGATCAGACCCAGGCGCCCGTGACGCATCAATACGAAGCGCTGGGCCACGCGGTGCGCGCCGCCTACCTGTTTTCCGGCATGGCCGACGTGGCGGCGCAAACCCGCGATCCCGATTACCAAAGCGCCGTCTATTCGCTCTGGGACGATCTCTCCAACAAAAAATGGTACATCACCGGCGGCATCGGCAGCGGCGACACGTCCGAAGGCTTCGGTAAAGATTACGCCCTCCGCAACAACTCCTACTGCGAAAGCTGCTCCAACTGCGGGGCGCTCTTCTTCCAGTGGAAAATGCTGCTTGCCTATCACGATGCCAAGTTCGCCGACCTGTATGAAAAAACGCTCTACAACGCGATCCTTGGCGACTTCGATTTAAGCGGCAATAATTTCACCTACACCAATGCCCTCGACACCACCTCCGGCCGCTACGCCTGGCACAGTTGCCCCTGCTGCGTCGGCAATTTCCCGCGCACGCTCTTGATGCTGCCCACCTGGATGTATTCCAAAGGCACCGACGGAATCTATACAAACCTGTACGTCGGAACCTCCGTCAACATCCCCGACGTCGCCCTGCAATCCGGCCGGAAAACCAACGTGCAGATGGTCCAGGAAACCAACTATCCCTATGATGGAAAAGTGGCCATCACCGTGAATCCTGAATCGCCCGGACGCTTCGCCCTGCACCTGCGCTCCCCGCACCGCACCGCCAGCGAACTCTATTCCGAGCTTGGCGGCGCCGACGGAATCGATGGAATCACCACGCTGAAGGTCAACGGCAAACCCGTCGAGCAGCACCTCGACCACGGTTATGTCGTCATCGACCGCCAGTGGAATCCCGGCGACCGGGTGGAACTCGAATTGCCCCTCAAGCCCTACCGCATCAAGGCGATCGACAAGGTCGCCGCCGACCGCGATCACGTGGCCCTGGCGTTCGGCCCGCTGGTGTATAACATCGAATCGGTCGATCAAAAAGTGAACGGCACGCTGCCCGATGCGACACCGCTGGCCGCCGAATGGAAGCCCGATCTGCTCGGCGGAACGATGGCGATCACCGGCAAATTCGCCGACAACTCCCCGCTGCTGGCGATTCCCAATTACCTGCGCGAAAACCGCGGCCCGGCGCGCGGCGTGCAGTCGCTCGTCTGGATCCGCGATCGCTGATTCCTGCCATGCCGGCCTCACACGCGCGCTTTGCTGATCCCCCTGCCCACCGCGGCAATCACCGTCTCCACCGCCCGGCCAACCGGCTCGTCCACCCGAAACCCCGCCGCCTTCGCATGGCCGCCGCCGCCCAGCTCGTTGGCGATCGCGTTCACATCCACATCATGCTTGCTCCGCAGGCTCCCCCGCACCCGCCCGTCCGCCATCTCCGTCAGCAATCCCGCCACCTCCACGCTCCCCACCATCATCGGCAAATCCACCAGCCCCTCCGTCTGGCTCTGCGTCGCGCCCGTCTCCGCAAAATCCTTCTGCCGCAGCACCATGCACCCAAACCGATCCTCGCACGCCCAGCGCACGCTCGCCAGCGCCCGCTCCATCACCCCCAGCTTCGCCTTCGTTTCCCCCTGCGACAGCCGCTCATAAATCCGCGGCACATCCGCGATCCCCGCCAGCGCCGCCGCCATCTCATGCGTCCGCCGCGTCACCGAATCAAACCGGAACCATCCCGTATCCGCCACCAGCCCCGCCATCAGCGCCTCGGCCAGCGGCGCCGTCATCGCCACGCCTGCCGCCTTCGCCACTTCCCACAAAATCTCCACGCACGCCGCCGCCTGCGTATCCGCCACGATCAGCGGCCCCACCTCATCCCGCGTCAGGTGATGGTCGATCGCCGCCACCTTCCCGCGCTCCGCTTTCAAAAATCCCGCCGCCGGTTCCAACTGGTTATACGTGCACGTATCCACGATCAGAATCGTGTCCACCGCCCCGCCCGAACTCCCCGCCCATTCGCTGCCCCACATCCCCACCTCCCACGGCCCGCCCTCCTGCAGAAACCGATACGGCGCCGGCGCCTCGCCAAACTGCATCAGATAAATCTCCTCCGCCCCCAGCGCATGCAAAATCCACCCCGCCGCCGCCTGCGATCCCAGCGCATCCGGATCCGGCCGCTGATGCGTAAACACCGCCACCCGCTTCGCTTTCCTCAACCGCTCCACCAATTCCCGCATCACAACATCCCTTTCGTTCTCGCCAGATCCCTGCCCATCCCTCGCCGAAACGCTTTGTAAGCCCACTTTCAATGCTCAAAACGCTTTGTAAGAAAAACGCCAAAAACTTTCAAAGCTCCCAACACCTTCAATTCTCATTTCAGCCCCCAATTGAACCCGTCGCACCCATTTTTCCAATTTTTCCACCACGCACCTCCGCCACATCCCGCTCCATCTGCCGCACCAGCGGCTCCACCCCGCCGAACGTATACATCTCCCGTACCCACCGCTCAAAACCCACCTCCATCACCTGCCCATACAAATCCCCCGAAAAATCCAGCAAAAACGCCTCAACGGTCGTCGCCTTCCCGTCAAACGTCGGATTCGTCCCCACGCTCGTCGCCGCCTTGAACACCCGCCCATCCGCCAGCTTCGCCCAACCGCCATAAATCCCCGCCGCCGGCAAAAGCTGCTCGCACGCCACGTTCGCCGTCGGAAAACCGATCGTCCGCCCGCGCTTCGCCCCCTCCACCACCTTCCCGCGCAACGCATACGCCCGCCCCAGGCACTTCGCCGCATCCGCCACCCGCCCCTGCCCGATCAGCCACCGCACCAGGCTGCTCGACACATTCACCACCATCAGATCGCTCAGCACCACCTCTCGCGTCGGCGTCACCACCACCTCGATCCCAAACTCCGCCCCGCGCTCCTGAAGCATCCGCACGTTCCCCTTCGCCCCGCGCCCAAACGTAAACGTCGCCCCCTCCACCATCACCGTCGCCCCCACCGCTCCCCCCCCCCCTCCCGTCACCACCTCCCGCAAAAAAACCTCCGGCTCCATCCCCAGAAACTCCCGCGTCGTCTGAATGACAATCAACACCTCCGCCCCGAACGCCGACAGCAACTCGATCTTCTGATCCAGCGTGATCAGCGGCGGCCGATTCCCCTTCCCCAGCACCACCCCCGGATGCGGATCAAACGTCATGATCGTAAACCCCACGCCCCTCCGCGTCGCCTCCGCCCGCCCGGCGCTCAACATCGCCGCATGCCCCACATGCACCCCATCAAAATTCCCCACGCTCAACACCCCGCCGCGCTTCCCCCCCGCCTCCGCAAACCCACGCCAATCCCGAATCACCTTCATCCCCGCAGTATAGCCCCGCCCCGCGCCGCCGCCACGCCACCCCAAAACTCCCCCTGCTCCTCGGCAAACACGCCATCCGTCATCCGATGGACTTCCCCGCTCGTAGAGCTACCATGCCCCATGCCCAACGAAAGGAGCCGCTCATGCCCGATTCTCAAAACTCCCCCCTCAAAGACCTCATCGCCGGCCTTCAGGAAGACCTCTCCCGCGAATACCAGGCCGTCATCGCCTACACCGTCTACAGCAACGTCCTCACCGGCGCCAAGTGGATGAACATCGCCAAGGAACTCAAAAAGCACGCCCACGAAGAACTCGAACACGCCCTCATCATCGCCGACCAGATCGATTACCTCGGCGAAATGCCCAACGCCACCCCCAAGGAAGTGAAGCTCTCCGACAAGGCCGAGGACATGCTCCGTTTCGATCTCGACAACGAAACCGAAACCATCAAGCAGTACCGCCAGCGCGTCAAACAGGCCGAAGCCCTCGGCCACTACGCCCTCGCCGAAAAAATCCGCGAAGTCATCTCCCAGGAACAGGAACACCAGCACGACCTCGCCACCGCCCTGGGCATCGACGTCCCCCACGTCCTCGCTGACGGCGCGTGACCGCGCATCTTTCCGTCAATCCAAATGCGTGGCTGAAACCCCGCCGCGCACGCCCACCGCGATTCCGTACTTAACGAGGCTTCTTCCCCCGCACCATATACCGCGCGCACCCCGCCTCCCCGCCCCACAGCGACGCCTCCATCATCTCCCGCACCGACACCTCCCCAAACCCCGCCGCGCGCATCGCCGCCATCACCTCCGCCGCCGGTCTTCCGCCATACAGCGGCAACCGCTCCTTGATCCCCTCATACTCATCCCGCTGCGCCCGCTCTCCCCAATGCCCCTCGATCAGCACCGCCTCCCCGCTCGCCCGCAACACGCGCCGCCAGTCGCCCAGCGCCTCCACCGGCGCCGGCAACGTCCACAGCACGTGCCGCTCGATCACCACATCAAACCGCCCCGCCGCAAAGTCCAACCGCTCCACATCCCCCTCCAAAAATTCCGCCGCAACTCCCATCCGCCCCGCCTTCTCCCGCGCCAGCGCCACCATCTCCGGCGCCAGGTCCACCCCCACCGCCCGATGCCCCATCTCCGCCGCCAGCAGCGCCAAAAAACCCGTCCCGCACCCCACACCCAGAACATCTTTCACCCCCTGCCCCAGCACCTCGCGCAGCAACCCGCGCCACGCCGCTCCCTGCGCCTCGGTCAAAATCCCATGCGTCGCCCCCAGGTCAAATCCCGCCGCCCGCCGCCCCCAATGCGCCTTCACCACCTGCTTCACATCATCCATGCTCATTGTTCACCCACCGGGTCTCATGTGCAAAGTTCCATTTTACCGAACGACTCCTCTTTCCTGCTCGCCCCAGCCCGTCCATACGCAAAAAAAGGTTTTCATCCTCATCTCGCACGACTACCATAAATGGTCTTGAGACGTCCCCATCGACCTCGCTCCGGATCACCGTTATGTCCCAAGTCCCATCGTGGCACCTCCACCACACCGCCATTATCGAAAACTCCGATGACGCCATCGTCTCCAAAAATCTTGATGGCATCGTCCAGTCCTGGAACATCGCCGCCGAACGCATGTTCGGCTTCACCGCCGCGGAAATGATCGGCCAGTCCATCACCAAAATCATCCCCCAGGACCGCCTCACCGAAGAGCCCGTCATCCTCGGTAAAATGCGCATGGGCGAACGCATCGACCACTTCGAAACCGTCCGCCAACGCAAAGACGGCACGCTCATCGACGTCTCCGTCACCATCTCCCCCATCCGTGATCTCGACGGCACCATCGTCGGCGTCTCCAAAATCGCCCGCGATATCACCGCCGCCAAACGCACCGCTCGCGAACGCGACCGCCTCTATGCCCTCGGCAAAGCCATGGCCGGCGACTTCAACATCGAATCCATCGTCCAGTCCTTCACCGACGCCGCCACCGAACTCGCCGGCGCACAGTTTGGCGCTTTTTTCTACAACGTCGTCGATGACTCCGGTGAATCCTACAAGCTCTACACCATCTCCGGCGTTTCCCGTGAAGAATTCGCCAGGTTCCCCATGCCCCGCAATACCGAAGTTTTCGGCCCCACTTTCTCCGGCGCCGGCATCGTCCGCTCGCCCGACATCACCAAAGACCCTCGCTATGGAAAAAACCCCCCGTATCACGGCATGCCCGAGGGACACCTCCCCGTCCGCTCCTATCTCGCAGTCCCCGTCTTTTCCCGTGACCGCCGCGTCATCGGCGGCCTCTTCTTCGGCCACTCCAGCCCCGGCGTCTTCGACGAACAAGCCGAAGCCGTCGTCAGCGCCATCGCCGGTCACGCCGGCGTCGCCCTGGAAAACGCCACCCTCCACGCCCAGGTCAAGGAAAATATGCAGCGCTTCCAGCAGCTCGCCAACACCATCCCCCAGCTCGCCTGGATGGCACGCGACAACGGCGCCGCCTTCTGGTTCAACCAGCGCTGGTATGAATTCACCGGCGCCAGCCCCGACACCCCCTCCCCCGGCGGCTGGGAACAATTCGTCGATCCCGCACAGGCCGCCCGCGTCGCCCAAAAATGGACTCGCGCCATCCACTCCGGCGAGCCCTGGGAAGACACCTTCCCCCTCCGCCGCGCCGATGGCGTCTACCGCCAGTTCCTCTCCCGCGCACACGCCTTCCGCGATCACGCCGGCAAAATCATCATGTGGTTCGGCACCCACACCGATGTCTCCGACCAGCAGCAGCTCATGCGCGAACGCGAAGAACTCCTCAACGCAGAACGCGCCGCACGCGCCGAAATTGAACGCATCTCCCGCCTCAAAGACGAATTCCTCGCCACCCTCTCCCACGAACTCCGCACCCCCCTCAACGCCATCCTCGGCTGGTCTCAGCTCATTCGCAACACCGCCGCCGACCCCGCCACCGTCGCGGAAGGCCTCGACGTCATCGAACGCAACGCCCGCGTCCAGACGCAACTCATCGAAGACCTCCTCGACATGTCCCGCATCATCTCCGGCAAAATCCGCCTCGATGTCCAGCGCGTCGAGCTCTCCCAGGTCGTCAACGCCGCCATCGAATCCGTCAAGCCCGCCGCCGATTCCCGCAATATCCGCCTCCACAGCGTCCTCGATCCCCACGCCGGACCCGTCGCCGGCGATCCCGGCCGTCTCCAGCAGGTCGTCTGGAACCTCCTCTCCAACGCCATCAAATTCACCCCCAAGAACGGCAAAGTCACCATCCTCCTCGAACGCGTCAACTCCCACATCGAACTCACCGTCAACGACACCGGCGAAGGCATCGATCCCGAATTCCTTCCCCACGTCTTCGACCGCTTCCGCCAGGCCGACTCCACCACCACCCGACGCCACGGCGGCCTGGGACTCGGCCTCGCCATCGTCAAACAACTCACCGAACTTCACGGCGGCACCGTCCGCGTCAAAAGCCCCGGCAAAGGCCAAGGCGCTACCTTCACCGTCGCCATCCCCGTCCTCGTCGCCACCGACGATTCCGATCGCCGCCACCCCCGCGGCCAGTCCGGCCATGGACCCCCGGACGCCGCCGCTCCCTTGCTCGCCGGCGTGCGCGTCCTCGTCGTCGAAGACGAGCCCGACGCACGCGACCTCATCCGCCGCATCCTCGTCAACCACCAGGCCCACGTCTCCCTCGCCGCCTCCGCCGACGAAGGCCTCCAGGTTCTCCAGAACCAGCCCATCGACGCCCTCATCAGCGACATCGGCATGCCCGGAAAAGACGGCTACGAGTTCATCCGCGAAGTCCGTCGCCTCCCCCCCGACAAGGGCGGCAAAACCCCCGCCATCGCCCTCTCCGCCTTCGCCCGCTCCGAAGACCGCACCCGCGCCCTCATGGCCGGCTACCAGGTCCACCTCGCCAAACCCGTCGAAGGCCCCGAACTCCTCGCCACCGTCGCCTCCGTCGCCGGCCGCAATCTCTAACCGTAATCCCGCCTCCGACCGGCCAATAGCCTTCACCTGCCCCACGATTCCACCCCCATATTGACCCCCACCATCCCCCGGTGCATACTACAGACGATGGCATCTTCCGCAATTCCCTCTTCTGTCTGTCGCGCGAAGGAGTGGCTGTGGTGAATTCTTTCCCGATCCCTGCCGAAGGTACGCACCTCTCTACCGGCCCTGCCCGCGCCCTCCTGGCGCTCGCCGTCGCCTCCATATCTCTCGGCCTCGCCGCCTGCGGCGATACCTCCATGTCCGCCAAGAGCGCCTCTAAAGACGCCACCGATGCCGTGCGCATCGCCCGCTCCGCCGGTGACATGCGCCCCAAAGCCAGCTTCCTGGATTCGGTCCAAACCAATTCCAACGCCGCCGAACAAGCCAAAAATGAAGTCGCCCAGGACAAGCTCAACGCCAAGGGCGCCTACAAGCAGTATTTCGAGCAGAACTCCCGCGCCGATGACCTCAAGGCCGCCGTCGATCAATTGGAAAAAGCCGCCGCCGCCGATGTGCCTCCCGTCCTCAAGAGCCTGATCCAGTCGGAGCTCGGCACCGTCTCCCGCCAGTATGCCGAGGAACTCCTCTCCCAGGAACAGCAGAAAGTCCTCGACCTCTCCCGCAAATGGACCGCCCTCCAGAACCAGGCCTCCTACGTCATCGCCCTCGGCGGCGAAGCCGGCGTGCAGGACGCCCGCGCCAAGGTCACCGCCCAGGACACCAGCGCCGCCCAGAACGACGTCAACACCGCCAAGGACAACACCGCCAAGGCCCAGTCCGCCGTCGACGATCTCAAAAAGCAGATCGCCGACAAGCAGTCCCAGGCCTCGCAGATTTACTCCCAGACCGAAGACGCCTTCCAGGCCTCCGAAAAACTTCAGGGCAACGCCGCCATCGACGCCGCCCGCAAGGCCGCCGACACCCGCAAACAAGCCGACCAGCTCACCGCCGATGTCGTGAATCTCCAGCTCCAGCTCGACGACGCCCAGTCCGCCCTCAACACCGCCCAAATCAAGCAGAAGGAAGCCGAAGCCAAGCTCGCCGCCGTTCAGGGCGGCGTCACCGCCGAGAAGGAGCAGGCCGAAAAAGCGTCCGGTCTCGCCGCCAGCCTGCGCGATGAGGCCCAGAAATATGTCAACGCCCAGGAAGGCCTCAAGCAGCAATACAAGGATTTCACCGCGCTCGCCGATCAGGTCGAAAAGGATGTCAAAAACATCCTCGCCCAAAGCACCGCCGCCGACAAAGCCTACGGCGCCGCCGTCTCCGCCCTCAGCGACGCCCAGTCCAGGCTCCCCGAAGCCACCGATTCCGATGATCCCATCGCCAAGGTCGCCCACGACAACCAGGCCAAAGCCATCCTCATGCTCCAGCAGGCCGGCGCCAAGGCTCAGACCGGACAGGCCAACCTCCTCGCCGCCTCCGTCGCCTCCATGCGCGCCAGCGGCGAATCCGCCATGAATCAGGTCAACAGCGTCGTCTCGGGCGCAGGCGCCGCCCCCGCCCCCGCCGCTGCCTCCGATACCGCCGGCGCCGCCGAACGCACCGCCGCCCTCAAGCAGTTCAAAGACGCCGAAGCCCTCATCAATTCCGCCAAGAGCCAGGCCGGCGCGGCCGTCCCCGTCCAGTGGCTCGCCCCCTCCCTCCTCGCCGCCGTCAAATACGGCGAATATGACGCCGGCCACGATGAAAAAGACCTCCAGGCCGGCCAGGACGCCGCACGCCTCGCCATGCAGAACAACCCCTACCTCCGCCTCAACGCACTCGCCGGCGCCGAAACACCCCCCTCCCAATCCGCTCCCGCCACACCCAACAACGCCACCAACACCACCGCCCCCACCCCCGCCATGCCCAACGCCAACACCCCCAAACCCCCCACCGGCCCGATGTAATCCCACCCCTCACGCCTCCATTTCAACCGCCCCCCGCAACAGCTCCCGCGAAGCCCCAGACCAAAGCACGAAGCGATGAAGAGACGAAGGCCACGAAGGCGCTCCCGAGAAATCCGCGGCATCCCGCAGAAACGTCGCCCGTTTTCCTGAAATATATTTTCCCCCGTCTTTGCACCCCCCAATCTCGCATGGACTCCCCACCCTCATCCTGCAACCGCACCGCTTCTTCCCACCGCAACAGAATCCTTAAGAAGCCATTTTAAAAGTGGCATGGGCATCCTGCCCATGTTCGAGTCACCGTTTTCCCAATCAGAGCATGGCGCCGGATGCCAATGCCCCGCTTTTTGAAATGGCTTCTAAATCCAACTTTCGTGCCCTTCGTGCCTTTCGTGGCCAATTTACGTCGTCGTCGTCGGTGGGGGGGGATCGTCGTCGTTCCTCCGTGTGCTCCGTAGTCAACTTCAGTTGCGGCTTCAACGCGCCATGTCCTTCGTCCCTTCATCCCTTCATGCCTAATCCTCAATCCGCAACTCCCGAAACGCCACCTCGCCCCCGCCCTCCACGCGCAACCGCACCACACGCTCCCCGCTCCCCGCCGGCAACGCCACCCGCAACGGCTCCTCCCCTGACCCCGCCGCCACCCGTCCCAACTCCTTCCCACTCCCATCCATCACCACCAGCGTCCCCGCACCCTCCGCGCCCGCGATCGTCCCCACCAGCATCCCCTCCCGACCCGTCCCCACATACCGCAGCCTCGCCTCCCCAACAATCGTCCGCACCACCTCCCTGCCCACCATCTCCGGCCGGCTTAATCCCGCCGCCAGATAATCCCCAAACGCCAGCTTCACTTCCGTCGGCACCCGCTGCTCATAAAACGCATCCAGCCCCCCGCCAGGAACCGCCACCGGCTTCCCGAACCCCGGCCGCAGCGCCAACTCCGGCAACACCTCCACCGTCGCCCCTCGAAAAAGCAGCCGATGCGATGTCACCGCCGCCGTCTGCGCCAGCGAACGGTCATACCCCGTCATCCCCTTCCCACCCCAGAAATCATAAAACACCGTCTCCGGATCCGCCTCCGCACACTGCTCCGCAAACGCAAACCCCGACCACCGGTCCCCGAAATACCGCGCGAATGCCGGCGTCGACGCTCGATAAAACTCCACCACCTGCGCATCCGCCGCCCCGCTCGCCAAAAATGCCTGATCATGCGCATGCCCCGTCATGTCATGCACAAACCCCGCCCCCACATCCGCCACCGCCGCCGCCGCCCACACCAGCACGATCGCCGCGCTCCACGCCGGCGCCCGCCACCGCAATGCCGCCACCCCCGCAAGAACCCCCGCCCCCGCCAGCGCCACCCCCGGCAACAGATACCGCGCCTCATACGGCTGCGTCGCCGCCAGCGCGATCTGCAACCCCATCCCCAGCGCCAGCACCCCGCACGCCCCCCCCAAAGGCGCCGCCTCCCGCTTCACCCGCACATCCCGCCGCCGCGCCAGCCACCCCATCACCGCCACCACCAGCCCAATCACCAGCACCGGCGTCTCCGCCAGACGCATCCCCTCCGCGCTCAAATAACTCTCCCCCGGCAGCACCCCATTCCCATACCTTCCCCCCTGCGTCGCAATTTTCTGCGTGATCGCCCACAACCGCCACAGCTCCGGATACGCCGGAATCAACAGCAGCCCCGCGCTCACCACAATCCCCGCCGCCGCCACCAACCTCGCCCGCAACCCCCGCACCCCCAGCACCGCCACCACCACCAGCGGCAACGCCGTCACCTTCGCCGTCACCGCCATCCCCGCCAGCACCCCCATCCCCGCCGCCATCTTCCACCCCGTCTTCCCACCCCGCGCCGCCGCCAGCACCATCGCCCCAATCGCCACACCAGCGATCAGCAGCATCGGCTCCGGCTTCACACACAACGCCTCGCGCAGCACCATCGGCGTCAACACCACCGACCCCACAAACCACACCCCCGCCCACACGCGCCCCGTCAAGCGCCCCACCGCCGCCCCCGCCACCCCCAGCGTCACCAGCAGCCCCGTCAGCATCACCCCGCGCACCATCCCCAGATACGCCTCCGCCCCGCCAATCACCCGCTGCGCAAAATCCCCGCCTCCGCCTGCCGCCGCCCGCAGCACCACCGCGATCAACTCCTGCACCGGCGTCCCCGGATGATCCACATGCACCGGCGACCGCCCCGTCGCGATCAGCAGACCGTTGAACAAATACACATAATCCGGATCGAGATTCGGCCCCAGCCAGAACGGCCCCTTCAACGCCGCCAACACCCCCAGCACCGCCACCACCCCCACCGCCGCCACCATCGGCCACAATACCTCCGGTCGCATCCCTCCAGCCTGCCGCGATCTTTTCTCCATGCGGCCCCAGTCTATCGCCCCCGTCCGCACCCCGCCATTTACGCCCGCCCGCCGCCCGCTTACCATGCTCCCCACGTACAACATGGAGACATGCATGACCGTTCGCTTCCTCGTCCCCCTCACCGGCGGCATCGCCGCCGCTGCCCTCTTCCTCGGCCAAGCCTCCCAACCTGCAGCAACGCCCGCCTCCGCCCCCGCGAGCCAGCCCGCCAGCGCTCCCGCTTCCCAGGCCGCCACCCCCAACCCCGCCATCCCCGCCGACCTCGCCAAAACCATCCAGAACGCCATCTCCCTCACCGAGCAAGGCAACTACCGCGACCTCATCGAAACCCTCGCCCCCCCGGACGCCGTCGCCCAAATGAAAGGCGCCAACCGCTTCGACCAAACCGTCGCCAATTTCAGCCAGAAAGCCCCCGCACTCCTCGACGCCCTCCACCAGGCCCTCTCCCTCCCCCCCGACCTCTCCACCGACGGCAAAACCGCCACCTTCCACGTCACCGGCCGCATCCCCACCATGACCTTCACCCACACCCCCGAAGGCAAATGGGTCCTCAACTAACACCCGCCACTACCCACCCGACTCGCTTCAAAAGCAAAAACGAACCATAGAGAGCACAGACACCAAGGTTCCCACAACCTCCCGAGTCTCCGTGCACTCCGCGTCCTCCGTGGTTTTCAAATGACCCCCCCCAAAAAAATGGGTCGCAGCGTTAAAACCGCAACCCATTCGTGATCATTTGTGCAAATTTGTGGACAATTCCCGTTTTCGTGTTTTTCGTGCTCTTCGTGGCCATTTACCGTCAGTCCAGCTTCCGCAACCCCAGCCCCAACTCCTCCAGCCGCTGCTTGATCTCCAGCAAACTCGTCTGCCCGAAATTCTTCACCCCCAGCAGCTCCGCCTCCGTCCGCGTCGCCAGCTCGCCCACCGTGTTCACCCCCAGCCGCTGCAACGCCTTGCGCGAACGCACCGAAAACTCCAGCTCGTTCACGCTCTTGTTCAGCACTGACTCCGGCACATTCGCCGCCACCGTCTTGAGCAAATCCTTCCGCGCCTGCGACTGCTGCTCCTCCAAAGCCATCCCCAGCTTCAACCCCTTGTTCGTCAGCATCTGCTTGATCTCTTCCAGCGACGTCTCGCCGAAATTCTTGTACCCCAGCAGCTCCGCCTCGTTGATCTTCAGCAAATCCCCCAGCGTCCGAATGTTCATCTTCTTCAGGCAGTTCCGCGCCCGCACCGACAGCTCAAAGTCCGTCACCGGCGTGTCCAGCAGCGCGCTGCGCCGCTCCGCACGCTTCTCCTCCCCCTCATCAAACTGCATCGACAGCGACGAATCGATGTCCTTCTGGAACAGCTTCCCGCGCGGATGGTTCGGATTCACCGTTAGCAGCCGCGTCAGGCATTCCTCCGCATCGTCGTACCGCTCCACATCCTCATACAGAATCGCCAGGTTCAGCAGCACGCCCTCCCGCACCGGCCGCCGATCCGCCAGGATTTCATAAATCTCAATCGCCCGCTGATCGTCCCCGCGCAGGTCCAGCAGGTACGCCAGCTTGAACATCACATCTTCATTCTCATGATCCAGCTCATGCGCTTCGTCCAGCCGGTCGATCGCCGTCTCGATCTGCCCGTTCGCCAGCGCCTTGAGCGCATCGCCATAAAGCTGCCGCGCCTGGTCGATGTCCCGGGTCGTTTCCTGCATGCCGATGGTTTCTGCCGCCTGCGTCATCCGTCATTTTCCTTATGCTGCTGCCGCGCCGCTCGTACAGGTCCCGCAATCGCCCGCAACGCGCACGCTGCGCACGGACCATCCCGCTCCGGCGTTTCTCGAACCAAGTACCATACCCTTTCCCCCCGCCCCCCGCAAATCACAGCCACTCCCCAACATCCGCCGCCACCGCCCCCAGCGGCGCCTCATATCCCCCCGGCCCACCCGCCGCCGCCCGCAGCTTCGCGAATTGCATCTCCGCCGTCCCCCGGTAATCCGCCGGGATCGGCGACGCCGACGACCACTTCTCCCGAAACACCTGATACGCCGCCTCCACCACCTTCATCCGCGCCGCATGAATCTGCTCATAAGGCTTCCCCGTCCGCTGCGATTCATTCTGATAGAATCCCGCCCCTTGGTGAAACAGCCACGCCCCCTTCGCGCACACCAGCTTGAATCCCGCCCGCTGCGCCCGCAGCCCATAATCGATGTCCCCGTAATACCCGAAAAACTTCGAATCAAACACCCCGATCTTCTCGATCACCGACCGCTTGATCAGCATCGAATCCCCCGTCAAAAACTCATCTTCCACACACGCCAGCCCCCACCGCTGCGCCACAAAATCCGCAAAACTGTTGAGCTGGTTCACATTCCCCACGCCACCGGGAGGCTCCACCATGTGCTGCGGAAACACATCCACGTACGTCGACACCCCCCGCACGATCCCAAACGCATCGTCCATCGCCGCCACCTCCAGCACCCCCCGGATATACGCCCGCGGCACCAGCATGTCGTGACTCACAAACAGCACGTGCCCCTTCGCCGCCGAAAGCACGTGCGCCAACCCCCGCGTGTAATGCTGCCGCGTCTTGAACCGCAAAATCCTCACCAGCACCGGAAACGCCTGCCGCAACTGCATCAGCATCGGCGTCACTTCCTGCCCCGGATCCGACGCATCATCCACAAAAATCACCTCCGCCTGCGTCCGATCCAGATACAGCGTCCGCATCGAATCCGCCAATATCTGCACGCAATCCGGCGTCATCCGCCCCATGTTCCGAAACAAAACCGCAACCGTCAGCATCGCTCCGCTCCTTCGAAAATCGCAATCGCCTCGACCGAAAGCTTAACGCAGCGGCACGTTGTTTGAACACCGAGCCTATGCTTGTATTGCCTTCGTTTAGCCGGCAGGCTCGCCCGCCGCTTACCCACGCCGACAGTTGGACTTCATCGAGAGGTCGATAGAATACCCCCATGTTCACTGGCATCGTTCAAGCACTCGGCATCGTCCTCGCCGCCACCGATACCCCCGCCGGAAAACGCCTCACCGTCTCCCTCGCGGAACTCGTTGACGCCCCCATCTCCCCCGGTGATTCCGTCTGCGTCTCCGGCGTCTGCCTCACCGTCGTCAAACGCGCCAACGGAAACCTCTCCTTCGATGTCATCACCGAAACCCTCCACAAAACCACCCTCGGCCGAAAAATCCCCCAGGACCGCGTCAACCTCGAACTCTCCCTCCAGCCCCACTCCTTCGTCGGCGGCCACTTCGTCCAGGGACACGTTGACGCCGTCGCCACCGTCCACGCCCTCGCCGCTGATCCCGCCAACTGGCGCATCACCTTCCGCCTCCCCCCCAACCTCGCCCCCGCCATCGTCCCCAAAGGCTCCGTCGCCGTCGATGGCGTCTCCATGACCATCGCCGATGTCTCCAATTCCCCCGACGCCTGCCTCTTTACCCTCGCCGTCATCCCCACCACCCTCGAAAAAACCACCCTCTCCGCCCTCGCCGTCGGCGATCTCGTCAACGTCGAAACCGACATCCTCGCACGCTCCGTCGCCCACTGCCTCTCCCTCATGGCCCAATCCGGTCGCGCACCTTCCCCTCCGCGCGGCCCCCTCCCCGTCTCCACCGCCCCTCCCGATTCCCCCGCCCACGACGAACACGCCCACCGCTGGCTGGGCGTCACATGAGCGACCCCCTTCCCACCATCGGCATCACCATGGGCGATCCCGCCGGCATCGGCGCGGAAGTCATCGTCAAAGCCCTCAAAGACCCCCAGCTCCGTTCCCGCGCCCGCTTCGTCATCTTCGGCCTCAACGAACTCCTCGCCTACACCGCCGACCTCGCTGAAATCGAACCCTTCTGGTGGCGCGACCAGCACGACCGCTTCCCCGCCAACAGCCCCGCCCTCCCTCCCCAGCTCCAATCCCCGCCCTATCCCCACGATGTCGTCGTCCTCGATTACGACGAATTCTCCATCCTCGGCCTCGAAACCCACGGCGCCTCACGCCCCGGCGGACACGCCTCCATGGCCTTCGTCACCGACGCCATCAACGCCGCCCTCAAACACAAAATTGATGCCATCGTCACCGCCCCCATCTGCAAGGAATCCTGGAAACTCGCTGGCTTCGACCGCTGGCCCGGCCACACCGAACTCCTCGCCGAAAAAACCAAGGCCAAACGCCACGCCATGATGTTCGCCACACCCCCCCACATAGCCCCGGCTTTAGCCGGGATCCCCTCCCACAAGGGCCTCCGCGTCGTCCTCTGCACCATCCACGAACCCCTCTTCGACCTCCGCAACAAATTCAAAATCGGCACCGTCTTCGACCCCATCGACCTCGCCAACGCCGCACTCAAAGACTGGTTCGGCATCCAACACCCCCGCATCGCCGTCTGCGGCCTCAACCCCCACGCCGGCGAAAATGGACTCTTCGGCGATGAGGAAAAACGCATCATCGAACCCGCCATCATGATGGCCAAACAACAAGGCATCGACGCCCAGGGCCCCTTCCCCGCCGACACCATCTTCCTCAAAGCCGCCCAGGGCCACTTCGACCTCGTCGTCGCCATGTATCACGACCAGGGACTCATCCCCGTCAAACTCCTCGACTTCCACAACACCGTCAACCTCACCCTCGGCCTCCCCATCGTCCGCACCTCCCCCGACCACGGCACCGCCTTCGACATCGCCGGCAAAAATAAAGCCGACCCCTCCTCCATGCGCTCCGCCATCTCCATGGCCATCACCATCGCCCAACAACGCCGCCAATCCCCCACCCCCTAGCCCTGCCAATCCCAAGACCCTACCCAGCCTCTCCTTCACTCCTCACACCACCCTCTCGCCATTTTCGGCGCGCCCCTTGCTCCTCCTCCCACGTAGTCCACCACCCCAACAGGAGCCCCCCCATGATCCGCAAACTCTCCTCCGGCGAATACCGCCTCTACTCCCGCAAGAAAAACCCCAAAACCGGCAAACGCCGCAACCTCGGCACCTTCTCCTCTCGCCACGCCGCCGAGCAGCACGAACGCGAAGTCCAATACTTCAAACACCACTGATCCCCCCTTTTATTCGCCCATCCCCCCACCCAAGCCCAGGGACCTCCCTCTGGACCACCGAAGGCAAAAACGGTCGCGGTCAGCGCTCCACCGTCCGACTCCACGACTTGACGACTTGACGATCTAACGCCCCTCCCCCTCACCTCCCCGGATCAATCAACTTCATCCCCGACCCCTCATCCGCACGCTTCTCCAGCCCCGCCGCCTCCGCCGTCACAAATACCTCCAGCGTCGGATTCACATGCAGCTCCCACAAATGCCCGCCCACCGTCGATCCGTCTGGCTTTACCGCGAATGCTCTTACCACCGTCGCCCTTACCGATCCTGTCCAGCTTCCCAGCGGTGTCGGCACCAACTACGTCACTCTGCTCTCTTTCACAGGTTTCGCCGCCGGAACCTCTACGCGATCTTTGGTCGGTGGTAGCCAGGATGCCTGGCACTATGACCCGCGCTCCGGCACTACCACCCTTGTCAGCCCCTCCGATGCCCTCCATACTCGCAGCGACGGATTTCGCTTCGCATCCCCTCCTTCCTCACCAACAATGGCGCTGTCCTGGGCTTTTCGACGCCGCCACGCTCACCACCCACATCTTGCATAATTTCACCGGTACCACTGGTTTCGATTCCATTTCCCCTCCTGACCAACGCCCCGCGCGCACAACCCGGCGCGCCCCGGTTTTCTACAACCCCAAAAATTTCCCCGCCAACCCTCCCAATCACAACCCCTTACCCAAAAATTCGCAAAGCTGTGTGCGCACAAACTGGGCGCGACTCCCCTCTATAGACAAGAAGGAGCACTGCGCCATGACCCAAACCCCTAAAAACCTTCGTGGTCCTTCACCTCTTCGTGACTTCGTGTTTACGTCGGGGGGGGAGTGTGTGTCGAATTCCCCCAAAACCCTCATACACAAGCACAAAAACCCCACATTTGCAAAAACACAACGGCAAAAACTCAACGTTTTTTGCAAAACACCCCCGATACATCGAAGAAAACCCCACATTCCCCCCCTCAAAACTCAGTCCTCAGCACTCCGCACTCAGCACCGGGAGCCCACAGCACTCCGTCCCCCTCCCCTTTTCCGCGCCCGCACCTTACCATGCCACGTCTCCCAACGCAGGACCCCACCCATGCTCATCGACATGATCCACGACAACCACGGCGAACCCCCCTTCAAAACCCGCTACCGCGATCCCGCCACCCTCCGCGCCTACAACTACCAGGCCATCGTCCTCCCAGACGCCCTCGCCGCCCTGCCCGCCGCGCAAGACCCCTCCCTCCCCGCAGGCCCCCTCAAGCCCCTCGGCCAAGACCCCCAGCAAACCATCACCGACCGCATCGCCGCCGCCACCGCCAACAACATGACCGTCTTCTTCTACGCCGACGCCCTCCTCCTCCCCCGCGCCCTCATCGCCAAACGCCCCGCCGATTTCCTCTGCGACGATTCCTCCGGCCGCCTCTGCCCCGCCAAACCCGCCCTCTTCGCCGCCCTCCAGGACCAGCTCCGCGCGCTCTTCGACCGCTGGCCCGCCGCCGCCGGCCTCATCTTCCGCACCGCCGAAGTCTACCCCGAAGCCACCCCCCACATGACCGGCAACCCCCTCCACACCCCCGCCTGCCCCGCCTGCCGCGCCATCTCCCTCTCCGATCGCCTCGTCCGCTTCATCACCGCCGTCCACGATGTCCTCATCACCGAACTCGACAAACTCTACATCCACCGCGCCTGGCATCCCGCCATCCCCGGCCTGCCCAACATGCACGACGACCCCGACGTCTACCGCGCCATCGCCGACCGCGTCCCCAACTCCCCCAACCTCGCCTTCTCTTTCAAATTCACCCGCGGCGACTTCCACCAACCCCCACCCTCCGCCCTCACCGCCCCCGCCGCCCAAGCCGGACGCACCGCCTTCAATCCCTGCCTCCTCGCCGACGCCCGCCCCAAGTGGATCGAGTTCCAATGCGAACGCGAATTCGAAGGAAAAGGCGCCTTCCCCAACTACCAGGCCCCCGCCTGGCGCGAACTCCTCGCCTTCCTCGCCCCTCAGCACGACGCCGTCCCCCCCCCCTCCCCCGACGAATTCGCCCGTCGCTTTTCCCTCTGGGGCTGGTCCCGCGGCGGCGGCTGGGGCGGCCCCTACGTCCAGCGCGAAGAATGGATCGACGCCAACGTCCACGCCCTGGGCGCCCTCTTCGCCGATCCCAACGCCACTCCCGCCGACATCGCCGCCGCCTGGGTCGCACGCACCTTCTCCATCGCCGAATCCGCCGCCCCCACGCCCGCCATCGTCGAACTCCTCGAACGCTCCGCCGCCGTCCTGCGCGACCTGCTCTACGTCGACAACCCGATAGGGGGGGGAAGCGGCGCCGGCAGCACCGCGCGAAGCTGGCTCAAAGACGATCTCCTCGACGTCGAAGCCCTCTGGTCCTCCGCCGCCGATATCGCCGCCGTCGGCCCGCACCGCGCCGACGAAGCCGTCCGCCACAAAGCCGCCGCACTCGCCGGCGTCGACCGCCTCCGCCAGCTCTTCGACATCGCCTCCCCCGATCTCCCCAACAAGTCCCAGGCCCGCGACCTCGCCAACTCCCTCGCCTGCCTCGGCTCCTTCGCCGGCGCCGTCGTCCACCTCTTCACCGGCTTCATCCGCTTCCACCAATGGCTCCGCTACTCCCCCTCCCTCGGCTCCCCGCGCGAATCCCTCGCCCTCGACGCCGCCGACCACCTCGAACACGCCCAGGCCCACTGGCAGCACCACACCCAGCGCCACGCCCTCCTCCCCGGCGCCCCCAGCGTCTTCCAGGAAAACACCCTCTGGGACCGCACCAACGCCTGCCTCGAACAACTCCAGGCAAGCCCGTGAAGTTCAGAACGGGGGAAGTCCATGAATGGCAGCTTAATCCTTGGGCGAAGAAGACATCTCCGCGACTTCCGCGGCGAGGTTGCCGTAATCGTCCGCGCCGGCGCTCGTGGGCGCGTAATCGAAAATGCTCTTCCCGAAGCTCGGCGCCTCGGCCAGCTTGATGTTCCGGCGGATGTGCGTGCGGAAGACGATCGCGTTGGCCGCCGGATGGGCCGTGCCCTTGGCTTGTTCCAGGAAGGAATCGACTTCGCCGGTGACTTCGCTGGACAGCTTCGCCGACGATTCGAACTGGCAGAACAGGATCGCGGAGATGCGCAGCTTCGGATTCAGTGCCTGCCGCACCATCGAGACCGTCTCGAACAGCCGCTCCATCCCCTGCAGCGCCAGGAAGTGCGCCTGCAATGGCACGATCACCTCCCCGGCAAACGCCAGCGCATTAAGAGAGAGCAGCCCAAGCGACGGCGGGCAATCGATCAGCAGGTAATCCGCATCGATCGGCGCGGCGGCCGCCATTTTCCGCAGCAGCGATTCGCGGCCGGTGACGGAAACCAGTTCCATCTCCGCGGCCGCAAGATCGGAAGTCGCCGGCGCCACACGCAACCGCCCCTCGAAGCCCTCCACCTCCTGCAACGATTCGGCCAGCGGAATGCCATCGGTCAGCACGCGGTAAATGTTGGATGCCTGCGTGCGGTCGGCCTCCGGATCGATGCCCAGGTGCGTGGTGAGATTCGCCTGCGGGTCCAGATCGACAAGCACCACGCGCTTGCCCGCATCCGCGAGCGCCGCCCCGAGGTTGGCCGTGGTGGTGGTCTTTCCGACGCCACCTTTCTGATTGAAAAAAGCGATGGTCCGCATGCGAGCATTTCCCTGTCACCATGGCGCGCTCCCTGCGCCGTGCGGCGAGTGTACCCGCGCCGTCGCCGTGGTGCGACGTTGCCGGCGTGGGTCGGGCGCGGGGGCAGGGCCGGCGGGGCGGGCGCAAGAAAAAACCCGCAGCCGTCCATGCTGCGGGTTTGTGTCGTGGATCGCGACCGCCGTCGCGATGGGCCAGAAAGCATTACTTCTTCTTCTTGCTGGTGGCCTTGCCCTTCTTGGCAGTTTTCTTGGCGGCTTTCTTCGTCGTCGGCATCGTTATCACCCCCTTTCTATGGGTAGAATGAAGAAAACGAATCCGATGCAACAGATTGTGGTCTGTTCCCAAAATTTGTCAATGAAAAAAATTCATTTGTGCGCGGTTTACGAAAGAAAAAGTTGGCGCTGCGGCAGAATGTCGCAGTGGTCATCGGGCCAGTCCGAGGGTGCGAAACTGCCTCAGCACGAGCTCCTCGAAGGGCGTTTTCGTGTTTGCCAGTAGATATGAACAATTGTGATGGTGTGCGAATAACTCGAGATCGCTCAGGAACGCGGCGAGCCGCCGGGCATAGGCTTGCAGCGTGGCGCGGTTCGCCGACACGTCCACGCCGGCGTCGGTTTCCGAATCGACCAGACGCACGTCGCCGAGCAATTCAGGCTGCAATTCCTGCGGCGAGAGCACCTGCGCGAGCACGACTTCGTGCTTGCCGTAGCGCAGGCGCTTGATGCCGTCTTCATAGCCGGGCTCGGAGAGAAAATCGGAAATGACGACGACCAGCCCGGCCCGGCGCGTGCGCAGGGCGAAGCGCGCGAGGGAGGCGTCGAGGTCCGTGCGGCCGGCGGGGCGAAGCGCATCGAGGATGTCCATGAGGCGGAGGATGCCGGGCTTGCCGCGGATGGCGCCCGAGGGGGGCCCTAAAAAGGTGTCGGTCTCGACGTCGACGGCGGCGGCGGTGAAGGTGACTTTGTCGGTATTGGCCAGCGCGATGTAGGCGAGCGCGGCGGCGAGGCGGCGGGCGTAGTCGAACTTCAGCGGGTCGCCGAAGTCCATGGAGGCGGAGCAATCGAGGACCAGGTGCACCGCGAGTTCCTGCTCCTCCACGAAAAGCCGCAGCATGAGGGATTCGAACTTGGCGTAAGCGTTCCAGTCGATGCGGCGGAAATCGTCGCCCTGCACGTAGGGGCGGAAATCGGAGAACTCGACGGAGGCGCCATGCGCGGTGGAGCGGCGCTCGCCGCGGTCGCCGCCGCGAAAGAGCTGGCGCGCGACGAGCGTGAGCTGCTCGAGCTTTTTGAGAAAGGAAGGATCGAAGAGGGCATTGGGCATGGGGAAACTCAGTAAGGGCGGATGACCTTGAGGCCTTTGAAGAGGCGGAAGTGGCGATCGTTCACGGTGACAACTGGCAGGGCGAGCCGGAGGGCGGTAGCGGCAATGAGCAATCAGGGAATCCGATGCGGTGCGAGAAATGCAGCCTGCGGAGCCATGCCAAAGCGCGTGCAGAATCGCTTTCGTCCGGATGAATGATCTCAAACTGGCGAAAGAGCCGATCGCATTCTCCCAGTTCCTTTGCATTTCGCAGGCCTTCAAGAACTTCGGCCTGGACGATGGCGTGAGTGGCCAGGAGCGTGTCATCTTCAAGCGAAGCGATGAAACGCTCGGCGCGCGGATCGTCGCGCAGCCAATCGATGATGAGGGTAGTATCCAGCAGCAGGCTTTCAGGCATGTTTGTCGCGGCTCATAACTCGGCGGCGCAACAGGACCGACGCTTCGACGGTATCGGTGGGAAGATCGGTGCGGTCCTTCCACATGCCCCTTACAGCAGCGAGGGCCTTTCGTGCTTCGCCGAGAGTTTTGCGTTTGCGGGCGCGCGGTGTTTTCGGTTTAGACTTCCCGTGAAAGCCTTGAATGAATTTCAGAGTTTCACGTCGCTCCTGGGGAGTGAGGAATCGAGCGGCGCGAGAGATCTGTTCAACGATGGTCATGGCTGGAAGTCCTTGTGTGACGAGCAGCATTATAGCGAATTCGTGGCGGGCCCGAAGAGGTCTTCGTAGAGGGCGGTGAGGGTGGCGCGGAGGCGGCGGTCGTGGGCGGGTTCGCCGGGACAGCCGTTGAAAATCAGGGCGACGACGAGGCGGCGGTCGGGGTCGCAGAAGGCGGAGGAGGATTGGGAGCCGCCGTGGCCGAAGGTGTCGGGCGAAGCGCGGGGGCCGAACTGGTAGGGGATGCCGGGGCCATGGTGGGAGGAATTGAGGATGAAGCCGAAGCCCCAGTCGATTTTCTGGCGGAAGGTGGCGTCGAGCATGCCGACGCGTTGGCGCGAGATGAGCCGGCGGGCGGTGGACTCCTGGAGGAGGCGGACGCCGTCGAGCTCGCCGCCGCGGCGCATCATTTCATAGAAGCGGGCGAGATCGTGCATGGGCCCGCGGCAGGAGGCGGACGGACGCGGGCGCGAGGCGGCCAGCTCGGTGTCGAGGTTCATCATGGGTTTGGGCTGCTGCGGGTTGCTGGTGTCCATGAGGATGCCGATGCGATTGCCATCGGCGTGGTACCGATCGGCGGGCATGGCGAGCCAGGAATCGGACATGCGGAGGGGCTCGAAGATGTGCCGGCGGATCCAGTGGTCGATGGGGGCGCGGGCGAGGCGCTGGAGAATTTCGCCCAGCAGGTACCAGGAGGTGTGGGTGTGATAGCCGGCGCGCTCGCCGGGGGTCCAATCGCGCTCGAGGCGCATGGCGAAAATTTTGGCGAGGGTGTCGTCCCACGACTGGAAGGGGTAGGCGGTGTCGAGCGCGCGGATGCCGGCGGTGTGGGTGAGGAGGTGGCGGATGGTGATGGTTTCTTTGCCGTTCTGTGCGAATTCGGGGAGGTGGCGGGCGACGGGATCGTCGAAAGAGAGCAGGCCCTGATCGGCGAGCATGGCGATGGCGACGGCGGTGACAGGCTTTCCCGCCGAGAGCCAGAGCATGAGGGTATCGGAGGACATGGGCGTGGGGGATTCGCCGGCGGCGGCGGGGCGGGCCAGACCGAGAGCGAGGTCGGCCACAGGCCGGCCATCGATGAGCGCGAAGAGCTGTGCGCCGATATGGAGTCCGGCGGAGAGTCCATCCTGGAGAATCGCGACCGTGCGGGAGAGTGCGGACATGCGGCAATGGTAAGTGGTGGCGAGCGAATAGTGAACGGGCCGGGGCGGCGGCTGGTTTCTTGGGATGGGGGGCAATTCCAGCCCGGCCAGCGCCGTTTTCAATTTTCTTTGACAACGTTGCGGCTCAGCCTTTGAAATAGCGCTCACTTACACGTTCCCCAACGTTTCCCAGCACCCTTTTTGGAGGTCCCCTCGCATGCCCTACCTTGCTCCCGAAGTGGTCACTCGCTGGTCGAACGCCAAGAAGAATCTCAGTTCGACCTTGGCGAAGGTGAAAGCCAACGGCATTCTCAAACAATCCACCATCGATGCCCTCAAGAAGAACCTCGACGGCTTCGAGGGGGGCCTGACGCCGAAGCTCAAAAAAGCCGCCGCCGCCAAAAACGACAAGGAAGCCGTCCTGGCGATCGGCGAAAGCATCAACATCATCAAGGGCTACAAAAGCAAAATCAGCGAGTGGAGCAAGGTCGGCAACAACGTCGGCACCCAGCTCACCACCATCCTCAACGAAGTGCAGGCCGCCTGCGAGCACGCCCTCGTCACCATCAACCAAAACACGCCCCGCTGACGTTCCAGCATCACCGGCGCCCGGCTGCCTTACCGCCGCGGCGCCGTTGACCTCCACCCTCCCCCGAGCTATGACTGCCTCCGCGGCCTGCCTCCTGCGCAGCCGCATCCCGCGGAGGCACCATGCCCGACCCCTTCATCGCATCCCTCAACGAGATCGATTTCACCCCTCGCAGCGCGCCTTTCCCCTCGCCTGCCGACTGGCGCGACCACATCCTCTATGAACTCCTCATCGATCGCTTCGACGATCACCGCCTCGAACCCCCGGCGGCCACCGCCAAAACCCCGCGCCGCGCCTCTGTCTCCGATCCACGAAAAGCCCTTTCCTTCCAAGGCGGAACCCTCCGCGGCATCACCCGACGGCTCGATTACCTCAAAGACCTCGGCATTTCCGCCCTCTGGATTTCCCCGCCGCTCAAACAAGTCCCCGGCCAGGAAGCCTCCTACCACGGTTACGCGGCGCAAAATTTCCTCTCCGTCGATCCGCACTTCGGCACCACCAAAGACCTGCAATACCTCGTCCGCCAGGCGCACAAACGCGGCATCTACGTCATCATGGACATCGTCATCGACCATACCGGCGATGTCTGGGCGTATCCCAACGATGCCGATCTCACCTACGACCATGGCCGCCGGCACGACTTCGGCTTCTGGCGCCGCTCGCCCTCTCCCTCCGAGCCGCCCGCGCCCGGTTCGCCCTTCGGACCCGATGATGCCGTGTGGCCCGTCGAACTTCAGACGCCGGACGCCTTCCGCCGCATGGGCCGCATGAGGGACCACAACCACACCGCCGGCAGCGAAGCCACCGACGCCGACTTCGAGCACTTCAAAGACCTCGACCTCTCCAACCCGCACGTGCTCGACACGATGGTCGCGATTTACAAATACTGGATCGCCGTCGCGGACATTGACGGTTTCCGCATCGACGCCTTCCGCCATGTGCGTCCCGATCCGGCGCGTCTGTTCGTGCGTTCCATCCGCGAATACGCGCTTTCGATCGGCAAGAAGAATTTCCTGCTGTTTGGCGAAATCGCGGCGGGGTCGAAGGAATCGTTCCGCTACATCGGCCTGAACACGCCGCTGCCGCACGAAGCCGAGGCGCATTATCCGCAACTCGACGCGGTGCTGGATTTCGATCTTTACCAGCCGCTGGACAACGTGCTCAAGGGCCGCAAGCCCGCCGCCGCCGTGCGCACCTGGTTCGAATTTCTCGACCGCTACTTCCGCGATTTCGGCCAGGCCGGCAAATGCTTCGTCACGTTTCTGGAAAACCACGACCAGGTGTGGCACCACTTCCACCGCTTCCTGTATGACGCCCCCGACCCGCGCCTCGCCCTCCTGGGCTCCGCGTTTCTTCTTGCCTCGCTGGGAATCCCCTGCCTCTACTACGGCACCGAGCAGGGTTTCAACGGCGGCGGCGACAATGACGTCTGCGTGCGCGAAAGCATGTTCGGCGGGCCGCCCGGCTCCGAAAACGCCTGGGGCGCTTTCAACACCGCCGGCCACCATTTTTTCAATCCCACCCATCCGCTCTACCGCGGCATCAGCCAGGTCGCGCGCATCCGCCGCGAACACCCCGCGCTCCGCTACGGCCGCCAATACTTCCGCCAGATCTCCGGCGACGGCCACCGCTTCGGCCACGCGGAGCAGGCCCCCTGCACGCTCGCGTGGTCGCGCATCCTCGACACCACCGAAATCATCGTCGCGCTCAACCTCTCGCCCGACATCCGCACCGATTCGATCACCGTCGACCGCGCCCTCACGCCGCCCGGCGCCACGCTCATCAACCTCTACCACCCCGAACAAACCGCCACCGCCTGCACCGCCCCCGACGGCCGCACCGCCATCCGCCTCACCCTGCCGCCCTACGGCCTGGCGATCCTCGCCAGATCTCACTGACGCGCATCGACTTCGTCCCCCCCCTCAGCCCCTGCAAGGCCTCGTTCGCCGCGGCGTTTCTCTTCTGGTCGTTTGGACATATCTCTCAGACCGGAGCGAGCGATGAAATCTCACAAAACGCAGGGTGGTGTGACGCGCCGCAGGTTTTTGCAAGGTGCGGCCGGGATTGGAGTGAGCCTGTCGCTGTCCCGATTTTCCGCGAAATCTTATGGACAGATCGCGGGCGCCAACGAAGACATCCGCCTCGTCGTCGTGGGCTGCAACGATTGCGGCCGCGCCCATATTTCAAAGTTTCTCGCGCTCAAGGGCGTGCGTCTGACGGCCCTGTGCGATGTCGATTCGGCGGTGCTTGACCGCGCGATGGGCATCGTGGCCGCCGCCGGAAGGCCCGCCCCCACCCGTTACGTGGACGTCCGAAAGGTTCTGGAGAGCAAGGAAATTGACGCCATGTACGGCGCTCCGCCGAACCATTGGCACGCGCTGATGACGATCTGGGCGTGTCAGGCCGGCAAGGACGTGTACATCGAAAAGCCCATCTGCCACAGCGTTTGGGAAGGCCAGCAGGCGGTGACGGCCTCGCGCAAGTATGACCGCATCGTTCAGGCAGGCACGCAATGGCGATCGATGCCCGAGGTTTTCGAAGCGATCGAGTACGCCAAATCCGGCAAGCTCGGAAAAATCCTCGTCTCCCGCGGCCTGTGCTACAAACCGCGCCCGTCCATCGGCAATGTCACGGAGTTGAAAGTCCCGTCTACCGTGGACTTCGACCTCTGGTGCGGGCCTGTCTCCAAAGAGCAGCATCCGCGTGCGCAATTTCATTATGACTGGCACTGGTTCTGGGAAACCGGCAACGGCGACATCGGCAACCAGGGCGCTCACCAGATGGACCTCGCTCGCTGGGCGCTGGGAAAAGCGAACGTCGCCCCGTCAGTCATCTCCCTGGGCGGACGCCTCGGCTATCACGATAATGGCGAGACCCCCAACACCATGCTCACCGTCCACGACTACGGCGACGCCCTGCTCATTTTTGAAGTCCGCGGCCTGCCCATCCGCGGAGGCGCTGCCGCTCTCTCCGCCGGGCCCGCTTCGCCCATGGACAAGTACCGCGGCGCCGCCATCGGGAACGTCATCGAATGCGAAAACGGGTATGTCTCGATTACCGAGGCGCAATCCGCGGCCTTCGACAACGACGGCAAAAAAATCCAGACCTTTACCGGCGCCGGCGTCACGCGCGACAGCAGCCATCAGGCCAATTTTCTCAAGGCGGTGCGCTCGCGCAAGCGCGCCGATCTCCAGGGCGAATTGGCCGAAGGCGCGGTCTCCAGTTATCTCTGCCACCTCAGCAACATTTCCTATCGAACCGGCAAAGCGGTCTCCGCCGAGGAAGCCAAGGCTGCGCTCGCCGGGCCCGCCGCGGCCGAAACGCTCAATCGCCTGCACGCCCATCTCGATGCCAACGGCGTTCCCTGGGAAGGCGTCACGCTGGGCATGCCCCTGAAAATTGAGCCCGAAATGGTCAAAATCGCCGGCAACGACACGGCGTCCAAGCTGCTCACGCAAGCCTATCGAGCGCCTTTCATCGTGCCCGAGAACGTGTAGCCTCACCCGCATTCACGTCGTCCCCTGGAGACCCACATGCCCGCCCGCCTCCTCATCCGCGGCGCTGCGTTGCTCACCGCCGGCCTGTGCCTCGCAGTTATCCCGCCGATCACCGCGCAAACGCCCGCCGCTCCAACGTCCGAAGGCGCTATCACGCCCAAAGAACCCACGATGCTTTTCAACGGCAAAGATCTCACCGGCTGGAAAATCTTCCAGGGCGCGACCGCTCGCGTGCCCGCCACCGCCCCCGCCTCACAGCCCGCTGCCGACGCGCCCAAAATCTGGTCCATCACCGATGGCGTTCTCACACTCAACACCACGAAGCCCGGCTACCTCGTCACCGATCACGCGTATGCGAACTACAAACTCCACGTCGAATGGCGCTGGGCCAAAGAGGCCGCCACGCGGAGCAACTCCGGCGTCCTTCTGCACGTCCAAGGACCGCCCGCCATCTGGCCCGCGTGCTATGAAGCGCAACTAGAAAACGGGAACGCGGGGCAGGTCGTCGGACAGGGTCTGGACATCCCCGACGCCCCGATGCAGAACAAGCGCAAACGCGCCGCCCGTTTCCCCGGCGTCAACGAAAAACCCTTCGGCGAATGGAATACCTACGATATCGTCGCCGAAAACAACACGCTCACCCTCACCATCAATGGCGTGCCCGCCAACAAAGTCACCAACCTCCCGGTAAGCTCCGGCGCCATCGCCCTTCAAATGGAAGGCTACCCAATCGAATTCCGAAACATCCGCATCGAACCTATTCCTGAAACCAAACCGTGAGGCGGCATGACCACGGCGAAACCACCCACGCCGCAGCAGCCTTCCCAAGAACGGCCGCACTGATTCCGCTCCTCCCTATCTCCCCGCGAGATCGGCGACTGCCTCCACCACCCCATCCACCACGCGCGCCATCGCCGGGAAATTCATCTTCGCCGGCACATCCTGCGCCGTGTGATAAAACGGATACCGCATGAACGCCGTGTCCGTCACCATCACCCCCCGATACCCCTCCTGCCAGAAGGACCAGTGATCCGACATATCCGGCCCCATCACCGCGCGCGGCGAAGGGAACCACAGTGCCCGAAACCGTGCGTGCCTTTTGAACCGCCGATACAGCCGATGCGTCAGCCGCGCCGAACGCAAATCCCCCGTGAATACGACGAAATTTCCCTCCTTCGGCAGCCACCGCCGCGCCCGATTGATCCACTTGTGCGCTGGATATTCCTGGCTCCCCGCCCCTTCGTAATAACAGCCAATTGTCTCCAGATTGATCATCCCCACCACGCGCTCCGCCCGCTCCCGGCAGCGCCGCGCGTATCGCACGCTGCCCATATTTTTCCCTTTGTAAAACGGCGGCTCTTCGTTCACAAAAAACACCAGCCGCATCGTCCGCCGAAACCGCTTCCCCGCAAACCGCCGCGCCGCCTCAAGAACCCCCGCCACCCCGCTGCCGTTGTCATTCGCCGCCGTACAATCCACCGAATCATAATGCGCTCCCAGCACCAGAATGTCGCGCTTCCGCCGCCATCCACGCCCGAGAATCTCCACCTCAATATTCCGCACCTCCTGCCCCACCACCTGATAGCGCTGCGCCCCCACCTCATACCCCAATCCCCGCAACCGATCCTCAATAAACCGCGCCGCCGCCTCCAGCGCCCCCGGCCGCCCGCAATTCCTCACCCCGATCACCTCCGCCAGCATCCCTACATCCCGCCGCAACCGCTCCTCCACCGCCCGCTCCTCCGCCGTCAATTCCGGCCGCACCTGAAAGAACGGCCACTCGCGCCCCTCGCTCACCACGCCACCTCCACAAAGCCCTCGCCATCCCAATTACTCAATTACCAATTACCACCGTCATATCTCCCAATCCCCCGCAAACACGCGCGAATCCTTCGCCACCACCAGCACACGCTCCCCGCGCTCCAGCCCGAGACCCGCCCACTTCTCACGCGCCACCTCCGCCACCACCAACTGCCCCGTCCCCTCCACCTCCAGCTCCACCTTCACCGTCGCCCCCGCCCGATGCACCCACATCACGCGCCCCATCGTCCCCGTTTTGCCCTCCGTTCCCCCGCTCCCATCCGCGCGCACCAGCTCAATCTCATGCGGACGCACATAGGACTTCACGCCCTCCGCCTTGCTCTCCGCTTCGCCAACGCTCGCGCCGCCCTGCAGCCGCCCGTGAAAAATATTCACGTGCCCCAGAAACTGCAGCACAAACGGATTCGCCGGCTGGTTGTACACCTCCTCCGGCGTCCCCACCTGCTCCACCTTCCCCGGGCTGAAAATCACCACGCGGTCCGAAACCTCCAGCGCCTCCTCCTGATCATGCGTGACAAACAAACTCGTCACGTGAATCTCATCGTGCAATTTCCGCAGCCACCGCCGCAGGTCTTTCCGCACCTGCGCATCGAGCGCCCCGAAAGGCTCATCGAGCAGCAGCACCTTCGGCCGCGCCGCCAGCGCCCGCGCCAGCGCAATCCGCTGCCGTTGGCCGCCCGAGAGCTGCGCCGGATACCGCTTGGCCATGTCGTCAAGCTGCACCAGCTTCAGCAGCTCCGCCACGCGCGACTCCACCTCCTCCGTGGGCCGCTTGCGCACGCGCAGGGAAAACGCCACATTTTCAAAAATGTTCATATGTTTGAACAACGCATAATGCTGAAACACAAACCCCACCCCGCGCTGCCGCGCCGATTGCCCCGTCGCATCCTCTCCCTCAAAGAGCACCTGCCCCTCATCCGGAAATTCCAGACCCGCAATGATCCGCAAAAGCGTCGTCTTCCCGCACCCCGACGGCCCCAGCAGCGCCACCAACTGCCCGCTGGGCGCCTCCACCGTCACCTGATCGAGCGCCACCTTTCCCCCAAACCGCTTCGTAATGTTCTTCGCCAGAATACTCATGCACCATCCATCGAGACCGGCCGTTCCTAAGCCCTTTTAGCATACCAATTTCCCCCGGCCCGCGGCACCGTGCAAAATTCCCTGGCCTTCCGTCGAACGAGCCCGTTACAATCCCGTCCACATCCCGAATCGACTACCGGGGCGGCGTGGGTGGAGAAGGAGAGCAGGATGAAAGGCCAATGCACGGCATGCCGCCAGACCGCCGATGTCACCGAAGTCCTCTACAAACGCGTCACCGGCATGTTGCTGCTGGTCCAGCGGCAAATCGAGCGCGGCCGCCTGTGCGCTCCCTGCGCACGCCGCCGCCACCGCCTTTCGCTCCTCCACAACGCCACCCTCGGCTGGTGGAGCCGCACGGGCATGATCGTCACGCCGATCTTCATCGTGCAGAACTTTCGCCAGGCGATCCGCGCTTCGCACGCCCTCTCCGCCGGCAACGCCGGTGCTGTACGCCGGACCGCCGCCACCCCTCCGCCTAACTTGCCCCCCCCAACCGATCCCGACGCCGCTTTCGACCAGCAAGCCGCCCTCACCCTCCCCTGGGGAAATTTCCTGGGCGACAAGCCCCGCGCTCAAGGCATCGGCCAGCGGCAACTGTCTCTCGCTCTCGCCATCGGCGCACTCGCCGCACTGGGCGGGTTCGTCAGTCTCCTTGGAACCGTCGTCCTGGCATTTTCCGACGGCGCCAATACGCCCGCGCAGGCCGCTGCCATCCGCGCGTGGTCTCACGCCGGCCTCCTGCTCTGCGCCTTGACGTTGACCGCCTGCATCTTCTGGGAAAAACGCCGCACAGGTCGCAAGGACCTCGCTCTCGACGTCCTCGGTGAAACCATTCCGGCTACCGCCATCTTCGAGGCCGGTCCCCTTCATGTCGCCGTGTTCGCCACTGTAGTCCGCGGAAAAATCCGCATCGCCATCGCCGCCCAGAATCGCTTCGACCAGCCCGCCCGCCTCCAACTCTCCATCACCGATACTTCCGGATCGCTCCCTTTCGAGACGACTCAGGACGGCGCGGAAGCCGCCGTTTACTTCACCCGCACCCATTGTGCCGTCGACAACATCGGCATCGCACGTCTCCGTATCGCTGTCACTGCACGCGGACAAGGCGGCCCCCAGGTCCGCTTCGCCGCACGCAATACCCTCCGCTCCGCCGATCGTGACGCCATTCTCGCCATCGCCAGCATCGCCACCGGCCATATTCACATTCCTCTCGGCGCCAACCACAATCAGGGATACCCCATCGCCTTCATGACCTCTGACGGCGTGCTCGCCGTCCAGGCAAATGCCGACGTCCAGGGACAACTTGCCGGCAAGTGGCGAAAACTTTCCCTCTGGAGCCCCCAGCACTCCATGCCCCCGGGCTTCGCCGCCAGCGTCTTTCATAAACTCCTCGAAGACCAGACCCAGACGCAGGAAGCGTGACGCCTCGACTCGCTCATCACCATCGCCTCCCTCACCTTCCATTATTTCCTTTCCTCACTCCCCCCTCGAACTTACCATATCTATGCACGCCAATAAGGGAGTAAGGACATGCGCCCTCCTCTCCTCACCCTTCCCCTCCTCCTCCTCGCCGCCCCCGCCCTTGCCGCCGACATTCCCCCCGCCACCCAACCCGCACCCTTCTCCCTTGCACTCGTCAAAACCGCCAACGATCTCGACGCCTAGCCCGCCATCCACACCAACCTCGGCCCCGCCCACCTTGGCATCAACACCACCACTCCGCTCGCCTATGGCACCGTGACCGTGTACGTCCTCCTCGATACCCCGCCGCCCATCAAGCACGGCCCGCCCGTCGATCCCCACCCGCAAAACCTCCTCTCCACCAACCTCCGCCCCGCCCGCCCCTTCCTCACCGCTTCACCACCATCGACCCCAGCACATTCGCCGCCAGCCCCGACAGCACCCCGCCCCACAGCCCCGCCTCCCACAGCGTCATCCCCACGTCCATATTCAGCACCATCATCCCGATCCCCGCCACCCCGGCCGCCACCACCAGCGCCGTGTATCCCACCATTAGCCACAACTGCCTCCCGCTCCGGAACCGCGACACCGTCGCCACCGACAGCGCCACCGCGCACGCCAGAACGCCCGTCGCCAGCCAGAATTCCTCCCCGCTCGCCAGCGCCACTCCCACCATCCCCAAGCCCGCCACCAGCAGCACCCCCACCAGCGGCGCGCACACCCGCTGCACCGTCGTCAGCAAATGCCGCCCATACCGATTCACCATCAGCGTCAAATTGAAAATCGGATCCGCCAGCCACGTCGCCAGCACGAACACCCCATACGCCACCAGCAGCGGCAACACGTAGGGCCGCAATGCCGGATTTTTCTGCGACGCCTCATCCAGCACCTGCGCCCCCACCCAGAACCCGATGATGAGCGCCCACTGCCCGCCCTTGCGCAGCCGCCCCATGAACAGGTAATACCGCAGCATCCACCGGTACAGCAGGTGCCGCGCCTTGAGCGCCGCCATCATCCCCTGCCGCGCCCATTCATGCTGCGGATTCAGCCGCAGCGCCTCACGAAAATGCTCCAGCGCCTCCTTCGCCCGGTTCTGATGCAGCAGCGTCCATCCCTGATTCGCATGCGCATTGGCATCCAGCGGATTCCGCCCCAGCGCCCCGGCAATCGTCTGCGCCGCCTCCTCCCGCCGCCCCAGGTTCGTCAGCGCCACCGCCCGCAAATTCACGCACATCGAATGTTCCGGCTCGCTTCGCAACCCCTGATCCGCCGCCTCCAGCGCCTGCGCCCACTCCTTCCGCGCCAAAAAAGTCTGCGCCAAGAGCCCCCAGTAATCCGCCTCCTCCGGCAAAAGCCGCACGGCTTCCCGCGCCGCCGCCTCCGCCTCAACAAACCGATTCCGCTGCAGATAAATCGCCCCCAGCGCATAGTGCGCAAACGCAAAATCCGGCGCACACCCGATCGCCGCCTGCGCCTCCTCCGTCGCCTCCTGCAACTTGTCCTGCTGCAACAAGCACAGCGACAACAGCGCATGCGCCGGCGCCGAGTGCGGCGACGCAATCAGCGATTCCCGTAGCGCCGCCGCCGCCAGATCGAACCGCCGCTGCTGAAAAAGAAGATGTCCCCGCTGGTACGCCGCGTCGTTCATAATTTCAGGTACTTCAGCACGTCGTCATACGCCCCGCCCTGGTTCGAGTACAACGCATAATTCCGCGCCGTCGCAAACCACTCCCGCGTCGATGGCCGCAGCTCGCCCGCCGCCGCCACCAGGTCCTTCTGCGAGATCGGCTTGGGCATCCCCTCCTTCATCGCCTGCTCCAGCTTCCGCTCGATCGCCACATCCACCACCCCCTTCAAATCCGCTCCCGAAAATCCCTCCGTCTTCTTCGCCACGTACGCAAAATCAATCTCCTCCACCGGCTTCCCGCTCAGCATGATCCGCAGCACGCTCGCCCGCGCTTCCGCATCCGGCGGCGGAACAAACAGAATCCGGTCGAACCGCCCCGGCCGCCGAAACGCCGGGTCCACATGCCACGGCGCATTGGTCGCCGCCAGAATCAGCACCCCCGTGTTGTCCGCGCTCACCCCATCCAACTCCGACAAAAACTGGTTGATCAAATGCCGCCCCGCCGACGTCCGCATGTCCACCCGGCTCGCCGCCAGCGCGTCGACTTCGTCGAAAAACAAAACGCACGGCCGGTTCCGCCGCGCCTGCGCAAACACCTCGTGCAGGTTCCTCTCCGAATTCCCCAGCCACATGTTGAGCACATCATTGATCCCCACCGACAAAAACCCCGCCTTCACTTCCCCCGCCGTCGCCCGCGCCAGGTGCGTCTTCCCGCATCCCGGCGGGCCATACATCAGAATCCCGCCACCTGCTGTCTTGCCATACGCCTTGTACAACTCCGGATGCTGCAGCGGATGAATGATCTTCATGCGAATCTGCTGCTTCAATTCCTCCATCCCGCCGACATCCTTGAACGCAATCTTCGGCCGCTCCACCTCGCGCGGTTCCGCCTCCTCGCTCTCCATCGCACCCTGGCGAATCTTTCCCTCAAACACCTCATCCGACGCCCGCCCCGCATCTGCCGACGAAGAAATCCCCAGCCGCGCCGCGAAATCCCGATCCTCCACCGCGGCATCCTCCGCCACCGCCCGCTTGTACTGCCGCACCGCATAATCCGTCTCTCCCGCCCGCAGCAGCAACTTCGCATGCAACACCAGCACGCGCGCTCCCGGCCCCGCGCCGCCGCCCCCTTTCAGCAACTCCTCCACAATCACCATCGCATGCGAATTCTTCTCCTGCACGTAATACGCCCCCGCCAACGCCAACTTCGTCCCGCTGTCCCCCGGCGCCATCGACACCGCCCGCTTCAATTCCCCCTCCGCCTCTTCATACCGCCCCAGCGACATCAACGCCTCCCCCAGCGCCCGCCGCAGCGGCACATTCTCCGGCGATACCCCGATCGCCTCCCGCAACATCCGCACCGTCTCTTCGCCTGGCATCACCAACTCCAATCGCAAACCCCTCTCCGCCTTTCCCCGATCTTACGCCATTCCCCCCCGCGCCGGGAACCTTTCACTTCCCCGCCACGCGCGTGATCCGCAACGCCATATACGGCTTCCCGGGCAACGGGATCGCCCCCGCCGTCCCTTCCGCTGCCGTCGCGTGATACCGATACTTCCCATCCGCCACAATCGAAAATTCCCCCGCCACCGGCGTCACCGTCATCCCCCACGTGTCCAGCACCTCCACCTTAAACGTCATCCCCGCCGCCAACCCCGCCTTGGGCAACTCAAACTTCCAACTCGTCGGACTCTCACGCCCAAAATAAATCAGGTAATAACTCCCCGCCTTCCCCGCCGTGTGCACATCCTGCCACTTGTCGATCGGATCAATCCCCTCCACCGGCCCCGCCTCCAGAACTTTGCGCAAAAACCCGATCCGTGCCGGACTCTCCCCCTTCAGCACGCCGCCCTGATCCATCCACACCGGCCCGCCGCCCTTCGCATCGCGCAACGCCTCGCTGTGCCCCACATACGTCCCCGCGATCGCCCCCTGCCAGAACCGCTCCACCATCTCCTGCCCCGTCAACTGCCCCCACCGCTGCTCCAGGTTCCCCTCATATTTCACCTCATCAAACACCACCGGCTTGTTCCACACATCGCGATACAACTCCGCCCGCCCGAAATCCTCCACCGCCGATCCGTTCTGAATGCTCGCATGCGTCACCCACGGCTTGCCATAGTCATAAAGTCGCATGCTGTGATGAATCGACCGCAGATGCCCATACGGATCACTCGCCTGCACGATCTGGAAAAGCCGATCCCAATCCGCATCCGTCTTCGTCTTCCCCAGGTCAAACTCATTCGCCAGCGACCACCACACATTCCGATACGCCCCCAGCCGCGCCACCACATACCGCGCATACCGATCATCATTCTCCGCCCCCATGCGGTCATAATCCCACCGCCCTTTGTCATAAATGTTGAACAGAATCAGATCCGCCTCGATCCCCATGTCGCGCAGCTCTCCGACGCGCTTCTCAATCGCCTGAAAAAACGCCGGGTTGTAGCGCGTGAAATCCCACCCCTTCGGCGGCGATCCCGGAAACGGATACACCCCTCCCGCGCCCTCAACCCCCGAATCCGCCACCGGCATCACAAACATCCGAATCTTATTAAACGGCGACCCCCTCAACGTCGCCAGCGTCCGCTCCTGCATCGTCTCCTTCTGAAAAACCCAGTAATAACTCGTCGTCCCCATCTCCACATAGGGCGTCCCATCCGCATACGCAAAATGAAACGTGTGCGCCACCCGCACCGGCCCGTGATCGCCCACCGACGCCTTCCCACACACAAATTCCCCCGTCTTCCCTTCCAACGCCGCCGCATTGCTATGCGTCACATACTTCCACGTCCCCTCTTCCCCCGGCATAAACCGCACCCGATACGTCCCCGCCCCATCATAAAACCCCGGCACCTCTATTTTTTTCGCCGCCGCATCCCCATCACGCACAAACGTCGCCGACACCGTCACATTCACAAATGGATTCCCATCCGCCGGCCCCACAAAACTCGCCTCAAAAATCCCCCACCGCTCCACCACATCAGCGGCGTGCGCTTTCCGCGCCAACACCAGCATCAACAGCACAGCCAACGCCAAAACCCACCGCCCACCCGCCCCCGCATTCCGTCCGCCCATGTTTCCTTCCCACGAAGCCAACTTCAAAACGTCACCGCCGTTTCGTGTCTTTCGTGCTTTTCGTGGCCATTTACGTCGTCGTTATTTCGTGCCGCCTCCCCAATACCGCCTCGCAAACTCCACGAACGTCGGCCAATCATACGCATCCGAATGTCCCCCATCATGCTGCCGAAACGCAATGTCCCCATCGATCAACGCCGTGTTCGGCGCCGGCATCTCCGTCACCCCCAGATCCTTCTTCCCCAGCAACCGATACACCGGCCCCGCCGCCACCGCCGCCATGAACATCCCTTTCGTGTCCACGCCCCGATCCGCAAACGTCCCTCCCGTGATCATCACCGGCCGCGGCGCACACAACGCAATGAGCTCATGCGAATCCACCGGCAGCTTGTCCCAATGCCCCACATACTTCAAAAAATTCCCCGCCATCCAGTGATACTCTTCCGGAATACACACCGCATCCAGCGGCTCGCCATAATTCCGCCGATGCAGCCGCGCCCCGCCCTCCCCCGATGAACTCACATACGCGATCGCAAACCGCTGATCGAACGCCATCGCCACGATCGTCGCCTTGCCCCACCGCGAATGCCCCTCCAGCCCCACGCGCTTCGCATCCACCGCCGGATCCGTCTCAAAATAATCCAGCGCCCGGCTCGCACCCCACGCCCACGCCTCCAGCACGCCCCAATCATCCAGCTTCCGCGGCTGCCCCTTGTTGCACAACCCAATGATCCCGCTCGTCAGCCCCGCCCCGTTGTCCGCCTGCACGCTGCCCGTATTCAGCAGCGCATACCCCCACCCCTTCGCCAGCACCTGCTGCTGCCACGAGGGACCTGCAGGAATCCCCGGCCCACCCGCCGCAGGTCCGCCCCTCCCTCGCGCGACCGCCGGCCGCGTTCCGGCCTGTATCCCCGCGCCACCGCGCGCCTGCGTCGCCCCGCCTCGCGCCACGCCACGACCAAATCCCCCTCTCCCCGGCCCACCCGGAAACCCAAACCCAAACCCACTGAACTGCATCATCACCGGCACCGGCCCTTTGGCATCCGCCGGCGTCACCAGCATCACCTGAATATCCACCTTCACCGCCGGATACCCCGAATTATCCACATGCCCCACCAGCATCTTCGTGACTATCGGATACTCCCCATTCTTCCCCTCGGTCCTGCTGGTCACCTCCCACGTCACCTTCGGCGTCTCCGCCGGGGGCCGCCCATACACCTCCCGCTCAAAATCCTCCACAATCTCCGGCCGCCGCTTCGCCCACCACATCCCCGCATCCGTTACCTTCTGGCCATTCTTCAACGTCAACGGATCCGGCAACTCCGGATACGGATTCGCCTTCGCCTCGTCATAGTTGTACGCCGGCCGCTTCAACAGCGGCTCCACGCCCAACAGAGCACACATCCGCTTCAAATCCTCCTCCGCCGTCATCTTCACAGGCCCCGCACCCGCCCCATTCGTCCCAGGCATTGTTGCCTGCCCAAACGCCGTCGCGCATCCCACCATGACTGCCAACGCCATACACCGCCTCACCATCGCCATCCGCATCCTCCAATTCCTCAGCCCCACGACCCTCGCCACGGATTATCACCTGCAACGACCTCAGGGCCAAAGGCCCGTCAGTCAATAGCCCCACGGCCAGGTGGGGACAAACCCTCGAGGCCTGACGGGCCGACACCTTGCGACCACCGCAGCGCGAAAACTTCATTGAATAGTCGATAGAAGCTCCATAACATTCAAGCCGGCGTCCAACTTCCCCGCACACGGTGTGCGAATAGCGCCGCAAGAGAATCATAAGTTATGCACCCGAAGGACTCCTCCGGTCCGGTGCTCAGCTACGCCAGCACCGTTCTTCTGCCGCCGCGCAGGTGGTCGGCGCTCCTGTGGGCCGCCCTGGCCAATGTCCTTTTGGTCGCCGGGTCGATTCTTCCCAGCATGCTGATATTCACTGATCTATTCATCAACGTCGCCGTCTTCAGCTTGCCCCTCAACATCGCAATCTTCATAATCATGTGGCGGCGCTTCTGCTTCTGGCGGTACGTTGGCACGATCCACGGCATCACCTATGGCGCATCAGTTACATTCATGATCCTGATTGCCATATTTGGCCGGAGATATTTTGAGTTCGTGCTCTAGCCGGCCGGAACCGGGTGCATAACCAATCACTGCCGTGGATCGGCCCGCCACGCGGGTAGAATGTCCCTCACTGCTCGGGTGGTTGTCCCGCGCGTTGCGTTGTCGGCCACAGAACGGAATTCCTTACGCGGCTGGAGACTTGTGTTTCCGCAGACCAGCGCTCAACCTCACGACGACCCGGCGTTTCTCGCGGTGATCGACCGCTTGGTCGAACGACTTGCGGCGAGGGATCAGCCCCAGGACGTCCGCTTGATCGCCATCGACAATTGGTTCGGACCGAAATGGCTGCGATACTCCGGCAGGGGCGTCGTTGCGTTTCCATACGGGTATGCCGCGAACATCGTGGTGGCGCTTGACGATCACTATCAGGACAAGCTGACTTTTCCGCCGTTCACGCGGAATCGAATTGTGTCAGAGCACTACTTCTCGCGCGTGAGCGAGGGCAGTTATCAGGAACAGTGCCCGGCGCATCTCGTGCACCGTCGGCAATGGCGCTGGAAGGAGGAAAGGTTGCACCGACGGGTTGCCGATTTCAGCCGCTCGGGCCTATTCATCTGGTATTCATCACGCACGTCGTCGAACGATCGAGGCAGTCTGTTGGCGTATGCGTCGTCCGGCGAACAGACGTCCGGTTGGTACGCAGGCTTAGTCCGCGGTCAGGCCTGGCGTATTGAGCAGGTCAAAGGAATCAACCGTGACGCGCTCTGCGCGCTAGCCAACGATCGGGCCGCCGGATAATACGCCTTGCAATGGATCGGTCCGTTAGGCCGCTCCCATCCCGTGACGCAGGAATTACCCACCCCGTCGCACCGCCCTCGTCCCCATCAGGTCATCGCCCCTGCACCGCCGGCATCAGATCGTTCAACTCCTCGATCCGCAGCATCCGAATGTCGCGCACCGATCCCGCAAACCACGGCAACTTGCGCGCAAGGTCGATTGCGGCCAGCACGCAGGTCACCGCATTGATCCGTTCCCCACCGAAATACGTACTGCCCTGTTGCCAGACGAATCCGTGCTCCAGCAAAATCTTCCGGATCTCCAGGCAAGCATTGCTATACGGATCGCCATAGTTCTTCCGCAGCGATTCGATATCCATGTCGAAAGCGATCGCGTACACGCTCACATTCTCCGTCAGGGGCGGCAAGGGCAGAACCGCCGACGGTGCAGGAGCTACCCGTTCGCGCGTCAAAATCGTCATGCCGAACCTCCTTCAAACCTCACTCTACCATCCCTGACCGTTCCAAGGAATCCTCTCAGGAACCGGCCTGCGCAACAAAAAAGCCCGGCGATCTCGCGACCGCCGGGCTTCTCTCAATCGCAAATTGTCTCACGCCGCCAGACGCGGATACGTCTGATTCTCTTCATCCCCGGCATTCGAGCTTTCGGCGACGCCCGCCCCGCCTGCCGGCAGCGTCCGCGTCATCCACGACCCGTTGCTCGCCGTCACCACCGAGTACGGCACCACCCACCAGAAGCACGTGAACCAGAACAGGTTGTACAAAATCCCATAAATCCAGTCCGAATTCCGTTCCTTCATCCAGTAGTAGCTCTGCATGATCCCGCCGAAAATCACGATGAACGCCAGGTACTTCAGCATGAAAAACGGGTTGATGATCCCATACAGCAGCGACGCCGCGATCAGCACGTACGGAATCACCATGTCCGTCACGCTCAACGCCCACTCCGCGTTCGCATGCATCCAATACCGCTTCCGGAACGGCTTCCAGCAGAATGTCCCGTACGTCACGTTCTCCCGCAAATTCCCACGCTCCCACCGCTGATACATCTTCGCCATCGTCTTGTACGTCGTCGGCACATTCGTCCACACCACCGCGTCGCTCTGGAACACGATCTCGTGCCCATCGCGCAGAATCAGATTCGACAGCGCCCGGTCTTCCGCGATCGTCGACGGCTTGCCGCACCACGTCTGGTGGTTCCAGTCATTCAAAACCGCCTCCACCGCCGAACGCCGATACGCCGAGAAAGCCCCAGGCGTGCACAGCACCGACCGCATCCGGCTCTGATACGCTCTCGTGAAATCAAACGCCAGCACAAAGCTCGCCCGCATCATCCGCGGCAAAACCCCCGCATTGCGATTGAGCACCTTCACGTTCCCCGCCACCGCCCCGATCCGCACATCTTTCGCAATCGGCGTCACCAGGCTCCGCAGCGCGTCCCGTTCCACCACCGAATCCGAATCCATCGTCACAATCACATCCCCCGCCGCCAATGCGAATCCCACCCGCAGCCCCTGCCGCTTGCCGCCGTTTTTGTCCATGCGAATCGCGCACACAATGTCCGGATAATGCTTCGCCGCCGCATCCATGTAATGCCACGTGTCATCCTTCGACCCGTCATCAATGGCGATCACCTGCAGCTTCTCCCGCGGATAATTGGAACGCGCGATCGATTCGATCGACTTGGCCACGTCCGGCCCTTCGTTGTATGCCGGAATGATCACCGTCACCGTCGGCAGCTCTTCATCCGACAGCGACGCCATCGGCCGATACCCCGCCACCATCACCGCCCGCACCCCCGTCATCACCAGCATCAGCACCGAATACACCGCCCCCAGGGTCATCAGTATCGCGCCGATCCGCGTGCTGTAAACTTCCGAAAATGGATTCAACAGCGACCCCGTGGTCCACGCGGCCCAGATGATCGCCGCGTACAGCGCCACCAGCCCCGTCTTGAGCCCCACATCAAACCACGACACTTCACTCATCTTCGCCATCCCCGCACGCATGAGGCGGAGACCGGCGGGTACTTGCAATTGCGACACGACTTCGTCCTCGTTCAAAACCACCCGGCCAAGAACATTTCCCGTGCCAAACTGCAGCAGCAGTTCTCGGACGTCCGGAACTTTTGTGGCCGGCGTTTCCAGAGGGCCCCCATTAGACCCCCCGGGGGGGGGGACGTTAGTCCGCCTGCCCCCCGCCCATGGCTGGTAACTTCACGGGCCGTCATCCTGTCCGGGCTGCCTGCAGATCGGTTAAGCCAGGAACAATGGCTCGGCTGGCGAATCTGGCGAATGTGTGAATCTGCATCCGACTCAGTCACTCCCCGCTTGCGACCTGTGGCCAGCCTAACCGCTCAGCGTATAATGCCCGCCCATGCCCCCCTCCTCCCTGCAGCTCCCCCCCTTCGACCCCGTCCCGTGGGACACTATCCTCCAAGGCGACTGCCTCGACATCGCCAGTCGCCTGCCCCCCGCGATCTTCGATTTCATCTATATGGATCCGCCGTTCTTCACAAAACGGGATCACCACTCCACTTCCCGCAACGACGCCCATACCCCTCTCACCTTCTCCGACCGCTGGTCGCCCCCCAAGGACGCTTCCGCCCCGCCGCCCCCGCTTCCGACCGGCGACCCCGGCCTGGACGCCTACCTCGCCTGGCTTGACCTGCGCATCCGCGCCCAGTATCCCCTCCTCAAACCCACCGGTGTCTTCCTTCTGCACCTCGACTGGCATGCCGTGCATTACGCCAAAGTCTTGTGCGACCGCATCTTCGGAATGGATCACTTCCAGAACGAGCTCATCTGGTACTACCAGACCGGCGGGGCCTCCAAAAGCCGCTTCTCCCGCAAGCACGACACCATCCTGCTCTATTCCAAAGGCGACCGCTTCTACTTCAATGGCAAAGCCATCGCCATCCCCCGCACCCCCAAGGCCTTAAAGCGCGCCCAATGCCCCACCGGCGCCCGCATCAAAGCCACCGATACCCACAAAAACCCCGACGACGTCCTGCTGATCCCCGCCCTCAACCCCATGGCCAAAGAACGCACCGGCTACCCCACCCAAAAACCCCTCGCCCTCCTCACCACCCTGATCAAAGCCCTCTGCCCCCCCGAAGGCACCATCGGAGACCTCCTCTGCGGCAGCGGCGTAACGGCGATTGCCGCCGACGCGCTGAGGCGCTCCCACCTCTGGATCGTCGCCGACGCCGCTCCCGCCCGCCGCCCGAGACCGTAGAAGAAAAAAAAAGACCCCGCCATTCGAGGCAGGGTCTTCTGTGCAGACAGATGATGCTACTTGTTTCAGCACACCGCTTTACGACGGAGCTTCACAAGACCCGCCGCAATGCCAAGAACCAGAATGCTCGGCGTAAACGCAGCGGGAAGCGGCGTGGAGAGCGAACCACCCAAGAACGTTGCGGACGCCGATACACCAACAGCATCGCTCGTGAAGCCGCTCAGGAAATTTCCCGAAATGCCCACGCCGGGGGTCACATTCGATAGCGTCAAGCCGAACGACTCGGGAGCCGTCAACGAGAAGAAATCAGAGCTAAAAGCAAGTGAGCCGGGAGGCGGGTTGGTCAGGTTCACAGAGAGCTGAATGCCCTGATCAACGCCCGACAGATCATAAGAAAGAGTGGCATTCGTAAAGCTAGCCGTTAGCAGATCGAAGGTATTGGAACCAATCAGGACATCGAGTGTCATGGTACCGCTGTCCAGCGGCTGAACGTCATTGCTTCCCGACATAAACGCCGCCTGGGTCGTGGTGGCATTCACGATCAACGTGCCCGTAAGAGGGGTTGACGGAATGGCGCCCGCGACGATGAGATTGACCGGGACCGAGCCCGTCAAAGTCGCGGAAGTACCTCCCGGCGTGAAGGTTAGAACGCTATTGTCTAATTCGGCACCAGTAAAGGTCACTGTTGCCGCGCTGCTTGCCTGAGCGAACACCCCGCACAGAACCGCCGCGCCTACAGCCGCCAACACCTTTGAACGGCTAAACATGATCAACTCCTTCGGTCGTCCCACGATCCCGGGCACCCGATAGCCACATGACCATCCCAGTTTACACTGGCCAGGGAGAGGATATGCCCAGAACACAAGGGGACAATACCCCAAGTTTGAACCCTGTCAAGGAGAAAGATGAAAGACCGTGGGCCGCTGACGCACGTTTTGGCGGGCGTGCACCCTATCAGTTTACCCGGGAGCCGAAAAAGAATGCCGACTGGAACTGTGCCGCGGTGATCGTCACCAGGCCATCCCCGGGATTGCCGTCCGCGCCAGCGCCGTCCGTTCCCCATGGGTTACGAAGCGTGATATTAAAGGATGAGCCGGTCCATGCGATGGAATATACGGAATAGCAATGACTTGCGATAATCGGAATGCCGCCGCTAATTGAGCTGTTGGACATAAATGCCTGCGCCTTGCCAGCCGCCAACGCGGTTGAAATCGTGGAATACAGGCTTGATGGCGTCCCGAAGGCGACCGCAGTGCCCGTGTTGGCGATCCCAAGGTCATTGAACACCGTGTCCGTTGCTCCCAGGTTTATGGAGCTATAGGTATTTGCACCTGTGCGGAAGAACGCGTACGCTTTTTCGATAACCACCGTCCACAGCGCTCCGCTCGCTCCGGGTAGCGCCTGCCCCTGGCTGAAGTCACCATCCACCCGCACATACTGATACACGCCGCTCCGCTTGAACCGAACCGCGTAGGTGCCGTCCCCAAGGTCGATGGCCAGCGTTTCCAAGGTGCTCGGCGAGCTGATCGCCAAGGCCTGGGTGTCCGCCAGCAGGAAGCAATCCGCCAGGCCGTTCTGATGCACGTCCCAGAACGTCGGCGTCACTCCCCACAGCGAATTGGCCGTGTAGTGCACCACCGTCCCGATGTCGCTGGGATCCCGAAGGCTTTGCCCATTTAGCTGCACGCCCACGTAATCCGGACTCGTCGTATCGGTTGTCCACGGCTGATAGAAGCCGCTTACCCGATTCACCCGCCCCGCATTCGTCTCCGTCGTGGACGCGTTCACCGTATCCGCCGTGTCCGCCCAGTAATTCGTGTTCACGCCATTGCCGGTGAGCGAATCCGTGCCGCCGCCGATCGAGACGATCGCGTTGTACGACCCCGTCGCGAAGTCGTTGAGCGTGTCGCTCCCCGCGCCGCCGTAGACCAGCGTGTTGATGGTCACGTTGCTGGCGACGGTGATCGTGCTGCCGCCGCTGCCGGCGTGGATCGCCACATCGCCGAACGTGCCGGTCACCGTTTGGGTGATGCCGTTGCTGATGATGGTGAAGGTGTTGCCTGATTCGCTCACGCTGATGGTGTCGTTGCCGCTGGTGCCGGTGATCACCAGTTCGGTGAAGCTGGTCAGGTTGCGCGTGGTCACCACCGCCGCGTTGCCGCTGGTGGCGCTCACGGTGACGGATGCGGCGCCGGAGAGCGATCCGCTGGTCGCGCGCACCGTCGCGCTGCCGCTGGTTCCGCCTGCCGTGAATGCCCCGCCGCCGGCCACCGTGCCATCGCCGCCGGAATCGACGGTCCAGGTAAACGCCGGCTGCGTCGCGAGCATCTGTCCGAACTGGTCATACGCGGTCGCCGAGAACTGCTGCACCGCATACGCGTTGAGCGCCTGCGTGCCGGGGCTCACCTGAATGCTGGTCATCGTCTGCTGCACGGTCAGCGTCAGGGAGCTGGTCGCCGTCGAGCTGCCGTCGCTCACCGTCACAAGGAACGTGTAGCTGCCGGCGCGGTTGAAGAGCACCATCGTGTTCTTCGCGGCGTTGGTGCCGTTGATGCTGAAGCTCGGGGAAGCGCCGGTGGGATCGCTCACGATGCTCCAGGTATAGATCAAATGCGATTCCCCGCCATCGTCCGCGCCCAGCACGGAAAGGTTCGCGCTGGAGATGCCCACCGTCGAGGGCCCGCTCGCCGGCGTGGCGATGGTGGGCGCCTGGTTGGCGACCGTCACCGTCGCGCTGCCGCCGATGCCGCCGCTGCTGGCGGTGATCGTCGCGGATCCCGGCGTCGTGCCCGCCGAGTAAACGCCCGAGGAATTCACGCTGCCCACGCCGCTGGCCAGCGTCCAGGTAAACGTCGGCTGCACCGTGAGCGCCTGGCCGAACTGGTCGTATCCCGTGGCCGCCAGCGTTTCGCTGCCGTTGGCGCTCAGGCTCGACGAAGAGGGCGAAACGCCGATCGTCGTGAGCGCCTGGTTCACCGTCACCGTCACGCTGCTGGTTGCCGTCAAACTGCCATCGCTCACCGTCACGAGGAAGCTGTAGCTGCCCGCCTTGGTGAAGGTGGCGACGGTGGATTTCGCGCCATTGGTGCCGTTGGCGTTCAGCGATACCGTCCCGCCGCCGGGACCGCTGGTGAGCGACCACGTATAGGTCAATCCCGCTTCGCCGCCATCATCCGCGCCCAGCACGGTAAGCGTCGCGGTCTTGCCGGTGATCGTGCCCGGCCCGCCGGCGGGCGTGGCGATCGTGGGCGCGGCGTTGCCGACGGTCATCGTCGCGCTGCCGCTCACCCCGCCCGCCGAAGCGGTGATCGTGGCGCTGCCCGCGGAAGTCCCCGCGCTATAGGTGCCGCTTGCGTTGACGCCGCCCACGCCGCTGGTCTTGGTCCACGTGAACGCCGGCTGCGTGCTCATCGCCGCGTTGAACTGGTCATAAGCGACCGCGCTCAAGCTGCGCGTGCCATTCAACGTCAGCGACGCCGATCCCGGCGTGACCACGATGCTCGAAAGCGTCTGCACCACCGTCAGCGTCACCGTGCTGGTCGTCGTCAGGCTGCCATCGCTCAGGGTCACCAGGAACGTGTAGGCGCCCGCCTTGTTGAACGTCGCCACGGTGGATTTGGCCGCGTTGGTTCCGTTGGCCGAGAAAGTGGCCGTGCCGCCGGTGGGCGATCCGGTGAGCGACCAAGTGTAAGTAAGATTGTTTTCCCCGCCGTCATCCGCGCCCAGAACGGACAAGGTCGCGCTGGTCGTGGTCACGCTCGAAGGGCCGCTGGCCGGATTCACCACGGTGGGCGCGGTGTTGCCCACCGTCGCGGTCGCCGTTCCCGAAACGCCGTCCGCCAGCGCCTGGATCGTCACCACGCCCGCCGTCGCGCCCGAGGTGTAAATGCCCGCGGAGTTCACCGAGCCCACGCCCGACACCTTGCTCCACGTCACGCTGGGCTGCGCCGTCATCTGCTGGCCGAACTGATCGTAACCCGTCGCCAGAAGATTGCGCGTCTGATTCAGCGCCAGCGAAAAGCTGCCCGGCGTGACCACGATGCTCGAGAGCGTCTGCGCCACTTGCAGCGTCAGCGAACTCGTCGTGGTCAGCGAGCCGTCACTCACCGTCACCTGGAACGAGTAATTGCCGGCGCGCGTGAATGTGACGCTGGTGTTCTTTGAACCGTTCCCCCCGTTGCTGGAAAACGCCACGCCCGCCGGTCCGCTGAGCAGCGCCCACGAGTAGGTCAGGCCCGATTCCCCGCCGTCGTCCGCGCCCAATACCGACAGCACCGCGCTGGTGGTCGTCACCGTGCTCGGACCGCTGGCCGGGGTCGCGATCGTCGGGGCCGCATTGGCCACCGTGACCGCCGCCGATCCGCTCACGCCGCCCGCGGATGCCGTTACCGTCGCTCCGCCGGATGTCGCGCCCGCCGCGAACACGCCCGCCGCGTTCACGCTCCCCACGCCGGTTTTGCTCCAGGTGAACGTCGGCTGCGTCGTGAGCGCCGCGCCGAACTGGTCGTACGCCGTCGCATTCAGCGTCGTGCTGCCGTTCAGATTCAGGGTGGAATTCGCCGGCGATACCGCGATCGACGTAATTTTCTGCACGACGTTGAGCGTCACCGTGCTGCTCGTCGTCAGCGTGCCGTCGCTGATGGTCACCAGGAACGTATACGTGCCGGCCTTGCTGAAGGTGACGGTGGTCGCCTTGGCGGAGTTGTCGTTGTTGTCGGAGAAGATCGTATTCGCATTCGCCGGCTGCGACGTCAGCGACCAGGAATAACTCAGGCCGCTCTCGCCGCCGTCGTCGCTGGCCAGCACGTTGAGCGTGGTGCCGGCGCCGGTGACGTTCGAGGATCCGGAAGAAGCGCCGTTGACGATGACCGGCGCGTGGTTGCCGACGGTGATCGTCAGGGCGTTGCTGAGCGATCCGGACGTTGCGCGGATGGTGGCCGAGCCCGACTGCGCTGGGGCCTGATAAACGCCGCTGGAAGAAATCGTTCCGATGCTGCCCGAATCGAGCGACCAGGTGACCGTCGCCGAGGTCATCGCCTGGCCGAACTGGTCGGAGACCACCGCCGCGAACGGCGAGCTGCCGTTGGGCGAAAGCGTGCCGCCCGTCCCCTGGGTCATCCCCGGCACCACGACGATGCTCGAAGCGATCGAATCGACCTCGATGCCCACGGTGCCGGTGGTGATCCGCACGCCGTCCGAAACGGTCACCGCAAACACGTAATTTCCCGCCGCGTGGAACGTGGCGATCGTGTTCAGGGCGCTGTCGTCGTTGTTGTCCGAGAAGGTGACCGCGTTGGCGTTCGGACCGGATTGCACGGCCCAGGTGTAGGTGAGCTTCGAATCCGGCGAGCCGCTGGTGGCGCTGACGCTCAGGGCGGCGGTCGTTTCGCTGGGGTCGGCAAGAGTCGCGGTGGGACCGGAATTCAGCGTGGGAGGGGGATACCCCATGATGACGTCGAAGTAAGCCTGCGCGGACTGGATCGAGGTGGGGGTGGCCTTCAGCGTGCCGCCGTTGCCTTGGCTTTGCAGGAGCGCGGGGGTGCGGTAGAGTCGGGTGGGGGTGCCGTCGGCGAGGTTGACGCCCACGGCCGCGACCGCCCCGCCCGGCGTGACCGAGAGGTAAGAACGGGGCTCGAGGGCTTCGAGCAGTTGGTAATGTGTGCGGCGGCGTCGTGCCATAAGATACTCCGGGCCAAGCTCCCAGAGGGAACTTAGAATACTGGGGGAAGATGGGCAAAATTTTCCGAGGGGAAGGATGTGACCTTGGTGGGGTATCCCGGCAGAGGACACGTTTTATAGGACTTACCTAGGCCAACTCAAGCCACCGGCCCGAGATTATCGGGTGCCCGTAAAAATGCGGACGACCTCGACCGCACGGCCGATCTTAAAATGCGGTTGAGTGGAGTTTATGACGTGGCCCTTCTTGATCGCCGCCCTCAGGACAAGCCTTGTCGGCCAATGACTTACGTGCTGCCGGTTCACCTCGAAAGGCCCCCGATGCTCCGAGCCGCCGCTGGTTGGATCTGGATCACCCTGCTGGCGGCGGCGCCGTGGGCATATGCCTGCCTCGACGATTGGGCGAAGATCGGCCTCGGAGCGGCTGGCGTGCTCGCGACCCTGCTCTGGCTGGCCCATCATATAAGGATGGCGCTGGTGGCCGGGGGAACCAGGCGGTCGCTTTGGTGGAACGGGCGCTGGGCGTGCATCGCGGCGGTGGCTGCGATCCTGCTGCTGGGCTGGTGGATGGCGGGCAACGCACACAGTGTGTATGTGGCGGCGCAACGGCATCTTACGCCGGTGGCCTCGATCCTGCCCGCATCGCCGGGAGCGGCGGACCGGTTCACCGCCGCGGAAACGATGTGGCCGCTGACGGGTATTCTCGGGCTGCTGCTGGTGGCGGCGGACCTGGGTCGCGAGCCCCGCTGGCGGGAACGTTTTGCCGGATGCGTTAGCCTGACGGCCGCGTCCATTGCCGCCTACGGGATTCTCGAAAAGCTTCACCTCTTGCCGCATCTCACGGTGCAGCCGGGCTTTCCGACCTCGGCGTTTGGTCCGTTTGACTACCACGGAAATGCGGCGGCATTCCTGAACCTGGCGATTCCGGCGGGTTTTTACCTCGCGTTTTCCCGTTCCGCGCAGCTTTCCCCAAAGTCCTATATTCTCCGGATTATCGGAAGCGCGAGCTTGCTGTTGTGCGTCGTGGGGGAGGGATTCAATATCTCTCGGGCCGGGGTGATGATCGGGGGCGTCGAAGTGGCGGTGTTGGTGGGATGGGCTGTCGCGGCTTATCGGCCGCGGGCGTTGGGACGGCGGTTCGCGTGGCTGGGGGCGGCGGTCCTGGCGATCGTGCTGGCCGCCGGGGTGGGCGTGACGCTCTTTCTTCATCCGGGGCACCGCGGGTCGCTGGTTGAGGATTATCTCCAGCGGCCGTTGTGGCACAGCGGCCGCTTCCTCGCGTGGCGGGTGGCCTGGGGAATGTCGGCGGACGCCCCGTGGTTTGGCTCGGGCGCGGGCAGCTTCAAGCTGCTGTTTCCCCTGTCGCCGCACTGGATTCCGGAGCTGTACAGCCGGTGGATCATCACCTGGCATACGCCGGGAACTCGTGTCAGTGGCTGGAGTTACGCCTGCGAGGATTACCTGCAGACGCT
>DASZZD010000042.1:0-100856 GCA_035545015.1 Phycisphaerae bacterium
CCTTTGCCGCTATGGTAACACACTTCTCAGTCCCCCTTTCCAAAGGCAGCCCGCCCATGACCGACCCCGCCTCCCCTTCCCCGGACCCAAACCCCGACGCCATCCAGAAAATCGCCCACTCCCCTATGTCCGCGCGCGTCCCCGAAAAAATCTCCCGCGGCATCGTCGCCACCGGCTTCCTCGCCTACTTCGGTCCCAACGAATTCGTCATCGATTTCCTCCAGGTCATCGCCCGACCGCCCCACCTCGCCGCCCGCGTCATCCTGCCCCCCGCCGTCGCAGAGCAATTCCTCAACGTCCTCCGCGAAAACCTCGGCCGCTACGCCGCCCAGTTCGGACCCCCTCCCACGCTCCCCAAAAACCCCGGCGAAAAACCCCGCTCCGCCCAGGAAATCTACGACGACCTCAAAATCCCCGACGACCTGCTCGCCGGCAGCTACTGCAACGCCGTCATGGTCGGACACACCCCCGCCGAATTCGGCATCGATTTCATCACCAGCTTCCTCCCCACCGCCGTCGTCTCCAGCCGCGTCTACATGGCCGCACCCCGCGTCCCCGCCCTCGTCGAAACACTCTCCAATCTCCTCACCCAGTTCCACCGCCAACGCCAGGCCGCCGCACGCAATCAGCAACCCCCACACACGCCCCCAGGCTTCGGCACCGCCCCCGGCATCCCCGGCTTCCCCCCCCCCAATTCCCCCCCCAACGCCCCTCCCAACTCCCCACCTTCCCCGCCCGAATAACCCCGCACGCGCTTCCGGAGAAGGACATGCAACCCCCTCACCCCGTCGACGTCGCATCGCCCCCGGACCCGCCCCCCGGATCCGTCGCCTGCCCATCCCCACCCCCCGTATCCGTCGGCGGCGGAGGCGGCGCCGCCACCGCCACGCTCTTCGTCGACAGCGTGATCACCGCCCCGCTCTGCGCATCCAGCACCTCCACCTTCATCGTGTGCGTTCCCGCCGGCACCACGTTCGCCCCCAGCGTCATCGAAAATCCATGCCCCGTCGATCCCACAAACCCCGCCAGGTCCGGCCGATCCCCAGACGCATACGCCGCCCCCACAATCGTCCCATCCACCGTCACCACCACCACCGCCGGCCCCTGCGCATCCGGATCCACCGCCCACCCCGATACCACCGTCGGCGTCACTGTCTCCGCCACGCCCACCGGCATCCGGTTCTCCCGCGCCGGCACCACCAGCTCCCGCACGCTGATCAACGCCGGCACGCCGGTCTTGTCGTCAATCCCATACAGCGCCACCGTATGCCGCCCCGCTCCCAGCACCGGCGTCAACGTGATAAACCCAAACGCCCCCGTGCCAAATCCGCTCAAATCCGCCCGCTGCCAATTCGTCGTCAACGTCCGCGCCACGTGCCCATCCACCAGCAGCACCACCTTCGCCGGCGAACTCCGCGAATCTTCATCCGCCACCCACCCGGATATCTCATCCGCCGTCGCCAGCTCCAGGTTCCCCACCGGCGGCACCGACACCGTGATCGTCTTCGACCCGATCAACACCGCCGCACCTCCCCCCATGTTCATCGCCCACACCTGGTACAGATGCGGCCCTGGACCGGTCCCGGCGATCGGCAGCGGCACCGAAAACCCGTGCGCCGTCGAGCCCACCGCCGCCGCCAAATCCGGCCGCTCCATCGACGCCGCAAACCCCGCCACCGCCTTGCCGTCCACATCGATCCGTATCGCCACCGGTCCGGCCCCCTGCGTCCCGGAATCCGCATCAAACGCCCACCCCTGGATCACCGATGCCGTCATCTTGTCGACATTGCCGATCGGCAGGCCCGACACCGTCACCGTCCTGCTCCCCAGCACCATGGGCGCATCGCCCGGATAATTCAGCGCCACCACCGCCAGCGTGTGCGTGCCCGCATTCAGCACCGGAATCGACAGCGTGAACCCGTGATCCGGCGAACCCACCGTCGGCGTCAAATCCGGCCGCGCCGTCGCCGCCGCCACCGGCGTCCCCGCCACGCCGTCCACCACCAGCTCCACCATCACCGGATCCTCTCCCGCGTGCGGCGTATCCAGATCCGACGCCCACCCCGTCACCGTCCGCGGTCCCAGCGCCGCGATCGGCCAGTTCGTCCACGCCTCCACTTTCCCCACCACCGGCGAATTGCCGCTGCCCCCCGCGATGATCGTCCCCGTCTCCAAATCCTTCAGCACATTCTGATCCGCCACGTGCACCGTGAACGTCGTCCCCAGCGCATTGGTCGGAATCGCCGGCCCCGAGAACGTCACCGTGTAGTCCCCAGCCGGCAGCGTCAGTGCATAACCGCCCGCCGTCAGCGTCGTCGTCGTAAACGCCGCGCCCCCGTCCGTTCCCACCGCCGTCACCGTGACCCCGCCAACACCCTCGCCCGCCTCATACGCTCCATCGTGGTTCGCGTCGGTGTAGACCGTCCCCACCAGCGCCGGATTTTCGGTCATCAGCGGTTCCGCGAAATCCTCCGTCGTCAGGAATGGGCCGGTCGTCGGTGTCGATCCATCCGCCAGCGTGCTCGCCTGCGCGATCCACGAAATGCCCACATCCCGGTAGTCCCCATCCATCATCGTCTGCCGATGTCCCGGCGGATCCTGAATGCCGCCCGTGGTTCCATCCCCGGTTCCCCAGTCGATCGCGAACGCCGCATCCGCATGTTCCGGGCTGAACGCATACGCATACACATTCTCGCCGGCCTCCGAAAATGTGTATCCCGCGTTGTTGATCCGTTGATCAGGCGGAGCTTCGTTGGGCAGTTGGTGCGACTGCGTGTCCTGCGCCGCCATCGCTTCCGTGTGAATCGCCGCCGACGCCGCCAGGTTGGCGTTCCACGCCAGCGGCTGCACCGGCGTGAGCATCGTCCACTGCTGCGCCAGCAGGTCTTTGTCCACCTGAAAATAACTCAACGCCGCCTGCACACTCGGATCGCTCGATCCCAGAAGCTTCGGCAATTCGTCCGCCGGATCGGCCCGCATCCGATTCATCAGCCACAGGAGCTCCTGTTCAGCCCCGCTCGGATCCGACGCCGAGAGCAGCACCCGCCCCTCCAGCGCTTCGACCCCCCACCCTCTCGACCCCGCTCCCCTTTTACCGGCGCGTCGGCGACGTCCCTGTCTGTCCTTTTTCCGCATGATCCCAACGCACCTTCTGAGGCCGGTGAACCGACCATTACGTGATATTCGCCACCGTCATTGCAACCGCCGCCCATGTGCGCGGGCAAAAAAATACAAACGCGGCCGCGGCAGGGAGTTGCCAGCCATCCGCCAAAGTGCCGTTCGCCTGATTAAACCCCCAGCTTCCGCCGCCCGATCGACAGACCCGCGCCATGGCCGGGATGCGCTCCGGCCTCCCCGGGTAAACCCAGCACAGCAGCCTTGCCGTCCCCTTCCCTGCCCTCCAAGAAACCGTCCGGAATGAGTTCCTTGATCGGTTGCGTGCGAATCCGCCACCCTGATCCCGCCTTCCCCTTCACCGGCACCGCCTTCGTCACGCGTGCCGACGGCACGTTGTTGGGCAACTGATCCAGAATCCGCTGCGACACCTGCGCCCCCAGCTCGACCGACCCCGGCGTGCTTTCATAATCCCGCTCCTTCACCTCGGAAAACTTTTCCACAAACGTGATGCCCTTCGGATCCCCCAGCGGCACGGTGATCCGCGCCTGCATGGTCCGCCCCAGCATTTGCTCCCGCACCACGTCCGTGAGTGCGACAATCCCCTGTCCCCGCAGCGCCGACGCCGGCAAGGCGTCGGGGAACATGCTCTTCCAGAACGCCACCTCATCCCCGCTTCCCGCCCGCTCCCCCCGCTCCCCTGCTTCCTCCAGCGCGTCGATCTTGTTGAGCACCAACAGCGTCGGAATATCCTGGCAGCCGATCTCTTTGAGCACCTGCACCACCGTCCGAAGTTGCTGCTGCGCATGAGGATGCGAGACATCCAGCACCAGCAGCAGCATGTCCGCGTGGGTCGCCTCCTCGAGCGTCGCCTTAAAGCTGGCGACGAGATGGTGAGGCAAATCGCGCACGAAACCGACGGTATCCGAAATCAGCGCCGCATGGCCGCCGCCGCCCTCGCCGGAATTACCCCCCAGGTGCCAGCGTCGCGTTTTGGTGTCCAGCGTCGCAAACAGCTTGTCCTCCACGAACGTCGATTCGCCGGTCAGCGTGTTAAAGAGCGTCGACTTGCCCGCGTTTGTGTACCCCACCAGCGAAATCGTGAAATGCTGCCGCTTCCGCTCCTTCACCTCGCGGCTCTTGCGCGCCTGGACTTCGGCAATCCGTTCTTTCAGGTCCGCGACCTTGCCACGGACCAACCGGCGGTCGATTTCAAGCTGCATTTCACCGGGCCCGCGCGCTCCCACACCCGCGCCGGCCCCGGCCCCGATGCGTTCCAGGTGGGACCACATGTGCCGGAGGCGGGGGTAAGTGTATTCCAACTGCGCCAGCGCCACCTGCAACTGGGCCTCGTGCGTGCGGGCGCGGGTGGCAAAGATGTCGAGGATCAGCTCCGAGCGGTCCAGAATCTTGGCGTCGATGATCTTTTCGAGGTCCCGAAGCTGGTTGGGCGACATGTCGTTGTCAAAGATGACCACATCCGCCTTGTGCTTCTTCACCAGCTTCTTAATCTCCTCCGCCTTGCCCGAGCCAATGTAGGTCGAGGGATCAATGCTGGCACGCTGCTGCACCACGCGCGCGACGACCGTCGCCCCGGCGGTTTTCGCCAGGGCGGCCAGCTCGCCCAAGGGGTCGCGGGGATCGGCGGATGAATCGGGAAGCAGCACGCCGACAAGAATGGCCTTCTCGGCGCGTACGGAGAGTTCGGTTCGGCTATTCAAGGGTTTTCCAGCCCACGAGACCTCAAAAACAAGCGGATGATTATATCACCGGCAGCGCCCCAACCCAGATCGAAACGCGAATTTTGCCCACGACCAGGAAATTAAATCGAACCGGAAACTTTTCCCCGGTCCGTGCGTCTGAATCTCCTGACGGCGTGGGCAGCTCAGCGTGGGAGACCGGAGTTGGTGGGTATTCGTGGACACTCCGGGTGGGTCTGACAACCCTCTGGCCGCTCCGTGCGGCGGTCCGGGCGCGTGTTCGTGATGCTTTAACTAAGTCTCGCTTTCAAGAAGATTTACACACTCGAACGAAGTTTTGACAGGCGGAAACTCTACCGTTATAGTGCCGCCCACAGGCGTGGTTTTCGGCATTCTCTCGCGTGGCAGGCCGCGAGGGCTCACTCTTCCCATCACATCGCCTGCAACACCTTTTTGAGGCCGCGCTGTCGTGCGCGGAAGGGGCAGCAGTTATGAAGTCGACGCGGCGGAAGGGCTTGTTCATCAATATTGCGGAGCCCATGCGCCGCCGGCGCGCGTTTAAACAGAGCGCACACATCCCTCTTCTGGACCAACTCGAGTCCAGAATGCTGCTCTCCACGACCGCCACGATTAGCTGGAATGGCATTTCGCAGAAGGTCAATGTCGGCGAGTATGTCTTCGCCAGCGCGCTCGGGGGGAATATCCAGGCGCGCATCGCCTCCACCGGCTTGAACGTGGCCGGCGTAAAAAGCCTCGGTTCGAACTATTACGAACTGTACGATTATGCCGATTCGGTCGCCTCGGTGAACGCCTGGGCCAATGCCCACCTCGGGCTCGCCTTCAACATGTTCCCGAACCATCCCCAAGTCATGGCCGCCGTCCCCAGCGAAATGGCCGGCGCCAATATCAACAGCTTCTGGTACTTCAACAACACCGGCCAGGTTGTCACGGCGACGGGCAGCGACGTCACGGGCGGCATTCCCGCCACACAGGCCGGAACGCCTGGCGCCGATATCAACGCGCTCAATGCCTGGAACGTTGCGACCGGTCGTGCCACGACCATCGTTGCGGTCTTGGATACGGGCATTAATTACAACGATCCCGATTTGATCAATCGCGTATGGAACAATACCAACGACCCCTGGACCAACCCCGCGACCCCGCCGGGCGATGGCGTGGACAACGATCTTGATGGCGTCGTTGATGACTATCATGGCGCCAACTTCTCTGACACGGGCGCCGCGGATGATCCTCTCGACGACAATGGCCACGGCACCCTCGTTTCCGGCCTGATCGCCGCGCAAGGCAACGGCGGCGGCCCATTCGTCGGCGTCAACTGGACCAGCCAGATTCTGCCCGTCAAGGTGCTCGATTCCGCCGGCACGGGTTCAGACGCATCTATTCTCGCCGGCCTCAACTACGTCATCATGCTCAAGACCCTCCGGGGTGTGAATATCACCGTCATGAACATGTCGCTCGGGCGCGCCATCGTGGGGCCCGCCAACGGTGTCGGCGATCCCGGCGCCGCTGCTATCTTCGACGCGCTCGACCGCGTTGGCCAGGCCGGCATCATCACTGTCGTCGCAGCCGGCAATGACGGCGTCAACCTCACCGACTTCCCTGACGCGCCGGCCTCCAGCAACAACGACATGGTCCTCACCGTCGCCGCCACCGACAACCGCGACAATCCCAGCATCTTCACCAACTTTGGCGACCAGGCAAAACTGGCAGCTCCCGGTCAGAGCATCGCCGGCCTCGGACCTGACAATGGCGGCAGCGGAACGTCCTTCGCCGCACCGCTCGTCACCGGCGCCGTCGCCTTGCTTCACTCCCTCCGGCCCGACGCCTCGCCACAGCAGCTTGTCAACGCCATCCTCCAGGGTGTTGATGTCAAACCCCAGCTCAATGGCTACGTCACCACCAGCGGACGCCTCAACGTCGCCAACTCTCTCGAAATCCTCATGGGCAACATCGCCCCCATTGCCCATGTCGATATCGTCAATTCCCAATCCGTCATCGGCTGGATGATGGATCCCAACCTCGGTAGCGCCCCGATGTACGGCCAGCTCATCATCGACGGCAAGTTCGTCTCCACCTTCCTTGCCAATCAAAACCGCCCCGACCTCCTCAACGTGGTTGGCTCGACCAATCATGGCTTCACCGTGAAGCTGCCGCTGCTGGCTCCGGGTCCGCACAAAATTCAAATCGTCGCATTGGATGTTGTTCCAGATGCCAGTGGCAACCTCCGCCGGATCACCAATCCCGCGCTGGTCACCAATCCCCATGCGTTGGATGACACCAACAGCCAACTGCTTATGCGGCCGATATTCGTCAACATTCCCCCAGCCGCTCTGCCTCCCGGCCAGAACGTCGGCGGCGGCACCGTCAACATCAATCAGGCGCCCATCGGCTTCGTCGACTTCGCCGATCCCACGCACATTGTCGGTTGGGCCTTCGATAAGGATGCCGGCGCGCTGCCCGTGAATATCGTGGTTTATATTGACGGCAAACTCATGGCCTCCGGAACTGCCGATATCAACCGCCCGGACCTGGCCAAGTTGAACCTCGGTTCCATCAACCACGGCTTCGATATCGCTTCGCCCAGCCTCCCCGTGGGCCCGCATCGCGTTTCCGTATACGCCCTGGATACGACCACCGGACAGGCAACCTTTATCGGTTCCCGCACGCTCCTGGAAAACCAGCCGCTTAATTATTTTGTGGACAACAACCCCCTTTCCTACACCTTCACGGGCTATGTTTTCAACCCGGATGATCCCAGCGCCACCGTGAATCTGGAAGTCATTGTCGACGGCACCCAGTACGCCTATTACCCCACCGCCGCCAGCCAGAATCGCAACGATGTTCCCATTTCCAACAAAAACCATGGATTCAATATCACGATCTCCGCGCTCAGCGCCGGGGTCCATTTTGTGCAGCTCGTCGCTTATCATCCCGGTTCGGGTATCCAGACGATCATTGACGCGCGATACCTGGAAGGCAATCGCAACCCGGTTGGGTCCTTCGTTGTCAACAACACCCAGATATCCGGATACGTCTACGACGACCCGTATGGGCTGTTTGTTGAAAAGCCACACGGCGCCGCCGCTCCCAGCCTCCAGTTCCGCATGGATGTCGATGGCCAGCGCGGCTCCACGTTTACCCAGACCCTGGGCACGGCGGACAACGCGGCCGTGCCCATCGCTACACCCGCCGCTCCCAACCTGCCCACCTTCCCCATCAAGCCCCTGGTGCTTGATTGGACCCTCTTCGGCGCCACCGCCTCGGTGCTCAACAACGGCAATGACCCCGAATTCGGCGCGCGCAACACCCTCGCTTTGCAGACCGCCATCGACGATATTTCTAAAAACGGCGGCGGCACCGTCTTCATTGGCGCCGGCACCTGGTATGTCGGTCACGTCACGGCACTCAGCAACGTTACCATTGACGTCGATTCGGGTGCTATCCTGCGTATCCTCGGGCCCGGCACCGGCGTCGCCGCCTATGGCGACGTCACCCAGCCGTTCATCAAAGGCGTCGGCATCACCAACTTTGAATTCACCGGCGCCGGCGAACTTGACGCCAACTCCGTCGCGTGGGGGACACGACCGTCCCCAACCCTATTCGAATTTGACGGCTCCTCCAACATCTACTTTCACAATGCCAACATCGAGAACATCCCCGGCACTGTGTTCAGCTTTGGCACGGCTGTCATCAACAACAAGCTGATCGGGTCCAGCAATGTCGTCATTGACACGGTCAACTTCCTCGCCACCGGAGCCAATTCGCAGGGCATCCTTATCAATGGCGGACATGACTTCCTCATCGAAAATATGCTCGTGCCCACGCCCCCCGTTGTGCCTCCCGTAACCGTCGGCCTCAGCTTTGGCAGGGAGGACCTGGATATCACCGCCACGCAGGTGCTCGCTCAGAACATCGTGGTGAAGAACAATACTTTTGGGAGGGGCCCCGGGCTCTCGATTGGCACGAACGTCGTCGCCGGCGTGGATACCGTCATCATCGACGGCAATACGTTCAGCGGCACCACCAATGGCCTCTTCCTCACTTCCAGTGGGGGCATCGGCGGCGTCGTCCAGAACATTGTCATGAGCAACAATACGCTCTCCGTTCAGCACCCCTTCTGGGTCGTCGCTTCCGCCGGCACCGGCGGCAACACGGTTACCGCTACCACGCCGCTCTTCCAGGGCCTCTATTTCCTCAACAACACCGTCACGGGCGCCGCGGAGTCCGCCGAACTTACCGGCCTGTCCCAGCAGCCGCTCGAAGACATTAACTTTTTTGGCGGCACTATCGCATCCCAGCGGGCCTTTACCACGCGGAACGTCTACGGATTAAATATCGATCCGAGCCTCTACACCTCGAACGATGGAAACTCCATCATCTTCTTTAATTCCAGCGCCACCCTCCCCTTTGGCGGCGTCATCCAACTGCCACAGGACACCTATCACTACTCCTTCCCCACACCTACCCTCTCCGCCGGAACACACTTGCTCCAACTCTATGCCATCAATCCCACCAACGGCGACAACGTCCTCATCCGCACCGTCAATCTAGTCGTCCCGGCCCTCTCCAACACCAACACCCAGCCCTTTGGCGCGATCTCCAGCGCCACCGGCACACTCCTGACCGGTTATGCTCTGGATCCCAACTCGCCCAGCGCGGCACTGCCCGTCGAGGTCGATGTCGACGGGACACTTCTGGGCAACTTCACCGCCGGCCAGTTCACCGCCAATCTGCCCTTCCAGTTCGGCCCCAATCACGGCTTTAACGTTCCCCTTAACCTCACCCCCGGACGTCACGTCATCACCGTCTACGCCACCGACACCAACGACCCAACCGTCAAGGTTCTCATCGGCCAGACTGCTGTCACTGCCGGTGTTTCCCCGGCGGCGACGATCACCCTTACACGCGGCGATTTTATCGTTGTGCAAGCTTTCGGCTTCGCCAACGCGCCTTCCGCCGACTGGACTTTCCGCCTGACGGTTGATGGCCTCGGCGGCAATACGTTCCAGACTACCGCCATTGGTACGGTCACCAATGGTCTTGCCACCATTATTTTCAAGGTGCCCCCGATCAATCCCACCTTCGGCCACAACATCACGGTGGACTATATTGACCCCGCCACCCTCATTCCTATCACGCTGGCTCAGTCCATCATCCAGCCCTCCGCCGCCCTGGTCTCAGCCATCGGCACCGTCAACAGTCAGATCATTACCGGCTACGTCTATTCCCGCGACGTGCCCACTACCAGCCTCAGCATCTACGTCCAATCGGATGGCCTCCCCATCCGCCTCTATACCGCCAATATCCCCCTCCCCGGCATCGGTAACCACGGCTTCGCGATCCCCGTTCAAGGCGTCCCCGCGGGAAGGCACCTCGTCCGCCTCTTCGCGGTCGATCCCGCCACCGGGTTCTTGCGGCTCTTCGAAACCTTTGTCCTGCTCATCCCCCAGCCCTGATTCTCCCGCCATTCAAAAAGCCGCGCGGCGCCCCCGCGCGGCTTTTTTTGTCCCCGCTACAATTCCAGCCATGGCCGCCCCCAATCCAAAACCCCGCGCCGCCTTCACCCGCGACCAGCGCCTCCGCGGTAAAACGCGCTTCGATGAACTTTTTGCCACCGGCAAACGACGCATCTCCCATCCCTTCATGGCCTGCACGCTCCGCCGTGATGACCACGGTCCCGCGCGCCTTGGCATCTCCATCGGCCGTCGCTGTGGGACCGCCGTCCGACGGAATCTCATCAAGCGCCGCCTGCGCGAGGCCTATCGCCTCATGCAGGACCACATCCCCGAGGGCTTCGATTTTCTGCTGGTCGTCCGACCCCACGAGCCGTTCACCGTCGACGCATATCAGGCGAAGTTGCGGCAGCTTCTTCGCTGATTCCCGCCGACGTGTCGCTCCTTGCGGGAGCCGCTCGCGCCGCCGCGAGTCGCGCCTCGAGGGCCCGCACGAACGCGCGCTTCACCGCCGCCATATCCGCCGCCGCCCCCAGCCGCTCCATGGATGTCACGGGCCGCGACAGCCCGCATGGATTGATCAGCGCAAATCCGTCCAGATTCGTCGTCACGTTCAGGGCAATGCCATGCAGCGTCACCCACCGCCGCACCTTGATCCCCAGCGCACAAATTTTGGCCAGGCTCGCCGCCGCCCCCGCCGCTTCGCCGTTCTGGCCGCCGGCGATGGAACGTTCATCGCCCGCCCGCGCCCACACGCCGGTCGCCGGCTCGGGCATCGGATCGCGCATCCCTTCAATTCCAAACTCCGCCAGCGCGTCGATCACCACCTGCTCCAGCAGCCGCATGTAGCCATGCAGATTCAAGCCATAGGCGTTGAGGGGAACGATCGGATAGGCCACCAGTTGTCCGGGCCCGTGGAATGTGATGTCCCCGCCGCGGTCCGTCTCCACCACTTCCACGCCGCGCAGCGCCAGCAGTTCCCGCGACGTCAGCAAATGCCGCTCCGCCCCCGCGCGCCTGCCGATCGTGATCACCGCCGGATGCTCCACCAGCATCACCGCCCCCTCCGCCAATTCTCCGCCCAGCACCCGCTCATGCAGCGCCAACTGCCGCTCCCACGCCTCCCGATACCCCATCACCCCGACATCATCCACAAACAATTTCAAGGCATCCCCGCTCATCGCCGCCCACCTGTCCCGGCAGCGCGCCTCTTCGTGGTCCTTCGTCCCTTCGTCTCTTCGTGTTTAAGTCGCCGAAACGCCACCGCCAGCACCTCCTCCACGCGCCCCGCAAACTCAAAGTGCAGCAGCTTCCGGATATCCTCGCGAATCTCCGTCAAATCCTTCCGATTACGCTCCGGCAAAATCACCGTCCTGATTCCCGCGCGCTGCGCCGCGATCACTTTCTCCTTCACCCCGCCGATTGGCAGCACCAATCCGCGCAGCGTGATCTCCCCCGTCATCGCCACGTCCGGCCGCACCGTCTGCCCCGTGAACAAGCTCGCCAGCGCCGTGTACATCGCCACGCCCGCCGAGGGGCCGTCCTTGGGCACCGCGCCCGCCGGCACATGCACGTGCACGTCGGTCTCCGCAAACACCTTCGGCTCAATGCCCAGCTCCTTCGCGTTGTGCTTCAGCAGCGAAAATGCCGCCTGCACCGACTCCTTCATCACCTCCCCGATCTGCCCCGTCAGCGTCAGCCCGCCCTTTCCCGGCATCTGCGTCGCCTCGATAAACAGAATCTCCCCGCCCACCGGCGTATAGGCCAGGCCCGTCACCACTCCCGGCGAAGCGGTCCGCTGCGCCAGCTCGCTCTCAAACCGGGCCGGTCCCAGCGACTCCGCCAGATCCTCGGGCCCCACCACAATCGCCTCTGCGCCGTTGGCCGAATGTCCGTTTGTCTCCACCTTCTGACCGCCGACCGGGGGTCGCTGACCGCTCGCCTCCTGCTTCTCGACGATTCCCGCCGCCGCATGCCGCACCACCGCCGCCAGCGTGCGATCGAGATTTCGCACCCCCGCCTCGCGCGTGTACTGGTCGATCACCGCCTCGATCGTCTTCGTCCCGACTTTCACCTGCTTCGCCGTGACGCCATGCTCCTTGAGTTGCCTGGGCAAAAGATATTTCTGCGCGATCAGCAGCTTGTCCTTCTGCGTATAGCCGGGCAGCTCGATCACTTCCATGCGGTCGCGCAGCGCCGGCGGCACCGGATCCATGATGTTCGCCGTGCAAATGAAAATCACCTTCGACAAATCGAACGGCACGCCGAGGTAATGATCCGTGAACGTGTTGTTCTGCTCCGGGTCGAGCACCTCCAGCAGCGCCGCCGACGGATCACCCCGGAAATCCGCCCCCAGCTTGTCGATCTCATCGAGCATCATCACGGGATTGTTCGATCCCGCCTTGCGCAATTCCTGAATGATCCGCCCCGGCAGCGCCCCGACATACGTTCGCCGATGCCCGCGAATATCCGCCTCATCGCGCACCCCGCCCAAACTCACGCGCACAAAGTTCCGCCCCAGCGATGCCGCAATGCTTTTGCCCAGACTCGTCTTGCCCACGCCCGGCGGCCCGACGAAACACAAAATCGGCCCTCGCCCGTTCGGATTCAATCGCCGCACCGCCAGGTACTCAATGATTCGCTGCTTGATCTTCTCCAGGTCGTAATGGTCGCGGTCCAGAATCGCCCGCGCCTTCTTCAAATCCAGATCGTCCGGCGTGCTCTTGCTCCACGGCAGCTCCGCCACCGTCTCCAGAAACGTCCGGATCACCCCATACTCCGGCGACGCCTGCGGAATCGCCCCCAGCCGCCCCAGCTCCCGATCCGTCTCCTTCTTCACGCCCTCCGGCAATCCCGCCTCCTCCAGCCGCTTTTTCAGTTCCGCCACCTCCGCGTCCGCCCCCTCGCCCACGCCCAGCTCCTTCTGAATCGCCTTCATCTGCTCCTGCAGAAAATAATTCCGCTGGCTCTTGTCGATGTTCGAGCGCACCTCCGATTGAATCTTCGCCTGAAGCTCCAGCAGCTCGATCCGCGACGCCAGCCGCTCGCGCACGCGCTCCAGCCGCTTGGTCACATCCAGCTCTTCCAGCAGCGACTGCTTCTCGGGCACATCCCCCGACAGGTTCGCCGCCAGAAAATCCGCCAGCATTCCCGCCCCCTCGATGCCGTTGATCACCCCCACCGCTTCATCGGGCACATTGGGCGAAAGCTCGATCATCCGCCCCGCCAGCTCGCGCACCGACCGCGTCAGCAGCTCAAACGCCGGCGTCGCCTCCGGCGTGGCGTCGGTCAAAATCTCCACCTTCGCCCGCACATAGGGCTCGGTCGTCAGAATCTCCCTGATCCGAAACCGCACCAGCCCATGCACCAGGATGTTGACGTGCCCCTCCTCCGCCCGCGCCATCTTCAGCACCAGCGACGCCACCCCCATCGTGTACAAATCCCCCGGCGCCGGATCCTCCTGCGCCTCGTTCTTCTGCGTCACCAGCCCGATGATCTTCTCCGCCGTCAGCGCCTCATCCAGCAGTCGCCGCGTCTTCTCCCGACCCACCGACAGCGGCATCACCGCACCGGGAAACGCCACCTGCCCGCGAATGGGCAAAATCGCCAGCTCGTCCGGAATGTGTATCGCCTGCATCAACGGCGAATTCACCCCCGATATCCGCACCCCCGGCCGCTCCGCCGGCGCGGATTCCTTTTCGGCAGGGGGGCTGCCCGGCGCTTCCGCCTGCGCCGTTCCCACCTGCTTGCCCGATTCATCCATCACGTCCGTGCGCCCCGCCTGCGCGTCCGCCTCGCCGTCACTCTTGGCCGTCATGCCCGCCCCCGTTTCTTGGGCAGCGTCACCCACAGCATTCCCACGTGATAATTCGCCGATATTCCCTCCACATCCACGCCCGCCGGAATCTCCACAGTCCGGCAGAAATTCCCGTGATCGATCTCCATCAGATGCATCGCCACCGCCCGCGAGCCATCCGGCGGCATCGGACTCTGCCGCCGACCGCGGATAATCACCGTGTCCTTCTCCAGGCTCACGTCGATCTCCTGCTGGTCCATCCCCGCCACATCCACGCAGATCAAAAACGCGCTCTGCGTCTCGTACAAGTTCACCGCCGGGCGAAACGTATCCAGCGGCGAGAACGCTCCCACGTCCTGCTTCATCTCACGATCCACCATCTGATTCATCTGCCGCACCAAGTTCGCAAATTCCTCACTCACCTGGAACGGCACCGGCAAGCCCACCATGGTCGCCTCCTTCCGAGCACGAAAAATCATCTTACGCCGCAATCTTCGTTCCGGCGACTTTCCAGGATACACCCCGGCAGCCCTCGCCGTTTTTCTCGCTTTCGGCGACAATCCCGCGCTCTGACGCCCACCAGTCGAGGTGCCCGCTCCGTGCCCCGCATGAACTACCGCGATTCCACCCCCGCCGCAGCCGCCCCCGCCATCGGCAACCCCTTCGCCCGCTGGCTCGCTCCGCGCCCGCAGATGCCCTACATCCTCCCTTTCTTCGCTTACCTCCTCCTCATGGCCCCCGGCGCCCTCTTCGGCCACGCCTTTGGCATCGACTGGGAAAAAACCTGGCAGCTCTACCACCCCATCATCTACCCCCTCGAAAATCTCTCCGCCGCCATCCTCCTCTGGGCCCTCTGGCGATACTACACCCCCATCCGCTGGGCACATATTCCCCTCGGCATTCTCGCCGGTCTCTTCGGCACCTTCCTCTGGATCGGCACCGAATACTTCGATCAGCATATCGGCCTCTCCCACGCCCCTCCACCCTCTGCCATCTACAACGCCGACCTCGTGCTCCCGATCGCCTGGCAACGCTGGCTTTACCTTGCCGTCCGCGTTACCGGTCCCACCCTCGTCGTGCCTTTCATGGAAGAGCTCTTCTTCCGCGACTTCCTCACCCGCGTGTTCATCAAGGGCGCTTACTTCGATGAGGTTCCCGTCGGCGCCTTCACCTGGCTGAGCCTCCTGGGCGTCTCCGCCTGCTTCGCCATCAACCACGGCGCCCAATGGCCCGAGGGTTTCCTCTACGGCCTGCTGATGGGCATCCTCCTCGTGCGCACCAAATCCCTGGGCGCCTGCATCGTCGCCCACGGCGTCACCAACTGCACCCTCTACCTCTGGGTCATCTATTTCGGCCTCTACAAGCCCGACGTCTGGCAATTCATGTAAAATCTCCGCCTTCGTTTTGCGTTTTGACTTTTGCGTTTTGCGTTTGTTAAAGGTTCCCATGCTTCCCGTCATCCACTTCGGTCTGGGCGCCATCGGCAAGGCCACTCTCGACGCCATCCTCGCACAGCCGCGCCAGCTCAAGCTCGTCGCCGCCGTCGATCTCAATCCCGCCCACATCAACCATTCCCTGCGCGAAGTCCTCAACCGCAGGGACGCCCCGAACATCCTCGTCGCCGGCTCCCTCAAGGACGCCCTCAAATCCGCCAAAAACAGGCCCGTCGTCGCCTCCGTCACCACCTGCAGCCGCACTGAGGACATCCGTCCCACCGCGGGAGAGCTGCTTGCCGCCGGCATCCACGCGGCAACCACCTGCGAAGAGCTGGCCTGGCCGACGCTGCGCGCCCCGCGCATCGCCGCCGCCCTCGACCGTCTCGCCGTTAAAAAAGGGGTCGCGCTTCTGGGCACCGGCGTCAATCCAGGTTTCGCCATGGACGCCTTCGCCCTCGCCTGCACCGCTCCCTGCACCCGCGTCCGCCACATCAAGATCATCCGCTCGCTCGACGCCTCCAAACGCCGGTTCCAGCTTCAGAAAAAAATCGGCGCCGGCATGTCCCTCGCCGACGTCAAAAAGCTCATCCGTCAGAAAGCCATCGGCCACGTCGGCCTTCAGGAATCCGTCGCCATGATCGCCGCCGGTCTGGGCTGGAAACTCGACGCCATCCAGGAAAAATTCGAAGCCGTCGTCGCCGATCACCCCGTCCAATCCGAGTTCTATCACATCGAACCCGGTAAGGTCCGCGGCATGTGGATGCGCGCCAACGGCATCGTCGGCGGAAAAAAACGCATCGAGCTCGACCTCTTCATGGCCTTTGACGCCGACACCTTCGACGAGGTCATCATCGACGGCGACCCCAACCTCCTCGTCCGCACCAAAAGCGGCTTCCCCGGCGAAGCCGCCACCGTCGGACTCCTCGTCAATTCCCTGCGCGTCCTGCCCACCCTCAAGCCCGGCCTGCGCACGATGCTCGACGTCTTGAAAATCCGCAGCGTCGGCGCATAACCCTCGCCCCTGCAGCCCCCTCAATCGCCGCGAAATCCTCCCAACCCCCAAAAGCGGTTTCGTGCCTTTCGTGCCTTTCGTGGCCATTTACGTCGTCAGGCCCTCACAGATACCCCCGCAAAAACCGCTCCGCCTCGCGCGCCGCCTCCTCCGCCGTCCGTTCAAACGGATACAGCTCCACCGTCAGCCACCCCGCATAATCCGCCGCCCGCAGCGCCGCAAAAATCCCCGCCCAGTCCATCGCCCCCTGCCCCGGCACAAGATGCTGATGCACCCGGTTCTTCCCGATGTCCTCCAGATGCACATGCCCGATCCACGCCGCATATTCCTTCACCACCGCCGCCGGATCATCCCCCACACAAAAAAAATGCCCCAGGTCCGCGTTCATCTTCAACCGCGGATGATTCACGTTCCGCAAAAACGCCACGCACTCCGACGCCCGCTGAATCAGCAGCCCCGGTTCCGGCTCCACCAGCAGCGTCACCCCGCACGCTTCCGCCGCCGGCAGCACTTCCTCCAGCCCCGCCCGAAATTTCTCCAACGCCCGCGCACGCCGCCCCGCATCCTCCGGCCACAGCGGCCCTCCCGGCTGCAACGAAATCGTCCCCCCCCCCCCGCCCCCCAACTCCCCCGCCATCCGAATCACATGCTTCGTATGCTCCACCCGCACCCGCACCAGCGCATCCTCCTCCTCAATCCACGTCGGATGATACGTATCCCCCGCCGCAAAATGCGTAAACGCATTCACGTTCGAAATCGGCACCCCCAGCTTCTCCAACCGCTTCCGCACCTCCCCGATCCGCCGCCCATCCATGTCCCGCGGATACGCATGCGGCACATCCGCCATCAACTCCACCCCCGCATACCCCAGCCCCGCAATCGACTCAATCGCCCCCTCCAGCGTCTCCTGTTTGTAAGCATTCGTCGAAAACGCCAGCTTCATCGCCGCCACCTTTCATCGCCTCCGCCCCCGCCGGATAATACCCGCGGCACCGCCCGCCGCGGAGATTTCCATGCCCACGCTGCTGCAAAAAGCCATCGACCTCGCCGTCAAAGCCCACCGCCATAGCGAAGATCCCCCGGGTGAGCCCTACATCCTCCACCCGATGCGCGTCCTGCTCGCCGTCTCGCAAGCCGACGACGCCCACCAGTCCGAACATCTCCGCTGCGTCGCCATCCTGCACGACACCCTCGAGCGCACCGACCTCACCGAAAAAGACCTCCGTGCCGCCGGCATGCCCAAGCAAGTCATCCACGCCGTGAAACTTCTTACCCACGACGAAAAAACCACCTACGCCGATTACGTGATCGCCCTGAAGAAAGACCCCCTCGCCCGCGCCGTCAAACTCGCCGACCTGATGGACAACGCCGATCTCCGCCACGTCACCTTCCGCCCCGCCAAACCCAAAGACCACCGCCGCACCGCCCGCTACGCCGCCAGCTACAAATTCCTCACCAATCAACTCACCGAATCCCAATACCGCCAAGCCATGAAATCCGCCGAGTGATCTCCAGACATTTTCGTGTTTTTCGTGCCTTTCGTGGCCATTTATCGTCGTCCTGTCACTGCAGATGCACCACCCCATGCCCGCGCGCCTGCCCGCGAATAATCCCCACCCGCACATCCATCGCCTGGTTCACCGTCTTGAGCAGCGTCGCCACGTCTTCCACGCTGCTCACATAATACGGCCCAAGCTGAAACAGCACGTCCCCCGCCTCAATCCCCGCCTTCGATGCCGCCCCGCCCGAGTTCACCACTGTGATCACCACCCCGCGTCCGATCGGCAAGTTCAGCTTCGTCGCCAGCTCCGGCGTGATCGTCTCCGCCTCCACCCCCAGCTTCTCCATCAGCGTCTTGTCCGCCACCGGCGCCGCCGCCTTCTCCACCGGCACCTCCACCGTCATCCGCTTCGCGCCGCTCCCCGTCCCACGCTCCACCGCCAGCACCAGCTTCGTCCCCGGCCGCGCAGCCGACAGCGACACCAGCGCATCGACAATCGTGTTCACCGGCGTCTTGTTGATCTCCACCAGCTCATCTCCCACCGCCAGCCCCGCCTTCGCCGCCGGCCCGTCCGCTTCCACCGTCTTGACCACTACCCGCGAAGCCACCCCCGCCGGCGCCGTGATCGTCCGCTTTTCCTCCACCGCAAATCCGATCTTCGCCCGGTTCAGCGCCTCCGGATTCAAAAACGCCGGCAGCAAATCCCGCATCGACGAAATCCCGATCGCAAACCCGATCCCCTGCGCGTCCGCCCGAATCGCCGTGTTCACCCCCACCACCTGCCCATACGCATTGATCAGCGGCCCGCCCGAGTTCCCCGGATTGATCGACGCATCCGTCTGAATCAGATTCTTGTATGAGTGCGACTTATCCACCTCCAGTGTCCGGTTCACCGCCGACACGATCCCCCGCGTCATCGTCCCCGCATACCCGAACGGATTCCCGATCGCGCACACCGGCTCCCCGATCATCAAATCCTCCGACGCCCCCAACTGCACCGCCGTCAGCGGTTTCTTCGGCGTCACCTTCAGCACCGCCAGGTCGTGCTCGTTGTCCGTCGCAATCACCAGCGCCGGCAGCTTGTCCCCGTTGGAAAACTGCACGTTCACTTCCGTCGCCTCATCGATCACGTGCTCGTTGGTCACGATGTAGCCCGACGGATGAATCACGAATCCCGACCCCAGCGATTCCGCCGGCACCTGGCGAATCTGCCCGCCAAAAAACCGATCGAACACCTGGTCTCCCGTCCCCACGCGCGCCGTCACGATCCGCGTCGACGAAATATTCACCACCCCATCCTTCACCATTTGGTACACGCGCACGTCATTGGTCATCCGCAGGTTCTCCCCCGCCGGCGCAGCCGCCACCGGCGCGGGCACAAAATTCTCCCCCCACACCACTCCCGCCACCGCCCCGACAATCAGCAACATCCCCGCCCCAAACACGCGCACGCCATAACCCATGCATCAACTCCTCACGCAATCCAGATCACGCATTCTAACGCCGCCCTCTCCCCATCCCGAATCCCCCGCACAAAAAATCCCCGCCTCCCATCCCCCCGTCAGCTTTCGTGCCTTTCGTGTTTTTCGTGGCCATTTACCGTCGTCTACCGTCAACGCTTCCCCGCGAACTCCTCCGGCACCACCGGCAACCCCGCCAAAAAACCCTCGTCCGCATCCGCCAGATGCACATACGTCCGATCAATCTTTCGGCACGTCAACGTCCGCGTCTTGAACGCCAGCAAAAACATCGACACCGTCAGCAGCACAAAGCCCGCCAGCATCACCCCCAACGCCACCGGCACGTATGTCGGCACCGCCGACGCATCCGACACCGCCGCCACCACCGCCGCCGCGATGATGATGGCACCTGACACGCAACTCCCCACGATCCCGACCACGCGCCCCGTCCGCCACCGCCGCAGATGCGACGCGCACAGGTGCGCCCGCACCACCACCGTCTGCCGCAGATGCAGCGTCGATTCCCGCGTCACCCGGAACGACGGATCCCACGTGAACGTCAGTTTCACCGGCCGCTGCCCCATCGCCGCCTCCCCGTTGCACAGCACGCACCGCGCCGGCAGCGTCGTGTCGTGCCGCGCCAGCAGCAACCCCCCATCCCGAAACACCTCCCCAAACCGCGCCAGCGGCACCGGCGACGCATATGTCAACGGACCTTCCATACCCACAGTTTACCACATCCGCCCCCACCCTTTCCCCGCCCTCGGCACCCCCAGGCGCGCAGCTCAGCCCTCGCCCCGAATTGAACGAGTTGAACCAATTCTTCCAATTTCCCCGCCCTCAGGGACTACCGCATCTGTGGAACGCCGCGCTTTGCCGCCGATGCTTCCACCGGCACCCCGGCCGCTTCTTCCACCGCCGCCCGCACGGATCGCGCGATACCCGCGGCGTCCAAGCCCACCTCCGCCAATTGCTCCGCGCGCGAGGCGAACTTCACGAACCGGTCCGGCAACCCCAGCCGCGTCACCAGCCGCGTGTCGTAGCGCTTCTCCGCCGCATGCTCGATCACCGCCGTGCCAAACCCGTTCACCGCCGCGTGGTCTTCCACCGTCACGATCGGCGCGCCCTTGCGGAACACCCGCTCGAGCATCGCCCCATCGAGCGGCTTGCAGAACCGCGCATCGACGACTCCCACCTCGATCCCCTCCCCGGAAAGAATCTTCGCCGCCTCCATCGCCTGCCACGCCATCGAGCCATACGCAACGATCGTCGCATCCGCCCCTTCGCGCAGCGTCCGCGATACCCCGCCCGTCTTCGTGATTCCCCACGGCGAATCCTCGCCCAGCGGCGCCGGCGGCACGTTGTCGCGCGGATAGCGAAGCTCCGTCGGCTTGTCCAACGCCATCGCCAAATCCAGACTCCGCTTCAACTCCGGCTCATCCGAGGGCGCCATCAGCACCATCCCCGGCTGGCTGCGCAAAAACGCCAGGTCGCAGAACCCGTGATGCACCGCCCCATCATCGCCCACCAGCCCCGCGCGGTCGCAGCAGAAAATCACCGGCAAGCCCTGCAGGCACACTTCCTGGAAAATCTGGTCAAACGCCCGCTGCAGGAACGTCGAGTAAATCGCCACGATCGGACGCAGCCCCGCCTTGGTCATCCCCGCCGCCATCGCCGTTGCGTGGCTTTCGCAAATCCCCGTGTCGAAATACCGATCCGGAAACACCGGCTTGAGCTTGATCATCCCCGTGCCGTCGGGCATCGCCGCCGTCAGGCCCACCACTTCCGGATGCTGTTTCGCCAGACCGACCATCGCGTCCGCGAACGCCGCCGTCCACGAACGGCCGTTCCCCTTCTCCAGCACCACCCGGCAGCCCTCGACGCGGAACGGTTTGGGCGAATGAAACGTCGTGGGATCGTCGCACGCCCATTCATACCCCTTCCCCTTGACCGTCTTGATGTGCAGCACCGCCGGGGTCTGCAAATCCTTCAGTTCGTTGAGCTTCTCGATCAGCGCCGGCAAGTCGTGGCCATCGACCGGGCCGAAATACTTGAGCCCGAGGTCCTCGAAAATATGGCCGGGGGCGAGCGTGTTCTTGATTCCCTGCTTGATGTTGTAGCCGATGTCCGAAATCTGCTGTCCGTAGGGAATCTGCTCCATCAGGTGCTGGATCTTCTTTTTCACTTCTTCGTAGGTGGTGGTGACCCGCAGGTGTTCGAGGTAGTTGGCGAAGGCTCCCTGCGGCTCGCTGATGGACATCGAGTTGTCGTTCAAGATGATCAGCATCTGCCGCTTGAGAGTTCCGGCATTGTTGAGTCCCTCGAAGGCCAGGCCGTTGACGATGGAAGCGTCTCCCACCAGCGCGACCACCTTGGAGTTCACTTTGTTCTGCAGGTCCGCGCGTGCCATCCCCACGGCCGTCGAAATGGCCGTCCCGGCATGGCCGACGGCAAAAAAGTCGTAGGGGGACTCGCTGGGTTCGGGGAACCCGGCGATGCCGCCCTTTTTCCGCAAATTCGCAAAATTCTTGTAGCGACCCGTCACCAGTTTGTGCGTATAGCACTGGTGTCCCACATCCCAGAGCAAGCGGTCCTGCGGGAAGTCGAACACGATGTTCATCGCCAGGCTGATTTCCACGGTCCCGAGGTTCGGGGCCAGGTGCCCGCCATTGGCCCCGACGGTCTTCATGATGACTTCGCGGCATTCCTGCGCGAGCAGGGGAAGTTGATCGAGGGGCAGCTTTTTGAGGTCGGCCGGGGAGTTGATCGAGTCGAGCAACCTGGTCATTTGCGGGGTCACCCACGTAGTACGCAACACAGATTCCCACGATTGTAGCGAAACCCCGACCAATTGGTAGCGCGTGGCGGGAGCAATTCACAATCGGGGAACTCTGCTCCACGGTGTGGCCGGGGCGGGGGCGCGCTGCGGAACCTGCGCGGCATGTCCAGCGGGGGCGGGGACGGTCAAAATTTCGCTTTTCAAGGTTCCGGATAGTTTGGTCGAATCTCCCTTTCATGTAGAATGCGTCCACATGTCTTGAGCCTTTAAACGGGAGGAGTTTATGCGAATTCCCGCGCGCGCCTTTCTGATGGGCCAGGCGGTGTTTTTGGCGCTTGCTGTCGCCAGCCGTCCCGCCACCGCCGCCGCCCCGGCAGCCCCTGCCACGCAGCCCGCGGATGCCCGCTGGACCGTGCTGTTCCGTTCCGATAACCCCGCCCTCTGGAACACCGCCGCCGGCAAACCGACCGACGCCAACGGTTACGCCATTCCCCTGGCCAAAACCCCGCCCGACACCCGCTACTTTCGCCTCAAACGCATGGACACCGGGGAATACGTCATTCTCCGCGGCTCCATCAGCGATCTTTCGAGCCCCAAGGGTCCGCTCACGTGGTCCAACGGCACGCAAACCTGGGCCGCCGGCGATGGCACGGGCTATCTGCTGGGCATCGTGGACCATGCCGACAATACCTCCGCCGTCGATCGCGTCGTGCAATTGACCACGCAAAATCGCTCGACCGCCGGTTATCAGGGCTGGGGTTTCGGCAGGGTGCTGGGCAATGCGAGCGTGCAGGGATATTCCTGGGCGGGCAAGCGCCTCGGCAAGACCGTGTTCGAGGTGTCGGTCACCGCTGCGAAACTCACGGAGGATGAACGGGCATGGGTTCTTTCTCCGGGCGCCACGACCCTGGTCGCCGCCACGTGGGGCAACGATGACGACCAGGAGAACGTCAAGGATACGATCCAGGCGACCATCCATGGCGCCGGCATTTCGCTGCGCGCGAATGCGGCCACCCTGGGGAAGCCGAACGGCCCGGGTCCGCACTATCTGCGGCTTCTGTTCAATATCGACGGTGAGGATCATTATCGGGTCTATAAGGAAGGCGAGGCGGTCGGGATCCTGGGCTTTGCCACCCGGACCCTGAGCCAGAAGGAGCGGGCGCCGGGCGAACTGTCGATCATTTCCGCGGAGTGGACGGCGGCCGATCATTCCGTGGATGTGACGGGGAAACTCCGCGCCGCGGTGAAGAAGGGCGCGCTGGAACTCGACGCGACGGTCGCGAATCTTGGCGATCCGGGCGCCGCGCCCATCAAGACGCTCGAAGTGCATTACGATCTCGGCGGCCGCCATCTCGTTGGCCGCTATGCGGAGAATGAACACGTTTCCCTGGGCGAACAAATCGTCCCGGTGATCGAGGAAGCCCCGCTGCCCCAGGATCGGCCTCTGGCAGATGCGGCGGAGATGAAGTCGTTCAGCCTCGCCTCGGCGTCTGGCGGTGGGTCCAAGTCGGCGGAGGGCGGCCTGAAAAAACTGGGGCGCGAGCAGGCGACCATCAAGTCGCTGTCGGTGCTGATTGACGAGGACGGCCGGATGCTCGGCAACGCCGAGGACTTCATCCTGACCGCCACGCCGGGCAGCCCCAGGGAAAACACCCCGGTCGATTTCGTCGGCAAGGCAGGCCCGGAGATGAAAGGGGTGCGTGACGACGTGCTGCGTTACCTGCACGTGAAATATCCCAAGTGGCCGGCATCGAAGGTGGATTTGACGTTCGAAGATCGGGGCGTGAGCCGGGACGGCGGATCGATCGGCGCGGCGGTGGGCACGCTGCTGCTGGCGGTGCTGCAGGGCTTTGACGTGGATTCGCACGTGGCGATCACGGGCGACGTCTCGGCCGACGGCAAGGTGCGTCCGATCGGGGGCGTGAGCGCCAAACTTCGCGGGGCCGCCGCCGCCGGTTGCACGATCGTGCTGATTCCGGAGGGTAATCTGGAACAACTGACGGACGCGGTGGTGTATGAGGGCGATGGGCTGCTGATCAACACGCACGTGATCGGCATCGCGAATCTCGACGAGGCGGCGGCCGCGGCGCGGACCGACCGTCCCGAGCAGGTGGCCGCGGCGATCAAGTTGTTTGACGGAATCCGGCCGGACCTCAAGAAGTTCCCGCTGCACGTGCACACCAAAGCGGTGCAGGATGTGCTCCAGCAGATACTGGCGCTGGTTCCGGACGATTATTCGGCCAAACTTCTGCTGGCGATCGGCCAGAACAAGGAACCGCGCAAGCTTTCCTCGACGGCGACGCTGTACTACATGGCGGTGGCGGAACATGAGGTGGCGCCCACGCTATTTGACCGCTCGAAAGTCGCCGCGCTGCGGAGTTCGACGACGCCCGTGGCGGTGCAAAAAGGGCTGCAGGAACTTTACAAGCTCCGGGGCATCGGCGCCCTGGACGTCATGCCGCTGCTGGATGCCGAGGTTCGCCTCATTCAGGGCGTGAATTCCGTGGAGACCGGCATCGCGGCGCCACAGACGGTGCTGCCGCTCATTCAATCGTACGAAGACGCGGCGGCCCGGCTGAACACGGACCGCAACTTCCAGGAGAAGCTTCTCAAGGAAGGCATCTGACGTGCCGCGGTTGGCGGTCACGGGGTTGGTCACAAGGCGATGATCTGCGTCCATATTCCTTCCTCCACGTGGACTCCCAATCGCATGCTGTCCTCGCGTGCGGCGAGGGCGCGCTCTCCGGGATACATGAGGCGGTCGCCGGGTTTTGTGGGGGGCGTCTGGTGCAGGTCGGCGAGGATGTCGTCGATGATGGGGGCGGGGTCGGTTCCGAGGGTTCGCGCGTCGAGGGCGATGAAGACCTGGGAAATGCCGTGGTCATAGGGACCGTGGGCGACGTGGACGGAGGCGAGGCCGTTGGCGAGGGAGGCGGCGAGGACGTCGAAGAGCAGCGCCATGCCGGCGCCTTTCCAGTGACCGATGGCGAGGGTAGCTCCGCCGCGGAGGACGGCGTCGGGGTCGTCGGTGAGTTCGCCCTGTTTTGTGAAGCCGGCGGGGAGGGGGGCGCGTTTGCCCTGGCGCTGGAGGATTTTGAGGCGGCCCCAGGAGAACTGGGACATGGCGGTGTCGAGGACGACGTGGCGACCGTCGGGGCGCGGGGCAGCGATGACGAGCGGATTGTTTCCGAGCTTTGCGAGGTGCGCTCCGTGGGGGGCCATGACGGGGGTGCCATTGGTGAAGCAAAGCGCGAAGCATCCGCGGTCGGCGGCCTGCCAGCCGTAGTTGCCGGCGCGCATCCAGTGGTTGGTGCGGGCGAGGGCGACGCAGCCGATGCCGTGCGCGCCCGCGAGGTCGCAGGCGCGATCCATGGCGAAGGAGGCATTGGCGGGGCCGGGACCGAAATGCCCGTCGTAGCGTTCAAGGCCCCCGAAGCCGGCGACTCTTTCCGGGGTCGCGTCGACCGCCACTTCGCGGGCATCGATGGCTGCGACGAATCCGGGGAAACGATTCAGCCCGTGGGAAGGCACGCCGTCACGGGAAGCGTCGGCAAACAAGCGGGCACATAGAGTTGCCCGATCATCGGGCATGCCGCGGCCGCACAGAATGCGCTCGAGTTCTTCCACCATTTCCCGATAGGGCACACGCATAACAGCCATCCCTTCAAGGTCGATCCGAGGGGCATTTTACGCGACGTTGGGATGGCCGGGGGCTGGAGGAATGCGGGCGGGAGGCGGTAGAATGGGGGTGAGCGCCCGTAGCTCAATTGGATAGAGTTGCGGACTTCGAATCCGCCGGTTGCAGGTTCGACTCCTGCCGGGCGCGTGCGGGTGGGGGGGGGCGGGGGAGTGGTGGGGGGAAGGGAATGACGGATGTCAAATGAAAAATGGCGCGGGGGGCGGGGCAAGGCGCTCACGGAGGGGGGCGAGGCGCTCATTTTGCGATTTTTGTAAGTGCGGGCGGCGGTGGGGGTTGGAGTAAGGCGCTCAAGGCGCTCATGTTTTTTGCGCAGCGCGCGCGTGAGGGATGCGTTGGGGGTTTGGGGAATTTGCGCGTGGGGACGGTGGGTGGGGGTGGTCATGGGTCCTTCTCCGGTGCGTTGGCGCGGCGGCGCATCGCATAGGAGAGAACGGATCGGGCGGGAGAAAGGTTCCCGAAAAGTTTGGGGATTTTTGGGGGGGAGGTTGTGGCGCCATCCGGTGCGGCGGGGGGGGGTTGTCACCGCGCGGAGGGAGCGGCATCCAAGGGGAATGTGGGGGGTGACGGCGGGATGTGACGATCGCGCGAAAGGGCGGATATGACGGCGAGGACACTGGCGGGGCGCGGGGGGATGTGGGTGCCGCTGCGGGTGGTGATGGGGGTGGGTTTTTTGATGCATGGGCTGGCGAAGTGGCAGCGGGGACCGGAGCATTTTGCGGCGTTGCTGGGGCAGATTGGGGCGCCGGCGCCGGGGGTGACGGCGTGGGTGGTGACGTTGCTGGAGACGTTTGGAGGGGTGGCGTTGATCGTGGGGGCGTTTGTGGCGGTGGTGAGCGTACCGCTGATCGTGTCGATGGTGGTGGCGATGTGGACGGTGCAGGGGCGGTACGGGTTCAGCTCGGTGAACACGATAGGGCTGACGGCCAGTGGTCCTGTGTTTGGGCCGCCGGGGTATGAGATCAATCTTTTGTACATAGCGGGGCTGGTGGCGGTGGGTTTTTCGGGGGCGGGGGCGTGGTCTGTGGATGGATGGTTGGGCAAGAGGAAGGGGGCGAGAGGAAAGATGAACGGAGCGGAGGGGCGACTTGGAGGGGCGGCGGAAGGGGGCGGATGAGCGCCTATTCTGTCGGTGATGCAGGAGGCGCTTCGGGCGGGCGAGGGGGGATTGGTGTGCGCTCACGCCACGGGTTGCCTTGTCTTGGTTTTTTGGGTGCGGGGAGTCGCGGGGTTATGGGGTGGGGTGGAGTTTGACGGGGAGGGGGGTGGTTTGTGGGGGGAGGGATTGGGACCAGAGGGAGTGGAGGGTGGCGGCTTCGGGGGCGGAGTTGCAGAGGGAGAAGAGGGTGGCGCCGCTGCCGGTCATGTGGACGGGGCGGTTGGCGGCGGCGGCGGCGTGGTCGCGGAGTTGGCGGAGCCAGGGGGCGACGTGGAAGGCGGGGGGTTCGAGGTCGTTGAGGAGGAGGTGGTTGAGGTCGCGGGCGGGGAGGGAGGCGAGTTTTTGCCAGTCGGTTTTTTGGGTGCGGATTTCTTCCGGGTGCTGGAATCCGGCGTCGAAAGCCTGGTAGACGTCTTTGGTGGGGCAGCCGGTTTCGGAGATGAGGAGGACGGCGTAGAGGGGGTGTTGGGGGAGGAGGGGGGTCATGATTTCGCCGCGGCCGGTGCAGAGGGCGGGGGTTTGGGGGATGAAGAAGGGGATATCGGAGCCGAGGGAGGCGGCGATGGAGAGGAGGGTTTGGTCTGGGAGGTGGAGATTCCAGGCGTGGTTGAGGAGGAGGAGGGTGTTGGCGGCGTCGGAGGAGCCGCCGCCGAGGCCGCCGCCGGGGGGGAGGACTTTGTGGAGGTGGAGGGTTCCGGAGGGGGTGATGTTGGCGAGTTGAGCGAGTTTGAGGGCGGCGCGGGTGAGGAGGTTTTTGTCGAGGTCTGTGGGGATATTTTGGGTGCGGCCGGTGAGTTGGAGTTGGAAGGGCGTATCGGGGGAGAAGGTGAGGGTGTCGTGCCAGGAGATGGGGAGGAACCAGGATTCGATGTCGTGGAAGCCGTCGGGGCGGAGGGGGTGGACGCGGAGGCCGAGGTTGAGCTTGGCGGGTGCGAGGATGCGGAGTTGGGAGTTGGGGAGGGAATGGAGGCGGGAGGTGGGCATGGGGCCTTCTTTGGAGGAGAGGGTGATGCGCTTGGGCACGCACAGTGCCCCACGCCAGCACAGGCGGCGGTGTCGGCGAGCGGTATTAATGACGCGGGAGTTTATCCGAGTAAGAGCGGTTCGGATATGTAATTAGCGAATTGCAGCGTGGTGTCGTACACAAACTGTGTACAACTGCAAGCGACGCCTTCGATCGCCCCGTTGGGGCTCGGCAATTCTCCTCTTGCTATTACCCGGGGTTCCCTTCGGTCACCCCGGGCTATGGCCGCGAGCCCCTTCGGGGCAGAGTGGGGACTTCTCAAGGTGAAGATCAATCAACAGGTCGTCGCATGCACATCGCGCTTGCGTCGTTTTTGTGGCGTGGCATCCTGCGCATTGAGGCACTACCATACGCCGGATGCCATACGATGATTTGCAGAGTTTTTTGAAGGTGCTGGAGGGGGTGGGGGAGCTGCGGCGGGTGAAGGCGAGCGTTGATCCGGTGTTGGAGGTGGCGGAGATTGTGGATCGGGTATCGAAGGGGGGGACGAGTGGTCAGTGGTCAGTGGTCAGCGGTCAGAAGGGACCGGTGAAGAATCAGGCGTTGGTGTTTGAGAAGGTGATGGGGAGTGAGGTGCCGCTTGCGATTAATACTTTTGGGTCGTATAAGCGGATGCAGATGGCGTTGGGGTGTGAGGATTTTGATGAATTGGCGGGGCGGATTGCGGAGTTGACGAGGCCGGAGGTGCCGGCGGGGTTGTGGAACAAGGTGAAGAAGGGTTTTGATTTTCTGAAGATCGGGTCGTACGTGCCGAAGGTGCGGGGCGGGGGGGCGCTGTGCCAGGAGGTGGTGGAGACGGAGGGGGCGGATGTGACGAAGTTGCCTGTGATTCAGTGCTGGCCGGAGGATGGGGGGAAGTACATTACGTTTGGGCAGGTGGTGACGAAGCATCCGGAGACTCACGCGCGGAACCTGGGAATGTATCGGGTGCAGGTGTTTGGGCCGAAGATGACGGCGATGCATTGGCACATGCATCATGATGGGGCGCGGCATTTTCGGGCGTGGGCGAAGCGTGGGGAGAGGTGTCCGCTGGCGATCACGCTGGGGGGCGAGAGCGTGTTGCCTTATGCGGCGACGGCGCCGCTGCCGCCGGGGATTGATGAACATATGTTCGCGGGATTTTTGCAGGGGCGGGGGTTGGAGCTGGTGGCATGCAAGACGGTGCCGCTGGAGGTGAGCGCGAATTGCGAGATCGTGATTGAGGGGTGGGTGGATCCGAAGCAGACGATATTGGAGGGGCCGTTCGGGGATCACACGGGATTTTATAGTTTGGCGGGGCAGTATCCGGTGTTTACTGTGACGGCGATCACGCATCGGAAGAATCCGGTGTATCCAACGACGATCGTGGGGAAGCCGCCGCAGGAGGATTTTTACCTGGGGAAGGCGACGGAGCGGTTATTTCTGCCGCTGCTGAAGATTCTGGTGCCGGACATTATAGATTATGACTTGCCGATGTTTGGGGTGTTTCATTCGTGTGCGTTCGTGAAGATCAGGAAGGAATATCCGTATCACGCGCGGAAGGTGATGAGCGCGATCTGGGGGGCGGGGCAGATGGCGTGGACGAAGATAATCGTGGTGGTGGATGAGGATGTGGACGTTCACAGCGTGGATGATGTGATGTTTCATGTGGCGGGGAACGTGGATCCGAAGCGGGACATCATGATGGTGGATGGGCCGCTGGATATTCTGGATCATGCGGCGCCGTATGAGGGGGCGGGGAGCAAGATGGGGATTGATGCGACGAAGAAGTGGCCGGGGGAGGGGGTGGTGCGGGACTGGCCTGGGGAGATCCGGATGGATGCGGGGACGGTGGAGAAGGTGACGAAGCGGTGGGGGGAGTATGGGTTTTGAGGGCGGGGCACGAGAACTACACCCCGGCATTTTCGAGAGCTTCATGCGCGTTTCGTCGCGGGGTGGAGTTTTGTAAGATGCGGGCATGTGGATTCGTGCGGGGTTGCTGGTGGTGGTGATGGCGGCGGGGGCGCGTGCGGAGGGGCTGGTGGTTGCGCCGGCGACTTCGCCGGGGGTGCCGTTTACGATTGGGCCGGCGACGACGGTGATTACGGGGCCGGTGGGGAAGGATGGGTTGCCGGATTATGCGGCGGTGTTGAATGAGCGGTATGGGAAGGGGGTGACGGGGGAGAACAATGCGGCGGTGGAGTGGCTGCATTTGATGGGGGATGACATTCTGGCGGGAGATGAGCGGGATGCGGAGTTGAGGGCGATGGGGGCGAGGCTTGCGCCAACGGGAACGGCGGTGTGGTCGGAAGAGAATGATCCGGTGCAACTTGCGACGACGGCGAAGCAACTTTGGCGGGCTGCGGATTTTCCGGAGGTGGATTCGTTTGTGAAGCAGCGGGGGCCGCTGCTGGATCGGCTGGTGGACTTGTCAGGGAAGACGCATTGGTTTTGGCCGGCGGTGATCAGCGGGGATGGGCTGTATTTGTACACGGGGCCCCGGTACGCCGGAGCGGCTGATCTTTTGCGAGCGCTGGCATCGCGGGCGACGGAGCGGGCGGCGAATAAGGATTTCGCGGGGTTTGAGCGGGACACGGTGGCGTTGCTGCGATTGAGTCAATTGTGCGGGCACGGGGCGACCATGCTGGAGCGGGTGATTGCGGATGTGGCGCAGTCGCTGGCGGTGGATGACCTTTCGGCGGCCGCCGAAGCGCAGGTGTTCACGCGGGGCCAGTGGAAGCAACTGGCCGCCGCGGCCACCGACATTGCACCGGTCGACAACATAGAACCGCTTGATGTGTTGCTTCGCTACGAGGACCTCCGCGCCCAGCAGCTTACCGCCATTGGCGCGCACGACAGTTTCCTGAAGGATCCCGACGCAGCGGAAGATCCTGCGTTCGTGGCCATGCTTGTGAACCGCGGGCATCTTGACTGGAATCTCATCCTGGAGCGCGACAATGCGGATTGGGACGAGTGCATTCGCATTGAGCGCATGCCGGCCGGGCCTGCTCGTGAAGGCTCCGTCAAAGCGATGGACCAGCGCTTTGCCAAGGGGTTACGGGCAGCCGTCGACGACGAGAACCATCTTGATCGGCATCCCGGCGAGTCGTGGCAAGCGTACTCCGAGCGCGTGCAGGCGTGGTCCATCAGCGTATCCCCCGCCGGTTTGGCGAACGACACGCTTGCGAAGCGGCAGGATGAGGCGACGGCGACGTGGGAGAAGCTGCACGCGCTGCTTGTTGCGCAGTCGCAATCGCGATGAGGTCGCGGGTGTGTGGGCGGGTTCAGACGGAACCACGGAGGAAGCGGAGGACATGGAGAGCACGGAGGGAGGGGATGATTTCCATCACGTGGCGGGGGGGGTTGGTTGTAAAACTTTGACGGGGAGATCGGCGGGGAGCGAGTAGAAGGATTGGAGGGTGGCGGCGATCCAGGCGAGGTCGTCGTCTTCGGCGCCGGTGAGGCAGCGGTGGGTTTTGCGGTCGGTGGTGAGGATCTGGAGCTGCATGAGGGTTCGGTTTTGGACGGTGGTGCGAGATTCGGCGTCGCGGATTGCGGCCATGACGTCGCGCGGCCAGTGCTTTTCGGAGGTTCGGAGGATTCCTTTTTCGGTCAGGAGCAGTGCATCAGGGCCGGCGAGGATGACGACTTTTCGGAGTGCGGAGCGGAGCGTCCAGACGAGCAGGAAAGTACCGACAAGGACGAAGAGGGAGACAAAGAGCAGGGGCACGATACCGTCTTTGGTCACGTTTCTGAGCGCCACCGCGAAGAAGACCCAGGCGAAGGCGTTCCAGAGGAGGGTGAAGAAGGCGAGGAAACGCACGAGGGGGGAGCGCAGGCCGGCGCGAGGCATGAGGAAGGTGAGGGAGTCCGCGGCGCGGACGCAGATGACGCGGGTGGCGGGCGGGGGTTCGAGGGATTGGTCCTGGGCGGTGGCGGCGCCGGTTGCGGTGAGGGTTGCGGGTGGGGCGTTAAAGGGGACGGTGCGGCCGCGGCGGGCGAGTTCGGCGGTGAGGCGTTCGCCGAGGGCTTGGAGGAGTTCGACGCGGTAGTTGGAGGCGAGGACGAAGCGGCGGCCCGAGGGCTTCATGGCGGTAAGGGAGATGATGGAGGAAGCGGGGGCGTGCATGGCATTGCGGCCGGCGGCGGTGGAGATGGCGAGTTCTCGGAGCTGGTCGAGCGGGAGTTTGCGTCGGAGGGTGATGGGGCCGATGCCGGCGATGATGTTCAGGTGGTCGGCGGAGAGGGTGATGACGGTGGGGCGTGGGAAGAGGATGGCCAGGCCGACGATGGCGACAAGGGCGCCAACGAGGAAGAAGGGGAGGCCGAAGAGGGCGAAGGCGTAGAGGAAGATGGTGGGTGCGGGGCTGGCGGGCGGTGGGGCGGGGGCGTTGCGCGCGGGGGCGGCTGGTGCCGGGCGGCGGTTCGGGCGGGCCGGGCGGGCGTTGGGAGGGGCTTGTTGGCGGGCGGGCTGGACGTGCGGTACGTTCTGATCGTGGGCCATGGTGATGACGTGGGACATCCAGAAGAGGGAGAATCCCACGAAGAGGAGTCCGAAGAGAAAGAAGGGAAGGCCGGCGAGGCGTGCGGGACCGCGGACGGCGGGGGGGAGGGTGAAGCGGAGTTCCGCCCCCTTATCGAGCACTTCCATTTCATCGGCTTGCGGAAACAGAGCCACGAGAATCTTCCATGCCAGGGGCCACGGCGTTGGGGTTCACCAGTCGCGGTCGGAGAGGCAGAGGGTGGGGGGGAGGAGTTCGCGGTGGAGCCAGATGGCGGCGGTGGCGCCGGTGCCGATGGCGACGGAGAGTTGGGTTTGGGCGTGGGCGACGACGTCGCCGGCGGCGTAGCAGCGGGGGATGTTGGTGCGCATGCGGTGGTCGGTTTTGATCCAGCGGTCTTTGTGGAGTTCGAGGGGGAGTTGTTTGAAGAGATCGACGGGGGGTTTGCAGGGGAGATTGGTGAAGGCGCCGAAGGTGGGGAGGCGGGTTGAATCGGCGAGTTCGAGGGATTCGAGGGCGCCTTCTTCGGGGTTGCCGCGGATGGCGGTGATGCGGGGGGTGAGGATGCGGATATTGGCGGCGGCGAGTTTTTGCCGGGCGTCGTCGGAGAGTTCCGGAGGTTGGCCGTGGGTGCAGAGGGAGACGGCGTCGGCCCAGACGGTGAGTCCGAGTGCCATTTCGGCGGAGCCTTCGCCGTTGCCGATGACAGCCACTTTTTTGCCGAGGGTTTTGTAGCCGTCGCATTCGGGGCAATGCCAGATGGATTTGCCGGCGTAGGGGAGGATATCGGGGATATCGGGGAGTTCGTATTCGACGCCGGGTGCGAGGATGAGTCCGCGGGCGCGGTAGGAGTCGCCATCGGCGTCGGTGAGGAGGAAGTTGCCGGAGGAGCCGCCCTGTTCGCCTTCCATGTCGCCGTGCATGCGGATGGAGGCGACGGAGCAGTGGCGGAACTGGACGCAGTCGTAGAGTGCGACGTGGGAGCGGCCCCAGTCGAGGAGCTGGTTGCGGTGGATGCCGGCGGGGAAGCCGAGGACGTTGTGGGCGATGGGGCGGTCCCAGCGGGTTTGCGGTTTTTTTTCGTTGAGGACGAGTGTGGGGCGGAGGTAGCGGCCGAGGTAGACGGCGGCGGCGAGGCCGGCGGGACCGGCGCCGAGGATGATGGCGTCGAAGAGACCGTCGGGGGGGACGTGGCAGGCGGTGGGGGATTCGGACAGGTCAGGCATGGGGAGGCATCCTGGAGGGGAGAAGGCCGCATTGTAGGGTGAGGGGCGTTGGAGAGAAAAGCTCCCCGAGGGCGCGGCGGGGGCGTACAATGCGGCTTCACGCGAAGGAGAGCCATGCGCGCAGTGATCCTATCCATTGGCGACGAGCTGGTTTCGGGGCTGACGATCAACACGAACGCGGCGTGGTTGTCGGAGCAGTTGATGGCGCGGGGGATTGCGATCACGGCGCACCTGACGGTGGGGGATTCGCTGCTGCACATTGTGGAGGCGATTCGCGCGGTGATCGGGGACGATGCGGCGGCGAAGGCGGATATGCTAGTGATTTCGGGGGGATTGGGGCCGACGGAGGATGATCTGACGCGGCAGGCGCTGGCGGATGCGCTCAATGAGCCTTTGGTGGAAGATCCGGATGCGGTGCTGTTTCTGGACCGGTGGTTTTCGGCGCGGCAGCGGTCGATGTCGCCGTCGAACCGGTTGCAGGCGATGCGGCCGGTGTCGGCGGTGTGCATTGAGAATACAAGGGGAACGGCGCCGGGGCTGCGGATTGAGAAGGAGGGTTCGCCGGGGATTTTCGTGATGCCGGGGGTGCCGGGGGAGATGCGGGAGATGTTCACGCAGTCGATATTGCCGCGGATTGAGAAGCGGAAGGCGGCGGCGGGGGAGTCGGGGGTGGTGACGCTGGTGACAAAGATCAACACGTTTGGGATGGGGGAATCGGTGCTGGGGGAGCGGATCAAGGAGTTGATGGTGCGGGGGGCGGGGGGGGGGAATCCGGGCGTGGGCACGACGGTGCATGAGGGGATTGTGTCGGTGCGGATTTATGCGCGGGGCACGCCGGAGGAAGCGGCGGCGATGACGGAGCGGGTGCGGCGGGAAGTGAGGGAGCGGCTGGGGCCGGTGGTGTTTGGGGAGAACGAGGAGACGCTGGAGAGCACGCTGGCGGCGCTATTGAATGCGGGGCGGCGGACGCTGGCGACGGCGGAATCGTGCACGGGGGGATTGCTGGCAAAGTTGCTGACGGATACGGCGGGGGCGTCGGGGTATTTTGCGCGGGGGTGGGTGACGTATGCGAACGATGCGAAGCATGACGAGCTGGGGATTCCGACGGAGTTGCTGGAGGCGGAGGGGGCGGTGAGCGAAGCGGTGGCGCGGGCGATGGCGGAGAATGCGCGGAAGTTTGCGCGGACGGATTTTGCGCTGGCGACGACGGGGATTGCGGGGCCGACGGGGGGAACGGAGACGAAGCCTGTGGGACTGGTGTGGATTGCGCTGGCGAGCGCGGAGGGGACGACGGCGCGGCGGTTTGTGTTTCCGGGGGAGCGGGAGGCGGTGCGGTTGCGGACGGCGCAGATGGCGATGGCGCTGCTGCGCTGGCGGTTGCTGGGGCATGATCCGGCTTAAATGGCCGCGAAAGTCATGGCGCGGCGAAGCCGCAACCAAAAAACCACGGAGCACACGGAGAGCACGGAGAAACGAGACGACGGTCTCCCCCCATGACGACGACGTAAATGGCCACGAAAGGCACGAAAAGCACGAAAGGTGATGACGGGAATTGTCCACAAATGCACACGAATTAGCACAAATTGCTGGTAGTTTTGTATGTGTCGCTGGTGGGTGATGCTGTTGTTCTTTTTGTTTGTTTACATTTTCTTGTTGGGTGATTTTTGTTGGTGTTTTTGGCAGGGCCGTGGTTGTGGGCGGGGGGGGGGGTGGCGGTGTTGGCGGGGGTTGGGGTTTGGCGGGGGCGGGTGAAGGGGGAGCGGGTGTCGGCGGTGTGGTTGTGGCGGGAGGTGGGGCCGGCGCCGGCGGGGCGGGGGAGGCGGGTGGATCCCGTGTGGGCGGCGGTGGCGGTGGCGGCGGTGCTGGCGGCGGGGGGATTGGCGCGGCCGGTGTGGCGGGTGGGAGGTGGCGGGAGGGGCGTTGCGTTTCCGGCGTGTGAGGTTCGCAGTACGGCGGCGGGGGCGGAGGCGTGGGTGCGGAATGTGGGGGCGGTGCGGTTGCGGGTGGATGGGCGGGAGGTGGAGTTACCGGCGGCGGCGGGGGCGGGGGGGGGACAGGCGGTGGCGCTGGATGGGAAGGGGGATGAGCATATGTTGGAATTGATGGAGCGAGGGAGGGTTGTTGCGGGGGCGCGGTTTCGGCGGCCGATGGAGGCGGGGTTTGAGATTTTGCAGCAGGGTGCGGTGGATGGGGCGCTGGTGCGGGCGTTTCGGGTGCAGCCGGGGGCGCGGGGGGAAGCGGCGGGGCGGGCTGAGCGGCAGGTGGTGTTGGTGAATGATCCGAGGTTTGTGCTGGCGGCGGGGGCGGCGTCGGGGCCGGCTTCGGGGGAAGGTGCGGGCGGCGGGGGGCCGGCGCTGATCCTTATAGAAGGGGCTGCGCATGTGCCGGGGTTGACGCTCAAGGATTCCGGAGAGGTTGCCGCGCCGGCGGACGCGCGGCTGGAGGCGGTGGATTTGCCGGCGTTCATTCATGTGGACGGGGTGCGGGTGGCGCGGTTTGTGCCGGCGGCGGTGTCGGGGGAGTGGACGGTGCGGATTCGGCTGGGGGAGTGGCCGTGGATGGCGGAGCGAAGGGTGGGGGTGGGGGGGGGGACGACGGTGGTGTGGCTGGCGTCGCATCCGTCGAGCGAGACGAATTGGGTGGAGGATCCGTCGTTTGTGCTGACGATGGCGGACCTGGTGCATCGGGTGTTGCCGGCGGCGGAGAATTCGGGGCAGGCGTGGGATCGGACGGAGATGGCGGCGGGGGGCGGGGCGGCGGCGCGGGTGATACCGCTGGGGGTGTGGCTGGGGTGGGCGGCGGCTGGGATGTTGGTGGCAGCGATGGCGATGTTCTGGCGGCGGGGGCGGTGATATTTTCGGACGCGGGCGGGTGTGTGTGGGGGGCGGACAGGGGTAGGAGTGTTAAGACGATATTAAAGATGAGGGTCAGCCGCGCGGCGGTTGGCCTGCGGCATGGGTGTGTGTTAGATACATGTGCCGCACCACCCGGCCAAGAGCCCGCCCCGCATTTTTGACGGCGCGGCAGATGGGCGGGAGGTGGAATGTTTTCGGAGCTCCGCCATGCCCCCGCCTCCTGCGAGTGCCGTTCACACCTCGGCGTTGCCGGACACGGCGCCGGTGCTGCGGACGCATCGGCCGCTGCCGGAGAACACGACGCCCTTTTTCAACCGGGATCTGTCGTGGCTGGAGTTCAACCATCGGGTGCTGCATGAGGCGATGGACGAGCGGACGCCGCTGCTGGAGCGGGTGAAGTTCCTGTCTATTTATTCCAGCAACTCGGACGAGTTTTTCATGAAGCGGGTGGGGCTGCTGAAGCGGAAGATTGCGCAGAAGTCGCAGGAGCGGTCGCATGATGGGCTGACGGCGGAGGAGCATTACCAGGCGGTGCGGGAGAAAATCGGGGGGTTGACGCGGGAAGTGATCGAGCTGTGGACGCACGGATTGCGGCCGGGGCTGGAAGCGGAGGGGATTTTCATCCGGGATTACGTGGAGCTGACGCCGGAGCAGAAGGCGAAAGCGGACGATTATTTTCGCTCGCAGATTTATCCGGTGCTCACGCCGCTGGCAGTGGATCCGGGGCATCCGTTTCCGTTCATATCGAACCAGTCGTTGTCCATAGGGGTGCTGGTGCGGCCGCCGGGATCGACGGGGGATTCGCTGTTTGCGCGGGTGAAGGTGCCGCAATTATTGTCGCGGTGGCTGACGTTTCAGGAGGGGCAGCGGTACACGTTTGTGCCGATCGAAACGATTATTGAGGGGCGGTTGGAGGCGTTGTTTCCGGGGATGGAGGTGGTGGAGGCGCAGCATTTCCGGGTGACGCGGAATGCGGAAGTGGATGCGGATGTGGAGGATGTGGAGGATTTGCTGGAGGTGGTGCAGGAGGAACTGCGGGCGCGGCGGTTCGCGGACACGGTGCGGGTGCAGATCACGGCGAACATGTCGGCGACGATGCGGCAGCATTTGATGAGCGGGCTGGAGGTGTCGGAGGAGTCGTTGTACGAATTGCCGGAGCCATTGGGCAAGTCGGATTTGATGGCGATCGCGCTGACGGTGAACCGTCCGGATTTGAAGATGGCGCCGTGGAAGCCGGAGGTGATGCCGGCGTTTGCGGATCCGGACGTGGATGTGTTCGCGCTGATCCGGCAGGGGGACGTGCTGGTGCATCATCCGTATGAATCGTTCGAGGCGACGGTGGAGAAGTTCATTCTTCAGGCGGTGGAGGATCCGAAGGTTCTGGCGATCAAGATGACGTTGTACCGGACGAGCGGGGATTCGCCGTTTGTGCCGGCGCTGGCGCGTGCGGCGGAGGCGGGCAAGCAGGTGGCGGTGCTGGTGGAGCTCAAGGCGCGGTTTGATGAGGAGCGGAATATCCGGTGGGCGCAGACGCTGGAGGATGCGGGGGCGCACGTGGTGTATGGGGTGATGGGGTTAAAGACGCACACGAAGACGGCGCTGGTGGTGCGGCGGGAGGATGAGCGGGCGATCGGGGCGGCGGCGCCGACGCCGGGCGGGGGCCTGAAGTGCTACGTGCATGTGGCGACGGGGAATTACAACTCGAAGACGGCGCAGACCTACACGGACCTGGGGCTGTTCACGTGCCGGCAGGATATTTGCGACGATGTGGTGGATTTGTTCGCGTACCTGACGGGGCGGTCGCTCAAGCGGGATTACCGGAAACTGCTGGTGGCGCCGGGGACGATGCGGGCGGGTTTTCTGGCGATGATCGAACGGGAGGCGGCGCATGCGCAGGCGGGTCGTCCGGCGCGGATCATCGCGAAGATGAACGCCCTGGAGGATACGGAGACGATCAACGCGCTGTACAAGGCGTCGCAGGCGGGGGTGAAGATTGAGCTGATCGTGCGGGGATTCTGCTGCTTGCGGCCGGGGGTGGCGGGGCTGTCCGATAACATTCGGGTGACTTCGGTGATCGGGCGGTTCCTGGAACACTCGCGGGTGTTTTACTTTTTGAATGATGGGGAGGAAGCGTATTACATGGGGTCGGCGGATTGGATGTCGCGGAACCTGTCGCGGCGGGTGGAGGCGGCGGTGCCGATCGAGGAGTCGGGGCTGCGGCAGCGATTGAAGGAGATTCTGGAGATCATGCTGGCGGACAACCGGCAGGCGTGGGATCTGGCGGCGGATGGGACGTGGACGCAGCGGCAGCCGGGGCCGGGGGAAGCGGATCGCGGGACGCACCAGCGGTTGATGGAACTGACGCGGCAGCGGGCGCTTCGGTGAATGCTGGGGCGGCGCCGGGCGATGGGGGCGAGGCCGGGGGTTGGCGAGGTGTGAATTAGCGGGGAGCGGGCCTTTGGGGGAAGGGCGTGGGGTGTTATAATCTTCGCTCCATGCAAGAAAGCCGGGTGATTCTGTTTGCGGGGCGCGTTCAGGGCGTTGGGTTCCGGATGACGACGGTGCAGCTGGCGCGCGGGCTGGAGCTGTCGGGGACGGTGCGGAACCTTGCGGATGGGCGCGTCGAGCTGGTCGTTCAGGGGCCGGCAGCGGAGATTGAAACGCTGGTGGGGCGGCTCCGCGAACATTTCGGGGAGTTGATTCGTAGAGTTGAGCAGGCCCCGCACGCGGCGTCGGGGCAGGCCAACGATGGGATTCAGATCGTCCACTAACCCACGGAACTTATGTACATCATCCTTGCGATCGTTTTTGTGATTCCCGCCCTGGTTGGCTGGTTGCTCAAGTCGCGCCTGGGGACGGGCCCGGTGTGGGTGCTGACGGTGTCATCGGCGTGCCTGGTGATCGGGTGCCTGCTGAACCTGAGCACGGACATCTTTTTTTACCTGCCGGGGGCGGGGTTTATCACGGCGGGGGCGGTGCTGGCGTTGCTGATGTTTCTGGAATTCGGGGTATTGCAGTTCGTGGGGCTGTTCCGGCTGGGGGCGTTGACGCGGATCACGTATTACGAAGGGCTGCTGCAGCCGCTGACGCTGATTTTGCTGATCTGCGGGATTCTGTCGATCCTGATGTTCGCGTTCATGCCGTTTTTCACGCTGAACGAAGATTCGAAGATGTACCGGGACGTGGCGGTGTCGCTGGTGTTTCTGTTCACGCTGCCGGTGATGATTTACGCATCGACGAAGGTGATCGACGAGGACATCGAGAACCGGACGATGCTGATCCTGATGTCGAAGCCGATCGCGCGGTGGCAGGTGGTGCTGGGGAAGTATCTGGGGGTGCTGCTGCTGTGTTTTGCGATGATCGTGTCGATGGGGATGGTGGCGGGGGTGTGTGCGCACTTTCGGTACTTTGACGATATGCGGCTGGACTATTACGTGGCGACGGGGGCGCAGCGGCTGCAATTGGACATCGATAATCTGAAGGCGGCATTGACGCTGGAGCCGGCGCTGCTGCTGCAATTCCTGCAGATTGCGACGCTGGCGGCGGTGTCGGTGGCGGTATCGACGCGCTGGGGGCTGGCGGTGAACGTGACGACGGTGATTTTGCTGTACATCGCGGCGAACCTGGCGCGGTATGCGGTGAACCTCGATCTGCCGGGACCGCTGAACGGGCTGACGACGGTGGTCGCGCACCTGCTGCCGGGGCTGGGGTACCTGGATTTGAACCAGCGGCTGATTTACGGGCAGTTCAATTACAAGCTGGGGGACCAGGTGGCGGGGCTGCCGACGTACGGGCAGATTTGGCAGTACACGTGCATGGCGGCGGTGTATGCGGTGCTGTACATCTCGGCGGCGTTGTCGTTTGGGGTGGCGGCGTTCCGGACGCGCGAACTGGTGTGATCGCGGGTATGATGCGGGTTTTGGTTGGGTTGCCGAGGCATCTGTGAACACCGCGACTTCCTGGCATGTCGGGCGCGCCGCCGGCCGATGTGCCTCCTGCAAGAGTGAGCTGCCGCCGGGGACGGCGTGCTGGGCGACGTTGTGCGAAATTGCTCCGGCATCCATTTCGGCGGCGCCGAGTCCGCGGCACGAGCATGGGCCGAAGAAGGCGGGCGCGGGGGGGGAGCCCGAAGGGGCGGGTCCGGCGCCGTTTGTGCGGATCGATTTTTGTGAAAAATGCTGGGGCGAGGGGAAGAGGCCTGCGTCGCTGGGGGCGGCGGAGGGGGTTGATGGCGTCGGGGCGCCGGGGGAGATGTTTTCGTTCTGGAAGACCGTGGTGCCGGCGGCGCAGCAGAAGAAGAAGCTGCTGGTGGATGATTCGGTGCTGATGGATGTGTTTACGCGGATGGAGGGGAAGACGGAGCCGCAGGAGATTCGGTTTCGGTTCGTCCTGGCGTTGATCCTGATGCGCAAGCGGCTGCTGAAGTATGAGGGGATGGAGGAGCGGGGGGAGGGGGGGGAAGGGAGGGGGCTGGCGCCCGAGACGTGGATCATGGCGCCGCGGGGATCGGGCCCGCCGGGGCAGGCGGTGCATGTGATCAATCCGCATCTGACGGAGGAGCAGATTGCGGAAGTGAGCCAGCAGCTTTCGGCGATCCTAGCCGAGGAACTCTGATGCCGGCGTCGCTGGGTTTTTCGACGACCGCGTGCCCGGGGTGGGAGCTGCGGCGGATGGTCGAGACGGCGCAGCGGCTGGGGTTTTCTGGCATTGAACTGGCGCTGGGGGATGGGGGTGGGGAGGGGGGAAGCGTGCCCTTGTGGGGGGCGGCGGCGGCGGTGCGGGAGATGCTGGCGGGGGCAGGATTGTGCGTGTGCTCGCTGGCGACGTCGCGGCGGCTGGATGCGGAGGGGGGCGACTGGAAGCGGGAGCGAGCGGCTTTGGCGGATGCGCTGGGATTGGCGCGGGAGCTGGGGGCGCCGCTGGTGACGGTGCGGCCGATCGAGCGGCGGCGGGGGGAGCGGATGGATCGGCTGCTGGTGCGGATGGCGGAGCGGCTGCGGGAAGTTGCCGGGGATGCGTGCGGGGAGGCATCGGGACCAGCGGGGCGGGGAGGGGTGATGATCGTGGTGCCGAATGGGGGAGGGTTGCGGCGGGCACGTGATCTGTGGACGCTGCTGGAGGCGGCGGATGCAGCGCATGCGGGAGTGTGCTGGGATGCGGGGACGGCGGGGGATTCGCCGGGGCTGGGCGTGCAGACGATGAATTACCGGTTGAAGCTGGCGCGGGTGTGGGATTACGTGTCTGGCGGGGATGCAGGGGCGGCGGAAGCGCTGCCGCGGGCGGCGGCGCTGGGGACGGGAGTGGTCGCGGGGCGGCTGATGGTGCAGCGGGCGCGGGGGATCGGGTTTGGGGGGTGTATCGTGTATGCGCCGCCGCCGGGAGCGACGCCGGCGGAGGAGGCGGAGGAGCTGTTGGAGGCGGCAGGGAGGGCGCTGAAAGGGTGGTCGGGCCCGCCGGCTGCGCCGGTTTCAGGGCAAAAAAAGCAAACTGTCCGCAACCCGGCTCCCACTTGATCCTTATATGCCCTATGCTGTGGGATTACCTCTGAGGACTCCATGTTGCATCTGCCCCACCCGCCCGCTGTCCTGGCGTATTACCTGCACAATCTGAACCCGATTATTTTTGCGCTGGGGCCGATCAAGGCGCGGTGGTACGGATTTGCGTACCTGATGGGATTTCTGGTGGCGTACCTGCTGATCCGGAAGCTGTCGCGGGATGGGATGCTGCGGTTGGCGCCGCAGAAGATTCCGGACCTGGTGCTGAATTGCTGCATATTCGGGGTGCTGGTGGGAGGGCGGCTGGGGTTTGTGCTGTTTTATGATTTGCCGCGGGCGCTGCATGACGGGTACACGCCGATGCTGTGGCATTTTTATGGACATTTTCCGTATTGGGACGTGCTGAACGTGATGGGCGGGGGGATGTCGGCGCATGGCGGGGTGGTGTTCACGATTCTGGTGCTGATTTATTTTGGCTGGCGGCACACGGTGCGGCCGCCGGTGGGGGTGAAACTGCCGGATCGCAACAAGCTGATTATCAACCTTGGCGATGCGGCGTGCATGGTGGTGCCGGTGGGATTGTGCTTCGGACGGATCGCGAATTTTATCAACGGGGAGTTGTATGGACGACCGACGACGGTGCCCTGGGCGGTGCAGTTTCCGTCGGAGATTTATGCACCGACGAACGATCAGATGAATCCGGCGGTGGCGGCGAAATTGCCGGGGGTGCTGCACCAGTTGTACGGGCCGTATGTCGATCCGGACACGGCGATGCGCATGCTGATCGGGGACCTGCAGAAACATTTGGCGACGGCGATGAACGCGGTGCGCGCGATTCTTCCGCCGCGGCATCCGTCGCAGCTTTATGAGGCGCTGCTGGAGGGGGTGTTGCTGTTCATTATTGTGTGGACGATCGGGCGGTTGTGGCGGAAGGATGGGATGGCCTCGGGGGCGTTTTTGACGTTTTATCCGATCATGCGGATCATCGGGGAGCAGTTCCGGGTGGGGGACAATGCGACGGGCTCGGGTGGGCAGTCGGGGGGGCTTTCGGCGGGGGTAATTTACAGCCTGCTGATGATCGTGCCGGGGCTGATTTTCTGGACGTACTGGATCATTCGGGATCGGCGTGTGCCGTGGATTCCGCAGGGGGCGGCGGGGGCGGAGGGGGCACGCTCCGGGGGGCCTTGAGGCCCTTCCCTGAGCATGGCATACGAGGGTGGCAAACCGTTGCCGAAGCGCGAGGAGATTGGCGGTGTCTCATCAGGAATTCGATCGGCTGTTGGAACAGGTGCGTGCGCGCTGCCTGAACATGGCGGCGATGGTGCAGCAGGCGGTGGCGCTGGCGTGCGATGCGATCACGCGGCTGGATGTGGAGGCGGCGCGCAAGGCGGTGGCGGCGGAGGAGCGCATCGATGAAGAGGATGTGGAGGTGGAGCGCCAGGCGATCAACCTGATGATTCTGCATCATCCGTCGGCGACGGATTTCCGGGCGGTGTTCGGGATCGTGAAGATCAATTCGAACCTGGAGCGGATCGGGGATTGCGCGGCATCGGTGGCGGAGCAGGCACGGCGGGTGGCGGAGGCGGGGATCGAGGTGCCGCGGGAGATCAAGCAGATCGCGGATGCGGCGTTAAAGCAGGTGCAGTTGACGGTGCAATGCCTGGGGGCGATGGATCCGGACATGGCGCTGGAGGTGTCGCGCGTGGATGACGCGGTGGATGCGCTCAACAGCCAGATTCAGCTCGATCGGCAGGCGGCGATGGAGCGCGACCGGGCGAGCGTGCCGGGGAATGTGGCGCTCTTGGTGGCGGCGAAGTATTTCGAGCGGATCGGGGACAACTGCGTGAACATCGCGGAGGATGTGGTGTATCTGATGCGCGGGGAGATCGTGAGGCATGCGCATGATCCGAATCGGTGACGGACGGGGGAATTTTCCACAAATACACACGAAATGGACACGAATGGTGGGTGCCAAGGGGGCATGCGAGGATCCACCATGGGCAAGGGGCGATGGGCAATTGGCAATGCCGGGCCGTTTTCGTAAAATGCCCGCCTCTCTCAAGCAGGAGTTTCCATGGCCGCGTCTTTCAAAGCGTCGCTGATTACCCCCGAAGCCATCGTTCTGGAGACCCCGGTCACGCAGGCGCAAGTGCCGGCGTTTGATGGGCTTGTGGGGATTATGCACCAGCGTGCGCCGCTGTTGGCGAAGCTGGGGACAGGGGTGCTGCGGCTGGATACGGCGACGGGCGGCGCGGGGGGGCGGCAGGAGTTTCTGGTATCGGGGGGGTATGCGCAGATGAAGGATGATGAGTTGACGATCCTCACCACGGAAGCGATTCCGGCGGAGAAGGTGACGCCGGAGTTCATCGCGGGGGAGCAGGCGAAACTGTCGGCGGTGACGGGGACGGATGTGGTGTCGCTGGATCGGCGGCAGGCGATCGAGGCGAGGATTCGCGCGGCCAAGCAGATGGCGAAGGGGTGATGGGTAAATAGTAATTGGTAATTGGTAATTCGCTGTCGCGGGGGATGGGGGCCCCATTCTCCGGCGTCAGCCAATTACCAATTACCAGTTACTAATTACTCCGTTCCACCCCGGTCTTTCCACAGTTGCACGAACCATTCGGCCATGGCGCTCACAGCGTTCTGGGCGTAGACGCGTGCCCGGGCGCGGTCGACGAGGGGGTAGCGCAGGGTCGAGTCGGTCATGTATTCTTCGAGGCGAGCGGCGATGAAGCGTGGGGCGGGGTGGCGGGCGACCAGGCCGGTTTCACCGTGGGCGATGAGTTCGGTCATGGCGGGCACGGGGGTGGTGACGACGAGGGTTCCGGCGGCCATGGCGGCCAGGAGGGCGCCGGTGCCGGTGGCGTGATCGGGGGTGGCGAGCAGGACATCGGCGGCGTGGACGAGCGCGGACCAGCGGGCGCTGCCGGGGGCGACGACCAGGAGATCGGGATCGGCCAGGGCGTCGCGGAAGCGGTCGACGCCGGGATCGGCGGCGCGGCGGTTGGAGAGAGCGGTACCGCCGGCGCCTTCGCGGAAGCGTGGATTTTCGCGGACGAGGACGCGGGTGCGGGGGTACAGTTGCTGGAGGATGGCGCCGGCCCAGAGGCCCCAGTCATGGCGCGCGGAGGGGCCGTCGCCGGCGAGGAGGAGGACGGGGCCTTCGTCGGGGGCGATGCCCAGGGCGAGGCGCAGTGCGGCGACGCCTTCCTCGGGGGCTTTGGCGTCGGCCATGGAGACGGCGGGGGGAATGAGGGTGATGCGATCGGGGGCGACGGCGGCGGCGAGAGCGTGGGCGGTGGCGGCGGACATGGCGATCCAGCGCCAGGCGGGGCGGTCAAGGACGCGCAGGAGGCGGATTTGGCGGCGGTCCGGGGGTTCGGTAAACACGCCGACGCATGGGAATTTTCTCCCGAAAGCGACGGTTGCGGCGACGATGGCGGGGATGCCCCAGGCTTGGATCAGGGTGGGGGGCATATCGAGGGATTGGGCGGCGCGGCGCAAGGCGCGCCAGCCGGTGGGATCAGCCCAGCCGGCGGAGTGCAGGGTGAGCATGCCATCGAAAATTTCGGCGAGACCGGCCCGGCGGACGAGTTCGACGGTGTCGTGCGGACCGAGCACGGCAAGGCGATGGCGGATCCCGGCGGACGGATGGGTGGCCTTGAGCAGAAGGGCGAATTGCTCGACACCTTCGGCGGTGGTGGTGCGGTCGAGGAGGTGCAGCACATGAATCATGGGCGGCACTATAACGCGACGGGCGCGGGAGGGCGCGCGGGCGGAGCGGGGGCGTCGGCCATTTACCATTTGGCTGGGAGGATTTACCATTCAGTGCATGACTGACGCGACGCCATCGACGGATCCCAAGGAAACCGCGGACGCTCCGGAACGGGTGGAGCTGCCGCCGCCGCAGGGGGGGGCGGCTTTCGATGAAGGGGGGGCGGCGGGGGGGGCTGTGGAGGGGGTTGAGGGGCGGGCGGATTTGACGGCGGAGTCGATGCCGCTGGATCAGGTGATCGAGGCGTTGTTGTTTTCGACGGATGTGCCGCTGTCGGCGGGGAAATTGGCGGAGATTGTGGGGTTGGATTCGACCAAGCCGATCAGGCAGGCGATCGAGCATTTGAATCGCTGCTATGAGATGCGGCCGGGGATGGGGGGAGAGGGGGCGGGCGGGGGCGGGGCGTATCGGATTGAGGAGCGGGCGGGGGGGTATCAGCTTTTGACGTTGCCGCAGTATGCGCAGTACATCGAGCGGCTGGTGAGGAAGAAGGATGATGGGCGGTTGACGCCGGCGTCGCTGGAGACGCTGGCGATCGTGGCGTACAAGCAGCCGATCACGCGTGCGGGGGTGGAGGTGATACGGGGGGTGGCGTGCGGGGAGACGCTGCGGACGCTGATGGAGCACAATCTGGTGAAGATCGTGGGGCGAGCGGAGGAGATTGGCCGGCCGATGCTGTATGGGACGACGCGGTATTTTCTGGAGGTGTTCGGCTTGGCGAACATCAAGGATTTGCCGAAGTCGGATGCGCTCAAAGAACCCAAGTGAATTCGCGGTGAGGGAGATCCGCCAGAGGGCGGCAGCAGCATGACCGATCCGACCGTCATCGTTCCCGTCAGCATTGCACCGGTGTCTTATGGCCCGTTGCCGGTGGTGTTGTTTTATGGTTTTGCGGGATTGACTCTGGTATCGGCGGCGGCGGTGGCGCTCTCGGCGAACATTGTGCGGGCGGCGGCGGCGCTGCTGTTTGCGTTGATCGGGATCGCGGGGCTGTATCTGCTGCTGCACGCGGATTTTCTGGCGGCGGTGCAACTGGTGGTGTATGTGGGGGGGACGCTGATCCTGATGATTTTCGGGATCATGCTGACGTCGCGGGAGGCGCAGGGGCCGGACAGCGGGCCTTCGCGTGCGGCGCGGCGGCGGGAGATTTTCTGGGCGGGGCTGGCGGCGTTCGCGCTGGGGGCGCCGCTGGTCACGGCGATGCTGCTGGCGCCGTGGAAGACGGCGGCGTTTGCCGCCACGACGCAGCCGACGGTCGAGGATTTGGGGCGGTCGCTGCTGGACAAGAATCAGTTTTTGCTACCGTTTGAGTTGCTGTCGCTGCTGTTGTTGGCGGTGATGATCGGGGCGGCGTATCTGGCGAAATCGCGCCGGCCGCTGCCGCATTGACATCGGGATCGCTTGTGGATCGTTTCATGACGCTGACCATCACGCATTTTCTCGTGCTCTCGGCGCTGCTGCTGGTGGCGGGGCTGTTGACGATGGTGCTGAAGCGCAATGCGATCGGGATGCTGATGGGGGTGGAGCTGATTCTGAACGCGGCGGCGCTCAATCTCACGGCGTTCAATGCTTTTGCTCCGGCGGCTTCCGGCGGCGGTTCAGGTCCGCGGCTGGAGGGCCAGATTTTCACGCTGTTCATCATCGTGATCGCGGCGGCGGAGGCGGCCATTGCGCTGGCGATTTTTCTGAACTTCTACAACAACTTCACGAGCATCGACGTGGAGCGCGGGACGACGTTGAAAGGGTAGCGGCGCAGGGATCACGTTTTTGCGTTTTTGCGTTTTGAGTATTCGCGGATGTCCACGGCCCACTATCTCATTCTCGCCGCGCTGCTGCCGCTGGTGTCGTTCGTGGTATTGATCGCGCGGGGGAAGTATTTCGGCGGGCTGGCGGGTCCGTTTGCGACGGTGCTGTTGTTTGGATCGCTGGGGTTGTCGGTGATCGCGACGGTGACGTGGATCGCGAAGCCGGAGTTCAACGCGGCGCATTACGCGGAGACGCTGTCGTATCGCTGGATGCCGCTGCCGGCCTCGACGCCGCCGGTGCCGGCGCCGGATGTGGCGGCGCCCGCGAGCGCCCCGGCCACCGGCGCGAGCGGGGCGGCGGCGCCGGAGGGGGGCATTCCGTTCGGCGTACTGGTGGATTCGCTGTCGATCGCGATGTTCACGATGGTGACGCTGGTGGCGGCGCTGGTGCATCTGTTTTCCGTGGCGTACATGAAGGACGATCCGAAGACGCCGCGATTTTTCGCGCTGCTGGGGCTGTTCTGCTTCGCGATGCTGGGGCTGGTGCTGGCGAATTCGTTGCCGCAGATTTTTGTGTTCTGGGAACTGGTGGGGATCGCTTCCTACCTGCTGATTGGGTTCTGGCATGAGAACCGCGCGCCGGCGATGGCGTCGCTGAAGGCGGTGCTGGTGAACCGGATCGGGGATGCGTTGTTTCTCGTGGGCATCGGGTTGTTGACGGTGCATGTGGGCGTGGCGAATTTGACGCTGTACGACGCGTCGGGCACACCGGTGCTGGCGTCGGCGGTGGCTTCGACGGGGCAGACGGAGCTGCTCAATCCGCAGCCGCAGTCGATTCTGCAGGATTTCACGAGGCTGGCGGTGGCGTCGGACGCCGGCTCGATTTTGTTTCACAATTTCGGAGCGTCGTTTCTGGGGCTTTCGTGGCTGACGTGGGCGGGGCTGTGCATTTTCGGCGGGGCGGCGGCGAAATCGGCGCAGTTTCCGTTGCATGTGTGGCTGCCCGATGCGATGGCGGGACCGACGCCGGTGTCGGCGCTGATCCACGCGGCGACCATGGTTGCCGCGGGTGTGTTTCTGGTGGCGCGCGTGTATCCGATCCTGACCATGGACGCCCGGCTGATCATCGCGGTGCTGGGGTGCGTCACGCTGGCCATCGGGGCGCTGATGGCGATCGTGCAGACGGACCTGAAGCAGATCCTCGCGTATTCGACGATTTCGCAGCTTGGGTACATGATGCTGTTCCTTGGGGCGGGGGGGTATGTCGCCGGGGTGATGCACCTGTTCACGCACGCGTTTTTCAAGGCGGGCCTGTTTCTGGCGGCGGGTTCGGTGCTGCACGACCTGCATCACCAGCAGGATTTGCGGCGGATGGGGGGGCTTTGGAAGCGCTTGCCGATCACGGCGTTCGCGGCGCTGCTTGCCGGGCTTTCGCTGGCGGCGGCTCCGTGGTTTTCCGGGGCGTTCTCGAAGGAACTGGGGATGGCGTGCGTGTATGACTTCGCACATCGGCTCTCGCTGGGCGGCGGGGGGCAGGCGAAATACGCAATGACGCTGTTTTGGGTTCCGACGGTGGGCTCGTATCTGACGGCGTTTTACATTGCCCGCTTCTGGTGGCTGACGTTTGGGGGGGCGCCGCGAGATGAGAAGCTGCTCCAGCACCTGCCGCCGCCGCATGAGAATGCGCTGATGACGCTGCCGCTGATTCTGCTGGCGTTTCTGTCGCTGTCGCTGTGGTTCGGCCCCTTTTTCGGGGTGGCGAGCCTGATCGGCAAGTCGCTGCCGCCGGGGGTTCCGATCGTGCGGCCGTCGGAGAGCACGCAGCTTCTGATCGCCCCGTTCCTTTCCTACGCATTTGCCACGGGGCTGATCGTGCCGCTGTGGTATTGGCGAGGGTTTGCGTTTGCGGACCGGTTTATCCGTCTGCCGGGGATTAACCTGGTGTACGTCTGGCTGCGGCAGAAGATGTTTTTTGATGATCTGTACCGGGGGGTGCTGGTGACGCTGACCCTTGCGGCGGCGGGGGTGCTGGCGTTCTGCGATCGGTTTCTGGTGGATGGGGTGGTGAACGCGGTGGGGATGGTGACGCGGGTGCTGGGGCGGCTGAGCGACCTGTTCGATCGCGATGGGATTGATGGGGCGGTGAATGGCGTGGGGAGCGCTGCCGCGGCGGCGGGGCGGGCGGCATTGACGACGCAGACGGGGCGGATTCGGACGTACCTGCTGCTGCTGCTGTGGGTTCTGGCGGCGACGGCGACCCTGCTGCTGCTGCTCTATCAGCACTGAGCGGGGGGGCTTGGCGCCGGCGAAAAGCGGCGCGGGATGGCCGGGGTAACCGAGGGATGATGGACCGCTGCTGAAGCAGCATCTTGACAGCATCGGCAGCGTCATTAGACTACCGGTAGCGTGGTCGGATCGTGCACCTATCCCGTTCTCTCATGTCGCGGGCCCGGGTCGCACCACCTCCTGTCGATGGCAAACCGCAGAACAGCTCGTTTTTAGGGAGGCGCCTCTGTGAGTACGCTCACCAAAACCTTCATCTTCCTCACGCTTCTGTTTTCGCTCGCGTTGGCGGTGATTCTGCTTGTGGGGATCCAGCGGATCGCTCCCTATAAGGAAAACCTGACGAGCTATCAGCAGCAGGCGGCGGCCGCGATGGTGCAGTTGCAGGCGGAGCAGAACGCCCGTGCGTCGGCGGAGGCAAGTGTGGCGGATGCCCGCCGGCAACTGGAGCAGGTGCAGACGCAGCTCCAGCAGCAGATCAGCGCCCTGAACGCCGCGAACGCGCAGCTTCAGATCGCCAATGCGGGCGTGGAATCCCGCAACACGCTGTTGACCAACGCCAACACCCAGGCCACCGCGGTGGTCAACTCGCTGAACGCACAGCTCGCGGCGGCGGAGAAGGAGATCGCGACGATCCGTCCGGAGCTGGTAAGCCTTACCCAGAAGAATGCGGACCTCAATCGCCAGAACAACGAGCTGGCCACGCAGGAGCGGCTTGCCGAGCAGGCCATCCGGAAGCTGCAGGAAGCGGTGCAGGCGAACACCGGCCCCGGCGGTGCGGCGCTGAACACCACTAATGGCCAGGTCACCGAATCAACCAACGCCCCGGCCGCCGGCAGCAACAACCAGATCAACGGCAAGATCACCAACGTGGCGCAGTCGGCGGGCAACACGCTGATTGAGACGCGTCTGGGGTCGACGTCGGGCGTGAAGAACGGCGACCGCGTGGCGATCTATCGCCCGCAGAATGGGAAGCTGACGTGGGTGGCGGACGCCCAGGTGAACACCGTGACGGATGATGCCTCGGTGGCGACCGTGTCGACGACCAACGACGGCATGAGCCCGCAGACCGGCGACATCGTGATGGTGAACCAGGCGAACGCCAGCGCCCACTGATCTGGTCCGTCCCTTTTTCGTCTTCATCGCTCCGGTTGATCGGGCCGGAATCGAAGGGGCAGAGAGGGAGCGGAGTCCAGGGATTGTGTCTTTCGTGTTTCGTTACTCCAGTGCCAGCCCGCGACCGGCCGATAATGTTATGGTGCCTGCCGGAAGAGCCCGGAAGGTGCCCGTCGCTCGGCTTGGGAGGTAAACCATGAGCCGCGTCAATACACCGGGCACCATTCGCGTTCGCCCGACGCCCAATGTGTACACCGCGATGGCCTTTGTGTCGATGCTGGCCATGCTGGCGGCGTTGGCCTATACGGTGTGGAAGTTCCACGACGTGGGCCTTCTGTAACGTCGGGCTTCGGGGGGAGTATCGCTTCGCCGGACCTTCGGGCAGCATGCGGCGGCCCTCTGAGGGACTTCAGGGGCTGCCGATGAGTGATCGGAAAGGCTTTACCGGCAGGCGTTTGCAAGCGTTGCGACATTCCGGCCGGTGGCGACCTTTTCCGCTTTGTCCTATAATCCTTAGCGGCGCTGATCCATTTTGATGCTCTTCTCTCGTGCCGGGCTCCTGCTTTTCCGTGGCGCCCGCCACACGGCCCCCGCGCTCAGCACCGCACCGCAAGGAGTCGCTGCCCGTGTTTTTTGATTCGATCCTCGGCTGGTTCAGCCTCGATATGGGCATCGACCTTGGCACGTGCAACACGCTGGTGTGCGTGCGCGGCGAGGGAATCGTGCTTAACGAACCCTCGGTGGTGGCGGTCAAAAAAGGCACCAATCGCGTCTTGCAGGATGGCAATGCGGTCGGGCTGGTCGCCAAGGAAATGCTCGGCAAAACGCCTGGCAGCATCACGGCGATTCGCCCGCTCAAAGATGGCGTCATTTCGGATTTTGAAATCACCGAGGCGATGCTGGCGTATTTCATCCGGCGGGTGCATGGGCGGCGCAGCCTGGTGAAGCCGCGGGTGGTGATCGCGATTCCATCGGGCATTACGGCGGTGGAGAAGCGGGCGGTGCTGGATTCGGCGGAGCGGGCGGGCGCCCGGCGGGTGTATCTGGTCGAAGAGCCGATGGCCGCGGGCATTGGGGCGGGGCTGCCGATCACGGAGCCTCAGGCGAGCATGATCGTGGACATCGGCGGGGGGACGACGGAAGTGGCGATCATGACGCTGGCGGACATCGCCGTCTCCGAATCCATCCGCACGGCTGGCGACGACTTTGATGAAGCGATCGTCAACCACATGAAGAAGACGTACAACCTGATGATCGGCGATCAGTACGCGGAGAAGATCAAGATCGAGATCGGCAGCGCGGGGGCGTTCGGGGAGGAGAAGCAGATGGAAGTGCGCGGGCGGGACATGATTTCGGGCTTGCCGCGGAAGTGCATCGTGACGAGCGAGGAGATTCGCGAAGCGCTGCAGGAGCCGGTTGGTCAGATCATTGACGCCGTGACGCGCACGCTGGAACGGGCCGAGCCGGAACTGGCGGCCGATCTTGTTGAAACGGGCATTTGTCTGGCGGGTGGCGGCGCGCTGCTTCGGTCGATCGATAAGGTGCTGCATCAGGCCACGGGTCTGCCGGTGCGCATTGCGGACGATCCGCTCACGTGCGTCGCCCGTGGGACCAGCGTGTTTCTGGAGAACCTCGAGCTCTGGAAGGACACGATGGAATCGGACATGTCGGACCTGTGAGGAAAACGCAAAACGCAAAACTCAAAACGCAAAACAGGTGGTTCGCGAAACAGGGGAGATTGAGGTGCCGAGGTCGTACGATGATGCCTGGATTGAGCGGGCCCATGCGTTTGCGGTACGTCATCTGTGGCTGGCGGGGCAGCGGTCGCAGTCGTAATTTTGCGTTTTGAGTTTTGAGTTTTCGCAATGCATCTGACGCCTCGGCAATGGTTCTGGTATCTCGTCGTCGCGGCGGCGGTGTTTGCGTTTTTGGGGCGCGGGCCTGAGGCGACGGCGGGGGGGCACGAGCAGCCTTCTTATTTCCGGCGTGGGGAGTGGCTGGTGTGGTATCCGGTGGATTTGTTGCTGGTTCCGGGGCGATTCGTGTTCAGCCGGATGCAGTTTGCGGCGGTGGCCAGCGTGCATCATTTCACGGAGGCGCGCACGGATCAGGCCACGGCGGACGCGCTGCGCGAGCAGATTCGGTATCTGGAAAATGTCGTCGATTATCAGAACGGGCAGTTGCAGGACCTGAACGCGCGCCTGGCGGAAATCCACAGCATGAAGCCGCGGGGGCTGACGGAGAAGGATTTGCTGCCCGCGAACATCATCGGCTTTCAGGCGGGTCCAGGAGCGGCGGCGGTCACGCTGGACAAGGGTTCCGCCGATGGCGTGCAGCGGGACATGGTGGTGATCGCGAAGCTCTCGCCCATCGGCCGGGTTACCGCCGTGGGCCCGAAGACCTGTGCCGTGCGATTGCTAACCGATCCGGAAAATCGGGGGGTGCTGGCGCGGATCGTCCGGAAGTCTGACGCGAGCGACGACCTGATCGCCAGCGGATGCCTGGTTACCGGCGCGGGAGATGGGCAAATGCGGTGCGATTCCATCTCGGTCACCGACACGCCCATCCCGCCCGCCCCCGGGGATCGCGTGCAGCTCGTCGATTCGTCCTGGCCGCCGAAAACGCAGTACATGATCCTGGGGGATGTGATCGCCGTGGGGCGCAACGACCGCCAGCTTTTGCGCTACTCGGTGACGATCGCCCCGCGCGTGAATCCCGCGGGGGTGCAGAGCACGTTGATCGTGCTGCATGGCGATTGAGGGGGCGGTCGGGAGCGGTGGGATTCGCACGGGTACTATTCGCCGGCCGCTGAAACGCTCACTTCACCTGGTGAAACGCCACGATCTGGTGGGTGTTGACGAAGGTGAGGTTGGCGGAGTCCGCCGTTTTGATACCCAGGAAGTAGCCGGTGTCGTTGACGTAGAGCGTGCTGACGAAGGTGCCTTCGAGCGTTTTGCCGTTGGCGAGGTCCAGCGAGAGCGGCTGGTCGTGGAGGCGCAGCAGCCAGTTGGTGGAGTCGCCGGCGCCGGCGGCGGGGGGGGTGGGGGCGGTGGCGGCGGCTGGGGAGCGGGACCAGAGGCCCATGAGCAGCAGGATGGCTGCGGCCGCGAGGGGCATGATCCAGCGGATGTTCCGGATACGCATGGCGACTCCTTCCCAAAAACCCCGAGTTGACCATTCAGATTGGACAGTCGGCGGGGGCAGATGTTTGTTCGATGCCGCGAAATCGCGCAGGCTGCCGGGTGGGTGTAGTTCCATATTCCAGGTAACAATCCACTATGGGCGGCATTCCCCCCTCCCCCCCAACGCTCCCTCACGGTCTCGTCTCGGAGGTTTATCCGGATCGAGAACTACACCCTGCCGGGTCGCTTCCGGCTGTGGAGGTGCTGCAACCGGCGCGAAATTCATTACACTCATGGTCCTGGCGTCATGAGAACGGAGCCCTGCATGGATGTATCGAAAGCCCCCGCCCTGGAGAATCTGGGTCCGGCCCTGGATCGCGTGTTTGAGTTGGCGGCGCGCAAGATAGTTGACCTGGACAAATCGTGGGACGCCGCCAGAGGGACGCCGGTGTTCACGGTTGAGGGCCGGTACACGACCCGCGGGTGGACGGAGTGGACGCAAGGGTTTCAGTTCGGCATGGCGATTCTCGCTTTCGACGCCACGCGCGACGAAAAGCTGCTGATGCTGGGGCGCGATCGCACGTTCCAGCGCATGGCGCCGCACGTCTCGCACATCGGCGTGCACGATCACGGCTTCAATAATATCTCGACGTATGGCAACCTGCGGCGATTGATGCGCGAAGGGGTGATTCCGCACGATGGGTATGAGCTGTCGTTTTATGAGATGGCGCTGAAAGTTTCCGGGGCGGTGCAGGCCGCGCGCTGGACGCCGATCTTTTCCAACCCCGAGCAACCCACCAACCGCGACACCGGGTACATCCATTCCTTCAACGGCCCGCACTCGCTTTTCTCCGACACCATCCGCTCGCTGCGCTCGCTGTGCCTGGCCTGGCAACTGGGGCACGCGCTGATGGCGGAGAACGATCGGCCGGTGAATCTGCTGCATCGGGCGATCCATCACGCGCTGACCACGGCGAAGTACAACGTTTACTACGGCGCGGGGCGGGACAGCTATGACAAACCGCAGGAAAGAGGCCGCACGGTTCATGAGTCGATCTTCAACACCACCGACGGCCGGTACCGCTGCCCCTCGACGCAGCAAGGCTATTCGCCCTTTTCGACGTGGACGCGCGGCCTGGCGTGGATTCTGTGCGGCTTCGCCGAGCAACTCGAATTTCTGCAGAGCGTGCCCGACGTCGAATTCACGCGAGGGGGTTTCGACCCGGAAAAAATCGTGGAGGTTTACCAAGGCGCGGCCATTGCGACCGCCGATTGGTATCTCGCGCACTCGTTTCCCGACGGCATGGTCTACTGGGATGCCGGCGCGCCGGGAATTCCGCGCGAGGAAAGTTATTTACAGAATCGCGATCCGTACAGCGCTTCCGAGCCGCTCGATTCCAGCGCCGCCGCCATCGCCGCTCAGGGCTTCTTGCGGCTCGCCAACTATCTTGAAAAGATCGACCGTACGCGCAGCGAAAGATACGCGGCCGCCGCTCGTCTGGTCGCGCACACGCTTTTTTCCGAGCCCTACCTCGCCACCGATAAATCCCACCAGGGGCTCGTTCTCCACTCCATCTATCACCGGCCCAACGGCTGGGACCACATCCCGCGCGGCCGAAAGATTCCCTGCGGTGAATCAAGCATGTGGGGCGACTACCACGCGCTGGAACTGGCGCTGCTGCTGCGCCGGCAACTGAAAGGCGAAGCCTACATCACGTTCTTCGATCGGTGAAAAAACGTTCGGATGCTTCAGCCTCCCGCGTCACGACCTCCGCGCTTCCGCCGCGTGCGGCCAGCCGATTCCTCTACGCAACCTTGTGGCCGTTCGCCGTAAGGCACACCCTTTGCAAATGGCACCTGCGGAGTTGTTTTTCGCGGGATGCAGCCATGCGTATGCGTGTTTTTAGCGTGTTCCCTCTGGTTTTTTTGACGGCCGCCTGTTCGCAGATGCAATCGCCGCAGGCCCGGCGCGATATGGATTCCCAGCGCGTCGCCCGCCAGAAAATCACCGATCTCTTCGCCGATCATTGCGATCGTTTTACGTGCGATTCCTTCACATATGCCAATCACACCATTCACGCGACCGGCATTCACATTGCGCCCGATCCCAGCATTACGCAGGACCATCCCTCCGCCACGCTCGATGTGAAGGATCTGCGGATTGTTCTCGCCGAAGATCCGACGCCCGCGACAGACCTGCGTCCGATCGAGATCGACGTCGACGAACCCACGCTTCGCCGGCCGGATGCGCTGCGCGCCAGCACGGATCCCACGCCGGCCGAGGCGGCGCTCTCGACGTTCGTCATCAACACGCTCGATCAAATGTCGACGCCCGAGTGGACGAAGCTGTTTGATCTCACGCCCGACCTTGCCGCTCCGAGCCCGGAAGCCCGTGCTGCCTGCGAGCGCGAGTTTGGCGCGTTGCAGCGCGTGAACGTGCATTTGCTCCGCATTGAAATGCCGCCGGATCAGGAAGGGGCGCCGCCCGACGCCATCGTTCTCTCGGCCGACATCACCAGGGGCGACGACGGCGGGTGGAGCGCGGCCATCAGCGCCGGGCAGCAAACGGGCAATGGGGCCGCACAGCTCGCCCCGCCGATGCGTGTCTTGTTCGCCGTCGAGGGCCCGAAGCTCATGGCGCGGTCGCCGGACGTCACGCAGGATGGCGACACCGCCACCGCGCTTGATCGCTAACACATCGAGCATGCATGGCTTATAGCGGAACTTTGTTCGGTGCTGAACGTTCGCCTTTGCGAAAGCGGCCTGCGGGCCGCCATGGGCGGGGACGCCCATGCCACGACCGTAGACTGGTCCTATCCCGTTCCTGCAGGATCGCGTTCCCAAACCCGCTCCAGTTCTGATAAAAAGTAGACCCAACCTTCCTTCCGGGCCGATGTTCGGGGGGAGATGAGGCGTTTCTTGCGCGTGAACGGATGCCGGCGACTAAAACAGCGAATCGATGGCCCACGCGGGTGAGTTTTCCGCGGCGGGCGGGAGCGGGGTTGGAGGCGGTGCCGGCACTGGTGACGGCCGTGCCGATGCGGCCGTATGCCGGGGGGCGGTCGCGGTTTGTGCTCACGCCGCTGTCGTTGTCGCTGGACCAGTTGCTGTTTCTGATCACGGCGGCCCTGTTGTGCTTCGGGCTCATCATGGTGCAAAGCGCGGATGCGCGCATCCGTGGAAATACTGACCACTGGCTTTTCGATTCGCTCAACAGCAAAAACCTGATCCATGCGTGCGTCGCGATCCTGGCGATGACGGCGTTCTGGCGGATGGATTACCGCTGGTTCCTCGGCAAGACCGGGGTGCGCTTTGCAATGCTGCGCAGCCCGGCGACGTGGCTGACGGTCGTCACCATGGGGCTGCTGGTGGCGGTGCTGGTGACGCCGTTTGGCAAAGAGATCAACGGGGCGCGGCGCTGGTTTGCGCTGGGGCCGATTGGGTTTCAGCCGTCGGAACTGGCGAAGCTGTCGCTGGTGCTGTTCGTGGCGGCGTATGCGGTGCATCGGGCGAACAAAGTCCGCAGCTTCGTGTGGGGCTTCATTCCGCTGATGGTCGTTTTCGGCATGACGGCGGCGCTGGTGGTGAAGGAAGACTTTGGCACCACGGTGCTGATCGCGTCGGTCGTGCTGCTGATGACCGTGATGGCGGGCGTGCGGCTGTGGCAGTTGGCGCTGCTCATTCCGCCGATCGGGCTGGTGATTTACAAGATGCTCAACACGCCGTGGCGGCGCGAGCGGCTGCTGGCGTTCCGCGATCCGTGGGCGGTTTCGCAGGGGGCGGGATACCACGTCATTCAGTCGCTGCTTACGATCGCCAGCGGCGGGTTCTGGGGCGTGGGCCTGGGCAACGGCATTCAGAAGATGGGCTACCTGCCTGAGGACAACACGGATTTCATTTTCGCGGTGATCTGTGAGGAATTGGGGTTCGCGGGGGCGCTGATGGTGATCGTGCTGTTCGCGGCGTTCGTGTTCGTGGGCTGGCGGATCGTCTGCCGGACCGAGCACCTGTTTGGCAAGATGGTGGCGTTTGGCATCACGGCGATCGTGGGCTTGCAGGCGGCGATCAACGTGGCGGTGGTGACGGCGTCAATGCCCACCAAGGGAATTGCGTTGCCGCTGATTTCCAGCGGTGGAACCGGATGGATCATGAACGCGGCGGCGATCGGCGTGCTGATGAGCATCGAGCGGGTGAACCGCAAGGAAGCGGCTGCGGCGGCGCGGGGCACGCGGCCGGCGGAACCGGCGGTGGGATTCCCGGTGGAAGTGCATGCGGTGGAAGCGGTGCCGGTGGTTGAGGCGCAGCCGGTGGCGGCGCGCGAGGCGGCGGCCTGACGGGGGAATTGGTTCAATTGGGGCATTGGTTCAATTGGTGAAATTGGGGGGCTGGCAGCCGCGCGAGGGACAGCGCGGGGAAAGTGCAGGGATGGATGACGACGGTGGTTTGGCCGCATCGGGCGAAAACGGTTTTGGATATGACGTGGCGGGCGAGTGCTGAGAGGGCGCGCGACGAGGGCGGCGCGGCGGGAGGTGCGGAGGCGGTGCGGACGCTGCGCGTGGTGATGGCGGGCGGGGGCACGGGCGGGCATTTGTATCCGGGGCTTGCGGTGGCGTCGGCGCTCGAAGCGCAGGCGGAGGTTTTGGGGGTGCGGCTGGAGATTTTGTGGGCGGCGACGCCGCGGGCGGTGGATCGCCGGCTGCTCTCGGGATTCGGCGAACGCTACATTCAGCAGCCGGTGCAGCCGCTGACCAAATCGGTCAAAAAACTGTGGGGATTCTGGACGGGCTGGCGCGAAAGCTGTGCGTTGTGGGCGCAGCGCATGCGGCGCGGGGAAGTGGATTGCGTGGTGGCGCTGGGCGGATATGCGGCGGGGCCGGCGGCGTACATGGCGGCCAAGGCGCGAAAAACGGGGCGAAAGATTCCGGTGGTGCTGCTCAATCCTGATGCGCTGCCGGGGCTTGCGAATCGGTTTCTGCTCAAGCGGGCGGACGTGGTTGTGACGCAGTGGCCGCTGGGAGAGAAGCATCAGGCGGCGGTGCGGAGCGGCGGGGGAGTGGTGAAGCCGCTGGGCTGTCCGATTCGGGCGGAACTGGTGGGGCGGACACGGGCGGAAGGGGCGCGCAAGTTGAACATCGATCCGGAGCGACGCACGCTGGTGGTGACGGGCGCGAGCCTGGGGGCCAAAACGATCAACGATGCGGTGCTGAAGATGCTGGAGGATCCGGCGGCGCGGGAGATTTTCGAGCGGCGCGATGGCAGCGGGTGGCAGATTCTGCATCTGGCGGGGCTGGATCAGGCCGCGGACGTGCGTTTGACCTACGCCCAGTGGCCGGCGCTGCGGGTGCAGGTGATCGATTACTGCGACGACATGGCCAGCGTCTGGGCGGTGGCGGATCTGGCGATTGCCCGGGCGGGCGCGAGCACGTGTGCGGAGCTCACGACCTGCGGTGTGCCCGCGGTGCTGCTGCCCTATCCCTTCCACAAGGACATGCACCAGCGCGCCAACGCGCGGGAGCTGGCGGCAGCCGGGGCGGCGGTGATTGTTGAAGATGCGAAGGAAGCGGGCGCCAACGCGGCGGCTGTTAAACGGGCGCTCGACACGCTACTGTATGAGGACACGACGCGGGAGCATATGGCGGCGGCGGCGCGGGCGGCGGGAAAGCCAGCGGCGGCCGAGGAAATTGCCGGGGAAATTCTGGCCCTGGTGCGGGAAACGACGCGATAACAGAGTGGTCAGTGGCCAGTAATCAGTGGTCAGCCGCCGAAAGCCACCGCTTATCCCCACTGACCACTGGCCACTGACAACTGGTCTGTCCGCAAGGAGGCGGAAAAGGATGCCCCCGATCATTCAGCAGAAGGCCGTGATGTACACCGTGAAAGATCTGCTTCACACGATTAAGCCGCTGGGTGCGCGAACGGATGCTCCCGTGGCCACGGCGGAACGGCCGCGCGAAGTGACGCCTTTCACCGGGCGGCATGTGCATTTCGTGGGCATCGGCGGCAGCGGCATGAGCGGCCTGGCCCATATGCTCATCAATTTCGGAGCGGTGGTCTCCGGGACCGACCGGACGCCCTCAGCGGTGACGCGGCGTCTGTCGGAAGTCGGCGCTGCGGTGTCGTATGAGGAAACCGGCGGCGCTTTGCCGGATGGCGTCGACACGCTGGTTCACTCGGCGGCGGTGAAGAGCGAACACCCGGAATTGGTCGCCGCGCGGGCGCGGGGATGCGAAATCCTGAAATATGCGGCGATGCTTGGCCGCGTGATGAAGCTCAAGCATGGCGTGGCCATTGCGGGCACGCATGGCAAATCGACGACCACGGCGATGACGGCTCACGTGCTGCTCTCGGCGGGCAAAGACCCATCGTTCGTCGTCGGCGCGACCTGCCCGCAACTCGGCGGATCGGCGCGCTCCGGCAAAGGCGATGCCTTCGTCGTCGAAGCATGCGAGTTCGATCGCAGCTTCCACAACCTGCATCCGCGCATCGGCGTCGTACTCAACATCGAGGAAGACCACCTCGATTACTACAAAGACATTCACGAGATCAACGCCAGCTTTCACACGTTCCTCTCGCAGGTGGACCCGTCCGGCGTGGCGATCGTCTCCGCGACGGATGCCAACTGTTCCACCGCCACACGCAATCTCGAGACGAACGTTGAAACCTATGGCATCGACGTTCCGGCCGATTGGCAGGCGACCGGCATTCGCCGGTTCCAGGGCAAGGCGCATTTCCAGGTGAGCTATAAAGGGAAAAAGCTGGGGCGGCTGACGCTGTCGATCGCGGGCCGCCACAATGTGGGCAACGCGACGGTGGCGGCGGCGATCGCGACGCACTGCGGCGTTCCCTGGAATCAGATCGCGGCGGCCATCGAAAGCTTCCGCGGGGCGGATCGACGTTCGCAGCTTCTGTGGCAGGGGCCGCTGCCCGGAAATCCGGACGCCCTCCCCGTGACGCTGATGGACGATTACGGCCATCATCCGACGGAGATTCGCGCCACGCTGCTGGCGTTGCGCGAACACTATCGCCCGCAGCGGATGATCTGCGTCTTTCAGCCGCACCAGCACTCGCGCACGCGTTTCCTGCTGGACGATTTCGCGAACAGCTTTTCGCACGCCGACCTCACGATCGTGCCCGACATTTACTTCGTGCGCGATTCCGAAGCCGACCGCAAGGCGGTGAACTCGCAGATGCTGGTCGAGCGCATCAAGCAATCGGCGGCGGCCGCGCAGGGCGCGCAGGATGCTCTCTACATCGCGACGTTCGCACAAATCCAAGACTATCTTTTGACGCACATGCAGCCGGGCGACCTCGTCGTGTCGATGGGGGCGGGCCCGGTCTGGGAAGTCACCGATGAACTGGTACGAAGAATTCGGGGAACAGGTACGGCTTAACGTGCCGCTGGCCCCGTTGACATGGTTTGGAGTGGGCGGTCCGGCGGCGTATTTGATCACGCCGCGCGATGTGCCGCAGTTGCAGGCGATCGCTGCGCGCCTGCGCGAGAAGGAGATTCCGGTTTACGTGCTGGGCGCGGGGGCGAATTTGCTGGTGCATGATGAAGGGGTGAACGGGGCGGTGATCTGCCTGAATTCGCCGGAGTTCAAAAAGGCCGAAGTGCCGGCGGGCGCGGCGGCGGGGAGCGGGCCGGTAACGGTGAGCGCCGGTGCGGGAAAGGACGTGCAGAAACTGGTGCTGGAATGCGCTCATGCGGGCTATTCCGGTCTGGAATGCCTCGCGGGAATTCCGGGTTCGGTGGGCGGGGAGCTGCGGATGAATGCGGGCGGCGCGTTTGGCGACATCGGTTCCGCCGTGCAATCCGTGACCGTCATGGACACCAACGGCCAGGTGTTCACGCGGCTGAAGGAAGACCTCGTTTTCGAATATCGAAAATCCAACATCGCGGCGAAATTCATCCTGGCCGGCAGCTTCACGCTGACGCCGGACGATCCGCAGCGCGTCGCCAACAAGGTCAAGGAAATCTGGATGTTCAAGAAAAACAGCCAGCCGCTGGCGGATCACTCGGCGGGCTGCATTTTCAAGAATCCACGGGGCCTTTCCGCCGGAGCGCTCATCGATCAGGCGGGGCTCAAAGGAACGATCGTCGGCGGCGCGGAGGTCAGTTCGAAGCACGCGAACTTCATCACCGCCAAGAAAGGCTCTCGCGCAACCGACATCCTTTCGCTGATCGAACAAGTGCGCGGGCGCGTGAAAGACAAATTTGATGTGAACCTCGAAACGGAAGTCGTGATCTGGTGAACAATGGCTTTTGCCACAGAGACACAGAGGCACAGAGGAAGGCATACAGCCATTCCTGAATCGTTGGGAACTCTCGCTGCGGTCCTCTGTGAACTCTGTGCCTCTGTGGCAAAAACGATGGAATAGGCAAGTCTTCCAACAACCGGCAAAGGATTGCAGGAACAATATTATGGAACGGAAACTGGACATCACCCTTCTTTGCGGCGGCATCAGCGCGGAGCGCGAGGTGTCGCTGATGACCGGCACGCAGATCGCCGAGGCCTTGCGAACTGTCGGGCATCGCGTGTGGCAATCGGACATCGCGCCCGACAACCTCGCCGCCCTGGATCGCCGCCCCTGCGACCTGATTTTCCCGGCGCTTCACGGCACCTTCGGGGAAGATGGCGCCCTCCAGGAAATCCTCGAAACGCGCGGCCTGCCCTTCGTGGGCTCCGGCGCCGCCGCCAGCCGCATCGGCATGGACAAGGCCGCCACCAAGAGCCAGCTTCTCGAACACGGCGTTCCCACCGCCAACTGGCAAGTCGTCTACTCGCACAAATTCAAAGACAACTGGACGCCCGCCACCGGCATCGGCTATCCCTGCGTGATCAAGCCCGTGAGCGAAGGTTCTTCCGTCGGCTGCAAGGTCTGCAAGACGCTCGATGAGGCCCGCAACCATCTCGCGGCCACGCTGCCGCGCTTCGGCGCGATGCTCGTCGAGCAGTTCGTCGACGGCTACGAGCTGACGGTCGGCATTCTCGATGGCCGCACGCTGCCGGTGATCTGGGTGCAACCCGCTACGCCCTTTTACGATTACGAAGCGAAATACACGCGTGAAGACACGCGTTATCTTTTCGATATTCCGCTGCCGGCGCGCGTGCTCGACACGGTGCGCCGAATCTCCGAGGAAACGCACGCCTGCCTCGGCTGCCGGCACCTGTCGCGCGTGGATGTGATGGTCGACCGCCGCACGCAGGAACCCTACGTGCTGGAGATCAACACGATGCCCGGCTTCACCACGCATTCGCTGGTGCCCAAGGCCGCGGCCAGGGCGGGAATGACGTTCACGGAATTGTGCGACCGCCTGGCGCAGATGGCGCTGCGCGACGCCGCGGTGGGGTCCAGGTAACGAAAGATCGCCGAGGCAATCATGTTCGGGCTTCGCACAAAGCAGGAATCCATGCCCCACGCCGTGGCGGAAAAAGCGCCGCCGCGCCGGCTCGCGCCCTGGGTGCGCGGCGTGCTCACGCTGGCCGTCGTGCTGCTGCTGATCGCCGGCATGATCGAAGGCTACCGCCGCGTCGTCGCTCGCTATGCCACGCGCGTCGTCGAGACGCAGGCTGAAAAAATTGCCGTAACCGCCAAGCTCATGAACACGCCTCCCTGGCTCGATCCAGGCATCCTCAACAGCATCATCGGCGAAACGGCGGCGCTGGCGCAGCGCGACATGGCCACCTATGATCGTTTCCGCAATCCGCTGGACCAGGGCATCCTCCGCGAGATTCACGACAACTATCTCGCCACGGATCAAAACGGCATCAACCACTGGGCGAAAGACAACAACGCCTGGATCAAGAAGATCACCAGGATCGAACGCGTCATCAGTCCCGACCGCAAATCGCAGGTGATCGAAATTTTCGCCGACTATCGCAAGCCCGCCGCGTGGGTCGAATCGGGCGGCAAGTGCTACCTCATCGACGATCAGCGCGTGCGCCTGCCGGGCGAATACACGCTCGCCGAGCGCAAGGCCTCGGGCAAGCTCATGATGATCACGGGCGTCGATCTTCCGCCGGCCGACAAGGGCGCACCCGCGGTTCCCGCTCCCTCCACATCGTGGAACACCGACGATCTCGCCGCCGCCATGACGCTTGTGCCGCTGCTGAAAGATCAGCCCTATGCCGCGCAGATTCTCGCGATCGACATGACGAATTTTCAGGGCCGGAAGGACAAGCTCCAGCCCTGGATTTCGCTGGAGACCGATCGGCTCGCGTCCGACGGCTCTCCCTCGCGCGTGCTCTGGGGGCGGCCGCCCGGAAAAACGACTTTTTACGACATCTCCGACGCCGCGAAGCTCAAGGCGCTCAGCCTGCTGTTCGTGAAATACAACCGCATCGATGCCGGCTATGACTTCGTGGATATTCATACCGAGCAGGTGATGGTGCCCAGCGCCGCCGCGCAGAACGGCGGCGGAACGGGCACGTCAGTCGCCTCTCAATCGCGCTGACGCCCCCACGAGGCCGCCGCCCACAGCGCTCCGCCCGCCGCCGCATACGCCAACACCACCCATCGGAACATGTCGGTGACCTCGCCATTGGCCGCGCGCCCGATCGCGAGGAGCGGCACGAAGGCATCCCACCACGCATCCGCCGCCGGATAAAACTGCGACGCCACAAACGCCAGCAGCGGGAACGCAAACGCCAGCGCCGGCAAAATCGCCGCCAGGGCCCGCGCCGCCGGCCGCCCGCGCCACGAAACCGCCCCCGCCGCCAGCAATCCCACCGCTCCCTGAACCGCCACGATCTGCGCCACGTTCATCCACCCCGCGCGCCCATCCGCCGGCCAATCCACCGCCGCCGCAATGCCCATCGCCGGCAGCGCCCCAATCACGATCGCCACGAATTCCAGCAGCGGACGCCACGGCCCCGGATCCGCATCCCGCCGCACCATTCGCCCCTCGCCGCGCTCACGCACCGCCACCGCCGGCCACAATGCCAGCCACACGATCCCCAGCGCCACATTCACATACCGCCACGCGCGCGTCAGCCCATCGGCGCCGCTCGCCGCCACACCCCACCGCACATCCATCGCCGCCAGAATCAGCGCCGCCCCCGTGCATGCGATCGTCCCCGCGCAAAGCCCCGTCGGAAAAAAGAACGGCGGCGAACGCCCGGGCGCGGCGGGTACCGGCGCGGCGGCCATCAGCCAACTCCCGCCACGCTTCCCGGCGCTTCACCCTTGGGCCGGGTCTTCCAGCGGCGATGAATCCAGAGATATTGCGTGGGATCGTCGCGCACGAAATCCTCGATGGCCTTCGTGTAGCGCGCCGTGATGTAGTGCAGCTCGTCGCGGTAGTGATCGCGCGGAAAATTCTTCCACTCTTCCGGATAGATGATGTCTTGCGTGCCGATGTCGAACTCGAAGCGGTCTCCGCGCCGCCGCGCATAACCCACCACCACTGGCACCTGATGCTCGATCGCCAGGAGTCCGATCGATTTGTACGTGCTCGCCTGCCGCCCGAAGAACGGCACGAACATCCCCTTGGGCCCCGCGTTCTGATCGGCGATGAACCCCAGGACCCCCTTGTTTTGCAGCACGTCCAGCGCCGTGGTCGTCACCCCGCGCTTGCTCAGGATCACCTGTCCCTTTTTCTCCCGCACGCCCAGGAGCCACGCATCGATCAGCGGATTGTCGATCGGCCGCGCCACGGAATAGGTTTCGAATCCCAGCGTCGCCAGCGTGTAGCCCAGGATTTCCCAGTTGCCGTAGTGTCCCGTGAGCATGATCGCCCCGCGTCCGCGCAGCAGAATCCGCAGCGAATCGGAAAGCCCGTCCAGATGCACATAGCGATGCCAACTCTCCACGTTGATCAGCCGCGTGCTGAAAAGCACATCCATGACCAGTTCGATGAAATGTTGCATGGAACGCTGGGCAATGCGTTCCAATTCCGCCTGCGACTTCTCCGGAAAACTCGCCCGCAGATTTTCCAGCGCCCGTTTGCGATGCTTGCGGTCGATGCGATAAAGCACCGCCCCGACCGCCCGCGCCGTGCGCAGGTTCGCATTCACCGGAAACATTCCCAGCATCATCGCGGTGAACCGCGCCCCGAGATACTGGGCGAAATTGACGATCGCGCCGTTTTGAGCCATGGTGGGAATTGTAGCAGCGCCGCTCGCATTGCCCATCCCGTGTGATTCAAGCGTCGCCACGTCAGAAAGCGCGTCCGCTGAATATCCATCCCGCGAGCCACGAGGAAAATATGTAGAGGAACATAAACGTGCCGCTGAAAAACACCGTGTAGGCCGTCGCGTGTTTTTGCGTATCAATGCCGTTCACGCCGCGCGCGACCCGCAGCCGCACTGCAATCACTGTAAGAAAATTCCACAATCCGATATGTGCAAACCCCCGCCAGCGCCGATACGTGATCAGCCCGGCAGCCCCGCCGCTGACATACGACAACCCCGCCAGCCACACCAGCGCCCACAGCCATCCTGCCAGCCGCGGCGTCGTAACCGCGAGCGCGGCTTCATCCAGCCGCAGCCGCAGCGACTCGCTTTTTGTGAACTGGATTTCGCGCGGCTGCTCCAGGCTGCAATCCACTCGGGTGTACGCCACATCCGGGTCCACCACTTCCGTGCGCACGACATGCGCCGCGTTCACGACCGACCACACCTCCGGCCCTTCGTAATAACTGACGTGAGGCCGCGTCACGCTCGGCAGGTCGGGCGCATAGAACCCGCGCACCGCGACTTCGACATTCTCCTGCAAATACGTTGAGGCCGGCGAACGCGCCGGCAGCACCGGCCTGCTCGCCGGAAACCGCAGCCTCAGCATCACCGCCGGATCGTCATAAAACCATACCGGTGTTTCCGGATCGCCCCCATGCGGGTACGCGCCCGGATCGGCCACCCGCAGCATCACGAAACTGTGTCTCCCATCGGCGAAGCCTGAGACCCCGTCGATTCGTGCTGGATCGATGCGCAAACCGAACCCTTCGGCCGCATCGTGCAACTCCGCCGCCGACCGTGCCGCAATCACCCTGCACCTCAGCCCAAATCCCTCCACATCCGCCGGCTCCGTCAGGGGCGCGCTATACGACAACCGCGGCAGGAACCTGGCCCACAACAGCGGATAAATCTGCGTGCACTGCACAAAGAAGGACATTGGCATGATGTGTTCATGGAGCACTTCCGAGGGCCACCTTCCGCGCCAAACCATCGGCCCGCGTTCGAATTGCGCCGACACCTCCCCGACATCCGCCGGAATCGCCAGCACCTCGCCCTCGCCCGCTTTCGCAGGCAACGTCACCCACAAGCACAGCGTCTCCTCCCCTGAATCACACGAGATCCTCGCGCGATAGCTCCCACCCCGCGCCGCGATGTACGAAATGTCTTCATAATCCGGCGGCCGCGCATCCACGATCCCGCAGCATGCGCCCAGCGCCATCAACAGAATCCCCACGATCACAATGCGACGCACATCTCACCTCCACCCTCTCTACGCACGCTTTCGCTCCCAGGTTCACGACTGTTCACGACCATTTCCGCAACGCCCCGCCCATCGGTTACCCTCACCCCATGTCCGCCCCCGATCCCCTCGCCATCCTCGCACGCTATGCCGCCGGATTTTTTCCGCTCTACGATCCCCTCGGCCGCTTTTACTGGGAGCGCCTCTCCATCCGCGCCGCCATCCCCGTCTCCGATCAATCGCTCGCCGCCGCCGACAAACTCGCCCGCCGCTCCCGCGCGCGCTTCGTGCTCCGCCGCACGTACGACGTTCCGGCCGTCATCGCCCACCTGCGCGATGAAGCCGTCAAACCGCGAACATGGGTGCGCGGCGAGGTCGTCGCCATTTATCGCGCGCTCCATCAGGCCGGCCTGCTCTCGACCGTTGAAGCCTACGACGCCTCCACCGGCAAACTCGCGGGCGCGCTCCTGGGCCTCATCCTCCCCGGCACCTTCATCGCCGAAACCATGTTCTCCCTCGCCCCGAACGCCTCCAAACAATGCCTCTGCCGCCTCCTTCACGACGCCCGCGCCGCCGGCCAGCGCCTCATCGACGTCCAGACACCCCACCATCTCGACGAAACCGGCCTTCCGCGCCAACTCACCGGCAAGTCGCCGCATCCCTGCGTGCGTCTCGGCGAAGAACACTGGACCATCGCCCGTTTCCTGCGCATCTTCCGGGCCGCCTGGCATGAACAATTCCCCGGCGATCTCTCCACCTGGCTCGCCGCCGCCCAGACGCTCGCCGCCACCCGCCGATGCCCCAAATTCCTCGTGGATCAACTTTCCCCGCCACCGATAATGAACGTCCCCGACGATCTTCTCCGCGCCGCCGCCCACGCGCTCGCCCCGCATTTTTCCGCACAACCCACCGACAGCCCCATCGATCCCCCATCTGCTTCGCGCTGAGCCCGCAAAGACTTTCCGCCAGCCCGCTCTACCCGCTCACCGCCGCACCGCCACCCCATGCTCCGCCAGGTACGCCTTCACCTGCTCCACGCTGTACGTACGAAAGTGAAAAATCGACGCCGCCAGGGCCGCATCCGCCTTCCCCTCCTGAAGCACGCGCAGCATATGCTCCGGCGACCCCGCCCCGCCGCTGGCCACCACCGGTATCGTCACCGCCCCGCTCACCGCCGCCGTCATCTCCAGGTCATATCCGGTCTGCATCCCATCCGCATTCATCACGTTCAGCACGATCTCCCCGGCCCCGAGTTCCTCCGCCTGCTCCACCCACTGCATTACCTCGATCCCCGTATCGACACGCCCGCCATTCACAAACACGTGCCAGCTTCCCGCGCCCGCTTTCCCCGCCACGCGATTGGCATCCAGCCCCAGCACCGTCGCGCACCGACCGAATTTCTCCGAAATCTCCCGGATGAGCTCCGGCCGCTTCACCGCCGCCGAATTCACGCTCACCTTCTCCGCCCCCGCCTGAATCAGCCGCGTTGCATCCTCGAGCGTGCGAATCCCACCGCCCACCGTGATCGGCATAAACACGTTGTCCGCCACCCGCCGCACCACCTCCGCCATGATTCCCCGCCCCTCATGGCTGGCCGTGATGTCATAAAACACCAGCTCATCGGCATGTCCGCGATCATAAAAAATCGCCTGCTCAATTGGGTCCCCCGCATCCACATGGTCAAAAAACTTCACCCCCTTGACCACCCGGCCGCGGTCGACGTCCAGACACGGAATAATGCGTTTGGCAAGCATGCGGAGGATTGTACGAAAACGGTTCCGTGCGCTCCATCCAATGCCTTCGCCGCAATCAACCGATAGAACCCGTGGGTGCACGCAGTTTCTGCCTGTTTGCGCCGATCGTTCCGATAAAAAAGAGCGCGCCATGCTGACGGCCAATGACGAACTCGCAACAGTCGCACCTCCCGCAGCGCCTCATCATCAGCCCCCGACGCCGCCCGACTTTCAATGGATCGTCAGCCAGATCGGCTCGCGCGAGCTCTATGGCTGCCCCCTGAGTTTTCATCGGCGCGGGCACCTGAAGCTTTTTTACACCGATCTCTGGTGCCCGCATCTGCGAAGTATTTTCGCGCGTATGCCCAGTCCCTGGTTCGGCCTGGCGCGGCGCTTTCATCCGGAACTGCCGCGAGAAAAAGTCGTCAGTTTCACGCCCGGCATGCTTGCCGATGAATTCGCACACAAACTCCGCCGCCCTCCTGCAACCACCGAAGCAGCGTTCCTTCGCTACATCGACGTCGGCAAAAATTTTGGCCGCCGTGTGGCGCGCCATCTTGCCCGCCAGCGTCTCAATCCCGCGCGCGATGCCCTCTTCGCCTTTTCCACCGGCGCGCTGGAGGTCCTGCAACTCGCGCGCGAGCGCGGCCTGCTCGCCGCCGTCGATCAGCTCGATCCCGCCCGCACCGACCAGGACATGATTCGCCAGGAAGTCGAGCGCTGGCCCGAGTGGGAATCTCTTCCCGGAACCGTGCCCGACGCTTATTTCGACCGGCTCGCCCAGGAATGGCAGGCCTCCGATCTGGTGTTCGTCAATTCCGAGTTTTCGCGACGGGCCATTCACCAGCAGGGAGTTCCACTGGAAAAAATCGCCGTTGTCCCGCTGGCCTACGAACCCGAAGCGCCGGTTGCCATCAAAACCGTGTCGCCGCCGGATCAACCGCTGCAGGTCCTGTGGCTCGGACAGATTGTGCTGCGCAAGGGCATCCCTTATCTCTTCGAGGCCGCCAGGCAACTGCAATCCGAGAACATCCGGTTCACCGTCGCCGGTCGCATTGGCATCTCCGAGACCGCCTTGCGCACCGCGCCGCCCAACCTCCAGGTGCTCGGCAAAGTGAATCGCGAAGAAGCGATCCGCCTGTATCGCACCTCGGATGTCTTCGTGCTGCCCACCATCTCCGATGGTTTCGCCATTACACAGCTCGAAGCCATGTCCTATGGCCTGCCCGTTATCACGACTCCCAACTGCGGGGATGTGGTCGCTCCCGGCCGCGACGGCTACATCCTGCCGATCCGCGATCCTGCCGCCCTGGCCGCCACGCTCGCAACGCTCTGCCACGACCGTTCTCTCCTGCAATGCCTCGCCGAGCAGGCGCAGCTCAAGAGCCGGCAATTCACGCTGGAACGCTATGCCTCCACGATCGAACGCGCCGCGGCCGCCTTTCTCAACCAGGACGCCGCTGAAGTCCCGCCACAGCGTCCCGCCATCGCGAATCGTGGTCCGCTGGGCACATTTCGGCGGTCCACTGCGTACCGGCCCCTGCATCAGCCCCCGGCCTAATCGAGTTTTCCCGGGCGATTTCATGTCCCGCGCCTGCACCGGTCCGTCAGTTGCCCCAGCGGAATCGCCCCCAGTAAGATTTTCATCATGCAGCAGACGCAAAGCCCCCAGCAGCCACGCGCCGTCGACAGCAAGGCGGCGCCGACGATTGCGATGGTCCAGGACGGCTCCCGGCTCCACTATGCGATCCCCATCGCCTTCCAGGAGCAGGGGCTGCTCGAACGCATGTTTTCCACGTGGTACGCCCCACCGCGATCGCTTCCTCGGGCGATCGCACGCAGCGTCCGCCTCATGAAGCCCGACCTGGGCACGCGCATGCTCGAACGGTATTCCCCACACCTGGACCGCGGGCGGATCTTCACCAACCCTCGCCTCGAATGGAGCCTTAGATCGGGACGCAAGAAATACGCGTCCGATCGTGAATACTGGCATTGGGCCTCGGCCCGGGAGGCCGCGTGGATTCGCCGCAAGGGGTTCGGCGATGCCCGCGCGCTGTTCGGATTCATCCGCAACATCGATCCCGATCTTTGCGCCTATGCCCACTCGAGGGGCTTGATGACCATTGGCGACCAGATCATCGCGCCCTACGCCGTCGAGGCGGCCGAGGAGGCCATCCAGCGCCAGCGCTTCGGCGACTGGGCCATCGCATCACCCGACCCGGCCGAAGCCGAATGGGAAACCTTCGAGCAACGCACCTGGCAGCACCTCGACCACTTCACCTGCGCCTCCGACTATGTGCGCACCGGCCTGATCGGCAATGGCATCCCCGCCCATCGCATATCCGTCATCCCCTATCCGGTCGATACCACCGAATTCCCCTTCGTCGATCGTCGCGACCGCCAGGGGCCCCCGACCATCGGTTTCGTCGGCGCCGTGTCGCTGCGCAAGGGCGCTCCCTATTTTCTCGAGCTGGCCCGCCGATTTGATCCCGCCCACGCGCGCTTCGTCATGGTCGGAGCAATTCATATCAACGCCAACGCCCTCGCCGCCCATGTCGGAAACGTCCAGATGGCCGGTTCCGTGCGCCGCTCCCAGATACCCGCGCTCCTGGCTTCTTTCGATGTGCTTTACTTCCCCACCACCTGTGAGGGTTCCGCCGGGGCCCTCATCGAAGCCATGGCTACCGGATTGCCCGTGGTCACATCTCCCAATTCCGGCACCGTGGCCCGCCACGGACAGGAAGGGTTTCTCTGTCCTTACGACGACCTCGACGCCGCCGAGCTCCACCTGCGCGACCTCATCGATAACCGCGAAGCGCGGCTCGCCACGGGTGCGGCGGCCAGAAAGCGCATCGAATCGCTTTCCGTTGCCCAGTACGGTGAAAGCTTTGCCCACGTCTTCCGCAACCTCATCCGTGGTGCTGCTGTCCGGCCGACGGCGGATTCTTCGGGCCCCTCAACATCCGGCCGATAATGCCGCACGTATCCCGCCAAACAAGACCCTTTGACTCGTTTTGGACGCCGCCCCCCGCTTGCTATAGTGGTCCCATAACCGAACCATAGCCTGCGGAACCCCTCTCTCCCTCATCGGCCGGGGAAACCCAGCCGATCATGAGAGAGGGCAGAATCAGCACGCTCCTCCGGCATCGCTCTCTCAGAGGCTTGCACAGATATGTCGTTTTCCATGTTCGCCATGGCGGTCTTCGCCTCGATCATCCTGCTGATCCCAGCGGCCCTCTACGTCGGCGGCGTCATCAAAGACACCTTCCACCCGATCTTTTTCTTCGGCACTCTCTCCTTCTTCATCGCCGTCTATGGGATTTTCACCAACGGCGACTATACCGAGCGCTTCGTTTCCGCCGCCGATGTGAATGTTTATCTCCTCGTCACCCTGCTCGCCTTTGCCGGCTTCCTGGTGGGTTGGGCCTGGGCCAAGCGACGTGAACGGCGAGCGCCCGAAAAAGTCGCCGTCCCACGCCAGTATCGCCCCTCCCTCTTATTTGTCTGGTCCCTGGTATTCAGCGCCGTGGGCGTGAGCGCCGCCCTTTACACCCGCAACGACTTCACCATCACCGGCTACTTGCGCGACTTTGGCACGCTGTGGCTCGTCGGAGCGCTGCTGGCCATTCAGAGCGCCCTGCTCCTGCCCACCCTCCGCGTTGCCGCCATCTTCATCGTCGCCGTCTGCCTCATTCCTCCCATCGACCGCTTCCTGAGCTATGGCCAGCGCGGCGACACCTTCCGTATCGCCATGCTGATCATCCCCTTTTTCCTCTTCTACGGACGGCGTCCGCCACGCAGCGTCTTCATCCCCGCTGCCATCCTTCTTGCGCTCGTGCTGGCAACCCTCGTCCAGACCCGCGTACTCGTCAACAGCGGCGAGGCCCGCAATCGCGTTGACGCCCTCACCAAGGTCATCCCCTCCTTCTTCGATGGCGTCAATCGCAAGCCGCCGCAGGGCGGTGAAGAATACATCTTCGGCACCGCCATGGTGTCGGCCGCGCGCCAGACCGGCGTCTATGACAATGGCGTCGGCTTCATTTACAACACCGCCGTGCGCTTCCTCCCCAAGGAATACTTCGACAAAGACCCTCTCTACACCCGCTGGGCCATCGTCAATTACATCCCTTATGTCTCCTGGATCGCCGGCTATACCATCCCCGGCGGCGCCGCGCCTTCCGGATTCGCCCATGCGTTTGTCGAATTCTGGTGGTTCGCGCCACTCTTCTGGATGCTCTTCGGATTTGTTGCGCGCCGAATCTATCTTCGCACGCTCACAGGCGATCTTGCCCAGCAAGGCTACTTCACCGCCTTCTTCGTGTTCACCCTCTACCTCGTTGCTCAGGACCTTTACGCGTTCACGATGCAGCTCATCTACACGCTACCCGCGCTCTGGATCGCCTATCGCACGGCACGCGTCACCCAGCCCCAGGAAGAGCAGGGCGCAGATCTCCCCGAACTGGCGTTGCCGGAATTTGCGACAGTGTGACCAATTGCGTCGCACGCATCAGCGCCATCGAACCCAGACCGCCCAGTGCGTCGCTACCCCCCATACGCCGCCGCCAGCGAGCGCGCCGAATGGTCCCACGAGAGCTTCTCCAGCACATGCGCCTGCAGCCGGCCATCCCGCGGCTTCTCCCATGCCCGCCGGATTGCCTCGCGGATGTTCGCCACATCCAGCGGTTCCACATATTCGGCCAGGTCCGCAAAGTAATCCGGCGGTCCCCCGTGCCGCGTAATGACCACCGCCGCCCCGTGGCTGGCCGCCTCCAGCGCCACCAGGCCCGTCCCCTCGTAAATGCTCGGGAGGCAAAAGACCCGGCAGGCCGCATAGAGCGAATCCCGCTGCCGCTGCGTCAGCCGCCCCAGAATTTTCACCGTGGGAAACGCCCGCGCCGCCGCTTCCACCGGCTTCAAATCTTCCGCCGCCCCCGCCGTCCCCGCGATCACCAACGGGATATTCAGCGGCCCCACCGCCTCGATCAGCCGCACGACATTCTTCCGCGCTTGGGTGAACATGCTGATATGCAGCGCGAAATCGCCTGCGATTCCCAGCTCGCGCCGCACGCCCTCGACGTCCACCGGCCCCGGCGGATTCACCCCGTTCAGCACGATCCTCACCTTCTCCTGCGGCACACCGATCCCTCGCACCAGCAAACGCTCCTCATCCCGGCTCCGCGCAATGACCACATCGCACACCTGCGCCTGCCGGTAAAACAACCCCTGTTGCGTGATCAGCCGGGGATGCAGCCTCCCCATGCGCGTCAGCGAGCGATACAGCATGTTCGAGGTCGACGTGTCGATGAACGTGGCCATCCCCATCTTCTTGACGCCCTGAATGCGCCCGAAAACCCCCGGGATGTTTCCCAGCCCCCCCTCGACAATGTGCACCGCATCAAACTGCTCGAGCGAATAACTTTCCCACGGATTGAGCCGGGCCACCTCATGGCCGATCCGCTCCAACGCCGCCGCCTGATACAGGATCTGCGACTTGCGCCCGTCGGTGCTCGGGCTCAGCGCGTATCCGCCGGCCATCAGAATCGCAATCTTCACCACGCCTCTTTTCCAGCAGCCTTGTCGCCGCCGCGAAAAACCGCATCCCAGGCCGCACGCTGCGCTTATCACCCAGCCGCGGGCGTCCCGGTATAATTCCACCCGGCGTCAGAATCCGCCGATGATAAGCGAATCCTCCCGTCTCGCAGACGATTCCTCAAGAGGTGCTCGTGTCCGACTACCCCTCCGAACCCGCCATGCTTCGCCTCTCGCGCAAGGCCGCCGCCATCCTCCCCAAGGGCCGCTCGATGTTCGTCCGCAACATCGCCCGCTTCACCGGGCATCGCAAACCCTTCCTTGCCCCCGTCGGCTCCCATCAATTCCTGATCGATCTCGACGAGCGGGTGTCCCGCACCCTCTATCTCTACGGCACCTTCGAAGAAACCATCACCGATCTGCTGCCCAAACTTATTGAGCCCGGCGACCTCGTCGTCGATGCCGGCGCCAACTTCGGCTATTTCACCATCCTCGCCGCCGCCGCCACCGGTCCTACAGGAAAAGTCTTCGCCGTCGAGCCCGATCCGCGCAATATCGAGCGCCTGCTGACAGTGCTCCGTGCCAACCATGCCATGAACGTGACGCATGTCCGTGAGGGCTTCTTCGATCGTGCCGGTACCGTCACTTTCCACCTTTCCACCAACGCCGAAGACAACCTGGGCAGCTCCTCCATCATTCAGCACGGCGAAGGCCGCGCCACGATGGAAATCCCCGTCACCACGCTGGATCAATTCGCCGCCGAACAGGGCATCGAGAAAATCGACCTGTTGAAAATGGATATCGAAGGTGCCGAGCCCGAGGCTTTGGCGGGCGCTCGCGATCTGATCGCCGGCCGCCGCATCCGGAAATTGCTGCTCGAAATGCATCTGCTCGTCCTGGGCCCTGAGAAAGCCAAAGCCCTCGCCGATCGCTTCCTCGATGCCGGCTACCACTGTTATTTCATCCGGGAGAATCTTCCCGCTCACAGCCGTCCCGCTCACGAATATCTCGCCCCCCTCGCGTCCATTCCCTGGCTCCAGGACAGCAACCCCCACTGCCTTTTCACCGCCGAACCCATTCCCGGCGTATAAGCCCACCCGCTCACGCAATCCGCGGCGCTCGCTTCATCAATCGCGGCAACACTTCCATCGCCGCCTTCGGCCGAAACAGCGCCATCATCACCGCCAGCGACAATCCCCATCCCCCCAGCCGCAGCACCGCCTGCATCAAATCCCCATGCGATCCCACCCTCGACAGCCCCAGCCCACACGCCGCCGATACCACCGCCAGTAACACCGGCAGCACGTAGACGTCGCCGAAGAAACGCAGCTTTGACACGCCCATGCCTTTCAAGGGCAGCAAGACCGTCAATGGCCCCCAGATTGCGAAGTATCCTCCCACGAACCCCGCCACGTAAATGACCGACCCGCAAAATGCCGCAGCCAGCACTGTGGCGACAAACGTCACCGCCATCGTGCCCGTCCAGAACATGTTCAAACGATAACGCCCCTGCGCCAGCAGCAGACTCGTGGAGGCGGTCATCGGCAACGTAAACGCCATCCCCAGGCTCAACAGCTCAAACAGCGGCAGCTCCCGCGCCAGCCGATCTCCGAAAATCAGATGAAACACCGGCTGGGCAAGCAATGACTGCAAAAAGCAGATCGGCATGCCGATGAGCAGCAACGCCGCACACGTCCGCTTGTAAGCGGCAATCATCCGCGGCAATTCATCCTTCATCTTCGCAAAACTCGGCAGCAGCACCCCTGTCAGGTTGGCGCCGATCAACTGCGCCGTCTGTGTCGACATCCGATACGACCAGTAATAAGCCCCCAGGATCGCCGGCGCGAAAAACACCCCCGTCACCATGTAATCCCCCTGCTGCAAAAACGTGTTCAGCACGTTGTTCATCAGGAAGTACCGCGAATCCTTCAGAATGAATCCCCACCGGCGGAATTTCGGCCGTAACCCAATCCTCATCCCGCATAACCGCCACGCGATCAGCACCGTGGCGATGCTTACCACCGGCACCGGCGCCACCAGCGCATAGGGCCCCCAGCCGCAGGCCGCGAAACTCACCGCCAGCACCGCCTGCGCCACAATGTAAAACGTGCCGATCACCGCCAGCGCCTTGAACCGCATGTCCACCCGCAGCCGCGCGTAGATCACCTGAAGAATCGCATCCGACGGCAGATAGAGCGCCCAGATCAGCAGCAGCCCCTGAACCTGTGGAATGGTCGCATCGTGTCTCCCGAACAGGTGCGCAACGGTCGCAAACGCTCCATTCCAGACCGGCACCAGCCCGAATACCAGCAGCATCCCCGTCAGCCCCGCGCACACGTTCAACCAAAACCCGATCTGCACCCAGATGTCGAACCGCTGATGCCGCCGCACCAGGATTTCCCCCACCCCCAGGCTCGCCCCGATGGATGCCAGCGACACCACCACCTGGGCCATCGCCACCATGCCGAAGTCGTCATCCGAAAGAAAATACTTCGCGATGATGATCTGCTGCAGCACCGTGGCGGCCTTGCTGCTGACCGTCTGGCCCACCGTCCATACCATGCCGCGCACCGCGATTCTCCCGATCGCCGGTGCCGTAGGTTTGCTGCTCTCTACCGTCGAAGCCAAAAAGTCTCTCTCCGCACACCCCAACATTATCGGCACACAAACCGCACAGGTTTCACGCCGCCTCCATCTTCCTGTCCGCGATACCTGCCGCCCAATCCAAAGTCTCGCCCGAACGGGGTATAATCCACGGTTACTTGGATTGTTACCGTGGGAATCAACACGTATGGCCACCACCCGCGACTACTACGAAATCCTCGGCATCGCCAAAAACGCCACCGCTGACGAGATCAAAAAAGCCTACCGCAAACTCGCTCGTAAATACCACCCGGACGTCAATAAAAATGACTCTTCCGCGGAAGCGAAATTTAAGGAAGTCCAGGAGGCGTATGATGTTCTGAGCGATGCCAAGAAACGCGAAGCCTACGACCAGTTCGGCCACGCCGGCGTCAATTCCGCCGCCGCCGCCGAAGCCGCCGCTGCCGCCGCTGCCGCAGGTCGCGGTGCCGGAGGCTTCCGCTACGCCACGCAGACCCCCGGCGGCGCCACCGTCGACTTCGGCGAAGTCGACCTCAACGACCTCTTCGAATCCTTCCTCGGCGGCCAGGGTCGCGCTGCCCGAGGGGGGGGGCGTAAACGCGGTGGGGGAGGTGGGGGGGGCAGAAATCCCTTCAGCGGCGGGGGCTTCGGCGGCTTCGGCGGCGAAGCGGGCGGGGGGGGCGCCGGCCACGTCGCAGACGAAACCGGCGCAGACCTCACCTACCCCTCCACCATTTCCTTCGAACAGGCTATCCGCGGCACCACCACCGAAATCGCCCTCAAAAGTCCCGACAACTCCATCAACGAGACCATCAGCGTCAAAATTCCCCCCGGCGTCAGCGAAGGCGCCAAGGTCCGCGCCCGCGGAAAGGGCCATCCCGGTCCCGGCGGCCGCGGCGATCTCCTCATCGCCATCCACATCGAGCCCCACCCCTATTTCCGTCGCGATGGCCAGAACATCGAACTCGACCTTCCCCTCTCCGCCGCCGAAGCCGCCAGCGGCGCCACCATCAGCGTTCCCACCATCGATGGCAAGATCGACCTCCGCGTGCCCCCGGGCATCGGCAGCGGCAAACGCCTGCGCATCAAAGGCCGCGGCGTCCCCCAGCGCGATGGCTCCCGCGGCGACCAATTCGTCCGCATCCTCATCCAGCTCCCCCCAGACCTCTCCCCCGACGAAAAAGCCCAACTCGCCGCCATCGACAAATCCCACAACTTCGATCCCCGCCGCGGATTGCCCTGGTAATCCCGGTGGTCACGTTATGATGGCAAATAGACAGCTCGCACGCTTTGGCAGAAGCCGCGTGAGCGATCGGGCGCAAACCTCCCGGCCTTGGACGGGACGGAGCGCCGGTAGGGGGGTAGAGAAATTTGGCGAGGTGCCCCGCTCATGCCCTACCGCGCAATGATGGTTTCCGTCATGACCGTCGTCCTCGCTCTCCTCGCCGTCGGCATGTGGGTCCGCGCCATCGCCCCGGTCGTCGCCGATGTCGATGCCGCCGCCGCCAGCGAGCCCCACCACCTCGCACGCCCCAACGACACCGATCCCGCCAAGCACGGCGAAACCTCCGCCGAACGCGCCGCCAAACTCCACAAAGTCGTCCCCTCCACCATGCTCCTGAGCTTCCTGCTGATCTGCCTCCTCCTGCTCGTGGGTTTCGCCGCCACCTTCCGCGAATGGGTCCGCTTCTCCACCCGGCGACGTGTCGCCTCCCACGAACGCACTCCCTACGTCGACGCCTGGAAACTCGCCGGCGAACGCACCAAACCCAGCGAACCCCCCGATCCCGACGAGGAGGGTTTCGTCGATGAATCCTGAGGCCCTCCTGCTCATCGATCTGCAAAACGATTTCCTGCCCACCGGCGCCCTCCCCGTGCCCGGCGGCGATCAGGTTCTTCCGATCGCCAACGCCTTGATGCCGCGCTTCACGCAAGTCTTCGCCACCCAGGACTGGCACCCCGCCAACCACGCCAGCTTCGCCGCCAATCATCCCGGCAAGAAGCCCGGCGATCTCATCGATCTCGACGGCCTCCCGCAAATCCTCTGGACCGCCCACTGCGTCGCCAACTCCCCCGGCGCCGATTTCGCCCCCGCCCTCGACCGTTCCCGCATCTCCCGCATCGTCCGCAAGGGCTCCGATCCCCGCGTCGACAGCTACAGCGGCTTCTTCGACAACGGCCACCGCCACGCCACCTCCCTCGACGCCGACCTCCGCGCCCGCAACATCTCCTCCCTCTACATCCTCGGCCTCGCCACCGATTACTGCGTCAAATTCACCGCCCTCGACGCCCGCCAACTCGGCTACACCGTCCACCTCGTCCTTGACGGTTGCCGCGGCGTCAACCTCCAAACCGGCGACGTCGACGCCGCCATCGAAGAAATGCGCCGCGCCGGCGTCCTCATCACCACCAGCGCCGACATCCCTACGTCCCCTCGCTAACATCAGCACCGTTCTCGCAAGGAGGCCCTCATTGCGCACACGGATCGTGCCCATCCTCACCCTCCCGCTCGCCCTCTCCGCGTGCAATCGCCTCTCCCAGATCGGCGCCTATCCCCTCCATCACGACATCACCGCCACCTGCTTCTGGGTCGGTGAAAAACCCCAGAAAGGCGCTGCCAACGGCGTCTCCGCATGGGACCAGAAATGGCAGGAACACTTCGGCGGCATCGACGACCCCGCCCATCGCGACGGCCTCCTCCCCGCCGCTTTCCGCCCGCGTCAGAACCCCTTCTACGTCGCCCTGCCCTACAACGACCTCTCCAAGGACGGCCGCAAACCCGACGCCGCCCGCATCATCCCCTGGGCCAGCCAGCAGCCCGCCCGTGGAAAATGGCAATCCCTGTGCAAAGACCACTGGGTCCGCATCATCCGCAACAACCAGACCTGCTACGCCCAGTGGGAAGATGTCGGCCCCTTCGAGACCGATGACGCCGCCTATGTTTTTGGCCCCGCCAACGCCGCGCCCCGCAATAAAGAAAACCACAACGCCGGCATCGACGTCTCTCCCGCCGTCAGCGCCTACCTTCATATCGGCGGCATGGCCAAAGTCGACTGGCAATTCGTCACCCCCGCCGACGTCCCCCACGGACCCTGGACCGCTATCATTACCGGCGATCACTGACCGCCAACGTCGCCTCCCCGTACCCGCACGATCTGATTCTCAATTCGCTTCGAATGCGGCAACCCCTCGCCAGATATTTTCGTGCGCATGTTCGCGCCATTCTCGCCGCCCTTCACGCCCGCGGAAGAATTTTCTGATAGCCCAGCCAGTCCAGCAGTCGCGCCGTCCATGAGCCGTGCGGTTCGGTTGTCGGCCGCATGCCGAAGCCATGCGCCCCATCCGAATAGATGTGCAATTCCGCCGACACTCCCGCCGCCTTCAGCCCGCGGTAATAAGCGATCGCGTTCTCCGTCTTGTCCTTGTCCGCCATCGCGATGAACGTCGGCGGCGTCTGCTTCGTGATGTGAATCTCCGGCACCAGGTTCCCGTCCGGCTGCAAAATCAGCCCCGGATAAATCAGGCACGCGAAGTCCGGCCGATAGGAGGTCTCATCGACGCCATCCACCGGCGCATACGAGCGTTTGTCCGACGCCTCCGCCACCGCCGCCGAGATCGCTCCCGCCGAAAATCCCAGCAGGCCAACCTTGTGCGGATCCACGTGATATTCCGCCGCATGCGCCCGCACAAAACTCGTCGCCCGCTGCGTGTCCTGCACCGCCGCCAGATAGCGCGGCTGCCCGCGGATCGGCACGCGATACTTGAGCACGAACGCCGTCACGCCATGCGCCGCCAGAAATCGCGCACAATCCTCCCCCTCATAATCCATCATCAATTCCGTAAAGCCGCCGCCCGGCAGCACAATAATGCACGGCGCCGCCGCCCCGCCCTGCGCCGCCGGAAACACTTCCAGGGCCGGCGACGACACATTGAACAATTCCTTCTTCGGCAACGCCGGCGGCCTCGACACGCGCAACGATTCCGCCGGCATCGTTGCAGGCATCGGCTCCCCCGGCGCCGCCCCCGGCCAAATCCGCACCGTCGACGACGGTGCAACCGCCGCCGCGGGCGTCGCATTCCCGCGAAACGCCGCGTGCTTGTCCACCGCTCCGCATCCGGCGACCGCAATCGCCGCACCCGCCGCCGCCACCGCCAGCACCATCCTCACGGTTCGACCTCCATCCGCAGCGCATCGTACATCACGGCTCCCACCGCATTGGGCAGCATCGTGGTTTCCGGCGTGTATTTCACCGCACCCACCATTTCCAGCCGCAGTTCGTTCTGTCCCTTGTGGAAGAGCGCCCCATCCACCGGAATCACCGCCGTCTGCCGCAGCGAATCCTGCCCGCCCGCCCGGTAGGCCGCCATGCCCGATTTCTGAAAATGAATCGTCTGCAACTCCTTCCCATTCAGCGTCACCTTCACCCCGCGCGGATAATCAAACGCCACGAACGAAATCGTCAGCGTCCCCTCCTTCACCGCACCCGCCGGCCCGTCGAACAGCACCGACCAGTATGGCCGCTGGTTGTACCAGCCCCACTGCGAGAAATTCCAATCCGTCGACGCCTGCGACTTGCCCACCGTGTACGTCACATCGTTCGGGAAGTGCTGCAGGTAAAGCGTGTCGTTGATGAAATGATGCGTGTCGTTGCCAAATGCGAATTCGCTGTCCGACCGGTCCGGCACGCCGATCTGCCACAGCGTCCGCCCGTGCGTCACCGCCTTCCACTCCAGCGTTCCCAGGTCCGTCTTCTTGTCCGCATCCACCTTCACGTCCGCCCGCGTGAAATCGTCAAACTGGTTCGCCCCCGAGACAAACAGCTTGTACGTCCCCGGCCGCACTTTGGAAATCGTGAAATTCCCCGCCCGATCCGCATGCGTCCAGAATTCATATCCATCCGCCGACATGTTGAAATCCGTCGCGTCATTGGGCGCAAGCACCACCCACGCCCCCTGCGGCGAATCATTCGTCGACACGTGAATCTTCCCCGTCACCGTCCCGCGCTCCAGCGGATAATCCGCGTTCTTCACGAACGCATACGGCCACTTCACATCCTCCGCCTCCGCCCGCTTCTTCGCATCCTGCCACAGCGTATCGACCCCGCCATCGTCGCCCACCGGCATCGTGTCGTTCACATACACGAAGCACGGCCCGTAAAACCGCGACCATTCCTGGCCCTGCTTCAAATTGATCACCGGCGCCCCAAAGTGATTCCCTTGCAGCATCCACAACAGAATGTTGTTCTGCGGCGGACTCTGCGGCGAATCCTGATGCACCGTCAGCTCCTGGTGCAGCGGCCCGCCATTGACATACCCGCGCCCCGGCTGGATCAGCCAAATCCCCACCCCGTGCCCCGCCATCCCATGCACCAGGTCATCCCCGATGAACATCGACGTCTCATACTTCGAATGTGCGATGTTGTCCTCGGCATACAGCCAGGTCGTATCGAACACCGGCCGACCAATCACATGCCACGGAAACGGCCCCTTGCGAAAATCATCCACGACATAATTCGTGAACAGCTCCGTCCCGCGCACCGGCCGGATCACCGCGCGCGTCTGCTCCAGCACCGCCGCCGGCAGGTTCGCATCGTGCACAAACCGTATCCAGCAATAAAAACCCGGATCGCCGCGCCGCAGAATGTAATGCGTCTCCGTCGTGAAATGCACCACATTCGTCGGCTCGGTCGTCAGCGAAATCTCCGCCTCCTCCGGCGTCGCCGACACCAGCGATACCTTCGCCCCCGGCCCGATCGTCGCATGCGCCCGCGGCTCGGTGTCGAAGTCGAACATCATCGCCGTGCCGCCGTTGCCCAGCTCGACTTCCTTCCCGCCGATGTTGGCGCGAATCGACGACAGCATCCCGCGCTGCTTGTTCAGCGTGATCGCCACCAGCCCGTTGCTCAGGAGAATCCGCCCCTGGCTGTCGCTGGCCGTCACCGGCGCGGCGCTTTGCGCAAAGCCGACCTGCGTCCCGCCCGCCACTGCCGCCATCACGACGGCTCCCGCCAACCAACCGACACATTTTCCAGCCATGACCATCTCCGGCGAAAATCCTGGGACATCACCACTCACCGCGCCGTGCCATCATCACGTCGCAGCGTATACAAATACTGCTGTTCCCCCGGCGGCGACGCAAACGCTTTCGGCCGGCCATCCTTTTTTGCAATGCACACCTCCAGCGTTCCCCCTCCGCCCGTCCCCGCGCCGCTGAGCGTGTAAATCCCGTGCGTGATCTCCGCCGGATTTTCCGGAAAGCGCAGATCGATCGCCTTGGGCGTGCTCGCCGGATCGATCGCGTAATAAAAACTGCTTCCATCCGACCACAGCAACTCATGCCCCGTGAACGTCCAGGTCAGGTTTTCCAGCTCTCCCGACGCCACCGGCTCCCCATTGGCCACGCAGGACACCACCACCCACCGCCCCTGGATCGCCTGCGCATCCCCGCCAACCGTCGTCCCCGACTTGGGCCGCGCCTGGCATCCGGCCGCCATCGCCAGCCACCCGGCCATCACCAGCATTCCCATCCGCCGCACCATTCGGTCCCCTTTGTTGCCGCGCACGTCTGATAAACGAAACTCTGGCACTGCCGGGATATTGCCTCCTCCTTCGCCGGCCGCTGCCCCGGCCTCGCCGCCCCCGCTTCATGAACCGCCGCTTTTCTCCCGTCTGCGCCGCATCTTAACGTCCGTAACGTTTGTGACGATGAACAACAGGAGGCACTCTGCGACGGATGGGCACCCATGGGTTATTTTGAAGAGCTCGACAAGCAAGTGGCGCGCGACCTGGGCGAAGAAGCCGCCGCCGAGGCACGCCTTGCCCGCTGGCGCAGCGGCACCCTCTGGCGCACCTGGCAGTTCACCAAAGTCGCCGCCAACGCCGCCCGCCGGGTCATCTTCTTCCCCCTCATCAGCCCCCTGGGTTACGCCAAACGCTTCAATCTCCAAGGCGACATGATGGTCGTCCGCCGCGCCTGGGTCTGGCGCCTCGTCGATTTCCTCATGACCCGCCTGCTGCTCGCCCCCATCGTCCTGGCCGCTTTCATGTTCGCCATCGTGTACGCCAACACCCATCCCGGCCGCGTCGAAGCGCACACCTCGCCCGAATCCATCGGCATGTATTACAAGGAAGTCCGCCTCGACACCCTCGATGGCGCCCATCTCTGCGGCTGGTATGTCCCCGCGCTCACCGCCGATGAAGTCGCCTTCGACCCCGAAGAAGCGCTCCTGCGCCGCCGCCCCGGTGTCGTCGTCGTCCACGGTCTCGGCGCTTCACACGAACAATACCTTCCCCTCACCAAGCGCCTGCATGAAGCCGGCTTCGTCGTGCTCATGCTCGATCTCCGCGGTCAGGGCGACAGCGATCCGGCCGCCGTCACCTACGGCCTGCGGGAACGCACCGACATTATCGCCGGCGTCAAATTCCTCCGCGAACTCTCCATGGTTGACGATTCCAAGGTCTGCGTCGTGGGACGCGACATCGGCGGGGTCGCCGCCCTCGAAGCCGCCGCCCTCGATTCCTCCGTCGCCGCCGTCGTCGCCGACGGGTTGTGGCCCCGCTTTGACCAGCGCGCCCGCGACATCTTCAGCCACCCCCTCCGCGGCCTGCCCACCTCCTGGATGGCGCCCCTCTACACCACCGCCTTCGAAATCGCACTCCGCGAACGCTGGAGCAACTGGGACCTCAACACCCTCGTCCGCAGCATCCACCGCCAACCCGTCCTCTTCATCGCACGCACCGGCGACGGTTACGCCTCTCTCGATTCCCTGATGAAACTCGCTTCCACCACCGGTGGCCGGCACGATGTCTTCCTCGCCGATTCCGCCCACGCCGGCGAAGCCGACCAGCGCACCACCGACTTCCTCATGGATGTCACCAACTGGAAGGGCGCCAAAGCCCACGGCGTCCAGGAAATCCAGAAGCTCCTCGAAAATCGCGTGAAATAAGCCGGCCGCCAACGCCGCCCCGTCGCCCCACCCGCCCCATTACCAAACCGCCCCCCTCCGGTTATCGTTATGCCATTCCACGCATTTGAGAAGGACATGCCATGACCGCGCCCCAACCCCCGTACAACGCCCCGGCAGCCTCCTCCACCCCTGAACGCAGCGGCATGGCCCTCGCCGCGCTCATCTGCGGCATCATCGGCGTCCTCACCGCCTTCGTCGCCATCGGCGCCATCCCCGGTATCCTCGCCATTGTCTTCGCTGGCGTCGCCTTGACCCGCATGGCCCGCAATCCCGCACTCGGCGGACGCGGCATGGCCATCACCGGCCTCGTCACCGGCATCCTTTCCGTCGCCATCGCCCCCATCTGCCTCCTCATGATCGCCATCCTCCTGCCTGCCCTCGGTCGCGCCCGCGAACTGGCCAATCGCAGCGCCTGCGCCGCCAATGCCCGCGGCATCATGGAGGCCATGATCGTCTACGCTAACGAAAACAACGACGTCTTCCCCGTCACCCCCTACGCTCCGCTCAGCTCCACCAACGCCGGCGCCTCCTCCGAAAACACCAACGCTTCCTCCCCCGAGGACGCCCTCGCCTATCTCGCTTCCGGCAAATCCGCCCAGAACGGTTCGCCGCTCGCCCCCGCATGGATGCTCCTCCTCGCCGGACAGGTCGAACCGCGCTATTTCATCTGCAAGTCCGACCCCTTCGCCACCACCCCCGCCACTCCCACCGGCACCTATTACGCCAATTTCCAATCCGACCACCAGCTCAGCTACTCCTTCGCCTATCCCTATCTCGTCAACGGCGACGAGGCGACCGTCGGGCTCTGGTGGAAAAATACCTCCGACGAGTCCCTGCCGCTCATGTCCGACATGGCCCCTCTCAACGGCACCGGACGCCCCGCACGCAACGTCTCCGACTATGCCACCCCCAGGAACGCCAACTCCGCCAACCATCTCGGCGAAGGCCAGAACGTCAGCTTTGCAGACGGCCACGCCGAATTCATGCGACACACCGATGTCGGCCAGGACTCCGACAACATCTTCACCGTCGGTGCCTCCGGCCCCTCCGCCACCGGAATCCAGCCCACCGTCGGCCCCGTCCACATCAGCTCCAAATCCTTCCCCTTCGATACCGTCCTCCTGCCCCCGCGCGACCTCACCTCCGGCAAACTCTGGTGAACCAGCCCACCTCAACCAAAGATGGATGCACGGCGCTCCCCGGCATCCTCCTTGCACTAACCCCCGAATGGTTCAACGCAAGGAGCACCTCATGACATCCGCACGTTCATCCCTGGCCCTCTCCGCCTGCATCGCCGCCGCTCTGGCATTCACCCTCCCCGCCCTCGCCCAGAATTCTGGCAACGGCTCCACCGCCAATCCCAGCGCCGACAATCCCCCCAACGCCACCGTCCACGCCAATCCCACCACCCAAACCTCCAACGGCAAAGACCGCGGCATGTCCGGCAACAGCGGCATTACCAAGACCGGCACCACCTCCAACAGCAACAACGCCGGCACCACCACCCCCAACCGCCTCGCCAACGTCGGCGACAGTCACGCCGCCGCCGGCAACAACTCCGCCAACACCGTCACCCCCGGCAATCCCACCACCCAGCCCACCGCCGGTATGGCCGGCGGCGTCCGCTCCGGCGCCGCAGGCGCCACCGCCAGCTCCGGCAGCGCCGGCAGCTCCGGAAACACCGGCAGCCTCGGTTCCCTCGGTATCGGCGCCTCCGGCTCCGGCATGAACACCGGCAGCAACGCCTCCGGCGACCAACACACCGCCAGCAACCACTGACGCGAAACACCGCAATTATCAGCAAGTTTAGCCGTCGATCGAAGATCGACGCCGCTCCCCCGCCCCGAGCTACCGCCCGCCCCGGAACAACATGATGAGATCCAGCACGAACAGCACCACGATCGTCACCTCCAGCACCAGCATGGTCCGATGATTCCGATCCGCCTGCAAAAGCTGGTACAGATCGTCCAGCGTCTTGAGCTTCTCATCGATCGTGTGATGCCAGTCCGCCAAATGAAAGCGCGACGCCACCGCCTGGTACGACCGGGCCAAATGCCAATCCCCGAAAAACTTGGTGATGTTCGACAATTCGTCCGACATCCGCGCCAGATCGATCCGAATCTCCCGCAGATCGCGCAGCGTCTTGGTCCCCGTCCACCGCCGCGGCCGGCGCCACCCTGCGTGCAGCCCTCCAAACGCCAGATCCCGATACGCCCGGTCGATCACGTTGTCCAGCAGCCGGTCATACGCCTCCAGCTCCGCCAACTGCAGATTCGCCAGCTCCAGCAGATATACCATCTCATCCACATACCGCGATTCATCCACCACCAGCGCCGCATCCCAGTCGATCACCACTAGGTCCCGGTCGTAATACGACAGATACCGGCTCGTCGATTCCTCCGCCTCCTGCTCCGAAAGCTGCGACAGCACCGGTTCCTCCGTTAGCAGCGCCGCCACCTCCCGCCGGTGCGCCGCCAGCCAGCTCTCCGCCGGCCGGGGCGTTCCTTCCTCATCGCACACCGGCGACGTGATGCAGAATGCCGTGTACGCTTCCTCATCCGCTAGCCGCTCCACCGGCCGCGACAAGTGCGGCAGCAATTCCTTTCGCACCTCCTCGGCCGTCGCCAGCGCCTCATCATAAATCGTCGCCCCGTTCGTGAAGCGCATCTCGTGAAAATGCACCAGCTCCGCCAGATCGTTCACCGCGAACGGCACCTTGAACGTCAGCGAAATCGCCCCCACCGAAAACAGCTTCACCTGCCGCTCAATCCGCACCAGCCCGCCGCCCCCCACCGACCCGCCCCCCTCCTGAATCCGCTCCAGCGGCGGCAGCCGCACCATCTGCGGCCGATAGAAAAACAACTGCCGCGGCGCTCGCTTGCTCACATCCATCTGAAACTGCCCCACCGGCTGCCCCAGCAACGTCGGCAACGGCGTCCGCGACATCTCATACGCCAGATCAAACGCGTACAGGTACACCACGTATCCCGTATAGCGCGCCGCGCCCCGCCCTTCCCCCTGTCCCGCCCCGGTCCAAACCTGACTCATCGCCCGCGTCATAAATCGCCTCTGTTTCATTATAGAGGCGATCCCCCACCGTCACCCTTCATCATGACGAAAAACGGCGGCCAAAAACCCTCGCCAGCTCCGCCATTATCAGCCCCTGGCCTGAACGCCCCTGCCCCTTTTACCCTGTTCCGCGCCGCGCCTGACGTTGAAGCGCTTTCGCCTGCTCGCGGCCGGTCCGCTCTTCGTCCCATAACCGCCGCTCATCCCCCTTTTCCCGGGGCACCCGCAACGCAAAACGTGAAGATGGGCACTCTTGCGCTTTATCCGACTCTGCCCGGTGCCGATAGAAACCCTGGGTATCCACGCTTGGAGTTCTATGAGAGTCGCAGAGGCGCGCATCACCATTGTCCTGCTCACGGCGATTACTGTCGTCGTGGGAGCGACTTATTGGTTGGCGGCACGCAATGAAGCGCACACGCCCCTGACCATCGCACGCGGCGCCGGCGTTGTCGGCGGAGCGGCCGCTTGCGTCGCCCTGGGCATCGCCGCGCTCCATCAGGAAGTCCGCCGCCATCGCCGTCGGGCGCTCGAACTCGCACGTCAATGGATCCTGGCGCCCGGGGGCGGCAGCAATCCGCTGGCCAAGGACAAAGAACTCACCCCCTTCCTCACGCCTCTCCGCCAGCGCGTGGACGAACTCACCGCCAAGGCCGACACGCTCCAGGTGCAGAAAAAGAACCTCGAAATCCAGTTGCGTCTCGCGGACGCCCAGCGCCGCCAGTCGCAGATCATGCTGCAGGGAATCTCCGATGCGGTGCTGATCACCGACGGTTTCGACGAGCTGCTTCTGGCCAATCCGGCGGCCGCTTCCATCTTCGGCTTCGATCTCGCCGCCGCCACGAAAAAACCCATCTCGGTCCTGCTCGCCGACAAGCCCGGCTCCGGCGATGGCGCCTCTCGACTCGCCGCGGACATCTCCGACATGCGGCAGAATCACGCCCGCACCAACCGCCGCACCGCGGAATATCAGCTCGAATATGATGGCAAGCTGCGTACCTTTTCCGTCACGCTCACCTGCGTCATCGACAACACCGATCAATTCGCCGGCGTCGTGGCGATGCTGCACGACCGCACACGCGAAGATGAAATCTCCAAGATGAAGACCGATTTCGTCTCGCACGTTTCGCACGAATTGCGCACGCCGCTCTCGAGCATCAAGGCCTACGCCGAACTGCTCGTGGACGGCGAAGCCACCGACGACAAGACGCGCTCGGAGTTCTACCACATCATCCAGGCCGAGGCCGACCGCCTCTCGCGCCTCATCGACAACATCCTCAACATCTCGCGCATCGAAAGCGGCATGACCCGCGTGCACAAGAAGCCCGTCGCTCTCAACGGCCTGCTCAAGCAGGTGCTGGAAGTCGCCATGCCTTCCGCCCGCGACAAGCAGATCACCATGGTCGACCAGGTCAGCCCCGTGTTTTTCTCCGTCGATGCCGATCGCGACATGATCTACCAGGCCGCCCTCAACCTGGTCTCCAACGCCATCAAGTACACGCCGACCGGCGGCACGGTGCGCGTCACCCTCGCCGCCGACGACGTCACCAACGAGCTCACGGTGCTGGTCACCGACACCGGCGTGGGCATCCCGCCGGACGCGATGAAGCACCTGTTCGAGAAATTCTTCCGCGTCGAGCAGAACAAGAATATGGCCAAAGGCTCCGGCCTGGGCCTTAACCTCACGCGCCAGATTATCGAGGCGATCCACAAGGGCCGCATGATCGTTCAAAGCGAGGTCGGCAAGGGCAGCACGTTTGGTTTTGCGCTGCCTATTGCGGCCTGACTGCAAGGAGTTTTGTATGAGCACTGCATCCGCCAAGACGATCCTCACCGTAGATGACGAATCGCACATTCTGCACGTCGTCTCGCTCAAGCTCAAAAACGCGGGCTTCAACGTCTTCACTGCCCCCGATGCCGAGGAAGCGTTCGAAACCGCCCAGACCACGCCTCTCGATCTGGTCATCACCGATTTCCAGATGCCCGGAATGACCGGCCTGGAACTCGCCCGGAAGCTGCACGCCGAGCCCGGCAAGAAACACCTGCCGGTCATGCTCCTCACCGCCCACGGCCTGGCCCTCGAACAGGTCGAACTCGCCCAGGCCGGCGTCACCGCATGCCTCAGCAAACCCTTCAGCCCGCGCGACCTGCTGGCGAAAGTCCATGAGTTGCTCGACGCGCGCGACGCCGCCACGGCCTCCAAGGAGGCGCACGTGGCCTGATCACGGGCCGGACGCAACATGACCATGAGCCACACATCCTCACCCATCGCCCAGCGTTCCGCCCTGCTCAACGCCTCCATGCTGGCGCGCCTCGCCCAGCGCTGGCGTCCCGCGGGGCTGCACGTCGCCTTCCTCGACAAAACCGCCGCCCCCGCCTGGCAGGACCCCGAAATGCCGCGCCTTCTCGCGCTGGTCCTCACCCACCCCGCGCTCATCGCCGCCTGCCATGCGCAGCCCGAGCCCGCATCCCCGGTCGGTCCCCTCTTCCTCGTGCCCGGCCTCGAGGTGCGCATCGTGCCGATCGTCCGCCGGCGCAAACTCACCGGCTATCTGGCGGTCTTCGCGCGCACCGCCCAGCTCGACCCGCGCGCCGAAGAACTCGCCATCATCGCCCAGCGCGCCGCCGCCGACGCGACCTTCCTCGCGGCCCAGGCCAACAAGCTGCCCCTGCTCCCCGCGCCCCAAGTCGACGCCCTCGTCCCCTGCGTCGAGCAGATGCACGAAGACCTCCACCTCGCCGCCACCACCTCCACCGAGCTCTCCGGCGTCACCGGCCAGCTCACCGCCCTCTACGAAGAAATCTCCCTCCTCCACAAAATCGCCTCCGGCATGCGCTTCAGCCAGAAGCCCGACGCCTTCCTCGAAGTCGTTTGCCGCGAAATCCAGGACACCGGCAACTTCCGCTGCGTCGGCGTCGCCATGGCCAGCCGCGAAGATGACGCCCCGGCGCCCGTCCTCGCCGACCTCGCCGTCCTCGTCGGCGATTGCCCCGCCCGCGGCAACGACCTGCTCACCGCACTCCACGAACCCATCTACGACGCCCTCAAGCTCGGCGAGGCCCAGGTCCACAACGACATCCCTCCCGATTGCGACTGGGCGCGCCTCGCCGCCAGCGCCAAACGCTTCGTCTGTGTCCCCCTCATGCGCGACCGCCGGCCCCTCGGTGTGCTCATCGCCATCGACAAGGCCGACAACTCCGAGTTCTCCTCCGTCGATCTCAAGCTCCTCAGCAACGTCGGCAACCAGTGCTCCATCTTCCTCGAGAACGCCGCCCTCTATCAGGACATGCAGGACCTCTTCATGGGCGTCCTTCATGCCCTCACCCATTCCATCGACGCCAAGGACGCCTACACCCGCGGCCACTCGCAGCGCGTCGCCGAGCTCTCCCGCGCCCTCGCCCGTAAAATCGGACTGCCCGAACAGGAATGCGAACGCATCTATCTTTCCGGCCTGCTCCACGACGTCGGCAAAATCGGCGTCCCCGAAGCCGTCCTCACCAAACCCGGCCGTCTCACCGACGCCGAGTTCGACGCCATCAAAAAGCATCCCACCATCGGCGCCCAAATCCTCGGCAACATCAAGCAGCTCCAGGACATCATCCCCGGCGTGCTCTATCACCACGAACGCTGGGACGGCAAAGGCTATCCCTACCGTCTCGCCGGCGAAGACATTCCGCTGATCGGCCGCATCATCTGCGTCGCCGATTCCTTCGACGCCATGAGCTCCACCCGCACCTATCGCCCCGCGCTGCCCCTGGAAACCGTGCTCGAGGAAATCAAACGTTGCGCCGGCGTGCAGTTCGACGCCCGTCTCGCCGCCGCTTTCGTCACCCTCGATTTCGAGCCCTATCGCCGCGCCGTCGCCGAGCACAACCGCCAGGCCCCCGTCGATGAATCCCAGCCCGCATCCGGAGCCACCGCATGAACGTCCGCTGCGAAGATTACGATCACGTCACCGTGGTGAGCCTCACCGGCGAGCTCAACGCCGACAACGCCGAGCAATTCCGCACGCACATCGAAGCCCGTCTGCAGCGCAAGGTGCGCTTCTTCGTCATCGACCTGGAAACCACCACCTTCATCGATTCCAAAGGCCTCGAAGCGCTGCTGTGGGTCCAGGAACAGTGTGATGAACAGCTCGGCCAGGTGCGCCTCTGCAAACCCGACGACACCTGCAAAAAAATCCTCCAGGTCACCCGCCTCGACGGCCGCTTCGACGTCTTCTCCGACGTCACCGAAGCCGTCAAAACCATGCGCTGATCCTCAGCGGTGGGGGGAGGAAAGGGAGACGGCCCCGCCCTCCCAACCAAATCCCAATTGAACCCCATCGACGCCCTCATTCCGCCGTTTCCTTCACGCCGCCCCCGCCTTCCGCTACCATAATCCTTCCGCCGGAAATCCCCGGCCAACTTCTACCCCTGCGAGGTGCCCTATGCCGCTCATGACCACCAAACCCATGTTCGACCTTGCCTACACCGGCGGTTTCGCCATCGGCGCGTTCAACGTCAACAACATGGAACTCGCCCAATCCATCATTGACGCCTGCGCCAAGGAAAAATCTCCCTGCATCCTGCAAATCTCCAAGGGCGCCCGCAAATACGCCAACATCCGCTACCTCAAAGCCATCATCGACGCCGCCGTCGTCGAACACCCCGAAATCCCCATCGCCGTCCACTGCGACCACGGCGACACGCTTGAACTGATCAAAACCTGCTGCGACGACGGCTACACCTCCGTCATGATCGACGGCTCCCACCACGAATACGAAGAGAACGTCAAACTCACCAAACAATGCACGGATTACGCCCACTCCGTCGGCGTCGTCGTCGAAGCCGAACTCGGCATGCTCGGCGGCATCGAGGAAGATGTCGTCGGCCTCTCCGCCGAGGAATACGAAAAGAACGTTGAAAAATTCCTCACCGACCCCCAGCAGGCCGCCGACTTCTGCAAACGCACCGGCATCGACTCCCTCGCCGTCGCCATCGGCACCAGCCACGGCGCCTACAAATTCAAGCACGAAGCCAAGCTCGCCTTCAATCGCATCGAAGAAATCATGAAAACCTGCCCGGGAATGCCCCTCGTCATGCACGGCTCCTCCAGCGTCCCCCAGGAATTCGTCGACCTCAACAACAAGTACGGCGCCAAAATGCCCAACGCCAAGGGCGTCCCCGAAGACCAGATCCACATGGCCGTTAGCAAATACGGCGTGTGCAAGGTCAACATCGACACCGACCTCCGCCTCGCCATGACCGCCAAAATCCGCGAAGTCTTCGCCACCAAGCCCGCCGAATTCGACCCCCGCAATTACCTCGGCCCCGCCCGCGAAGCCATCACCGCCATGGTCCAACGCAAACTCCACATGCTCAACAGCGCCGGCAAAACTGACGCCGTCATCGCCCAGTGGAAAAAACTCGGCAGCCCCATGCCCGCCTTCTACACCCGCAAAAAAGCCGGGTAAACGCCCTGCGGCCTATGGATGCATGCTATATTGAGCTGAATTGTGCTGAGAGTCCGACCTGACGCCCTTCGCTGCCATGATCGTCTCCGCAATACGCCAAGGGCGCTATGTCATTGGCGCTCACGCGGTCGAGCGGCTTGAGGAACGCGGCATTCTCGAATGGCAGGTTGTCGAGGCGATGGAGCATCCCACTTATCTTGGGGAACGCCATCCGGGCGAACCCTATCCAATCGCCGAGTTTCAACTTCTCCTCCCAGATGGAACGGGCGTCAAAGCAGCGTGGGCATGGCTGGAAAAATCTCAGGTGGCCAAACTCGCCACCATCTTCTATCGCGAGGCCTGACATGATCCCTGGCAAGCGCATTCGACGAACTCGGTACGTCCACACGGATGAATTCGTGGTTGCTGTCGATGTCGACGCGGTGATCCCGGACGAGGACCCGACCGAGGCCTGTTTTGAACCTGAAACGGTTCAGTTCCTCAAGGATGTCGAAAAACACGCCAGGCACGGGGACAAACAGTGGCTCGTCCAGCACGGACGCGTATACCAGCGCGTGAACGCCGCATAAACGCTCGCCCTACTTACCCAAATACTTTGCGAATACATTGATGTATTCCGTCTCGAACCGCACCCGCTTGATGTTGTCATAACTGATCACCGTCGCCTCCGAATCCCAATTCCCCGACGGATCGAAATTCAGCACCGCCACCGACCGGCTGCTCAGCCCCGTGATCTTCCCCACCGCGAACGCCTCATCCGAAAACCCCGGCTCCGGCGTCTCGAAAAACTCCACCTGCACCAGTCTTCCCGCCCGCCGAAACCACTGAAACAAATCCGGCCAATCGCTCAACGGCGGCATCTCCTCCAGCCCCACCTTCTTCATCAGCCCCTCCCCCTCGAAAATCCGCTCCACCATCCGCTCCGCCTTCTTCGACCTCACCGACCGAATCTCATACAGCGGCATCACCGAATACCCCGCCAGGTGAAACTCCACGATCTCGTGCAGCAGCACCATCTCCTCCGACGCACCCAACGCAAAACCCATGCACGTGTCATACGGCGGATACTTCGGCGTCACCGTGATGACCTTCTTCTCCTCCACCAGCTCTTGAAATTTAAGATGTTTCATAACCCATCATCATACCCGGCCCCACCTCTGCCCGCGACTCACCTTGCCCCGATCACCCCGACCATCCGCCCCGTCTTGCCCGCGTCGCGCCGATGCGAGAAAAATTCCGCGCTATCCCGATACGTGCACACCCCATTCCCATCGATCCGCCCCACCCCCGCCCGCTCCAACTGCCGCCGCACCGCTCCCTGCAAATCCACGTGCGCCCTGCCCCATCCCGCCCGCCGCACCACCGCCTCCCCCAACTCCGCCTTCCCAAACGCCTCCGCCACTTCCTCCCCAACCTCAAAATGCTCTGCCGAAATGCATGGCCCAATCGCCGCCACAATTTTCCCCGCGCCAACCCCCATCTCCCCCATCACCCGCACCGCCCGCGCCGCAATATCCCCCACCACCCCGCGCCACCCCGCATGCACCGCCGCCACCACTTTACCATCCCCGCTCGCCAGCAGCACCGGCACGCAATCCGCCGTGCGAATCACCAGCAGCACCCCCGGCGCCACCGACACCATCCCATCCGCCGCCGTCTGGCCGCTGAACCGATCCCGCAGCTCCGCCGCAAACGTCTCCCCATATTCCCCCTCTGGTTCCGGCTCCAGCAACTCCACCCCGCGCCCGTGCACCTGCTTCACCCACGCCCGCGCCATCCCCGCCGCCTCGATCGCCTCCTGCAGCAGCTCAAAATTCCGCGCAATGTTCCCCGCCAGATCCGCCCGCTCCCCCGCCGCATTCCCGAAATTCAGCGTCGCAAACTCCCCCTCCGAAACCCCGCCGATCCGCGTTGAAAACCCATGCACCACCCCCGCGGCCGCCAGCACTGGCGATTCATATACCACCACCCCGCTCGCATCTTCGATCCGCCGCAATTCCATCCCCCCAGTCTCCATCGCCGGACGAGCAAACTCAAGCCTTTCCCCCGACCTCCGCTTCAACCTGCCGGCCCTCCGCAAACGCGGCAATTATCAGCCTCCGCCCCGCACCGCCCCCGCTGCCCGGCGCGCCACGCCACTGCTGAGCTTCGCCCCCAGCGTCCGCATAAAAAGCCGCCTTTCCTCCCAATTATTCATCCGATTTCCTTTCTTTCACCGACCCTCTTTTGGTACCTTGCTGACACACCTGTGCGATCTGCCTCACCCCTTCAGGATGCCCCGTTTTATGTCCGACCGTTCCCGCTTCCGGCGCACGCGCCGCACGCAACCTCTGCCCATCCCTCACGCGCTCGAAGAACTCGAGTCCCGCACCCTGCTTTCCTCCATCTCCCTCGCCGCCCAGCTCGCGCAAATCCAGCAGACCCTCCTCCGTCGCCTCCGCCCCGTCCAGATTGCCCCGATCCGCCAACCGGCCAGGCCCGCTCCGGTCATCCGTCCTGGTCCGGTCGCCCACCCTATTGCCGTCGACGCCTCGCCCGCCGCCGGCAGCAGTCCCGCCGGCAACGCCCTCACCCCCGCCCAGGTCCGCCACGCCTATGGCATCGATCAGGTCTTCTTCGGCTCCATCGTCGGCGACGGCACCGGCCAGACCATCGCCATCATCGATGCCTACGACTATCCCACCGCACAGTCCGACCTCCACGCCTTTGACCAGCAGTTCGGACTCCCCGATCCGCCCTCCCTCAAAGTCGTCGCACAGGACGGCTCCTCGAACCTCCCCCCGGTCGATCCCGTCGGCCCCGCCAGCGCCACGGGCCAATCCACCTGGGAAGAAGAGGAAGCCCTCGATCTCCAATGGGCGCACGCCATTGCCCCGGGCGCCAGCCTCATCCTCGTCGAAGCCGACAATTCCTCCTTCACCAACCTCGTGCAGGCCGCCGTCGTGTGGGCCAAAACCCAGCCCCAGGTCACCGCTATCTCCATGAGCTTCGGCGCTTCGGAGTTCTCCGGCGAGGGCACCCTGGACTCCATCTTCACCACCCCCGCCGGCCATTCCGGCATCACCTTTCTCGCCTCCACCGGCGACAACGGTTCTCCCGGCGGATACCCCGCCTACTCCCCGAATGTCCTCTCGGTCGGCGGCACCACCCTCAACGTCTCGGGCACCTCCTATGTCAGCGAAACCGCCTGGTCCGGCAGCGGCGGCGGCGTGAGCTCCCAGGAATCCCTCCCCTCCTTCCAGTCCTCCATTCACGTCTCCACCGCCGGCCGCAACACGCCTGACGTCTCCATGCTCGCGGACCCCAACACCGGCGTCGCCGTCTACGACTCCTACGACTTTGGCGCAGACACCCCCTGGATCACCGTCGGCGGAACCAGCCTTGCCACCCCCATGTGGGCCGGCATCATCTCCATCGTCAATCAGGGCCGCGCCCAGGCCGGCATTGGCTCCCTCGATGGCCCCACCCAGACGGTTCCCATGATCTACTCCCTCCCCTCCACCGATTTCCACGACATCACCTCCGGCTCCAACGGCGCTTTCTCCGCCAAAACCGGCTATGACCTCGTCACCGGCCGCGGTTCCCCCATCGCCAACCTCCTCATCCCAGACATGGTCGGCGTCGGGGCCATCACCGGCATCGTCTATCAGGACAACAACGGCGACGCCACCTTCGACAATACCGATTCGCCACTCCCCGGCGTCACCGTCTACCTCGACGGAAACAACAACGGCGTTTACGACGCCGCCCGCTCCGCCACCTATACCTCCTCCAACGTCCCCCTCGCCATCCCCGACAACAACCCCACCGGCGCTTCCTCCACCCTCGCCGTCGCACCCACCGGCGTCACCATCACCGATGTCAACATCACCTTCACCATCACCCACACCTTTGATCGCGACCTTACCGCTTACCTCATCGCTCCCGACGGCACCACCGTCACCCTCTTCTCCGGCGTCGGCGGCAGCGGGGACAACTTCTTCGGCACCACCCTCGACGATTCCGCTTCCACCACCATCTCCTCCGCCTCACCGCCTTTCGCCGGCACCTACAAGCCCTCGGCCGGCACCCTCTCCACCTTCAACGGCCATTCCCCCGACGGCACCTGGACCTTCAAAGTCGTCGACGGCGCACGCCTCGACACCGGCTCCATCATCGCCTGGTCCCTCACCATCGGCCTCTCCGCGGAACCGGCCACCACCACCAACAGCCAGGGCCAGTATTCCTTCACCGGCCTCAAGTTCGGCACCTACACCATCCGCCAGATCGTCCCCACCGGCTTTATTCAAACCCAGCCCAGCCCCGGCGTCCCTCCCGCCTCGCCCCCCGGCTACTCCGTCACCGTCGCCGGTACCACCCTCAACCAGAACTTCGGCGATTTCCCCACCACCTTCACCGCCTCCGGCAACGGCGACGGCTATACCCTCAGCCTTGATAAAACCGGCACCATCCTCGACATTTACACCGGCGTCGACACCCCGCCCTTCTTCGCCGATCCCACCTACACCATCCCCCTCAATGAGCTCTCCAACCTCTCCTTCACCTTCACCGGCGCCAACGAATCCCTCGTCATCGACTACGCCAACGGTTCGCCGATTCCCGCGGGCAACATTTCGCTGAACGCCTCCCAGGCCACCAATCCGATGCTTAGCCTCTACGGCGACGGCGCCAACCCCCAGCTCCGCATGACCGACACCCAGATCGGCGCCGCCGGGGGTCCGGCCATCACCTGGAACAACCTCTTCATGCTCAATCTCGACGCCCTCACCGCCAACTACTATGGCAACGGTTCCGCCGTGCCCAACGTCTCCATCAACAACGGCGCCATCATGTTCTGGCGGGGCACCGGCGCCTGAATCGGCCTCTCCCAATTTAACCAGTTGAACCCATACCCCGATTGAACCCTTCCCGCGCCGCTACGCTCCCTCGGGCTTGTCATCCGGCCGCTTGTCCTGCGACGTATCCTCCTTCAGCGCATCCGGTCCCACGGTCGCCCCATACGTCATCCCCGCATTCCCCCGGTAGTCCCGCTCCCGCGGACTCCCGCCCAACCCCGACGAATCGCTTTCCACCCCGTGTCCCGCCCCCACGCCAAATCCTTGGCCGTACTGCGCGCCATATCCCGTCGGATGCTCGCCGCCGCTGGCCACATCCGTCCCGCCCTCGACGACCGGCGACTGCGCGTTCGTGCTGGGTTCCCCGCCGCGCCCATAACTTTCGCGCACCACCGTCTCCGCGCCGCCCCTGGGCTGCTCGTTCGTGCCCATGGTGTGCCCATACTTGGGGTCAAAATCCGACAGCGTCCTCGGGTCCGTTCGGGGGTCGCGCCGTTCGAGATTCCCGCGCTCTTCACCCGCGGTCGCATAATCCATCTCGCGGCCGCCGCCGGAGTTCCGCCGCTGTGCCGCGTCCCCCTTGCCCTCATGCCGATGCCGCCGTGCCGCCCGGATATTCTGCTGTGCCATAACACATCTCCTTTTCCTCAATCGCCCACAAAACGCGGACCACACCGGGCTCGAACCGCAACCCTGACATTCTTTGCATCTTCCTGACCGTCTCTCCGCCGCGTTGGGGTAGAATGGTGCGCGACGCTCAGGAGCTCCACCATGTCCGAATCCCTCCCCTCCGCCTCCCCGCCTCCGCCTCCCCCCTCCGCATCCACCGCCGACATTCCCGAGCTTCCCCCCGACACCGGCTCCTCTTCCCCAATTGCCACCGCCAAACCGATCATGCTCGGCAAATTCCGCCTCCTCGCCCTGCTCGGCGAAGGCGGCATGGGTAAAGTCATCCGCGCCCAGGACACCACCCTCCAGCGCCAGGTCGCCCTCAAGTGCCTCAAAAAATCCGCCGCTGTCGCCAAGTCATACCGCCCGGAGCAATTCCTCCGCGAAGCCCGCGCCGCTGCCGCCCTCGAGCATCCCCACATCGTCCATGTGTACGAAACCGGTGAAGCCGCCGGCTATTACTACATCGCGATGGAACTCGTCGAAGGCGGCTCCCTGGCGGCGCTCGTGAAAGCCTGCGGACCCCTCGATGTCGCCCGCGCCTGCCAGCTCGGCGCGGAGGCCGCCGAAGCTCTCGCCTTCGCCGCCCAGCACGGCATCACCCACCGCGATATCAAGCCCGGAAACCTCATGCTCTCCCGTTCTGGCCGCTGCAAAGTCACCGACTTCGGCCTCGCCCACATCGCTGATCCCGCCGATGGCTTCGCCATGCCCAAAAACGCCGTCGGAACCCCCGCCTACATCGCCCCCGAACTCCTCAACGGCTTCCCCGCCTCCGCCAAATCCGACGTCTACTCCCACGCCTGCACGATGTTTTTCCTCCTCACCGGCAAAACCCCTTTCCAAAGCCGCGACAAAGCCGCACTCCTCCGCATGCACCTCGACATGCCCCCGCCCTCGATCACCTCCCTCCGCCCCGATCTCCCCGATTCCCTCGCCAAAGTCATCAACCGCGCCCTCTCCAAAAATCCCGACGACCGCCCCGGCCCCGATACCTTTGCCAAACAGCTCCGCGCCCACACCATTCCCCTCGGCGCTTCCCAGTCCATGTCCCTCAGCGCCACCGGCCCCTTTGTCCCCGCGCCGCCCGCGGCCACCGGCGAAGCCACCGGTAATCAGCCCCATACCAAAAAGCCCGTCGTCATCGGGCTCATCGTCGCTGTCGTCCTCGTTATCGCCGCCGCCATCGTGGCCCTCTTCATTGGCAAAATCGCGCCCGCGCCTTCCGCCAATACCGCCACGCCGGCCCCCGCATCACCTGCGCCCACGCCGCCGGTCGCCCCCGCCCCCGTCGCCCCGGCCCCGGCGCCCGCCGCCCCACTCGCCGCGGCGCCGCCTCCCGCCGCCTCCAT
>DASZZD010000043.1:0-140192 GCA_035545015.1 Phycisphaerae bacterium
GGGGATTACGGGGGCGGGTGGGGGGGCGTTTCATACGAAGGGGTGCTTGGAGTATGGGACGAAGATGGTGGGGGGGACGAGTCCTGGGAAGGGGGGTACGAAGGACGCCAATGGGCTGCCGGTGTTTGACACGGTGAGCGAGGCGGTGAAGGCGACGGGTGCGGATGCGACGATGGTATTTGTGCCGCCGCCGTTTGCGGGGGATGCGATCATGGAGGCGGCGGACGGGGGGATCAAGCTGATCGTGGCGATCACGGAAGGGATTCCGGTGAACGACATGGTGAAGGTGAAGCAGTTTTTGAAGGGGTATCCGGAGGTAATCCTGGTGGGGCCGAACTGTCCGGGGGTGATTACGCCGGGGGAGAAAGGCGGGGGGTGCAAGATCGGGATCATGCCGGGGTATATTCACACGCCGCGGCAGAAGGGGAAGAACGCGGTGGGGATCGTGAGCCGATCGGGGACGCTGACGTATGAGGCGGTGTATCAGACGACGCAGCGCGGGTGGGCGCAGAGCACGTGCGTGGGGATCGGGGGCGATCCGGTGAAGGGGCTGGATTTCATCGACGTACTGAAGCTGTTCAACGATGATCCGGAGACGGATGCGATCGTGATGATTGGGGAGATTGGCGGAACGAGCGAGGTGGAGGGGGCGCGGTTCATCAAGCAGTTTGTGAAGAAGCCGGTGGTGGGGTTCATCGCGGGAGCGACGGCGCCGCCGGGGAAACGGATGGGGCATGCGGGGGCGCTGATCAGCGGTGAGGATGACACGGCGCCGGCGAAGATGAAGGCGATGCGCGAGGCGGGGATCGCGGTGTGCGAAAGCCCTGCGGATATCGGGGCGACGCTGGACAAGGCGTGGGGGGCGAAGTCCTGAGTTCTGAGTGCTGAGTCCTGAGTGGATGAACGGCTTTTGCCACTGAGGCACAGAGGTGCGGAGGACGCACAGAGGTTTGTATTTTTATGGGGCCGCGCGGGTTGGTGCAGCGTGTGGATCAGGGGTGGCATCGGTCTGGGGAGGGCAATGCGCTGCCACGGGGGGCGCGGCTGCTGGTGGCGGTGAGCGGGGGGGCGGATTCGGTGGCGTTGCTGCGGCTGATGCATGCGGTGAATGGGGGGAAGTATTGGAATTGGCGGCTGGTGGTGGGTCATGTGTCGCATGGGATTCGGGGGCGAGCCGGGGCGACTGATGCGCGGTTTGTGCGGCAGTTGGCGGGGGAACTGGGGCTGCGATTCGTGGAAAGGAAATTGCGGCTGGGAAAGGGGGCGAGCGAGGCGGCGGCGCGGGAGGGGCGGCTGGGGGCGCTGGCGGCGATGGTGAAGGGGGCGCGGTGCGCGGGGGTGGTGATGGCGCATCATGCGGATGATCAGGCGGAGACGGTGGTGATGCGGATGCTGCGCGGGTGCGGGGTGGAGGGGCTGGGGGCGATGGCGCCGGTGACGGCGGTGGGGGAGCTGCCGATTTATCGGCCGCTGCTGGGGGTGCGGCGGGGTGAATTGCGGGCGTATCTGCGGGAGATCGGGCAGGGGTGGCGTGAGGATGAGACCAATGCGACGGGGCGCTATGTGCGGAATCGGGTGCGCGCGGAGGTGTTGCCGGCGATGGAGGGGGTGGCGCCGGGATGCGTGGAGGCGTTCGGGCGGTTGGCGGCGGTGTCGCGCGAGACGTGGGGGCTGGTTGAAAGGGCGACGGAAGTGGCGTGGAGGATTTGCGTGGTGCGCGAGGGGCGGCGGCGCGTGGAGTTGGATCGGGCGGGGCTGGAGCGTGTGCCGGCGGTGATTTGCGCGGAGTTGTTGCGGCGGGCGGTGGAGCGGGTGGGGGGGAGCCGCGAAAACGCCGGTTATGAGCGCGTGACGGAGGGGGTGCGGGCGGTGCGCGGGCAAGCGGGCGGGCAGCGTATTGAGGTGGGAGGGGGCGTTACGATTGCCATCGCGCGGGAGCAAGTGGTGGTGGCGCGGAGGGAAAGACGAAAGAAGGATCATGGCGAGTGATGCATCGGGCAATGTGGACGGGCGCGTGGGAAGCAGCGGTTGGCGCTGGGCGCTGGCGGGGATCATTGTCTTCGGGGTGGCGATACGGGTGGCGCTGGGACTCGTGCATCCCTACATGTTTGATGATTCGCGGGATTATGTGGCGCTGGCGCAGCGGATCGTGCAGGGGCTTTCGTATGGGGTGCAAACGCGTGATGGGTGGATGACGGCGTCGCGGATGCCGGGGTATCCGGTTTTTCTCGCGGGCGTGTTTGCGGTGTTTGGGCCATCGATAAAAGCGGTGGCGTGCGTGCAGGCGATTGCCAGCGGGGGGATCATCTGGCTGACGTGGCTGATCGGGCGGCGCGCGGGGGTGATGACGGGGTTGATCGCGGCGGGGTTGGCAGCGGTGGATCCGCTGACGGTGGGGTTCAGCGCGGCGATTTTGTCGGAGATGCCGTTTACGTTGTGCTTGATGGCGGGGATGTGGATAGGCGTGCGGCTGCTGGAACGAGAGAGGGGGGATGATCGAGAGCTGGGGTGGTGGATCGTGCTGGGATTGGTGTGGGGGGTGGCGGTGTATCTGCGGGCGTCGGTGTTGTATGCGCTGGTGGTGGTGGGGGTGTGGATCTGGGGGTGCAGGCGGTTCAATGGATGGGCGCTCGGCTGGGCGCTGCTGGCGGTGGTGGTGATGTTTGGGACGCTTGTTCCGTGGATGCTGCATACGGGGAAGGGGGCGGGGCGGTTGACGTCGCTGGAGGGGATTTCGCTGTATGAGGCGGTGTATCCGGGGGCGAATGGCGGTCCGAGGCAGGACAAGATCGCAACGCCGCCGGAGATGCAGGGGGCGGACATGGAATGGCCACGGGATGAGCAGTGGGGCCGGGAGGCGTGGGGATACGTGCGGAGCGATCCGATGCGAATTTTGCGGCTGGCGGTGGTGAAGGCTGGGCGGACGTGGAGCCCGTGGATGAACGCGTCGGAGATGGCGAACGGGGCGTTGCAGGCGGTGCTGATGGGCTGGCAGATTCCGCTGTTTATTTTGGCGGCGGGGGGTGTTTTTCAGGGAGGGATGGCGGGTAGGATGAAGGGATTGCTGCTGTGCCCGATCGTGTATTTCACGGCGGTGCATGCGCTTTTTCTGGGATCGGTGCGTTATCGGGTCCCACTGATGCCGGTGGTGTGCGTGCTGGCGGCGTTGGGGCTGGTGTGGCTGGGGCGGGGAATCGGCAAACGACGGGCGGGGCGGCGGGTCTAATGAAGGACGGGTTGCAGCAGGGAAGGCCGGCGAGGCGCAGGGAAGTGGACGATGGGAATTTACGCCCGGGGAAATCCGGCGAGATGGTGGCGGGGGCGGCGGATCGGACGGGGGAGCCCTGCGCCGCTGGGGATGTTCGTGAGCCCGACGCGGCGGGTGGTCAGCGCGGGGGCACTGTTGGGGCTGGCGGGGGTGATCGGCGGGGTGTGGTATGTCACGAATCCGGATCGCATCAGCAAATTGTCGGAGGCGCTTCTGAGCAGCGTGCTGGGGGGGAAGGTGACGGTCGCGAGCGGGCACCTGAGCTGGTCGGGGACGCTGGTGCTTGAGGGGGTGGCGGTGCGGACGGAGGGCAGCGGGCCGGACGGACATGGCGCGAGCATGCCAGTGTTCGCGGCGGATCAGATCGAAGCGCGTTTCGATTGGGCGAGCCTGCTGGAAGGGAGGCTGCGTGCGACGCAGCTTACGGCGGTGGGTCCGACGCTTTATCTGGTGGAAGATCAGGAGACGGGGCGGTGGAATTACGAAGAGCTGCGGGGTCCGAAGAACAAGCCGGAGAAGCCGGAGGCGGAGAAGGGGCCGGTATCGCTGCCGGTGATCCTGCTGCGAGATGCGCGGGTGGAGTGGGCGGAGCTTCGCAAGGCACCGGGGCGCAGCGGCGCGAAGGCGTTGTATGAAACGGGGTCCACGGTAGTCGATGGGCAACTGACGCCTGCGGGCGGGGGGTCGGTGAGCGAAGGGCGTCCGGGAGCGTTGTACGCATTTGAGGTGCAGCAGCGCGCGGGGGGGGGCGCTGGAGGAGGCGTCGGCGCGGCCGGCGGTGCGGTGGTGACGGGGAGCTGGGACACGCAAACGCACGAGATTGTGGCGCAGACGGCGACGGCGGTGGAGTTGAGCGAGAATCTGAAGCATTCGCTGCCGCGGGAGGCGCGGGAGTTCTGGGAGTCGCACCAGCTCAAGGGGCGGCTGGGGCGTCTGCAGGTGTCGTTCGATGAAACGGCGGGGCTGGTGGCGACGGTGGATCTGGCGGGCGTGTCGATGGTGCAGCAGGTGACGCCACCGACGGGGCTGGCGGCGGGCACGCACATCCCGGTGGAGGTGCAGGACATTACGGGGCGTGTGACGCTGGCGGTGACGCAGAAGCGGATCGCGCTCACGTCGGTGCGCGGGCGGGTAGCGGGGCAAACGTTCCGTGTGGACGGGTATCTTGACGGGGCATCGGATAGCGGGCAGCCGGATTTGAGCAGGTGCCCGTTCGGCGTGACGGTGCGGATGCCGACGCTGGATCTGGGCAAGGATGGCGCGCCCTATCCGGCGGTTCTGATGGCGTTTGAGGAGACGCAGGACGCGTTGCAGCGGGCGGAACCAGGGGGTCCGATGGATGTGACGATCACGGCGGCGCGGAAGCAGTTGAGCGGGCCGATCACGCTCGATGGGCGCATCGAATGCCACGATTCGCGCCTGCGGTTCGCGTATTTCCCGTATCCGCTTCATCACATGAACGGGGAGATACGTTTTGATGAAAAGCTGGTGCGGTTCGAGCACGTGACGGCGCTGGCGGGAGAGGATGAGGTGCTCATCGACGGGAGCGCGGCGACGTACGAAAAGAATCCGGCGATCAATTTTGACGTGCGTTGCCCGGATGCGACATTTGATGAGCGGATGGCGGCGTGTCTGCCCGAGAAATACCAGGCGGTGTGGAAGCAGTTTGATATGCAGGGGCGCGGGGCCCTGCAATGCCACGTCACGCATGCGGGCGGCGATCCCGCGCCGCCCAAGATCAGCGTTCAACTGGACGTGACGAGCGGGAGCGGCTACATGCAGGCGATGCCCTACCGCTTCACGGGCGCGACGGGGAGGGTGCTGTTCAACGCCGATTCCACGCGCATCGAGCACATGGTTCTGCATGACGCCATGGATCCTCGCGGCACGGTGACCATCGACGGACTGGTGCGGCACCCGGGCGGCGATGTGGACAATCTGCGGCCGGAGCTTTCAGTGGCGGCGTCCCTGCCGATCGATGCCAACCTGCTCCATGCGATGCCCGAGGAGTACACGGAGAGGCTGCACGGCGCGCAGATCGGCGGGCAGATGGCGTTCAATGGAACGTACCGGCGTCTGGGCGGCTCAGGATCGCCGACCACGGAGCCGGCACGTACGGAAATCACGGGCGCGCTTTCGGTGACGGACGGTTCCTACAGGTCGGCGGACGGCCAGATCGCGGTCACGGGACTGTCGGGGGAGGCGATGCTCCAGCCCAGCGGGATCGAGCTGCGCAAGTCCACGGGGAAGGTGCTGGGGCTGGACGTGAGCGCGAGCGGGCATCTGGATATGGATCAGGGCACAGCGGACCTGCAGCTTGCGGCGCAACAGCGCGATTTTGTTCTTCCGGAGGCTCTTCCGGCAGCGGTTCCGGCGGCGGCGCGACACTTGTGGAAGCAGTATCAGCCTGCCGGGAAGATCGACCTCGACGCATCGGCCAAGGTGCTCATCGGGGGCGATGGCGGGCCGCCCGCGATTCAGGATTACAGCGCGAAGATTTCGGCCAAGGGCGTGGCGATTCGCAACGCGGCCTGGCCGGAGGATGTGCAGGACATCGTGGGGGATCTGTTGATCACGCCGGGGAAAGTGGAAATGCGCGGCATGGGGGGGCGCTCCGGCGCGCTGCGGGCGCTGTGGGACGGGACATACGATCTGGTTTCGGGGGCGTGTCATCTGTCCGGGAGCGCGCAGTCGGACGGGCTTCCGGGGCGCTGGCCTACGCTCTTGCCGCAGGGGGTGCGCGATTTTCTCGACAGCTACAAGATTAGCGGGAAGCTGAGCGCCGAGGTGGCGTCGCTCGATCGGAGCGCCACGGGCAAACCCTGGTCTTTCACCGGGGCGCTGGGGGCGATGAATCTGGACATGCAGGGCGGGGTGCCGCTGGGCTTGGATTCGGGAAAGCTGGCGCTGGATGGAACGTTCAGCGACCAGGGGCTGGCGTTGAAAGGCGGGTTGACGCTGTCGGACCTGAAGGTGACCGGGAAAGTGGTGGACAAGCTGCAGGCGAAGGTGGCGCTCGATCCGCGCCAGAAGCAACTGCGTCTGGAGGACATCAACGGGACGGTCGCCGGCGGACAACTTCATGGCGACATCCTGGGCGTTTTTGACGCGAACGGGCGCTATGAAGCGAACATGGTGCTTTCGGACGCGGAGCTGAACCGGCTGCTTCTGCCGCCGAATGCCACGGCGGAGGAACGGGCGAAGGTAGGCAGCGGGGAGGTCACCGCGACGTTGTCGCTGCAGCAGACGTTCGGGCCGCGGGGGGAGCGTACGGGTCGGGGCGATCTGGTGGTCAAGAATGGCGTTCTTTACAACGTGCCGCTGGCGATGGGGCTGCTGCAGGTGGCGACGCTGCGGCTGCCGGTGGCGCACAACTTCGATGGGGCGTCGATGGCATATTACCTGCGTGACAATCGGGTCACTTTTGAGCGGATCGTGCTGGAAAGCAAGGGGGTCGATCTCGCGGGCAACGGGACGCTGACGCTGAATCCCGCGAGCAACGGCGGCATGGGCGCGGGACAACTGGACCTCAACTTCGTCACCGAATCGCCGGACGACTGGAACATTCCGATTCTTTCGACGATTCTGAAAACGACGCGCCGCGAACTGCTGCAGTTGTCGATCACGGGCACGGTGGACAACCCGAAGGTCACGCCGGTGCCGTTCAGCAGCATCACCGGCGCGTTGCGGAATTTGCTGCCGATTCCCCATGACAACGGAAAATAGCGACAGGATCGCAGGGGCATGACGGAACGCATCGGGATCATCGGCGGATCGGGCCTGGGCAACGCGCTGCTGGCAGGCGGCGGCGGTGAGGCGGTGAACGTGGAGACGCCGGTGGGCGTTCCGTCGGCGCCGGTTGTCTTGAGCAGGTGGGAGGAGGCGCCGATCGCGTTTGTGGCGAGGCATGGCGTTGGGCATACGATACCGCCCTCTGCGGTTCCGTACCGGGCCAACATCTGGGCGCTCAAAGCGGTGGGATGCCGGTGGGTGATTGCATCGGGCGCGGTGGGCAGTTTGCGGGAAGAGATCGCGCCGCGCGATCTGGTGATCTGCGACCAGGCGATCGACCGGACGCATCGGCGGATCGGGACTTTTTTCGATGAACCCGGGGGCGGGGCGGTGCACGTGGAATGCGCCGATCCGTTTTGCGAGGAACTGCGGGGCATTCTGATGTCGGCGGGGCAGGGTCTGTCGCTGGGCGGGGCGCGGGTGCATCCGGCGGGCACGTATGTGTGCATGGAGGGCCCGGCATTTTCCACGCGTGCGGAAAGCCGCATGCATCGGGCGATGGGCGGGGATGTGATCGGGATGACGGCGCAGCCGGAGGCGAAGCTGGCGCGGGAGGCGGAAATGAGCTACGCGCTGGTGGCGCTGGCGACGGATTACGATTGCTGGAAGCCGCACGATTCGGCGGCGGGGAAGCAGGAATTGCTGCGGGAGATCATGGGGCACATGGCGGCGGCGACGGAAAACGCCTTGGCGCTGGTGCGTGCGGCGGCGCCGCGGATTTGGGCGCGGCGTGCGGAGGTCTGGCCGGCCCATAGGTCGCTGGAACTGGCGATCTGGACGGATCGGGCCAACATTCCCGCGGAGACGAAAAAGCGGCTGGGATTGTTGTGGGGAAAGTACGTGTGAGGGGAATGGTGAATCAGGAAGGGCCGCAACTCAGGCCGTTTCAGCGCGTCTTTGTTGTGATGCGGTGGTGGTGGTTTTTCGGGTTTCCATGGGTGATTCCTGCGTCGCTTCTCCCGTGGCGTCGGGCGGTTACAATCAGACCCATGTGGCAACGATAAACGAGGCGGAGGGGCTCTTGGAGGTGGATCGTGCGACGAGCGACCCGTAACAGGCGGTACACAGGGCGGTGGGCGCGCGCGGCGCTGGCGGCGGCGATCGCGGGAACGGCGGGGGGGCTGTGGATGACGCAGAGCGCTTTCGCGCAGACGCGGCCCGCGCGTGCGGGCGGGGCGGCAGCCACGGCGCCGGCGCATGATGACACCCCGCCGGGCGAGGCCACCGTTGCGCCAAAGCGGCCGCAGGCGACGGATACGGGCGGCATGATGGATCGCGCCGCGGATTCGGGCGGGCAGATTTACGTGGACGATTCGTTCGCCTCGGTGGAAGACTTGCGCAAGGCGGAGCGCTACGCCAGCCAGGGCCAGTCGCAACTGGCGATACAGACATTCCAGAACATCATCGACCAATACGGGCAGAAGCTGGTCTATCTCAATAATGACTCGTATGTGTCGATCACGGATTATGTGCGCGGCAAGTTGCTGGGTCTGCCGTCGGTGCGCGGGGGCATGTACGATCAGCTATTCGGGCAGGATGCGGGCAAGGCGATCGATGCGGCGGTGACCGACGGCGACCTGCCGACGCTGGTGCGGGTGTGCGACCGCTATTTCCCGTCGACGGCTGCATTTGCGGGGCTGATGAAAGCGGGGGACTGGTGTTTTGAGCGGGGCGAATTCGCGGCTGCGTCGCGGATCTGGCAGGAATTGCTGGAGCATCCAGCGGCGGGGAATCATCAGGCGGAGTTGCTGTTCCGGGCAGCGCTGGCGGAGCATCTGGGCCGGAACGACGCGGCGGTGAAGCCGCTGAGCGACCGGTTGACGAAGGGTTTTCCGGACGCCGCCGGGACCGTGGGGGGCGAGGCGGATGTGAACTATGCGACGAAGCTGGCGGAGCTGCTCAAGACGCCGCCGTTCGAGGCTCCGCAGGCGGTGCCGGATGAATGGCCGGCGTTTGACGGCGGGCCCTCGCGCTCGTTGGCGCCGGCGGTGGACGCGACGGCGGGGGCGCGGTTGTGGGGCGTGTCGCTGGATGACCCGGCGATTCAGGGGGACCGCACGCAGCCGGGCCTGCGTTCGCCGGCGGTGCGGGTGATCAACGGTCCGGCGGTGCAGCAGGCGGCGCTGGGGCCGGCGCTTACCAGTTTTCCGACGATGGCGAACGGGACGATTTTTATCGACACGGGGGAGCGTGTGGCGGCGCTTTCGGCGAGCGCCGGGACGCTGCTGTGGGCTTATCCGCAGCAGGTCATTTCGCGCCTGAGCCCCCAGCAGCAGCAGATTCTGCAGAGCAACAACGCCGCGGTGCGTCCGGCGGCGCACGACAGCGCGACGGTGTACGGCGACGACGTGTACGCCGTGCTACCGGCGAATCCGATTCCGGGCCAGCCGATGGTGGTGGAGTATCCTTACTCGATGACGGGTCCGACGCGTGTGGTGTGCCTGTCGCGTCAGACGGGGAAGGAGCGCTGGAGCACGTCGGCGCAGACGATCATGCCGGAGACGGACGCTCCGGCGCCGCCGGCGGCCCAGCCGGGGCGGGTGCAGCGTCTTGGCGGTCAGCAGCGGACGCAGCTCAGCTTCATCGGTTCGCCGATGGTGACGCGGCAGGGCGTCTTCGTCATGGCGACGAAATCGGGCGATCCGTCGTTCGTGCCTTACTATCTGGTGAGGCTGGACCGGGACAGCGGCGCCGTTTCGTGGACCTGCTATTTGTGCAGCATCTCGACGGGCGCGATGTATTACGGTTACAGCGCGCTGACGTCGATTCCGATTCCCACGCTGGTGGATGATGTGATTTACATTTCCACGGGCCAGGGTGCGGATTGCGCTATCGATGCCAACGTGGGGCGCATCCTGTGGCTGCAGGTGACCGACAGCGCCAAGAACCAGCGCAGCGCCAACGAGTATTATGTGCAGCAGCAGGGGGCAAGCGCGTGGAAGTTCAATCCGCCGATGGTTTACGGCAACGAGCTGGTGTCGTATGAATCGAGCGGCGCGCCGGGCGCCGCGGGCGCGGGCTGGCTGCGCGTTTACGATCGCTGGACCGGGCAGCTTCTGACCAAAGCCACGCGCGCTCAGCTTCACGTGGGGGCGGCCGATATTGTCGCGGGCATCTCGGGCAACAAGCTGATTCTGGCGGGGCAGAACGTTTCGGCCATCGACCTGGACACGGTGAAGAAGGATCCACAGGCGGTGTGGACCGTGGGTTATCCGTCGGTGTCCGAGGCGGGGAAACCGTGCGGCCGCACGTTCCTCACGCAGGATATTCTTTATGTTCCCTTTGAAAAGGGGTTGTTCACGGTCGACGTTCGTGCCGGCAAGAAGAAGGATTTCTGGCCCTGGCCGAAGAATGACAAGGATGTGCCCGGGAAGGGGGGCAACCTGCTGGTGACTTCGGAGCAGGTGGTGGTGATCAACGATCAGGAAATCGCGGGCTACTCGCGGTGGGAAACGGCGCGGGACAACCGTCTGAAGGCGATCGCCGCCAATCCCGGTGCGCCCGAGCCTTATCTGGCGCTGGCGGAAATCAGTTTCCGGACGGGGCATCTGGACCTGGCGGAAGAGAACATGCGCAAGGCGGTGGATCTTGCGAATGCGGCGGCGGGCACGGGGAGCGCCGGGAGTTCTTCGGTCATGGAGATGCTTGACCGGCTGTATCGCACGAATCTGAATTTCGCGGAGCAGCTTCTGGGCAAGGCGGAAGCGGACCTGACGGCGCGCTCGCGTTTTTATTTTGAGCAGTGCAAGGCCACCGCGCGCGGGGCGGAGCAGCAGGCGGAATGGCGCCTGGACCTTTCCGATCTGTCGCTGAAAGAAAACAAGCCGGAGGAAGCGGCGACGTTGTTCAACGATGTGCTGACCGACAGCGCGCTGCGCGAAGCGTCGTTCCATCAGGGCGACACAATGGCCCGCGCGGGCGTGATGGCGGAGACGCGATTCCGCTCGCTGATCGACAAAAACGGGGACGGGGTCTACAAGCCTTTCGAGCAGCAGGCGGCGGCGCAGCTTGCGCAGGCGGGCACCGATGGGACGGCTTTGCAGCGGGTGGTGGACCAGTACCCTAACAGCGCGGCGGCGGCGACGGCGGCGCAGCGGACGGCGGCGGCGATGGCCGCCAAGGGCGACTTTGAAGGCCAGCGCAAGGCCCTTTCGTGGCTCTATCCGCGGGTGAGCGGGGATGAGAAGGCGCATGTCACCGCGCAACTTGCAATGGCCAATCTTGCGCTCAAACGGTTCGCCACGGCGGACGGCTGGGCCGAACGAGGCCTGCGGCAATTCAAGAGCTATTCGTGGACGTCTGAGTCGAGCGGCGCGGGGGGAACGGGCGCCGGCACGATGACGTTTGAAACGCTGTTGACCAAGGTGAAGGCGGCGCGTCCGGCGGAGGCGGAGGGGCGTCTGCCGATGCTTCCGCCGCCGACGAAAGACGCCGATGGCCGTCCTGTCGGTCCGCCGGACATGGATGAAGCGTCGACTTCCACGCCGGTGAAAGACGCCCACGGCAAAGCGATCGATACGGACGGCACGTTCGCCCGGGGGACGCTGCTGGCGCCGATCGAAACGGCCGCCATGTATTCGCGTCCGAACATGCTGTTTGTGTCGAGCGCCCAGACGATTCGGGCGTTCGACACGTCCAGCGGGACGCCGATGGAAAAAGGCGATCCGGTGCGGCTTGCCGGCACGGGTCCGACCGCGGCGCTGGTGGGGTACTATGGCGATGTGGCGGTGTTCGCGCAGAACCGGGCGGTGACGGGCGTCGATCTGAACACGATGAAAGAGGCGTGGCAGGTCAAGTTCAATTTCAGCGTGCGGGATTCGATGGCGCGCAATGCCCAGCCCAACATTCCGCCCGGCGCCCAGCAGGTGGTCATCAACGGCCGCCTGGTGATCATCAATGGCGGTGTCGTACAGGAGGACGGGGCCAATATTGCCTCGGTGGATCTGACTGGCGATCCGGAAACCGCGCGCCGCGCGGCGCTTCAGCAGCTCAGCGCGCCGGCCTTTTCCACGCTCAAGATGATCGGCGACAAGCTGGTCGTGGTCTCGGGCGGAAAAGTCCACGCCTACGGCCTCAAGACCGGAAAGCCCGTCTGGACCGATGAATCCGGCGGCGAAGTCACGCCTCAGATTCCCGAGAACTGCAATCCTGTGGCCCTCTCCGGAAATGACGACCTGGTGACCCTGCAGCTCGAACGCACGGACAAGCCGGGCGCTTCCTTCCTGATTATCGACGGCGACAGCGGGAAACTGCGCCGGCAGCTCACGCTGGCGCCCGAGGAACGCGTTTACTGGCGCGGCCTCTCGGGGGACGGCATGCTGTTCGTCGTTTCCGATCAGGCCGTCTCCGCGTACGACCTGATGAACGATTCCGACAAGCCGGCGTGGCGCCGCTCGGACATCCAGTCGCGCTATCCGGCGGCCACGCAGGTGACGCTCGACGGGCTGATCTTTGTGAACTCCTACAATGAGGTGATGTGTCTGTCGCCGGAAGGCGGTGAAGCACGCTGGCCATTGCCGGGAACGCAGGTGCGCCTGGACATTCCCGCCGGTCAGACTTCCAACGGCCAGTATCCGTTCCTGCGTTCGGTGGTGGATGGGGACATGGTGATTTACGAATCGACGCTGGGGGTTTCCGCCTACTTCACCTATCCGCGTTCGGCCGACGACGGGCAGCTCGCCTGGGAGGCGCCTTTTACGTCGAACACCACGCCGCCGCTGGAAAGCATGCAGATGTCGGATCCGTACGTGGTGGTGATGGCGGAGGGGCCGATGCAGACCGCGCAGCATGCGGTTCACCTCGTGCTGATCAACCGCAAGGGCGGGAAGCGGCATATGGATAAGCAACTCCACCGTTCGGCCAGTCCGCAAGATATCGAAGGGCCGCAGATTCAGGCATGGATGCTGGCGGACAACGGCATCGCGCTGGCGGTCAACGGCCACGTCTATTTTTATCACGGAAAGACGCCCGTAAGCCCTCCGGCGGCGGGGGAACAGACGCAAACGCAAGCAGCGCCTGCGCCCAAGGCGCAAGGTTAACGCTCCACCGGCGGCCGTTCCCGGAAGCCGCTCTTTTCGGATACACTGCGCCGGCCGGCTTCATTGCCGGCGCGTGAAGCGTGAGCGGGAGGTTGCTGTGCCGAGCGGTGGTCATGCGGCGATTGAAGGTACCAGGGCCGCGCTTCTCGAACGCTTCAAGCAACAGGCCGGTTCCGCATGGCGCGGCGAGCAGGTCCTTTTTGGCGTCGATGCCGCGCATGGCGGCGGCCACAAAGAGGTCTTTTTCGCCCAGGCTCCGCGAGCGGTGGAAATTCTTGGTGCTGCGACGGAGGCCATCGGCGGGACGGTGGTCGCGGCGTGTCTTGGCGGGCCGCTGGCCGCTGCCGTGGGCGTGCAGCGGCGCGACGACCGCCGGCTGGTGATCCGCCGTTATGGGGAGGGCGATCCGGAAACCGTGAGCATTTCGCTGGATGATTTTTATGGCACGGCGGCGCTGTTGCCGCTGGAAACGCTGCAATCGCTTTTTGCCGATCGGCGCTGGGCGGCGGATGTGGCGGGCGCGTTTCCGGTGTTGGCGCGTCATAAGAACATGACGCGCCGCACGGCGGGGGCGAATATCGCGTGCATCGCTTCGCCGGAGGCGGGCGGCGTCACGCTGGCCTGCGCGACGCTCGCAGCGCTCACGGCGGCGTATCATTTGCCGATCGAGCCGGCAGAGACAGCGCTGCTCGCGCAAAAAATCCGTCACACGATCGCCGGGGACGCCTGCGGCGTCTGGGGAGCGATGGCCTCGACGCTGTGCCCGCAGCGCAGCATGATTGCCATCCGCGCCCAACCGCACGAGGTGGCGGCCGAAGTGACCATCCCGGAAGGCTGGCGGGTCGCAGCGATTCGGCGGCGCGGCGCGGGAAACGGCGATCCCGCGGCGGCAGCGGGCAGCGAGGAGCACCATGCTATCGGCGCCATCGTGCAGACAATTCTCGCACGCGCCATCAAGGACCTGGGCATCCGCAAAGGCCCGGGCGGCGGGTATCTCGCCAATGCGTCCGAGGAACACTTTCATCGCTATTTCGAACGTTTGCTTCCTGAATCGATCAGCGGCGCGGCGTTTCTGGAGCAATATGGTCCGCTCGCCGATCGCCTCGCCCACTTGGAGCCCCAGCAGGAGTACGCCCCGCGCGCCGCGGCAGCGCGTCTGTACGGTCAGAGCGCGCGGGCGCGGGCGTTCGTGGAATCGGTATCGGCCGCCGCTCGCGCTTCGGGGGCATCCGCGCGCAACGGCGCCATGCGTGAAGCCCAGGCCCTTCTTGCGGGCAATATCGCTGCCGAACCCCCGACCGCCGCCATCGTGGGGGTGCCGGCGCCGGACGATGCCCAGGGGAAGGCCGAGCTTTCGTCGTGGGCGGCCGAGCTGGGGAAAAAAAGCGGCGGGGAGGCGACGGTTTTGTGGGAGGAATCCGCCCCCGGAGCGGCCGAAGTGCCGGCCTTTCGGGTTCCGCTGGCGGAATTGCAGAGCCGTTGATCGCCATCCCCCGAAACAGTCAATGGCGCGGAGGGCGAGGCCGAGACGCCGGTGGCCAAGTTCGTTAAAATCCGCCCACCTCGCTGTGGAGCGCTCGATGAAGGAATATCTCGATCTGGTTCGGCTCGTGCTCGACAAAGGCATCCGCAAGCCCTCGCGCACCGGGGTGGATACGCTTTCGTTCTTCGGGGCTTTTTATCGCGTGGATCTGTCGGCGGGCTTTCCACTGCTGACCACGAAGAAGGTGAATTTCAACGCCTGCCTGCATGAGCTGCTGTGGTATCTCAGCGGGGAAGATCACATCCGGAATCTTCGCAAAGTGACGAAAATCTGGGATGCCTGGGCGGATGAAAAGGGCGATCTTGAGACGGCTTACGGCCGCTACTGGCGGCGTTTCCCGCATCCGGTGCAGAAAAGCCACGCCCCGATCCGCGAAACTGGCGAGACCATGGCTCCCGTCGAGGAGATCGACCAGGTTCAATACGTCATCGACGAAATTCGGCGCAATCCGTTTTCGCGCCGCCTGATCGTGACCGCGTGGGAGCCGGGCAACGCCGAACGCTCGAAGCTGCCGCCCTGCCACTACACGTTCGCGTTCAACGTCAGCCCGGACGAAACGGGCAAACCGCGCCGCCTCAACTGCCATCTCACGCAGCGTTCCGGCGACATCGCGCTGGGAATCCCCTTCAATCTCGCGTGTTACGCCACGCTCACGCAGATGATCGCCCAGGAAGTCGGCCTCGATCCCGGCCACTTCGCGCACACGATCGTTGACGCCCACATTTACTGCGCCGATCCCGGTTCCCCCATGGCCGCCTATGACCATGTCGCCGGGTTGCGCGAGCAGCTCACCCGCGCGCCCCGTCCGCTTCCCCGCCTGGTCATCGCACAAAAGCCCTTCTCCCAGTTATCCTTTGAGGACTTCCGGCTGGAGGGGTACGACCCCCACCCGGCGATATCCTTCAAGGTGGCGGTGTAAGAAACGATGTTGATTTCCATCATTGTGGCCATGACGCCAGACCGACTCATCGGCGCCGCCGGGCGGCTGCCGTGGTACCTGCCGGAGGACCTGCGGCGTTTCCGCCGGCTGACGATGGGCCACGCGATCGTGATGGGCCGCAAGACGTTCAGCTCCATTGGCCGGGCGCTGCCGGGGCGGCGCAACCTTGTCGTCAGCCGGAATCCCAATCCTCCCGCGACGGAGGGTATCGAGTGGTTTCATTCGCTGGACGACGCCATTGCCGCCGCGCGTAATGCGGGCGAAACCGAATGCTTCATCGCCGGGGGCACGGAAATCTACGCCGAGTCTCTTAAGAAGGCCCAGCGCCTTTACGTCACCTACGTGCAGCGTGATTTTCCCTTCCAGGGGGACACCTACTTTCCGATCTGGGACCAGACCGAGTGGTCGATGATCAGCCACGAGCTGGTCAAGGACATGGAATTCGTTGTCTACGAACGCGCCGCTCCCGGCACCCATGGCCAGCAGATCACCGAGCCGGGCAACTAACCGGAGCCTGGCGCCGATTCCGGCGCGATCGTGGATAATCCCGCCACCATGCCCATCGTTCAGGTTAGCGCTCTCGCCAAATCTTTCCGCGTCTCCGCCAGCGAGCCGGGGTTCTTCAACGCCCTGCGCCATTTTTTCCGCCGCAAATACCGCACGGTGGAGGCGGTCAAGCCACTGAACTTTTCGATCGAGCCCGGCGAGGTCGTCGGGTTTCTGGGGCCCAATGGCGCCGGAAAAACCACCACGCTGAAAATGCTCACGGGCCTCATCCATCCCTCGGCGGGTACCGTCAGTGTCGCCGACCATGTTCCCTATCGCCGGCAGAAAGCCTTTCTTCGCCGCATCACGATGGTGATGGGCAACAAGCAGCAGCTTCTGTGGGACCTGCCCGCCAATGAAAGCTTCGCCATCAACGGCGCGATCTACGATATTCCGGAGCCGGAATTCAAGCGCCGCGTTGAGGAGCTTTCCGGCATGCTCAACCTCACGCGCGAACTCAGCCAGCCGGTGCGCAAGCTCTCGCTCGGCGAGCGCATGAAATGCGAGCTGATGGCCTCGCTCCTGCACCGCCCCGAAGTCTTGTTTCTTGATGAGCCCACGTTGGGTCTTGATGTCAACGCCCAGGTCGCGGTCCGCAATTTCCTGCGCGATTACAACCGCCGATACAACGCCACCATCCTGCTCACATCGCATTACATGGCCGACATCACGGCCCTCTGCCGGCGCGTGCTGCTCATTCATCAGGGCCGACTTTTTTACGACGGGCCGCTCACCGGCATCATCGATCAGTTCGCTCCCTATCGCGAAGTAAAGCTGGATTTCACCGAACCCGTGGAGAGTCCCGCGCTCGCGGCTTTTGGCGACGTCGAATCCAACGAAGGGCGCTCGGCCAGCCTCATTATTCGCCGGGAGGTCCTGACCGACACGGTCGAACGGTTGCTGGCCGCGCTGCCGATCGCGGACCTGACCATCACCGATCCGCCGATCGAAAAAATCATCGGCGATTTGTTTGCGCAAGGGGTGATGAAGTAACCCGCCGCGCCGGACGTTTGTGTATCAGTCCCACGAAAGGAACTCCGTGAACATCCGCTTTCCGACCGCGATTCTCCTCGCCGCCGCTCTCGCCATTCCCGTGTTTGGGGAAGGCGTGCCCTATCCCGCCGGCACGCGCGCGCAGCATTTCACGTTTCAGGGCAGCCCCGGCAGCGATCAGCCGATCATCCGTCCGCCGGCGGCTTACCTGGACGATGACGGCTACGGTTTTGTCGATTCTTCCGCCGTGCGCGGTGAAGCGACCGGCGCCGAAGCTCCCGAGTACCTCCGTTTCGACGTCAAACTTCCCGACGGCAATTACGATGTCTCGCTGCTGTTGGGCAATCCCTCCAAAGAAACGGATGTCTCGGTGAAGGCCGAGGCTCACCGCGGCATGGCGACCAACATTCACACCAACCCGCGCCAGGCCGTCACGGTGAATTTCACCGTCAACGTCCACACCAACAAGCTGCTGATCCCCATCGACACCGACGGGCGGCTCACGGTCGAAGTCGTGGGCAAAAACCCCTCGCTGATGAAATATGATGTGAAGCCCAACGACACCGCCGCCACTGTTTATATTGCCGGCGATTCCACTGCGTGCGATTGGGACGATCCGCCCTGGTCAAGCTGGGGGGACATGTTGCCGCTGATGTTCAAACCGGGAACCGTCGCGGTCGCCGATCGCGCCTCATCCGGCCGCTCAAGCAAATCCTTCATCGACGAGAAGCGCCTCGCGGACATCCTCGACACCATGAAGCAGGGCGACTACCTGCTGATCCAGTTCGGCCACAACGACCAGAAGACCGATGAGGCGCGTCACACCGATCCGGAGACCACCTTCAAATCCACCCTGCAAATTTACATCGATGAAGCGCGCAAGCGCGGCGCCACGCCGATCCTCGTGACTCCCATGCCGCGGCGCAACTTCACGGCCGATGGCAAAATCGAAAACACCCTCGGCGATTACCCCAAAGCCATCCGCGAACTTGCCGCCGCCGACAAGGTGGCACTGATCGACCTCAACGCCGAAGCGGGAAAGTTTTACGAAGCCCTCGGCCCGGATAAATCAAAAACGGCGTTCCTCTTCTACCCTCCCGGCACCTTTCCCAACCACAAGGAAGAACTCAAAGACAATACGCACTTCAATTCCTACGGCGCGTACGAGCTGGCCAAAATCATCGCCCACGGCATTCAGCAAGCCGGCCTGCCGCTGGCTCAGGATTTAACCGATATTCCCCCGCAGAATCTCGACGCCGGCAAGCAACCCGTCGGCCTCGATTTCAACTACCTCATGGCGACAAAGTAGGCCAGGCATGTGGCGCAAGCTTCGCTCCCTCACCGCGTCGCAACACGCGCTCATGCTCGCCTATCGCGCGGAGATTTACCTGTGGGTCATCGCCCACATGCTGCCCTTCATCATGATGGGCGTCTGGACGCGCGCCGCCGCCAACCCCGCCTCCGCCGGCCGCTTCGCCATGTCGCCGCATGATTACGCCCGCTATTTTTTCTGCGTCTTCGTGATCCGCCAGTTCACCGCCGTCTGGATGATCTACGAATTCGAGTGGCACATCGTCGAGGGACGGCTTTCGTACCTCCTGCTCCGCCCGATGAACCCGCTCTGGCATTACGTCACCGCCCATTTCGGCGAGCAGCTCGCCCGCTTTCCCTTCTTCGCCGTCGTCTGCGTGATTTTCTTCCTGATTTATCCGGATGCGCGCTGGATGCCTTCGCCCTCGGCCGTCATCCTTGGCATCGTCGCCATCTACGCCGCCTTCACACTGCGGTTCGCCATGCAATACTGCATCACCATGCTGACGTTCTGGTTTGAGCGCGCCAGCGCCCTGGATCAGCTCACGTTTCTGCCCTACATCTTTCTTTCGGGTCTTGCCGTGCCGCTGGATGACCTTTCTCCGCACCTCGCGGCCCTGCTCCGCCTCACGCCTTTTCCGTATTTCATCAGCTTCCCCGCCGAGATCATGATGGGCCGCCTGCCCGCCAACGATCCGCGCATCCTCCAGGGCTTCGCGCTGATGACCGTCTGGTTCGTCGCCTTCGGCCTGCTGGGCGCCTTGCTCTGGCGCCGTGGTCTCCGCCATTACGCCGGCCAGGGAGCCTGATTCATGGCCCGCATCATTCGCATCCTCACGCGCTTCTGGACCGCCTCGCTCTCCTCCGAAATGGAGTATCGCGCCAACTTCATCACTTCGACCCTCTACGCTCTGGGCCAGCTCGCCGGCACGCTCTTCACCATCAACGTCCTCTACGACAAAGGCTATCAATTCGCCGGCTGGTCGCTCGATGAAACCTACATCGTCGTCGCCCTCTTTACCCTAATGGATGGCATCACCACCTCCGTCCTCTCCCCCAACCTCTCCCGCATCGTCCAGCACGTGCAGCGCGGCACGCTCGATTTCATCCTCCTCAAACCCGTCGATTCCCAGTTCCAACTCTCCACCCGCAACCTCACTCCCTGGGGCTTTCCCAACATCGCCTTCGCCACCGTACTCCTCATCTACGCGGGCGCCCACCTTTCCCACCCCCTCCCCTGGCACGCCTATCTCATGGGAATCCTTCCCGTCCTCTTCGCCGTCGCCATTCTGTACGCGCTCTGGTTTGCCGTCGCCACCACCACCATCTGGTTCACCAAGGTGTGGAACGCCACCGAGGTGCTGCGCTCGTTCATCGAGGCCGGAAAATTCCCGGCTTCGGCCTTTCCGCCGGCCCTCAGCTTTTTCCTGACCTTCATTCTCCCCGTCGCTTTTTTGACGACCGTCCCCGCCGAAATCATGCGCGGCGACCGGGGCCCGCGCTCCGTCGCCCTCGAAGCCGCCATCGCCGCCGTACTGTTGATCGCCTCCCGCCTCTTCTGGAAATTCGCCCTGCGCTACTACACCTCCGCTTCCAGTTGAGCCCTCCGCACCCCCCCCCCGCGCCGCTTGACCCGCTCCCTTCCATTGTGCAAAATAAGCTCGTCCACACCGGTACTTTCCGGCTCGGACGCATCCGGAGAGATGGCTGAGTGGCTGAAGGCGCCGGTTTCGAAAACCGGTTCGTGCGCAAGTGCGACTAGGGTTCGAATCCCTATCTCTCCGCTTCCTTCCCTGACTCTCGGTTTCGCGCGTTCTGGCGGCGAAACCGTTGCGGTCGGTCTCGCAAGCTAATCGATTTTGATCACCGCCGCCCCGCGAATCGCATCGTTTTTCAGCGACTGCAACGCCTCGTTCACCCGGTCAAACGCAAACACCTGCACGTGCGTCCGTACCGGCAATGCGGCCGCTTCGTTCAGAAACTCCTGCCCATCCTCGCGCGTGTTGTTGGCCACCGTCCGGATGACGCGCTCGCCATAGAGCAGCCGATATTCCATCTGCGGAATGTCGCTCATGTAAATGCCTCCGAGCACGAGCACGCCGCCCTTATCCAGCGCCGCCAGCGCCGCGGGAACGATCTCGCCCGCCGGCGCGAAAATGATCGCCGCATCCAATTTCTCCGGGGGCGGCTCGGTGGCGTTGCCCGTCCACGCCGCCCCCAGCTCCCGCGCCAGCGACTGATGCCGCTCGTGGTCGCGCGTGCAGACGTACACCTGCGCCCCGCGGCCGCGCGCCAGTTGAATCACCACGTGTCCCGCCGCACCGAAACCGTAAATGCCGAGCTTCGCCCCTTTCCACCCGTCACGCCGTTGATCGAGCCCGGTGAGTTTCATGGCGCGGTAGCCGATGATCCCCGCGCACAGCAGCGGCGCCGCCTGCGTATCGGAAAATCCGCCCGGCAGCGTGTAGACAAACCGTGCGGGCGCGGCCATGAACTGCGCGAATCCCCCGTCCGCGGTCCACCCGTTAAATTCCGCCCGCTCGCACAGGTTCTCGCGCCCGCTGGTGCAAAATCGGCACTGCCCGCACGTGCTCCGCAGCCACGCCGCCCCTACCCGCTCTCCGCGGGCCACTGAGCGCACATTCGCTCCCGCTTCTTCCACAATGCCCACTACCTGGTGGCCCGGAATGATCGGCATCTTCCGCGGCGCCAGATCGCCCTCGACCACATGCAAATCCGTCCGGCACACCCCGCAGGCATGCACGCGAATCAGCACATCGTCCACGCCCATCGCCGGCACCGGCACCGCTTCCACCCGCAACGGCGACGTGTCTACCGGGGCTTGCTTCATCAGCACCGCCGCCTTCATCGTGACCATGATCGTCTCCTCAATCCCGCCGCGATTACCGCCCGCGGGCGAACTGAATGATAGGCCCTTGCGGCGCACGCGTTTGATTGTTTTCCAAAATGCCGCTATCACGGTGCGGGCGGTCAGGCGCCACTTCGGCATGACCCTTGATCGGCCTGAGCATATGCCTCCGGAGGTCGCATGAGAATTCCCGCCGCTCTCGCGTCGATCGCCCTCGTTTTCGCCGCCGCCGCCCGGGCTGCCGCCACGCCGCCGACCAGCACCGACCTGGCCACTCTGAGACCCGCGCTGCCCGTGATCCCGGACGCCCGCTTCAACCTCAAGGATTACGGCGCCGTGGGCGATTACAAAACGATGGACACCGGCGCCTTCAAAAAAGCCGTCGCCGCCATTGAAAAAGCCGGCGGCGGCCACCTGATCGTTCCCGCGGGCACTTACAAGACGCTTCCGTTCACGCTGACCAGCCATGTGGATCTTCACCTCGATGCCGGCGCCACCATCAAAGCTCCTGACAACTTCGCCGAGTACGGAATTCCCGATCCGGCCACCGCCACGGGCAACCGCATCGGCGCCGGCGTCCGGCCGCTCATTTCTTCGCCGCCCAACGCCACCGACATCGCCATCACCGGCTCGGGCACCATCGACGGTTCCGGCGCCAACTTCTGGACCTGGTCTGACAAGGCCGCCCGCAAATATCCGCCCGGCCGCGCCATCGTCGCCAGGCCCGTCCTCATTTCACTCCGCGGCGTCACACGCCTTCACGTCGACGGCGTCACGCTCACCAATTCCCCCATGTTCCATCTCGTTCCGCGCGGCGAAGACATCACCATCGAAAATGTCCACATCCTCGCGCCGAGCGACGCCCCCAACACCGACGCCATGGATCCCGGCGGGCAGCGCATCCTCATCCGCAACTGCACCATCGACACCGGCGACGACGATTGCGCCCTGCAAAGCGGCTCCCGCGATGTCCTCATCGAAAAACTCGCCTGTCTCCACGGACACGGAATCTCCATCGGCAGCGGCACACGCAATGGCCTGAGCAACGTGCTCGTCCGAAACTGCTCCTTTGACGGCACCGACAATGGGCTGCGCATCAAGTCCTATCGCGGCAACGGCGGCGACGTCCACGACATCACGTACACCGACATCACCATGAAAAACGTTCGCCGCCCTGTCGACCTCAACATGCTCTACAACGGCAACGCCAACACGCCCACCGACGTCGGCCCGCGCAACGCGACGCCCGGTCAAACCACCAATATCCCCAACTTCCACGACATCCATTTCGTCAACATCACCATTACCAATTCCCCCCTCGCCGGCCGCATTCTCGGTCTGCCCGAGCAGATGCCGCACGACATTACCTTCACCAATGTCACCATCCAGTCGAACCGCGGCTTCCTCGTGCAGGACGCCAAGGACATCATTTTCGACCACGTAAAGATCGACGCCAAAACCGGCGACCCTCTCGTGCTCGACAACGCCTCCGTCCTTTGGAACGGCGAGAAAAAAAGCGGCACCAGCGGCGGCCCGGCGAACGTCTTTTACTGAGCCCCCCCGCACCGCCCACGCCTCACACCGACCGCTGCTTCAACTGCGTGGCCACAAATTCCAGCCATGCCTCATCCGGCACTTCATACGGCCGGAACTTCTCGAACGTCCCCTGCTCCTCGCTGTACAACAGCGCCCGGTGCGCTCCCAGCCGGTTCGCCAGCGGAGAATCGATCAGGTTGCTCGAATCCGACGCGCTCATCTGGAACAGCACCCGGTGATCGAACTGCCGCATCGACGCCCGCTCCAGCGTCCGCTCCACCGTGATCGGCGTATCCGCCCAGATCACCGTGTGCAGCCCCACCGCCGGTCCTTCCGACAAAAGCTCCGCGAATTGCTTGTCCGGCTTTGGCGTCTCAGGCTCCTCGCTCTTGCTGAAGCTGAAATCATCCTCCTGCCGCCGCAAAAGCCGATACCGTTGTAACCCAAAGAGCAGCAGATACACGCTGGGGCCCGCGTTATCACGTCCCTGCCGCTCCTTCAACATCGTCGCCAGTTCGTTGATCGCCTCCGGCACGTTGCGCCACTGCACCACGCTGCTCTTCTGCGGCAGCGCTCCCATCACCCGCTCAAGCACTCCGTAATAGCGCGAATCCGCGGGCGTCCCGTCCATCAGATAGAAAATGGCCTCCCCCGGCTTCTGCTGCGCCGCGATCGAAGCCGCCATGGCCCCGAAAATCCCCACCGCCGATTCCTCCTGCTGCCCCACCATCAGCACGTTCGCCCCGCTCTGTCGCCGGAAGGGAATGGCGCTGGGCTCCTTGATCGCCACCGGCTCCCCGACAAACGCCTGCACTGCCGACGCCGCCGCCGGATAATTCTTCTGCTCGAGCAACTTCATCAGCCGTTCGTTCTTGCGGATCAGCGCCGCCGAATTGCCTTCGAAAACGATCGGCGCCGGCGGATGCAGCCCCTTCGTTTGCGTCAGTTCGTGCACGTGCTCCAGGTATTTCTCGCGCTGTTCGTCCGGCAGGAACGCGATCTGGAACGGGCTGTTCGCTTCCACCAATCCCCCGGCATCGTTGTACACCGCCTCGCCCGGACGCGTGAGCAGCCGCGCCGCCCCATTGTTGTCGCCCAGGATCATCTGCGAATCCGCTTCCGTGCATTGCAGCGCCACGCGCACCGCGATCTGCCCCAGCGTGCTGCGCGCCAGCCCCGAACTTCCGCCGATGGTCTGCGATCCCAGCACCACGTGCACGCCGAACGCACGCCCCTGCCGCACCAGCCGGTCCAGCAGCACCGACGCCTCCTGCGCCAGCTTGTCATCCTCCGAGAAAAATTCCTGAAACTCGTCGATCAGCAGCACCGTCCGCGGCAACTTCTGCCCCGTGCGATCCCGATACGCCGTGATCTCCTGCACTCCCGCATCGCGGAACATCGCCCCGCGCCGCGTCAGTTCCGCATCCACCCGGTGCAGCACGCTCAATCCGAATTCCCGGTCGCTTTCCACCGCGATCGCCCGCGCGTGGGGCAACTCGCTGCTGGCGTACGCCTTGAATTCCACGCCCTTCTTGAAGTCCACCAGATAAAACTCGATCTCGTCCGGCCCATACCACATCGCCAGGTTCGTCACGATCGTGTGCATCAAATTACTTTTGCCCGACCCCGTCTTGCCCGCCACCAGCGTGTGCTGCGCCACGCCCACCCCCAGCCGCATCGCCTGCAACCGCGTCGCCCCTGATTTCCCGATCGGCACGCGCAATTCGTTCTTCGAGCTCATCGACCAGAACTGATCCTCCGCCGGGGCGATGCTCTGGAACGGCACCTCCACGCGCTTCGCTTCCTTCGCCGCCTTCCCCACCTTGTCCATCAACCCGGTCAGCGTCTTTTCATCGGGAGGCGCATCCATCTTCAGCGGAAAACGCTTGAATACCGCATCCTCCCACGTGAACGCGCCATTCTTATATGCCAGGTGCACGCTCCGTGAGACAATCTCCTCCATTCGCGATCCCTGCGGCAATGGCTGCCGCGTGTCCCGCAGGATGATCGTGTACACCCCGCACTTGGGCCCCGTCGTCGCAATGCTCGACAGCCGCCGCAACGCCTCCGCCTCGAAGCCCGTGGGAAAATCGGCGATCACCAGATAGCGAATCGGCTCGGCCAGTTCCCCCGCCTGCGCGTTGTATTCATCGATGGTCGCGTATTCGTTGCGCAGGTACTTCTGGATCACCGTCTCCATGTGCTCGGTCAAATCCGCCAGACGTTGCTCGATATGCTCGGTCTCCGTCCAGATGCGCGATCCCACCAGCGACTCATCATGATCCGCCAGGTGCATGAATCCCGCGAAGCTCTGGCCCAATCCGACGGGGTCGAAAATCGTGAACTTCACCCGGCCCGCCGGCATTTGCGTCAGTAGCCGCGCCATTACCATCTGCGCGACATCGATCGCCGCCGCACGTCCCGCATGGTCCGTCTCCACCAGCAGCGATCCGCGGTCGGGAAGGGTCAGCATCGCCGGCACGATGAATGTTTCGGGCAGCTTCAGCCGCACCGGTATCTGCGCCGCGAGCTGCGCCAGGTCCACCTTCATCTCGCCAAACCGCACCTGCCCGTTTGATTCCCGGGGCGCTTTCCATTCCTCCCACGCCGGGCTGTTCCAATCCACCAGGCGCGGATCGATGCCGCTGCCCGCAGCCAGCAGCTCGCGCACCGCCCGCAGGCCCTCGCCCCACCGTGCCTCCAGCGCCTGGCTGTCGCGCTGGTAGGCGGATTCCATCGCCGCCAGCGTCGCCGCGTGATGCCGCTCCGTTTCGTCGCGGGCCTCGGCTTCTTCCCGCTCGATTTGCTGCTGGGTTTCTTCGCGAAAGCGCTGCAGATCCGCCTGGCCGCGGGTTTTTTCTTCCTCGTTCGCCGCGAGTCGGTCCTGATGGCGTTTCGTTTCGGTCGCGGCGGCGGCGGCATGTTGTTCCGTGCCCTCGCGCTGCACCGCGCGCGCCTTCTCCCGCGCCGCGGCCAGTTCCTTCTCGCTTTTGACGCGCGCCTCGTCCACCTGCTGCTCGCGCAAATCCGCCGCCCGAATCCCCTCCGCCTTCACCGCATGCCGCGCCACCACCAGCGACAACGTGATCTGCTCATACAACTCTCCCGCCCGCGCCGCCACACGTTTCCACTCCTGGCTTCGCAAAACCATGAAAACCACGGCCGCCGCGATCATCGTCCCCACGCCCGCACTCCCCGCGGCAATCATCTTGCTCTGAAAGTCCGCCGCCGCCACCCACCCGATCCCCGCGCCGATCGCCCCCAGCACCACAATCACCACCACCGGCAAAATCCCGGCCATCACCCGCGTGTGGCTCAACCCCTGCAATTCCTTCAGCACGCCTTCGCACTTCGTCCGCTCTTCTCCCAGCACCGCGCGCGGTTCCTTGTCCAGCCGCTGCTTGAGAGCCTCGTCCATCGGCCCGCCCACAGGCGAATGCTCCAGCGGATAGGGCGCCACCGCCGTCCGCGCCGCGTCCTCCAGCGCCTTGAGTTCCCCCATCCGCTCTTCCAACTCCTTCTCCGTCTGCCGCTCCTCCGTGTCCAACTGCATCTGCACCGACACCAGCCCGCTCTCCGCCTGCCAGGTCGCCTGCTTGAGCTTCCGCTTCAGCCCCACTTCCAGGGTCTCCCGCTCCCTGGCGATCCTCTGCTGCGTCGCCTGGCTCTCGTTTTCGATTTCCTCCTGCTGGGTCGCGTAGCGCTCCAGAATCGCCTGCTCGCGCGCCTCCGCGCCGCTGGTCAATTCTGCCAGTCGCCTGTGATGCCGCTCCTCGTTTTCCTTGACCCGTTTGCGATGCGCTGCGGTTTCCTGCTCGAGCGCTTCCCGGTGCTGCGTTTCGACCCGTTGCTCCTCTGCCGCGCACTCGATCGACAGCCGCACCACCTGATCGAGGCTGTGCCGCTGGACATCGCGCTTGGGCGACGGATGCCCGTCCCGCACGCCCGGCGCCAGCAGGCCCTCGGGCGCAGTGGGCGGGGTGGGGGGGTGGGGGGGGGTCGAGGGGGCAATCGCGCTCATGCAGTCTTTACTCGCAATCGTTTTCGATTCGGTTCAGCACCTGATCCATATGGTCCAGCGCCTGCACGGCGCTGCGGACATCCTGTTCTAACTGTAGCAGGTAAACCTTCTCAAATTCCTGACTCTGTGCGTCCGACCACACATTCTGCACGTCCCGCCACCGCGCAAAAAGTTCCTTGGTCGCCTGCGTCAAGGCCGCTTTGCTCTCAACCAGCGACATGCCGCCCCTCCTGACCTTCCTCCGCCTTCCCCTTCGCCGGGTCCTTTGGCGCCGGCTTTTCATCTTCCTGAATCATCGGCGGAGGCTCGCTCAAATCTCCGCCCCGCGCCATTGTCTCCCCGCCTGTCGCGGTTTCCGTCCCGCCGGCTACCCCCGCGCTTGGCGCCGCAATCTGAACATAGGCCTCCAGACTGCCCGCCAGCCGATCCAGGAGCGTTATCGCCCGCGGGATCTCGACGGTCATATCCCCCATCAGCCGCGACACCCCGCCGCGGTAAATCCCCGCCTCCTTTTCCAATTTGGGAATCGCCTTCTTGACCGCGGCGATTTTGAACTCCGCTTCCTCGACCGCCCGCAGGCACTTGGCCAGCACCTTCTCCTCCTCCACCGCGCTGGGTCGCCGGCCCGTCGAATCCAGATACAGTTTCTTCTGCCGCACCGCATCCCGCGCCTGCGCCACCATTTCCGTGCGCTTGCGCAATTGCCCCTGCCAGAAAGTCCCCTGCTCCGTTTCCAGCCACGAGCGTGTCCGTCCGATTTCCCCATCGGCATGCGCCAGCGCCTTATCCGCCGCCTGCGCAAACTTCAAGAGCGTCGCCCGGAACTGGCGAAACACCTCGAAATCCTCAACATTCACCTGCCCGGCCATGAACCCTCGCTATCACTCCGGCCCCTCTGGGCGCGTCACCCACATCCCGCCCGGCTCAACGTTGCCGCAGATACTGCTCGATCGCCGCCGCTTTTTTGTTCAAAAACCCCGCGTGCTCTCCTGCCGCCTCGACGAACGCCCCCAGCGACTTGGCCGTCTGCAGGAACGCTTCGGAAAACTTCTTCTGCTCCTGGTCCCGCCACGACCCCTCCAGCGCGTTCATGCGCGCATGCATCTGTCCCATCAGCGATTGGATTTCATCCGTAAACCGCTTGAGGTCCATCGCAAAGCGCCTTAATTCCGCGGGATCGACATTGGCTTTAGACATGCTGCGCCTCCACCCGCTCGAAGTTGGCGGAAACCGTGTTATATCCGTGCCCACCCCCACCGTCCAAACCTCCTGCCGCCGGAACGTTGGAGCCATTCCACCACCCCTTCCCCCTCCCCCGGCCCCGATGCCTCTCTTGCGCCAACGCCCATCCTTCGCGTTCCTTCTGCACGGCGAATGCCGAATCCTCATCCCGGCGAAACATTGCCCCCACCAGCATTTCTGCCAGCCCCCCTTCGTTCGCTTTTTTCCGCCGGCATTTGCGCAAAAAATCTTGGCGCGACGCGAATCCGATGTACACTGCTTTTGAGCAGTATTTAGGTATCTCGATCGATGGGGACTTCTCAGGTGCGCCCATTCTACAGGCTTTACGTGCCTGCGCGTGGGGAATCAGGGCCGCCTTGGTGATTCTATCTTCCGTCCCCACGGGCAGTTGTACGTTCACGTCGGCGTCGTGGCGCCGCGCGTAGCCGCCCGCCCGCCGTTTGCACCGAGTCGCAACCCCGCGTCGGCTCCGCTTCACCGTGGGAAGGATACCACCATGCCCCGCACAGCGACGTTTCGCCGCCGTTTCCGCACCTTGCTCGCCTCTCTTTTCCAAACCAACCGCTTTGCCAACGCCCCCCGCCCCCGTTGGGAGCGCGTCCCCACGGCCTTTAACGCCGCGACCCCATTTATCATCGATAACCTCGAACCCCGCCTCCTGCTCGCCGGAGACCTCCAACTGGTCTCCGCCTCCGTTCTCAGTCCCACCAAGGCCGGCGTACCGGTCACCGTCACCTGGACGGTCAAGAACGTCGGCGATGCCCCGGTGACTGGCACCTGGTACGACAGCGTCTTCCTCTCCGACGACAACCAGCTCGATTCCGCCTTCTTGGCGCCCCCTGGCGGAGGCGCAAGCGATCTGCCCATCGCCGCCGGTGCCCCGGTGATCTCCCACACTTCCATCGTCGATGGCATGGCCGTCGTCGCCGGAGGGCTCCATCCGGTCGCCACCACGTCCCACGTCGCTCTCGATGATGAAGCTCAGGCCGACGAACGCATCACTTCCTTCGACGAATCCGCGCATTCCGACCTCGCCCCCGGCGACTCCTACACCGAAACCCAGACCATCGTCCTTCCTTCCCGATTTGGCGACGAATACCTGATCTTCCGCGCCAACGACTTCAGTTTTAGCGGTGTCTCCGAAACCGACCCCACCAACAACCTCCTTGCCATCCCCGTCACCATCACCCAGCCCGACGTGAACCTCCAGGTCAGCAACGTCATCGTTCCCTCCGGCATACTTACCGAAGGTTCCCAGATCACGCTTCAATGGACCGACACCAACACCGGGACCGACACTGCCGCGGGTCTCTGGCAGGATGTCGCTTACCTCTCCTCCGATCAGACTTTAGATTCTTCCGACGTCTCGATCGGCGGCGTCAACAGCCCCCAGACGCTCGGGCCAGGCGCATCCATCCAGCAGACCCTGACGACCAGCCTGCCCTCGTTCCCCACGGGCGACCAATATGTGATCATTGTCGCCAATCCCAACCAGCAGCAGCCCGAAACCGATTACACCGATAACAGCGCCCTGGCCCCGATCTCACTTCAGGCGCCCGATCTGGCCATCAGCAACCTCTCCGCGCCCGGCGCCGCCGTCGCCGGCAACGGACAAAGCATCAACGTCTCCTGGACGGACAGCAACGTCTCCGACATCCCAACCTCCACCCGTTACAACGATTACGTCTATATTTCCGACACGCCTGACATGAGCGGCGAGAACAACGATTTCCTTGGCTTTGTCGGTGTCAACGGGCTCGCGGCCCATACCAGCGTCAATCAATCTACCACCGTCACCATCCCCAACTATCCCGCGGGCCAATGGTACATCGTCGTCGTCACCAACGCTTTCGCCGCCCAACCCGAAGCCAACACCGACAACAACACCGCCGCCAGCGCCATCCAACTCAGTCAACCCAACATCGACCTGGCCGCCAGCGACCCCGTCATCAATTCCCCCGCGCCCACCTCCGCCGGCGATCCGGTCTCCATTTCCTATACCGTCACCAACAACGGGACCGACGCCACCGGCTCCAATCAATATTATGACCAGCTCTTCCTCTCCAGGACACCCGGATTTGACCCGGGCTCTCTCATCGGCACGGTCAACGGCGCGACCTTCCGGCAATCCCTCGCGGGCGGCGCTTCCCGCACCGACACCATCACCGGCACCCTTCCCGCCATCCCGGCCGCCGGCGATTATTACCTTGTCGTGGTCGTCGACGCCGGGGTCGTGCAGACCCCGGTCAACAGCCAGGCCGACAGCGATTTTTCCAACAATGTCATCAGCATCCCCATTCACCTGGACGTCCCCGACATCGCCATCACGACTTCGACCGTGGACGCCACCGCCGCCGCGGGCGGGCCCCTCAACGTCTCCTGGACCGTCACCAACCAGGGCGCGGGCGATGTCCCGGGCAACTGGCAAGACAACGTCTACATCTCCACCAGCAGCACCTTCGATCCCTCCAACCTCACCGGCGCGACCTTCCTGGGCTCGGTCGCAGGCTCCGCGCTTGCCTCCGGCGCCAGCTACACCCGCAACGAAACCTACAATGTCCCGGGCCTTACCCCCGGCGCCTATTACGTCTACATCGTCACCGATTTCTACAGCCAGCTTCCCGAACTCAACCGCGACAACAACATCTCCACCAACCCCGTGACCATCACCGCGCCCCAGGTCGATCTCACGGTCTCCATCGATTCCGCGCCCACCACCATGGTCGCGGGCGATACGGGCTCTATCTCCTACACCGTCACCAACCTCGGCACGGCGGATGTGGTCAACCGCTCGATCTTCATCGAAGTCTTCCTCTCCCCTGTCGATCACTACGACCCCAACACCGCCATCTATCTCACCGGCCAGATCCCCGACAACCTCGCCGCCGGCAAATCCATCTCCTACACCAGCGACATCAGCTTTGATCTCCCCGCTGATTTCGATCCCAATCAAACCTATTACCTCGTGGTCAACGTCGACAACGGCAACGAAATTCCCGAAAGCAACGAAAATAACAACGAGGCCGCCAGCCCCATCACCATCACCGCTCGCGATATCGGCCTCTCGAACCTCGTCGCCCCCTCCCAAGCCGTGACCGGTTCTTCCTTCAACGTCCAGTACACCGTCACCGTCGGCGGAACCGCGCCCCTCGACCAGCAATCCAACGACGATGTCTATCTTTCCACTGATCCCCAGGGCCAGGATGTCGTCCAATACCTTGCCTTTGGCGATGACCCCCTCAACGTCGGCGGCCCGGACCTGCCCCTGCCCGTCGGCACGACCTATACCGCCAACATCCAGGCCAATCTCGGCGCGGGCGTTGCCGACGGCGATTACTACCTCGTTGTGCAAACCAACCCCGCCTTCCCCGACAGCGATACCACCAACAACATGGTCATCCAGCCCTTCCATGTCGGCGGCGCCGATCTCACCGTCAATGACGTCTCCGTCTCCGGTGACGATCTCACCCTCGGCCAACCCGTCACTGTGACCTGGACCACGCAGAACATCGGCAGCTCCGACGCGGATGGCGGCTGGTTCGACGACATCTACGTCTCCCAGAACCCCAGCTTTGACGGCAGTGCCGTCCGCGTCGGCCAGGTGGCATCCGATTCGCCCCTTGCCGTCGGCAACTCTTACACCCACTCCGCGGACATCACGCTGCCCAATCGCAATGGCTGGGATACTGGTGCCTTCTATGTTTTTGTGATCGCCGACAACTTCAACCAGATCCTCGAGACCAACGAAGCCAACAACATCACCTCCGCCACCATCAACGCCGCGCGTCCCGACGAGCCCAACCTCACCGTCAGCGACGTCACCCTGCAGGCCAACGCCGCTCCCGGCGGCCTGATCGCCGTCCAGTGGACGCTTAACAACACGGGCTCTGCCGACGCCACGGGCCCCTGGACGGACAATGTCGTCCTTTCTTCGACTCCCGATTTGACTGGATTCCTGGGCCAGCAGGAATTCACCTTCAACGGCACCATTGCCGCCGGTACGTCCGTCACGCGCTCCCAGCTCCTGCGCCTGCCGTCCAATTACACGGGGCCTGTCTACGCCATTGTCAGCACGAACGTTTTTCGCGATCTGGTGGAAGAGCCGGGCGGCCTTGCGGACAACGCCGCCACCGCCGCGATCCCCGCCGACGTCGAACCCGCCCCCCTCCCGGATCTGGTCGTCACGAGCGTTTCCGCCCCGAACGGCGTCGTGGGCGGCGATTCTTTCCAGGTTTCCTTCACCGTCACCAACCAGGGCGAAACGCCCACCAACGCCGGCCTGTGGCGCGATTACGTCATCCTCTCGCAAGACCCCAACCTTACTTATCCCGACGGCGCCCTGGGCGACCAGATCATCAATAACCAGCCCGTGCGTCCGTTCGAAATCGACAACCAAACGGCCCTCGCGCCCGGCGAGAGCTACACGGAATCCGTCAACGTCCAGCTTCCCATCGATGCCCAGGGCACCTGGTACGTTTACGTCTTCCCCAACGGCATCGGCGGCCACTTCCCGCCCCCCACCCTTACCGAAGTCTCCCGCGACAACAACCTCACCCTCGGCGGCGCCATCGATGTCACCCTCCGGCCGCCCCCCGATCTCGATGTGACCTCCGTCGTCACCACACCGGACGCCTTCTCCGGCCAGCCCACCAACGTCTCCTGGACCGTCACCAACGACGGCACCGGTCCGACGGTCGCCGGCGACTGGGTCGACGCCGTCTACCTCTCTGCGGACGGCCAAATCGATTCCAACTCCATCCTGCTGGGCGAGTTCGGCCACGATGGCGTGTTTGCCGCCGGCGCTTCGTATACCCAGAACGAACAAGTGACGCTGCCCGCGGGTATCAGCGGTGATTACTCCCTCCTCGTGCAAACCGACGCACGCGGTCAGGTGTTCGAGGACGGCTTCACGGACAACAACATCAACTCCGGCCCCGTCACCGTCCACCTCACGCCGCCGCCCGACCTGGTCACCAGCAACGTCTCCGCGCCCGCCAACGCGCAAGCCAGCCATCCGATCAACCTGTCGTGGACGGTCACCAATGCCGGCAGTTCCGCCACCAGCGTCGGCAACTGGACCGACACCGTTTATCTCTCGCCCACCGCCACGTTTGATGCCAACACCGCCATCAAAGTTGGCGATGTTCTCCATTCAGGCGGGCTGGGCACGGGCGCCAGCTACACGGTCAATACCTCGCTCACCCTGCCCGACGGCGTGAGCGGCGCGTACTACGTGATCGTCTCGTCCGACCGTGCCGACCAGGTTTTCGAACTCGACAACGCCAACAACCTTGCGGCCGCCGCGGCGCCGACCAATGTCGTCTCTCTACCGGCCGATCTGGTTGTTTCCGCCAGCGCTCCCTCCGCGGTGCAGACCAACCAGCCGCTCAGCGTCACCTGGACCGTCACCAACCAGGGGGCGGGCGACACCGCCGTTTCCGATTGGCTCGACAAGGTCTACCTCACCGCTGATGCCACCCTCGATCCCAATACCGCGCTACTTTTGGGAACCATCGCGCATCACGGCCTGCTCAACGCCGGCGACAGCTACAGCGTCACGCAGAACTTCAGCTTCCCCGCCAATCTCTCCGGAAACTACAATCTCTTCGTCGTCACCGACGCGCCGCAGCCGCCGGCCGACATCTTTTCGCCGCCGCTTCCCAACGGCACCGTCTACGAAGGCGCCAACGAGAACAACAACACGTCCGCGGCCGTCGCCGTGAACATCGTTCAGCAGCTTTCCGATCTTCAGATCAGCACAGTTTCCGTGGCCGCCGGCAACGGCGGCACGATCGCCACCGGCCAGAACGTCACCGTCAACTGGACGGTGCAGAACAATGGCGTGAGCGCCACCAACACGGCCGTCTGGAACGATGACGTCTACCTCTCCAGCACACCGGATCTGTCCTCCAATCCGATCCCGCTGGGAACCCTGACCCATTCGGGCATCCTCGGCGCCGGCAGTTCCTATCAGGCCGGCGATACCTTCACGCTTCCGGTCAACCTTCCCGCCGGCCAATATTACATCGTTGTCACTACGGATCGCCCCGGCAACGCCAACGCCGGGCTGGGCGTCAACACCGTTCTGGAGTCCAACGAATCCAACAACGTCGCGGCCAGTTCCGCCTTCCCCGTGGCGCTCGCGCCCGCGCCGGATCTGGTCACCACGCTGTCGTCTGCGCCGATCACCGCCCCGGTTGGTTCCACGCTGTCGCTTTCCTGGACCGACGCCAACAACGGCAACGGCGCCGCCGTGGCGCCGCCGGGCGGCTGGGTGGATGTCGTGTATCTCTCCGCGGACAGCGTTTTCGATCCGGGCCTCGACACGCCGATCGGCTTTACCGCCGTCAACGCCACGGTCGATCCCGGCGATTCCACCACTCTCTCCGCCAACGTTCAGCTTCCCGCCGGCGTCACCGGAAACTACTACCTCTTTGTCGTCAGCAATGTCACCGGCACGCTCTATGAACGCGGCGCCGGCAGCAATGTCTCGACCGGCGCGCCTATCGCCATTTCCCTCCAGCCCACGGTCAATCTCTTCTTCGCCAACCCCGCCACCGACATCATGCCCCCGGCCACCGCCACGCCCGGCCAGCCGACGACCGTCACGTACACCGTCTCCAACGACACCGGCAACGCCACCGCCGCCGATTGGGACGATGCCGTGTATCTTTCCACCACCAACCAGTGGACTCCCGACGCGGTTCTTCTGGGCACTGTCCATCACATGGGCGGCCTGGGCGCTAACAGCTCTTATACCGCGTCCCTGACCGCCACGGTCCCCGCCCTTGGACCCGGCAACTATTACGTCATCGTGCGCGCCGATGCCCGGGGCATCGTTCCCGACTTCGTCCGTTCCGACAACACGGCTGCCGCCACCACGCCCACCTTCATCGACGCGCCCGCCCTCGCCCTCAACACTCCCGCGAATGACACCGTTTCCGTCGGCGGGGCCAACTACTACAAAGTTTCGGTGACCGCGGGCGAAACGCTCAAGCTCACCCTCACGGGTCCGGCGGCGGATTCCCTCGATCTCGTCGGGAAATTCGGCAGCGTGCCCGACCGCGGCGATTTCGACTTCCGCGGCAGCCCACTCCTCGCCGGCAGCCAGACCGTCACCATCCCCGCCACCCAGGCCGGCGATTACTACTTCCTGGTCTATGGCGACGCCGCCTCCTCCGGGTCGATCGCCTACAGCCTCACCGCCGCCGTCGTGCCCTTCGCGGTCACCGGCGTCGAACGCTCGAGTTTCAGCAACGCCGGCCCCTCCACGCTCAAGATCACCGGCTCGCAGTTCTCGCGCGACACGACGTTCGAACTCCTCGGGCCGGGCAACAGCGTCCTGAATGCCACCGCCGTCGATGTCACGGACGCCTCCACTGCGTACGCCACCTTCAATCTCACCGGAAAGACCACCGGAAACTACACCCTGCGCGCCCTGCAGCCCGACACCTCGCACACCGACCTTGCGACCCCCATCACCGTCGCCCCGGGCATCGGCGGCCACGTCGAAGTCTCGCTCCAGGCCCCCTCGCTCGCTCTCGCCGGCCGCGACACCAGCTTCACTATCTCCGTCCGCAACACCGGCGACGCCGACATCGCGGCCCCACTGCTGGTCATCGACAGCTCCACGGACACGCCCTTCGCCGTGCTTCTGGGCGGTCCGCAAACCGATGTCGAGAAACTGCTCCTCGCGATCAGCCCCGATGGCCCCGCGGGCATCATCCGTCCGGGCGAAACCGTCACTGCCCAGGTGTACGTCACCGGCGGCGCGGGCGGCACCAGCGCCCAGTTCGCCGTTGCATCCATCGATCAAACCAACACCCAGCCGCTCGACTGGGACCACGTGACCCATTACCTGCTCTCCGACATCACCGGCGATCCGCTTTACGCCCAGATTCTCGCAGGCCTCCACCAGGTGATCGGCACCACCGGCGGCAGCTACGACCAAGCCCTCGCCGCCGCCGCCTCCCTGTTGCCCGCGGACCTTGGCCGCAACTGGGACGCCCAGGACCTCGTCAACCTCATGGCCCACCAGGTGCGCGCCGCGCTGACCACGTCGCTCTCGGGCACGCTCCACGCCTCCGATCCGGCCATCGACATCGCCGACCACACGATCTACGCCGACAACCTCACCACCGGCGACAGCTTCTCCACCTTTACCCTGCAAAACGGCAGCTTCTTCTTCGACGGCCTCACCCCGGGCACGTATAGCCTCACCGTCGATGGCCTCCTCGGCGAACTCGACAACGTCACCGTCGCCGCCGGCGCGCAGACCACCGGCGCCCTTGTCGAGGTTGCCCGCGGCGCGGCGCTCAGCGGCGCTGTCACCGGCAACGGCGGCTCGGTCGCCAACGCGACCGTTGAACTCACCGACTCCAACGACAACCTGGAATACTCCGCCTACACCGACGACAACGGCAACTACCAGATCGCCGGCATCGCCCCCGGCGCTTACACGCTTACCGTCATCGCCGGAGGCTTCGCACGCTCGCAAACCAGCGACCTGGTCATCAGCACACAGGACCTTCAGCAAGATGTCGACCTTTCCGCCGGCGACACCCTCACGGGCGCCGTCTCCCTCCAGGACGGCGGGCCCGACAGCCCGATCACCATCACCGCCACCGCCCTCGATGGCGATCTCGCCGGCCAAACCTTCGCCGCCACCACCCTCAACGACCAGTTCTCCCTCTCCGGCCTTGCCGACGGCAACTACGCGCTGGTCGTCTCGGCGGATGGCTACCTGCCCATGACCGTGGATCAATTCACCGTCTCGGGCGACACCGACGCAGGCACCTTCTCGCTGCTCCTTCCCGCCGTCATCACCGGCACGCTCTCCTCCACCCTGCCGGGTTTTGACCCCACGCAGGTGCTCATCACCGCTTCGACCAATGGCCAGACGGTCGCCGTGACCACCGCCGCCGCCGATGGCTCCTTCTCCTTCGCCAACCTGGCCCCCGGCGATTACACGATCTCCTCGAATTCCGGCCAGGGGATCGACGTCTCGGCCTTCCTCACGCTGGCCGCCGGCCAGGCCGTCACCCAGGACCTCACCATCGACGCGGGCGGGACCCTCACGGGCGTGGTTTCCGCGAATGGATCCCCGGTAACCGGCGTGGCTGTCTACCTCCACGATTCGGCAGGCAATTCCAAGTACACGGTCAGCGGCGCCGATGGTTCCTACACTTTCTCCGGCCTTGCCGCTGGCACCTACAAAGTGTCGCTCGCCGCCCTCAGCCTGGGTTCCACTTCCGCGACAATCACGCAGACCGACGGCACCGTGGTGGTCGCCGACCTGACCCTTTCTGAAACTCTCGACACCGCCATTTCCGGTCAGCTCAGCAACGCCGACGGCTCGACTGTCGACGGCGGCCTCGTGCAGCTCGTGCAAAACGGCCAGGTCGTCGCCACCAGTTTCGCCGACGACACCGGCCATTATGGCTTCCTTCTCCTCTCCGGCGGCACCTACGATCTCCGTGCCGCCTCCACAAACGGCGCGTATGCCCCGATTAGCAACCTCACCATCGCTCTCGACCAAAGCCTCACGGAAAATTTCACCAGCGGCAGCGACGCGCTGACCCTCAACCTCACCGAAAACGGCTCCGTCGCCCCCGGCAGTCAGGTCAATCTTTTCGTGGCCGGCGACGCCACCCCATTCGCCTCCGCCATCGCCGACGCCGATGGCCTGGTGACCTTCAACAATCTCCTCGACGGCAGTTACCTCGTTACCGCGGAATCCGCGGACGCCGGGGCCGCCGCCTCCGTGACGCTCTCGGCTGCCCAGACGGCGTTCCCGCTCGAACTGACCCCGCAGGCCGGCCTCAGCGGGCATCTCACTGACGGCGATGTTCTGGGCCAGAACCTGCTCACGCTGGTCCAATCCGGCGGCGGCCTCACGTACGCCACCTCGGCCGGCGCCGACGGTTCGTACAGCTTCATCGGCGTTCATCCGGGCATGTACGACCTCGTCGCGGTGGTCAATGGCTTCCAGACCACCGTCCTGACGAACCTGGTTCTTACGGCCGGCGCCACCACCACCCAGGATGTCGCCGTCGCCCCCTCTTCCGCCACGCTGACCGGCCATCTCACGGACGACAACGGCAACCCTCTCGCCGGCGCGCTGATCACGATCACCGATTCCGCCGGCCATACGCTTGCGACCGCCACCACCAACACCTCGGGGGCCTTTACGATTCTCGAAGCCGCCGGCGCGGGCCTCACCCTCACCGCCTCCATCGACGGGCACGCGCCGCGCGCCCTCGATCTGCCGGCGCTCAGCGGCGCGGTCGACGTCGGCACGCTCGCCCTCACCGCCACCGCCGTCGCGCAGACCAACGCCGGGAACGTCCAGGCCGCCTCCATCGTCCCGGGCGCCATCGCCACCGTGTCCGGCCCGGTCGCCACGCCCGCCGCCGGCTCAACCAATCAGTCGGGGGTGCAGGGCATCATTTCCCAGCTCATCGACGCCATTAATTCCGCCCAGCAGACCCTCAGCGGGATCCCTCTGCCCGCCAATCAGCAGGCGTTCGTACAAACGGCTCTGGAACTGGCGAAACAGATTCTTGCCCTTTCGCGCAACAGCGCCCCGATCGATCCGCCAAGCTGCCCCGAGTGCATGGCCGCCTACCAGAAAGCTGTCCAGGCACGCAAGCAGCGCGACGATTACCTAAACAACGTGCTGATTCCCGCTGCGGAACGGGTCGTCGGCCAGACCGTCAGCACGATCACCACGATTAGCCTGGAAACCGCGTCGCTGGCCGGCTCGATCGCGGGCGTCATTCTCGCGGCAATCGGCGCGGCGGAAGTCGCGCTGGGCAGCGCCGTCGTCGCCGCCCCGTCCGCCACCACCGGCGCCTTTGCCTGGTTCGCCGCCACGTTCAAGAACGACCTCCCCGCCATCACCGGCATCGTCGGCGACATCAGCGGCTACTACAGCGCGATGGTTGCCGCCCAGCAGACCGGAGATTTCACCACCAACGCCGTTCAGGCCAGCGGCGCCGCCACCGACCTCGCCGTCATCATCACCAACATGGCGCGCTATGCTCCCGCCCTGGGCTTAGGCGCCGGCGCCAGCCTCCTCGCCTCTCTCGCCCCCTTCTACAACCACGACTGGTTCGAAAACAGCAAGTCCGAAATGAAGATCACCGACACCTTCTACAAAAACCTCCAGAAACAGATGAAGCAGTACCAGAAGCTTTCGGACCAAGCCAAGAATGCCCTCCAGGCCTACCTCCGCTGCGAAAGCGACAGCCAGAACACCTGCAATCCCAATCCGCCTCCGCCTCCTATCCTCCCACCCATTCTCCCGCTCATTCCTCCCCTCATCATCCCCTGGATTTTCCCACGCGATCCCAACCAGATCGCAGGTCCCGCCGGCTTCGGCGACAACCACCAGCTCTCCACCCAGCAATCCCTCAACTATCGCGTCGATTTCCAAAACCAGCCCGGCTCCGCTCCTGCGCAGACCGTCACCGTCACCGCCACCCTCGACCCCGCCCTCGATGCCCGCACCGTCCGCCTCGGGTCCTTCGGCTGGAGCGGCATGACCTTCACCCCGCCCGCCAACAGCTCCTACTACCACACCCGCATCGACCTGCTCTCCACCTATGGCTTCGATGTCGATGTCACCGCTTTCGTCGATGTCCAGGCCGGCGCCGTCAACTGGATTTTCCAGACCATCGATCCCGCCACCGGCACGACGCCCACCGACCCCGCCAAGGGCTTCCTCCCCGCCGACGACGGCGCCGGCATCGGCGACGGTTTCGCCACCTACAGCGTCGATACGCCGCAGAACGCGACCCAGGGCGAATCCATCGCCGCCCAGGCCCGCGTCATCTTCGATACCCAGCCCCCCATTGACACCAACGTTTTCACCAACACGCTTGAAGCTGCTGGGGCCTCGAGTTCCATCACCTCGGCCATGCGCGTCGGCGATACCGACGACATCTCCCTCGTCTGGGCCGGCGCCGACGCCCCCAATGACTCCGGCATCGCCGGTTACAACATTTACGTCTCCGACAACGGCGGCGCTTACACCGCGCTCGAATCCGGCGCCACCGACACCGCCGCCACCTTCCACGGCCAGGCCGACCACACCTACCAGTTCTACTCCGTCGCCATCACCAACGCCGGCACCGTCGAGGCGCCGCCCATTTCCGCCGATGCCACGATCACCCTTGGCACGCCCAACACGCCGCCTTCGGTCACCGTCGGCAACGACACCACGCTCCACGAAGGCGACACCCTCAATCGCACCGGCTCCTTCACCGATCCCGATGCCAGCCAAACTTTCACCGCCACCGTCAACTACGGCGACGGCTCCGGCGACCAGAACCTGCAACTCAATCCCGACAACACCTTCTCCCTCGCCCATCGCTACGACGACAACGGCAGCTACACCGTCACCGTCACCATCAGCGACAATGCCGGCGGCGTCACCCCGGCCTCCTTCGATGTCGCCGTCCTCGACACCGCTCCCGTCGCTACTGTTTCCAACTCCGGGCCCGTGCCGGTCGGCGGTCCCGGCGCCGTCACCGTTTCCAACGTCTTCGATCCCTCCACCGCCGACACCGCCGCGGGTTTCCTGTACAGCTTCGACTTCGGCGACACCGGCACGTTCCAAGTGGCCAACTCCACCAGCGCCACCGCCCTTATCCCCGCCAGCTTCCTCACCGCCCCCGGCGCCCTCACCGTTCGCGCCCGCGTCACCGATAAGGATGGCCTCTCCACCGATTACCTCACCACCGTCACCATCGTCGATTCCCCGCCACGCGTCTCGCTCCCCGGCAGCAACGCCGCCACCACAACCGCCCCCTTCTCCGAATCCGGTTCCTTCACCGACGCCGCCACGAAGACCTGGACAGCCACCGTCGATTATGGCGACGGCAGCGGCCTTCAGGCGCTCACCCTCAACCCGGATAACACCTTCAATCTCTCCCATCAGTACGCCGGCGCCGGCGCCTACACCGTCACTGTCCGCGTCACCGACAACTTTGGCGTCACCGGCGTCGCCTCCCACACCCTCGTCGTCTCAACGCCCGCGCCGCAGGTCACCACCACCATCAACGACGGCTCCGCCCAGCGCTCCATGGTGACCTCCATCACCTACAACTTTGCCGCGCCCGTCACCTTCGATGCCGGCGCCTTTACCCTCATCCGTTCCGACGGCACGCAGGAAACCGTCATCGCCACCCTGCAAAACGGTGGGACTCAGGTCGTTCTCACCTTCACCGGTGGCGACATCACCGGGGGTTCGCTTGCCGATGGCTCCTACACCCTCACCATGCACGGCGACAAGGTTCATACCGCCGGGGGAACCCTCGCCGATTCCACGCTCAGCTTCTTCCGCCTGTTCGGCGATCTCGATGGCAACGGCGCCGTGGACGCCGGCGATTACGCCGCCATGCGTGCCGCCAACGGCTCTTCCGTCGGCAGTCCCAACTATATCGCCGCCCTCGATTACGACGGCAACGGAACCATCAACGCCACCGACACCACCGCCTTCCGCCAACGCTATGGCCACCACATTTGATCTGTCTTTCAGCAAGGGGAGTTTCCATGCGTCGTCTCACTGCCATCACCGCCGTCGCCGCTCTCGCCTCGGTTCTGGGCGGCGCCGCGCCCGCGCTTGCCGCCCCGGTGTTCTCCTATTTCGTCCCCCAGGCCAGCTACACCATCGACGCCGGCACCACTGTCTCCGTCCCTGTTTACCTCCAGGAGATTGCCGCCCCTGACGACAGCGATTCACTCCTCGCCTCCCACGATGGCCTGGCCACCGCCGGCGTTGAAGTCTCCCAAAGCAGCAATCCCCTCGTGACCATCTCCACCGTCGCGGCCAACCTCAGCGTTGATGCCACCGCCTTCGATCCGCCCGCCGGCATCTCCTCGCTTCCCTCCACGGACGTCACCCTCGGACTCTCGGACGACTTCTCCCGCGCCGACGGCACCAACGCCCCGCCCACCAACGGCATCCGCCAGATCCTCCTGGGCACCTTCACCTTCTCTGCCGACCCCGCCGCTTCGGGTCCCGTCATCTTCTCCATCGCGGATCCTTCCTCAACACCGGACACCACCCTCTTTTCGGACGGAACCGTCCTGGACTCGCAGATCGCCGGCACCACCGTCACCATCAATGTCACAGCGACACCCGAACCCGCCACCCTCGCCGTCCTCGCGCTGCCCGCACTGTTTCTCCTGAAACGCCGTCGCGCTTAGAAGCCATTTTAAGAAGCGGAGCATTGGCGTCCGGCGCCATGTTCGGATCGGGAAATCCAAGGTTACTCGAACATGGGCAGGATGCCCATGCCACTTTTGAAATGGCTTCTTAGCGCGCGATCCCGCATCGCTCCCCAGGCGCCGCCCCGCGGTGTAAACTGCTCCGTTTCACCGTCCAACGGAGCCTCTCGATGCACGCCCCCACCCAAGCCACCACCCCGGATCTCGTCCCCGTCACACGCGCCCTCATTTCCGTCTCCGACAAAACCGGCATCGTCGATTTCGCCCGCGCGCTCCACACCGAATTCCACGTCGAAATCATCTCCACCGGAGGCACCGCCAAGACCCTCCGCGACGCCGGCCTCCCCGTCCGGGACGTCGCCGACGTCACAGGCTTCCCCGAAATGATGGACGGCCGCGTCAAAACGCTCCACCCCCAAATCCACGGCGGCTTTCTCGCCCTCCGCGACAACCCTGACCACCTCGCCGCCATGAAGCAGCACCACATCCAGCCCATCGACCTCGTCTGCGTCAACCTCTACCCCTTCGAACAAACCATCGCCAAACCCAACTGCTCCTTTGAAGAAGCCATCGAAAACATCGACATCGGCGGGCCCGCGATGATTCGCTCCGCCGCCAAAAATCACCGCTCCATCGTGGTCGTCACGGATCCGATCCAATACGAAAAAGTCCTCAAACACATGCGGAACAACAGCAGCCAAACCCCCTACAAATTCCGTCTCGATCTGGCCATGTGGGCCTACACCAGAACCGCGCAATACGACGCCGCCATTTATCCCTACCTCGCCGCCCAATACTTCAAAAATGACCCCGAAAAACTCCCCGAACAGTCCGGCCTGTTCCCAACCCTCACGCCGCGCCTGAAAAAAATCCAGGACCTCCGCTACGGCGAAAACCCCCACCAACTGGCCGCCTTCTACTCAATTACCAATTACCAATTACCAATTACCAGCTCTTCCATCGCCACCGCCAAACAACTCCACGGCAAACCCCTCTCCTACATCAACATTCTCGACGCTGACGCCGCCATCGAACTCGTTCGCGAATTCTCCCAACCCGCCGCCGCCGTCATTAAACACACGAATCCCTGCGGCTGCGCCATCGGATCAACCCTCGCCGAGGCCTTCGACAAAGCCTACGCCGGTGATCCCATCGCGGCCTTTGGCGGCATCGTGGCTTTGAATCGCGAAGTCGACGAACGCACCGCCGAAGAAATCGTCTCTGGCAAACGTTTCCTCGAAGTCATCATCGCCCCCGGCTACGCCGCCCCCGCGCTTGAGATGCTCAAGGACCGCTGGAAAGACTGCCGCATCCTCGCCACGGGTCCACTCGCAACACCTGGCGCTCTCCAGTCCGCCAAGCCCCTCCACTACCGCTCCGTCACCGGCGGCATCCTTGTGCAGCAGCCCGACCTCGCCGGCTTCGAGCGCACCGCCTGCACCGTCACCAGCAATCGCCAGCCCACCGACGATGAGTGGAAGGCCCTTGCGTTCGTCTGGCTGGTCACCAAGCACGTCAAATCCAACGCCGTCGCCATCGCCAAAAACGGCCAGCTTCTCGCCGCCGGCGCCGGCCAGATGTCCCGCCCCATGTCCGCCAAAATCGCCATCGAACTCGCCCAAAAAAATGGCCACGACGCCAATCTCCCCGGCTCAGCCGCCGGCTCCGACGCCTACTTCCCCTTCCCCGACGCCCCCGAACTCCTCATCAACGCCGGCATCACCGCCATCATCCACCCCGGCGGCTCAAAAAAGGATCAGGACACGATCGACCTGTGCAATCGCCACAACATCGCGCTTGTCGCCACCGGTCAACGCCACTTCGCGCATTGACGTGACACAGGCTTCCACCCGTGTGGCATTGCACGTGGACGCTATAAAAAATCAAATAAACCGGATCTTCCGCGCCGCGAACCCGCACATTCGCAGCAGAAGCAATCCATGCCGGAACCGTGAAATGTTCGTGCTCCCGTACACCCGTTGCTTGTAATGCACCGGCACATCCGCAATTTTCAGATTCAATCGCGCCGCCCCGAACAGCAAATCAAAATCCCCGAAGGGATCGAAATCCCCGAAATACGCGCGATTCGCCACGATCTTTTCGTAATCCGCGCGCCGCAAAACTTTCGTCCCGCACAACGTGTCCCGCAGCCGCTGCGACAGCAGAAACGTGAACATCCACCCAAACAGCTTGTTGGCGATCATGTTCAAAAACTGCATCGCATGCCGATCCATCGGATACACCAGCCGCGATCCGTTCGCAAAATCGCACTGGTTCCGCGCCAAAAGCTGCACGAACCGCGGCAACTCCTCCGGCGGCACCGACAGGTCCGCATCCAGGATCATCAGCACCTCCCCGGTCGCCTGCGAGAAACCCAGCCGCACCGCATCCCCCTTGCCTTTCCCCGACTGCTGAAGCGCCTTCAGCAGAAACGGCCCGCCGCCCGCCTGGTAATCCGTCACCGTTTTTTGAATCGCCGCCCACGTGTCGTCCGTCGAATTCCCCTCGACGAAAACCACTTCCGTCTCTTTCCCCAGCGCCGGCAGCCGATCCAGCAGCGGCTGGATGTTCCCCGCCTCGTTCCGCGCCGGGACAATCACCGACACCCGCTCCGGCAGTTCCAGCCGGTTCGTCCGCGGCAGCATCCGCGCAATCGTCAGCGTGCATAAATCAAACAGCCGAAACCCCGGTAACGGCGCCAGCCACCGGTTTGCCAGATTGCTCACCAGCGGAATCGGCAGCGGCAGCAGAATCGCCGGCTGCTGCGAAACAATGTCAAAATCGCACTGCTTCAAAAGCCCCGCCACCTCATACGGCGGCAACCACGATTCATCGGGAATCCGCGTCTTCCACCGCGCCATCTCCCCCGCACGCACCACCGGATGCCACAGCCGGCTGAACGTCACGATCAGAATCCGCGTGCGATCGTGACACACCGGCCGCAGCGCCTCGAGCGCCGTGTGCAGATCGTAAAGTTGGTGCAATACGCCTGATAAAACGATCACATCAAACCCGCCCGCCCTCTCCCCTCCCCCTGGCGTATGCGCCAGCGTGCCCACATCCTCCGCCGCCATCTCACGAAAGGTGCGATCCGGATATTTCTCCCGCGCCGCGGCGATCGACGCCGGATTGATGTCGATCCCCACGCTCCCCGGTCCGGCCTCAATCGCCGCCAGCATGTCCCCCGAGGCGCATCCCACATCCAGCACCCGCGATCCCGCCGGCACGTGATGTTTGATGATGCGCGCCAGGTAGCGATGAAAATAACCATTCCGCCGCCGCGATTTTTCCAGCTTCGCGTGGTGCGCTTCGCCGAAGCGGCGCATGGCGTCTCGATGCGCAACGTCCGGCGAAACCGGGGGGCCGGGGGGGGCGCCGGGGGTTGGATTGACGGCGGCGGTCATCATCGTCCCATAATCGAGAAAGGCCTGGAACCGTATGTTCCAGGCCTTCCATCATACCAAAAATCCCCGGCGTTTTTTACGCCGGCTTCTCTTCGCCAGGCGTCGGCGCCGAATGCGAAACGCCCGTCACGTTCGGGCCCACGTTCGTCAGCGGCGGCAGGTTCTTGAACTCATCCGCCAATGCCTGCTCGTCCACGTCGGTGATCTCCGCCGTCTCCAGCAGCTTATCGACGACCTTGCCGTCGCGAATCTGCAGGTAAAGCTGCTCCATCTGGCCCGACTGCTGCAACTGGTGCCGCAGACGTTCCGGACGCCGGCCGTACTGCATCGCCATCGCGGCGATCCGCGCATTCACTTCCTCATCCGAAACCTGGATGCCGAATTGATCGGCCAGCTTCGACAGGATGAAGTACAGACGCAGGTCGACCGCCGCCTGCTGCGCCGACGCGATGCGGAGCTGATCGATCTGCTGCACGATCTCGCTCTCCGGAACGCCCTTCTGCATCAACTCGGTCGCCCGACGACGCAGCACGTTGCCCATCTGCCGCTGCGACAGTTTCGCCGGCAGATCGAGATTCGTGTTCGACAGCAGGTAACGGTACACCTGCTGCGACATCGCCCCCTTCGTTTCCTGCTCGAGCTGCGTGACCAGGCGTTCCTTCAGATCGTTCTTCAGCTCATCGACCGTCTCAAAGCCCAGCATCGTGGCGAACTCTTCGTTCACCTCCGGCAAGTGCTGGTGCTTCACACCCTTGATCGCCAGCTCCACCTTGATCGGCTTGCCGCGATATTTTTCGTCCGGATGTTCCTGCGGCAGATTGCCCTCAAGCGTCACGGTGTCGCCGATGCTTTTGCCCTTGAGCTTTTCACCCAGGTCTTCGAAGCGCACGCCGGCGATGGAGCCGGGCTTCACGGCGAGGCTCACGTTGGGCTGCTCGGCGAGCACAGCGTTGTCCTCGGTGGCGGTGACTTTGACATCGGTGGTGACGGTGTCGTTCTCGGTGACCGGCTCGGTGGAATCGTGCCAGTGCCCGAAGTACTTGCGCAGATTTTCCAGGGCCAGATTCTGCCGCGTTTCGTTGGCTTCCAGTTTCGGCTTCTTGACCGCGATCTTTTCGATCGACGGCAAGGCGAACTCCGGCGTCACTTCCACTTCCACGTTCACGATGAGCGAGCCGGATTCGGGCAGCTCCACCTTGGAAAGATCGACCTCGGGATCGCCGATGGCGTCGAGCTCGTTCTTTTCGATCGCCTGTTCATAGGCTTCGGCGACAAGCTGCTGCTTCACGGTGTTGCGCATATCACCGCCGAAGCGTTTTTCGAGCAGGCGCTTCGGGGCCCGGCCGCGGCGGAAGCCGGGAAGCACGGCGTCCTTCTGCAACTCGCCAAACGCGTTTTCCAGTTTGCCTTTGATGCGCGCTTCAGGGATTTCGATCTTGATGCGCTTGCGGGCGGCGCCGGCGTCTTCGATGGTCGCGGTGGCCGGCGGAAGGCTGTCCTGCTCTTCCTGGTTTTCGACTTCCTGGGCCGGGGTTTCCTGCTGGGAGGGTTCCTGGGTGGATTGTTCCGACATGGGGGGACTCCGTGAGTGATGGGTTCCTGATCGGCGGCGGCAAAAATGAATGCGGCCAGACCGCCAGGCGTTAGAGCCATGTCCCGGATGGGCGGTATGGCCGATGCAACCCTCCGCGACCAACGCCTGGTCACTCTGCCGGTATCTCGCGGGGGCGCTCCCGCCGTATGGCGGAAGGGGGGTAGTGTAGCACGGGGGGGGGCCGGGGCAAAAGGAGGATGAAACGCCCGGCCGCGCGAACCTTGGGGTTGGGGGGGGGTTGATATGGGCAGTAAGGGAGAGTAGCGTCATGTGTGGAGGAAAATCCTCATGAGTGAAAGTCCGCCGACCGGGGGAGCGGGGGGGGAAAAATGCGGGGAGTGCGGGGTGGTGATTGGGCGGATGGATTCTCCCTACATGCTCAACGAGCGGACGCTGTGCGCGAGTTGCTACCAGCGCCTGGCGGGGGGGACGGACGTTTCCTCGGCGGATACGGTGGTGTTGCCGAAGCGGAACGAGCAGATTGCGCGGAAGAACGATCCCTTGCCATTCGCGGTGCTGTCGCAGTGGCGTCCGGACAGTCCGGCTTACAAGCGGTTCCAGGAGCGCGAGCGGCAGCGGCATAAGCTGCGGGTGGTGGCGGCGGTGGGGGGGATCGCGGCGATGGCGGGGATGCTGACGGCCCTGGTGGGGGGCGGCGCGGGGAGCCACGCGGCGCTGGCGGCGGGGGGGTTGGTGATGGTCGTGGGGCTGGTGGTGGTCTTTGTCGCGCTGTGGTAGAGCGAAAGGGGCACGTTCCATCGGAACGATCGTGGTGACGTGGAAACATCCTCGTCCCGGGTTCGTCGCCCGCTGGCGAACGAGAAGATTTTTTTCATGCCGGGTGGTATCGTGTGGGCATGAGTGTTGATTTTCGCAAAGCGTGTCCGAATTGTGGCAGCGGGGAACTGTATACGCGGCGGCTGGATTCCGGCGGCGGCACCGGCGTGAATCTGCTCAAGGGGCTGGGGAATTTTTCCTATACGCCGAAGATTGAAGCGGTGATCTGCGGGGCGTGCGGGCATTGCAGTTATTTTGCGGAGCATTCGACGCTGGAGAAGTTGGGGCCGGGGAGCGGATGGGAGAAGATCGAGCATTCGTGAGCAAAAGCACGAAACCCGAACCGAACGACTGGATCGCCGCTGTTCACGGTTACGAGCAAAAAGCTGAGAAGCCATTGCAAAAATCGTGGCAGGGGCGTCCCGCCGAGGTTCCCGGTCGGAAAAACCAGCATTATTCGAACATGGGCAGGATGTCCATGCCACTGTGCAATGGCTTCTTAGCGAACGGTGACGATTTGGGGACGGGTGGATTCGATGATGGCGAGGAGTTCTTTCTGGTCGCCGGTGGCGATCCCGAGCTTGTCGAGTGAGGCTTTGAGGTCTCCGATGGCGGCGTCGAATTCGGTATTGGTGATTTTCATGCCGGCGTGGGCGTCTTTCATGTCGCGTCCGTCGTACTTGCTGGGACCGCCGGTGGCGACGGCGATGAACTGGACCATGTGGTGTTTAAGCTGTGCCTGATTGGCGGGCGAGGGGTCCCAGGCGGCGGATTTGCGGTGGATGCCCAGAAAGCCGCCGTAGGTGATCCCGGAGCGGACCCAGTTGACGCGCGGATCGGCGATGGCGCGGGGGACGAAATCGTTGACGATGGCGGTGATGCCGTCGTTGCCGCCGAGACGTGCGTAGAGGGTCGGGGTGGCAGGCGCCGAGGAACCGTCGGGTTTTTTGTTGGAACCCTGGAGCTGGTTGGATTTGGCCATGCGTTGTTCGGCGCGTTGGTCGGCCTGCTGGGAGCCGGAGGTGAAGAAGGAGTTGTCTGTTTTCCGGGTGCTGCCGCAGGAGACGAAGAGGCCGAGGGTGACGGCGAGGGCGGCGGCGCGGAAGAGCGGGATGCGCAAGAGCGGGAGCATAGGCGAGTACCTCAGGGAGTGTTGTAGACGGGATTGCTGGGATCGATGTCGGTTCCGGGGGCGAATTCGAGGCCGCCGGAGTCAGGGGCGACGCCCTGGAAGCGGGGGAGATAAGCGCGGATGAAGGCGTTGCGCAGGACGTTGCCAATGGTGGCGAGGAGGTCGGTGGAGGGTTTGTCGAGGTCGCCGGAGATCGGGATATAGGTGCCGAACTGATCGCGCGGGGGATTGGAGAAGACTTTGGTGACACCGCCGACAAGCGCTTCCCAGAAGAGTTCGAGAACGTTGTCCTTCTTGATGTCGTGCCTCAGGGAAAATATCTGGACATTGCGGAACAGCGGTTTGACGTATCCATCCACGGCGCCCTCCTTGGCGTCGAGTTCAAGGACGACATCGAAGTAGCCCTTCTGGAAATCGAAGTCGCCATAGGCCTCGGCGAGCGGATTGATCTGGGTGACATCGAGACCGACCAGACGGGTGGCAAGCTGGAAGGTGGGGCGGTAGGAGAAGGGGTCGAGTTTCATGTTGAACTCGAAATGGGCCTGGTTCATGGCGAGGGCGGAGGCGGAGATGGTGGTGATGAGGGGCTTGGTTTCGTCGTGGATGTTGGTGAGATTGTCGACGGAGGCTTCGAGGCTGTTGAGATAGACATCGACGGGCGGGTTGCTGTCGAAGGCGCGGAAGTGAATCTCGCCGTTGTGGACGACGGCGGAATTGATCTGGAAGGGGAAGAGGTCGCGGATCATGCCCAGCCAGGGGCCGCCGCCCCCGCCAGCGTCGCTGGCGCCTTCGTTGCCGGTCTGGGAGGTGTCGGCGTTTTTGGAGTCGACGAAATTGAGCTCGGGTTTGAAGAGCGTGACCTGGCCGACGACCTTGCCGGAAAGGAGGGCTTTCCATTCGATGTGCAGGTCGATCTGCCTGGCGGAGAAGAAGGGGACAGGGACGTTGCCGGTGGTTTTATCGAGGCGGACGTCCTGGATGGTGTAGCCGCCGCGCCAGAGGTGGATGGAGACATCGCCGATGGTGCCGCGGTAGAGGGGGGATTGATCGATGGTCTTGTTGACGTACCAGCGAACCCAGGTGGGCAGTGCCAGGCGCACGGCGATCAGGATGACGGCGAGGACGAGAAGGGTGTAGAGGATGCGGTTGCGCCAGCGGTGCGGATGTTTGCGCTTGTTAGGCGGGGGGGCGGGGTTATCGGAGGCGGGGGTTGTGGCGGCATGGGTGGACACAAGAACTCCCTGGCGGAGGCGCGCGAACAATCGCGGTCGTCTCAGCGGGGCTTGTTTGTGCAAAAGTGGGGCCGGAGGAGGGGGTTTTACCGCGGCGATTTATGGCTGGTCAGAGCTGGTGGGCGCCGCCGGGGAGGTTTGAAGTTCCTGGAGGCGCTGATGCGCCGCCGCGACGGCGACGTCCAGGACCTGTTTCACGGGCAGGCGGTGGTGTGCGGCGAGAGCGGCAACGTCATCGTATTCAGGGGTGATGGCGGTTGGCCGGCCGTGGAGAGATTTAATCTTGGCGCGGATTTTTCCGTGAGGGGTATCGAGGGTGATGAGTTCACGGGCGGCTTCGTGGCGGTGTTCGATGGGGTGGACGCGCACGCCGAGGGTAGTGGTTTCTTCGAGCATGACTTGGGCGAGTGTGGGTTCGTCGCCGGCCGAACCGAGGGCGGCAAGGAGGACGGCGGGGCGGTTTTTTTTCATATGAATGGGAGTGAACCAGACGTCCTTGGCGCCGGCGGCAAAGAGTTTGTCGGAGACGGCGGCGTAGAGCTGGGGGTTCATGTCGTCGATGTTTGTTTCGAGCTGGACGAGGTTGGCGGCATGCGGGGAGGTGGCGGTGGCGGCGCCGAGCCAGAGCCGGGCGATGTTGGGCCAGGGTGTGTTTTTGCGGCCGGCGCCGGTGCCGATGCGTTGGAGCGTCATGGGCGGCTGGCCGAAGGTGGCGAGTTGGCAGACGAGGGCGGCGCCGGTGGGGGTGACCCATTCGCCGGGAGTGTTATTGGCGGGACCGGGGCGCGTGGGAGCGTGGGCTTCGGCGAGGAGTTCGAGGGTGGCTGGCGCGGGCAGCGGGATCTGGCCGTGCTGGGAATTGGTCCAGCCCGGTGAGAGGGGCAGCGGGGAAGCGAAGAGTTTTTCGATAGCGAGGTGGTGGATGCCGGCGCAGGCGCCGACGATATCGATGATGGCGTCCATGGCGCCAACCTCGTGGAAGTGGATTTTGTCGGGGGTGGTGTTGTGAACTTTGGCTTCGGCGCGGGCGAGGCGTTCGAACGTGGCGATGGCGTTGCGCTTGATGGGGTCGGGCAGGTCGGCGGCGCTGATGATCGCGGCGATGTCGGCAAGGTGGCGGTGGGCGTGGGCTTCGGAGGTTTGAATGTCGGCAAGCGTGGCGCGCAGGGGGCCCTTCATGATGGCGTGGGCGTCGATGGCATATTCAGCGGCGGGGAGCTTGAGCGCGGCAATGGTGGAGCGGAGGGCATCGAGCGGAAAGCCGGCGTCGAGCAGGCAGCCGAGGAACATGTCGCCGGAGATACCGGAGGGGAGATCGAGATAAGCGATCGGCATGGTGGCTCTCGAAGGCTGACGGAAATTAGCCGCGGATGTACAGGATGGACACGGATTTCAGGCTTGATTGGTCAAGACGAGGCGTTTGAATTCCAGGCGGGGTTTGCCGAAGTTGAGGAGGAGGGAGACTTCTTTGCCCGTCGCTTTGAGGTAATTGATGCATTGGGCGGAGTGGATGTTTTCCAGAGCGCTGCATGCTTTGAGTTCGAGGATCACGACGCCATTGACGACAAGATCGGCGACGTATTCACCGACGATGACGCCGTCATAGTAAACGGCGATGGGCACTTGTTGGGCGACGATCAGGCCGGCTTTGCGAAGTTCGTGGGCGAGGGCGTTTTCGTAGACTTTTTCCAGGAAACCGCACCCGAGGGTGTTGGCGACTTTGATGGCGGCGCCGATGATCGTTTCGGTCAACTGTTCGTGCAGCATACGCGTCCTTTCTATATCCGTGTTCATCCGCGTGCATCCGCGGCTCATTTATTTCGTGGCGGCGTGCAAGCTGCCGGAGGTGAAGCCGGTCAGGTCCAGCGTTACAAATTTGTAGCCGCCGCCCTCGGGGGATTTGAGGGCGCGGGCGATTTCTTCGTGCAGGGCGAAGGCCTTGGGAAAATCCTCCGGCGGGAGTTCGATGCGCGCGATGTCGTTGTGGTGGCGGACACGGAAGTTGGTGAAACCCAGCGAGTGCAGGACATTTTCGGCTTGTTCGATCCGGTGCAGCAGGCCGGGAACGATGGGCGTTCCATGGGGGACGCGCGAGGCGAGGCATGGCGCGGCGGGTTTGTTCCAGACGGGCAGGCCGAGTTCCTTGGCGGCTTCGCGGACGTGATCCTTGGTGAATCCGAGTTCGGCGAGCGGGGAGCGAATGCCGCGCTCGCGTCCGGCGAGCCATCCGGGACGGTCGCCAGCGGCGGCGTCGGTGGCGTTGTTGCCGTCGGCGATGACGGTGAAGCCTTCCTGCTGCGCGATCTGTTTGAGGCGGGTGTAGAGATCAGACTTGCAGAAATAACAGCGGTTGGCGGGGTTGGCGGCATACTGGGGATCGAGATGCTCCTGCGTCTCGACGGTGCGGATTTTCGCGCCGAGCTGGCGGGCGACGGCGAGAGCGCCTTCAAGTTCGCGCTCGGGATACGAGGGCGAGATGCCGATGCAGGCCAGGGCGCGGTCGCCGAGGGTGCGGTGGGCGGCGGCCATGACGACGGCGGAATCGACGCCGCCGGAGTAGGCGGTGAGAACCGAGTCGTGCTGGCGCATCCAGTCGCACAGGCGGGCAAGGAAGGGGTCGGCGGCGACGGTCATGAAGGCTCCGGCAAAAACAGCGGCAACCAGAGTATAGGCGACGTTCGGCGGCGCGGGGAGCACGGCGGTAGGGCGCTTACGCTTTGGCGGCTTTGAGGCACTGGGTGTTGATGGCGGCGGCAATGAAGGCGGCGCCGAAACCATTGTCGATGTTGACGGTCGCGATGCCCGAAGCACAGGCGTTGAGCATGCCCAGCAGCGCGGCGAGACCGCCGAAGTTGGCGCCATAGCCGACGCTGGTGGGCACAGCGATGACCGGGGCGGCGATGAGTCCGGCGACGACGGAGGGAAGGGCGCCTTCCATGCCGGCGACGACGATGACGCAGCGCGCGTCGAGCAGGTCCGGAACGCGCGCCAGAATACGATGCAGGCCGGCGACGCCGACATCCGTGATGCGCAGCGCATCGTGGCCCATCACCTGGAGGGTGATGGCGGCTTCATCGGCGACGGGGAGGTCGCTGGTGCCGGCGGCGACGATGGCGATGCCGGGGTGCTTGGGCGCGGGGGCGCGATCAAGATAAAGACAGCGGGCCGAGGCGTGATATTGCAGGTCGGGGACGCAGGTGGCGGCGGCGGCGTAGTGCTCGGCGGAGGCGCGCGTTCCGAGCAGGCGGGGCGATCGGGCGGCGAGGCGCTCGGCGATCTGCGCCACCTGGCCGGGCGTTTTGCCGTCGCAGTAAATGACTTCGGGGAAGCCTTTGCGCAGCTCGCGGTGATGGTCGATGGTGGCGCAATCGAGCGATTCGCAGGGGTGGCGGCGGAGGACGTTGAGGGCGGCGTCGACGCTCATGTCGCCGGCGCGCACCTGCGCCAGCAATTCTCGCACGCGGCGTTCATCCAGATTCTCCGCACTCACGGCAACCTCCTGGTCGTTGAGCCACTTGCCCCGCCCCGGCAATCGCCGTTTGACGCTCCGGGCCGGCCCACGCATCATAGGCGGCGCGAGGCTGTTTGGCAGGAGCGCACGATGGAGTACCGGCGGTTCGGACGCACGGGCCTGATGATGCCCGTGTTTTCCTGCGGGGGGATGCGCTTCCAGTGGAAATGGCAGGACACGCCGCTGGAGCAGATTCCCGCGGAAAGCCAGGCGAATCTGGAAGCGACGGTGCGGCGGGCGTGGGAGCTGGGGATCACGCATATTGAAACGGCGCGGGGGTATGGATCGTCGGAGCGGCAGCTTGGGTTGGTGCTGCCGACGCTGCCGCGGGAGAAGCTAATCGTGCAGACGAAGATCGTGCCGGAGGCGGATCCGGCGGTGTTTCTCAAGCATTTCCAGGAATCGCTCGAAAGGCTGCGGCTCGACTACGTCGATCTGCTGTCGCTGCACGGGATCAACAATGAGGAGGTGGCGCAGAAGGCCGTCGGGCCGGATGGGCGCGGCGGATGTCTGCGCGCGGCGCGACAGCTTCAGCGGCAGGGGCTGGCCAGGCACATCGGTTTTTCCACGCACGCGCCGACCGAGTTGCTCGTGTCGCTCGTGGAGCATCCGCACAACGGCGGATTCGATTACGTGAACCTGCACTGGTACTGGATTTTCCAGAAAAATGCCCGGGCGATCGAGGCGGCGACGCAGCGCGACATGGGCGTGTTCATCATTTCGCCCTCGGACAAGGGTGGAAAGCTCTATGCGCCTTCGGAAAAATTCACGCGGTTGTGTGAGCCGCTGCATCCGCTGGCGTTCAACGATCTGTTTTGTTTGAGTCACCGGGAGATTCACACGCTGTCGGTGGGGGCGGCGCGGCCGGCGGATTTTGACACGCATGTAGAAGCACTCAAGTGGTTGCCGCGCGCGCGGGAACTGCTGGGACCGATTTTGAATCGGTTGGAGAAGACGTTCCACGAAAACGTGCCGGAGGCCTTGCGGGATCCTTTTTCATTGCCGATTCCGCCGTGGGAACTGACGCCGGGGCAGATCAACATCCCAGTGATTCTGTGGCTGCGCAATCTCGTCAAAGCGTTCGACATGCAGGAATACGCGGAGATGCGCTACAACCTGCTGGGCAACGGCGGCCACTGGTTTCCGGGAAAGAACGCCGCGGAGGCGGAGAACGTGGATCTCGAACCGATCGCGCGGATGGCGGGCATCCGGGAGCTGGTGCCGCTGCTGCAAGAGACGCACGCGATGCTGGGCAAGGCGAGCGTGAAGAGGTTGAGCCAGAGTTAACGAACTGGCTGGATGTGGAATGGGTTGGTCGGATGCGTGTCGGCTCGATGATCGTGTGCAGCGATGCGACGGCGACCCGGCCCCGCCGGCAAAGATCAAAATTGCCGTGGCGACCGGAATTCTGAAACGCCGATCGGACGCCCCGCCCGCCTGACATTTTTGCGTTTTCGTTTCCTGCATTATCCTTCCCACATCTGCGAATGTTGAAGGGCAAAACGCATGGCTCATCCCGCGCACCGCTGGCACTTCTTCCGCGCCGGCGGATTTGACCAGGTGCGCCTCGACGCCGGCACCGACCTGCTCCACCTCGATCAGCTCGATCAGAAACTCTGGGTCGCGCTGGCCTGTCCGGTCGACGGCCTGGAATTCGATCGGCGCACGCTCGAACTGATTGATGCCGATCATGACGGACGGATCCGCGCCCCGGATATCATCGCCATCTCCAAATGGGCGGCTTCACTGTTGAAAGAACCCGCGGATCTTCTGCGCGGGGAGACCAACCTCCAACTTGCAGCGATCAACGAGCAGCATCCCGAGGGGGCGGCCATCGCGGCATCGGCGCGGCAGATTCTTGGCAGCCTGGGCAAGCCGGACTCTCCGGAAATTTCCGTGGACGATGTTTCCGACACCGGCCGCATCTTTTCCGGCACGCCGTTCAATGGCGATGGGATCATTCCGGCGGATGCCGCCACCGATGAAGCGGTGCGCAAGGTGATCGAGGAGATTCTCGCGGCAATCGGACCTGACGCGCAGGCCAAAGACCGCTCCGGAAAGCCCGGTGTCACACTTGCCCAGACGGAAAAGTTTTTTGCCGGGCTGCGCGATCTGGTGGCGTGGCATGATCGTGAAGCCTCGGAAAGCGGCGTGTTGCCTCTCGGTGAAGCGACCGTTGAAGCCGCCGCCGCCATGCGCGCGGTGAAGGCCAAAGTGGACGACTACTTCGCCCGCTGCCGGCTGGCCGCCTTTGATGGCCGGGCGCGCGATGCCATGAATCGGGCGGGCGAAGATTATGCGGCGGTGGCGGCGCGCGATCTGTCGAGCGCCGATCCGGCGGTGGCCGCGTTTCCGTTGGCGCGTGTGGAGCCCGGGCGCGCGCTTCCGTTGACCGACAGCATCAATCCCGCGTGGGCAACCGCCATCGCCGCACTCCGCGCGAAGGCAGTGGCGCCGGTGCTGGGCGATCGTGAGCAGCTCACGGAAACCGAATGGAATCGGCTGACCTCCACGTTCGCCGCCTACGAAGCGTGGCGCGCCAGCGTGCCGTCGCAGGGCGCGGAAAAGGTCGGCGTCGCGCGGGCCAAGGAAATTCTCGCCGGCCCCGCGGAAGCCGGCATCAGGGAACTGCTGGCGAAGGATGCGGCGCTCGCGCCCGAGGCCACGGGCATCGCGGCCGTCGAGAAGCTCGTCCGCCTGCATCGCGATCTGTATTACCTGCTCAACAACTTCGTCGCCTTCCGCGATTTTTACGGCCGCCGGCAAAAAGCGATCTTCCAGGCCGGCACGCTCTACCTGGACCAGCGCGCGTGCGACCTGTGCGTGCGCGTGCAGGATGCCGCCAGACATGCGGCGATGGCCCATCTGTCGCGCATGTACCTCGCCTATTGCGACCTCTCGCACAAATCGACCGGCGAAACGGCGGCCATCGCGGCGGCCTTCACCGCCGGCGATTCCGACAACCTGATGGTCGGACGCAACGGCGTGTTTTACGATCGCTCCGGACGGGACTGGGACGCGACGATCACGAAGATCGTGGAGAATCCGATCAGTGTTCGCCAGGCATTCTGGGCGCCCTACAAGCGCGCGATTCGCTGGGTGGAAGACCAGATCGCCAAGCGCGCCGCCGCCGCCGATGCCGCGGCCACGGAACGCCTGCAGTCCGCCGCCACCACGTTTGCCCAAGCCGCGCAGGCAGGGCCGCCAACGAATGCGCCCAGCGTGGCGCCTCCGCCGGCCGCGCCGCTTGTGCCTAAAAAGCTCGACATCGGCGTCATTGCTGCGATCGCCGTCGCCTTCGCCGGCGCCAGCGCCGCGCTGGGCGCGATCCTCCAGGCGTTCTTCGGATTGGGCTTCTGGATGCCGCTGGGCCTGCTCGCCGTGATCCTCGCCATCTCCGGCCCCTCGATGCTGATCGCCTGGCTGAAACTTCGCCAGCGCAATCTCGGCCCGCTGCTCGACGCCAACGGCTGGGCCGTCAACGCCAAGGCCAAAATCAACCTGCCCTTTGGCCGCGCCCTCACCGCCACCGCCGCGCTGCCCAGGGGTTCCATCCGCGACGGCGCCGACCCCTACAAGGAATCCCACAAAGGCCGCTGGTGGACGACGGTGATCATCCTCGTGCTGCTGGCCTTCGTCGCGTCGTGGTACTTCGGGGCGATCGAACGCGTGCTGCCCGGCTTGCTGCCCGTGAGCGGCTTCGTGCAGCGCCAGCGCGCCGCCGCCAGCCAGCCGGGTTCCTCGGCCGCCACCGTGCCCACTTCCAGACCAGCGGTAGCGCCGTGATCGTTCAGCACGATGTGTTCTGCCCGCCGCCGCCGCGCCGCATACCCGTGCGCCATGGCGCGCGGTAAACTCTCTGGCATGAAAACCGTCACCGTCACGCTCCCCGCCGCCACGGCCGCGCCCTACGACATCCGCGTGGAGGCCGGCGCCCTGGCTCGCCTTGGCGAACAAGTCCGCGCGGTCGCCCCAGCTCCGTCCTGTGCGGTCGTCACCGATTCCATCGTCGCCCCGCTCTATCTCGAGCGTGCCAAAGCCTCTCTCGCCGCCGCCGGTTACCGCGTGCTCACCCACACCATTCCAGCGGGCGAGCAGCACAAAACGCTCGCCACCGCCTCCGCCGCGCTCGATACCTTCCTCAATGCCCGCATCGAGCGCGCCACGCCCGTCATCGCCCTGGGCGGCGGAGTCGTCGGCGACCTCGCCGGTTTGGTCGCGGCCACGCTTCTCCGCGGCGTCCCTTTCGTGCAAGTCCCCACGACGCTCCTCTCCGCCGTCGATGCCTCCGTCGGCGGCAAGGTCGGGGTCGATCATCCCGCCGGCAAGAACCTGATCGGTGCTTTCCATCAGCCGCGCGCCGTCATCACCGACATCGACACCTTCAAATCGCTACCGCCGCGCGAACTCCGCTGCGGACTCGCCGAGTGCGTGAAACACGCCATCATTCGCGATGCGGCGCTCTTCGCTTTCATCGAAACCCACGTGCACCAACTGCTCGCGTGCGATTCCCCTTCCATCGAAGAACTCGTCGCGCGCAACGTCGCCATCAAAGCCGCCATCGTCATGGACGACCCTTTTGAGCGCGGCGTACGCGCCCTGCTGAACCTCGGCCACACCTTCGGCCACGCCATCGAAAATGTCATGGGCTACACCGGCATCGCGCACGGCGAAGCGGTGGCGCTGGGCACGGTCGCCGCCACGCGATTGGCCATCGAGCGCGGCGAATTCCCCGCGCGCGATCTGCCGCGCATCCTCGCCCTTCTCCAGGCGATCGGCCTCTCCACCGCGCTGCCCGGGCTTGACCCCGATCGCACCTTCACCGCCATGGGAACAGACAAAAAAGTCGCCGGCGGAAAACTTCGCCTCGTCCTGCCCACGGCCATCGGCGCCGCGCACGTCGTGCCCACATCGGACGCCGACGTTCCCGCGATTCGCCGCGCCATCGCCTCGCTCGCCAACGCTTAAAGGGTGCGCCATGCCCATCAGATCACTGCTCCGCCAACTCGCCTTCGCCGCCATTGCGGCAACCGCGGTGATCGCTTTCCAAAACATCCCCCGGGCCACCGCCGCCGATCCTCCCGCCACCCAACCCACCGGCCCGCAACCCATCTTTGTCCAGGGAATGCACGGCGCCATCTTCACCGCCTGCTTCAACCACGACGCCAAGCTCCTGGCGCTCGGCGGCGCTGACGGTGTCTTCGTCATCGATGCCAACGGCAAAATCCTGCATGATCTCGGCACGCAGCATCCAGTCCACTCGATCGCCTTTTCGCGCGATGGCACCTACCTCGCCGCCGGCGTCACCGATGGCGCCATGCTCATCATCGGCGTCAACGACGGCGTCATCCTCCGCACCATCGATTGCAGCAACTTCACCCTCGATCCCGCGCCTGCCATCGCCGGGTTCCTCCCCGACAACCAGAGCGTGGTCGCCGGCGGCACCGCGGTCGGCGTTTGGTCCGCCGCAGATGGCCAGGTCCAGCGCCGCTTTCAACTCCCCACGCCGCAGAACCGCCTCGCCCTCTCGCCCGACGCCAAACTGCTGGTCACCGGATGGACCGCGGCCGGCGGCCTGTCACTCGTCGATTTCGCCTCCGGTCGCCTCACGCACATCCAACCCCAAATCAAAAAAGAAGAACTCGGCGGACCCCCGCGCAATCCCCGCGGCGCCGACATGGTCAGCTTCACCGCCGACGGCCGGCATTTCTACGGCGGCGGTCTCCAGGCCGGCGGACTGTTTTTCTACAACACATCCGACGGCTCTCAGGCCGGCGCGCTCACCCCCGATCACTTCGCCTGCGGTGCGATCAGCGATGATCTCCGGCTGCTGCTCTGGGGAACCCAGAATCTCGCCCCCGCCGGCAAACCGCCCGCTTATGATATTGTCGTCACCGCCACCACCAGCAAAAAAGAACTCATGCGCCAGCCCACCGATTCGCCCGTCGCCGCCGTCGCCATCTCCGGCAATGGCCGCGTCATGGCCGCCGCCACCCTCGATGGCAAGGTGCGCCTGTGGCGCTGATTCGTCCCCCGATCCCCGGGAGAAGCTCCATGACTGCTGAGGAAATCCTCCCCTGGCTTCGCCTTGCACGCTTGCCCGGCGTCGGCCCCATTCTCGCCGGTCGTCTGCTTACGGCCTTAGGTTCCCCCGCCGCTATTCTCGACGCCCACCCCGCGCGCCTCGCCGAGATCGAAGGCATCGGCCCGCGCACCGCCAGCGCCATCGCGTCCGCCGCCAAAGCCACGCTTGCCGACGCCCAGCGCGAGTTCGACGCCGCCATCAACGCCGGCTTCACCCTGCTCCCTCTTCACGATCCGCGTTATCCCGCCGCCCTCCGCACCATCACCGATCCGCCGCTGGTGCTTTATGTCCGCGGCAAACTTCTCCCCGCTGATGCCCTGGCCATCGGCGTGGTCGGCGCCCGCCAGTGCACGCTCTATGGCCGCGAAACCGCCGGCAAATTCGGCCGGGCGCTCGCCGAGCAAAACATCACCGTCATCTCCGGCGGCGCCCGCGGCATCGACACCTGCGCCCACGAAGGCGCACTGCTCGCCGCCGGACGCACCATCGTCGTCCAAGGCTGCGGCCTTTTACACACCTACCCGCCCGAGAACAAAAAGCTCTACGACCGCATCGTCGCGGAAAACGCCGGCGCCATCCTCTCCGATTTCCCCCTCGATACGCCCCCGCTCAAGGAAAACTTCCCCCCGCGCAACCGCATCATCGCCGGCATGAGCCTCGGCGTCCTCGTAGTCGAAGCCAACCTTCGCAGCGGAAGCCTCATCACCGCGCGCCTCGCTGCCGCCGATTACGGCCGCGAAGTCTTCGCCGTCCCCGGACGCATCGATTCCCCCGCCAGCGCCGGCACGCACCATCTGATCAAATCCGGCACCGCCGTGCTGGTGGAATCCGTCGAAGACATCCTCGACAACCTCGGCGAAGTCGGCGCCGCTCTTCGCAAACACACCGTACCGCCCCCCGCGCCCTCCGTCCCCGCCGCCTCCGAATCATCGCTTCCTCTTCTGCAAACCCAACCCGCCCCGCAAATCCCCGCGCTCACTCCCATCCAGCACCAGATCCTTCAAGCCATCGCCCCCGCCGGATCCACCATCGACGAGATGCTCGACGCCACCGGCCTCTCCGCCGGAGTCATCATGGCCGAACTCACCATGCTCCAGCTCGCCGGCGCCGTCGGTCGCACCAGCACCAACCGATTCACCCGCGCTCGTGCGTGATCACGAACGCGTCCCTGCCAACCCTCGAAACGCCAGGAAATCCACCCCGCTACTCTTCCTCCGCCTCATCCGCATAACTTTCCGTATCCCGCCCCAGCGCCTCCTCCTCCGCCCGATCCGCCCTCGAATTTCCCGCCCCCGGAACATCCTTATCACCCCGCTTCCCCTTCTCCGTCGCCTGCCGATCCTCCTTCGCAAATATCTCCTTCAGCTCCGCGGAAGTGTCGCACTGCTCCTCCTCCGCTTTTCCCTGCACCGCCGGCTGCTGAGCCTGGGCGGCCTGCTCCCGATCATCTTCTTCCAGCCGCTTGGATTCCTCCAGCCCCCGCCCCGTCGTCCCTCCGCGATTCTGCGCGGAAAGCTCCCCCACATCCTGCTGCTCACTCAACCGCCGCCCATGCGCTCCTTCCGCATCCTTCACCTGTCCCATGTATCCCGCATCGTCTGATTTCCGCTTCGTCATCGCACACCTCCGGTTTCATGCCGGAAGGTTACATGCAATCCGCGTGCTCCGTCCGCTCAACGGTTCCGCCGATCCCGCGCAAACACCTTCACCACCGCCGCCGCGGCCGAGCGGCGCACCGATGCATCCGGATCGTCCAGCAGCGGCGCTAGCCGCTGCCGCGCGCCCACCGGGCTCAGAATCTCCCCCAGCGCCAGCGCCGCCAGCCCGCGCAACTGCGGATCCGGATCCGCCAGATGACGCACCGCCACGTTCGCCCCCTGAATCGACCCTTGCCGCGCCAGCGAACGCGCCGCCACCAACTGCCTCACCACCGTCAGCGGCACATCCTGCGGCGGCGTCCCCGGCGGCGCCTCCTCCAATCCCATCAGCAGCGGTTTCGCCGACGCCTGCTCCGGCAAATCGCCGCACACGTCCATCGCCATCCACTCATCCTCCCCATATTTCGACATCGCCAGCGCCACGATCACCCGCTGCGCATCGGCATCCCCCAGCCGCGCCAGCGCCGCCGTGATCTCCAGCCGCACCCGCGCGTCCTGCTCCAGCGCCCGCGATTGCAAAATCCCGATCGCCGAGCGATCCCCGAGCAGCCCCAGCGCCAGCGCCGCATTCGCCCGCGTCGCCGGATCGCGATCCGCCAGCGCCGCCTGCAATACCTGCTCATGTCCCCGCACCCCCATCTGCCGCAACGCGAACACCGCCCCCACGCGCACCGATCCATTGGAATCCTGCGTCAATTGCTCCAGCTCCGGCTGAAGCTCCTGGAGTTTCCGCCGCCCCGCCGCCATCGCCCCCGCAAACCGCACCACCCACTCCGGATCGCTCAGCGCCGTCCGGATCATCGCCACCGCGCGCGGATCCAAAAGCGGTTGAATCCCCTCCACGCAATTCGCCCGCGCCGCCGGATCGCTGGATGCAAACTGCTCCTGCAATACCCCAACCGCTTTCTCCAGCACCGCCCGCTCCGCCGGACCCGGCGCCGGCTCGCCGCCGCCGCCCGCACTCGCCGGCCCCGCGCATCCTACCGCCGCCGCCGCACACGCCGCCGCCATCGCCGCCATCCATCCACGCATGACTATCCGCATCAGCCCGTCGCCTCCGTGTCAGGTCTCGCGCCGCGCCGCGGACGCACAATCGTCCACCCCACCGCCAGCACCCCCACGATCCCGCACACCACCGGCAACAAATCTCCCACCAGGTCGTACAACGTCACCCGTGAATCCAGCGGCATCGTCATCGTCAGCGTCCCCACCGCACCGTCCGACCCGTTCGCGCCGCGCACCAACCCCATCACCCGCCCGCACGAATCCACAAATCCCGAATCCCCCGTGTTCACCGATCGCGCGATCGGCGCCCGGTTCTCCACCGCCCGCAACTGCGATGCCTCCAGCCGCTGATCCACCTCCGCGCTGTCCCACACCGACCGATACGCATCCACCAGCGCCCGCCCGATCGCCGCCCCCGCGCCCGGACCCTCCGGCGCCGACCAGTGAAACCACCCATCATTCGATACGTTCACCAGAAAATCCGTCTTCTTCCCGCCCCCTGTCCGCGGCGAAGTCATCATCCGCGCCGGCTGCGGCATCGCATCCTCAAAACAGATCGGCGTCCCGAACGTGTACCGTTTCCCCCCTGCCTCCAGCTTGAACCGCGTCCACGCCGCCCCTGGCGTGCACGAAAAATCATACCCATACGGCGACAACGCCAGCATCCACCGCCCGATCACCGGTACCGCGCGCCACGGCAAATACTCCCCGAACGGCACCAGATGCACCTTCGCATATTCCTGCGTCACCCCTTTCCCCGGAACCATCAACGCCGTCCGATTCTGCTTCTCTGACGCATCCAAATCCCCCTGCGGCACCAGCGCGCTCACCCCCAAAAGCTGCGCCACCCCCGAATCGTCCGTCTTGCTCTGCAACAACTCCATCGCCTTCCGCGACCAGTCCCGCTCCGCGATCCACATGTCCAGATCGCCGCTCCCCGTCAGCGGCGCCAGCGCCGCCGACCCCGCATTCAGAAACTCCGCGTTCACATGCCCCGGCACCATCGTCTCCGGCCACGCCACCAGATCCGGCTTCGGCGTCTCCGCCATCGCCTGTTCCACCAGGGCCAGGTGCCGCAGAAAAATCTCATTCTGGTCGCCGGCATCCTTTTGCGATTGCGGAATATCCTCCTGTATCACCGCCACCCGTGGCCCCGGGCTGGTCGTTCGCTGGCTCAGTCGAAACACCCCATACCCAATCCACGTCAACACCACCGCCGCCACCACCGTAAGCCGCCGCCACTGCACCGCGCTCAACCGCCCCTTGCGCAACTCCAGCCGCAGCAAATCCACCCACAGCCCATTCACCATCCCCACCAGAAACGTCACCCCCCACACGCCCAGCAAATCCGCCGCCTGCGTCAGCCACGTTGCCGGAGCCAATGCCTCCCCCAATAGAAACCACGAGAATCCCCCCAGCGGATACCCCGCACGCAAAAATTCCAGCGGCACCCACACCAGCGGCACCGCCAGATACGCCGGCAGCCGCATGTGATTCACCAACCGCTCCACCGCAAACGCGTAAGCCGGAAAATACAACGCAATGAACGCGCACAGCGCCAGATACCCCGGCACCGTCACCGGCGTCAGCCACAGCAGATTAATCGCAAAAAACAAAAACCCCGCCAGATAGACCACCGCCAGGTCCCGCACCCTCATCCGCCGCCGCACCACCGCCAATGTCAGCGGCGTCAGCGCCACAAAAATCGCCGGCCAAATCCAGAACGGCGGATACGCCAGCGTCAGCAGCAGCACCGTAAACCCCGCGCCGATCCACAGCCCCGCCCGCCGCAGGGGGCGCTTGCCAACTTGACCGCCCGGGTAAGTCTGCTTGGCCGGGGGCATGGACGCTGGTGCCGTGGTTGCCGGTGGTGTCACGCCATCCTCAGAAGAATCCGCAGAAACTCCCAGCCTATCCACTGCCCGCCCCGCTTGTCCAACGACCGCCATAAGTATTTGCCAATTTGTCACTTAGCGATCCGCACCTCAACCGTTACCGCCTCCCTCTCCGCCCCGAAACACGAACCATTCCTCCAAAAACTCACCAAACGGCACCCGCATTGTCTATAACTGCTACGCGCGGGCCACAGCCCATCCCCGTCTTGCTACAGGTGGAATCGTGCCCACTCCCCTTATGTCCCTCACCCCCACCATCAGCATTATCGTCCCGACCTTCAAGGAAGCGGAGAATTTGCCACTCCTCGTCCCGCAGGTCGCCGCCGCCTTCCGCGAGAATCCCATCGCCCGCAACTGGAACTGGGAAATCATCATCGTCGACGATAATTCCCCCGACGGCACCAAAGATGTCCTCGATCAACTCTCCGCACGCTTCCCCCAGGTCCGCTACCTCATCCGCACCAAAGACCGCGGCCTCTCCTCCGCCGTCCTCGCCGGCATCGCCCTTTCCCGCAACGACTTCATCGTCGTCATGGACGCCGACCTCTCCCACCCGCCCGAAGCACTCCCCACCCTTGTCGAGCCGCTCCTCCGCGACCAGGCCGACTTCGTCATCGGTTCCCGTTACGTCGATGGCGGCAAAACCGAAGACTGGTCCCGTCTCCGCTGGCTCAATTCCGCCGGCGCCACGCTCCTCGCACGCCCCCTCGTCGGCGCCATCAAAGACCCCATGGCCGGCTTCTTCGCCTTCCGCCGCGAAGCCCTCCGCCTCGCTGACCCGCTTAACCCCATCGGCTACAAGATCGGCCTCGAACTGGTCGCTAAAACCCACATCGCCCCATCACGCGTCCTGGAAGTCCCCATCACCTTCCGCAACCGCGCCCATGGCCACTCCAAGCTCACCCTCAAAGAGCAGTTCCGCTACCTCGAACACCTCTCCCGCCTCTACGATTACAAATTCCCCAGGGGCTCAGCCCGCACCAAATTCCTCATCGCCGTCGGCTGCGGCGCCGTCGCCAGCTTCATCACTCTCGCCGCCTTCGATCACGCCCGCTTTGCCCCCATCATCTCCATCGCCGCGGGCCTCCTGGCAATGATCGCCGTGACGCTGGTTTTTTTCCTCCGCTACGTTCGCACCCAGCGCGACTTCATCGTCATGAAATACCCCTTCAGCGAATTCACCTACATCTCCATGGCCGAGTTCATCAGCGGCTGGGCCTTCGCCGTCGCCACCACCGCCAACGTCTACGTCCAGATGGCTGTCGGTCTCACCATCGCCGTCCTCGTCCGCTACACCCTCCGCAAGGTCTTCCTCCACGACCTCCGCGGCATCCGCGGCGTCGCCAGGGAACAGCCCGCACTTGGCATGACCTTCCCCGCCCAGAACCCCGCCGCCTCCGCCTGAGAGCGTGGCATTGGGCGCCCCCGCCCATGTTCCCAATTCAGTTCAGCATCTGCATCCCAGCACAACCCGCCCCGCCAACCCACGTTGTTCACTGTGTTTTGAACGCCGCCCAATCCGTATCCGTCGGATGCATCGCGTACCACGCAAACAGAAAACTGTGCAGCGTGAACTCCCCCGGCTTCGTCTCCGCCGCAGTCGTCGCCCCTGGCACGTCCCGCGCCGCCACCCACCGTCCCCCGGGCGTCCCTCTCACCACGATCCGCGTCTTGCGCGCCACATGTGGGTCCGGCCATTCCCGCGCCACCGGAAATTTCAACTCATCGTTCGCCAGATAACTCGCATACGTCTCGTACGTATATTCCGTCTTGTGCGTCCGCAGCCCGATCACCACCCGCGTATCCGGATGCGCCGCCGTCCACGCTTTCCACGTCACCAGCTCATACGGAATCAGCTTCATCGACTTCCCCGCCAGCGGCCCCGACACCGCCTTGAACATCAACTGCGGCCACAAGGATTCCCCCTTCCCGTGCGGCCTCCGGTCGAACGCGACCAGGTCCGAATCCACCAGCAGCCCCGAGACGCCAAACTCCACTGCCGGCGCCTGTTCCCCATCCACCCGCCGATCGAACACCACCACCGAATCGCACAACGGCGCCCACGTCACCGCGATCGGCACGCCCCCCAGCGTGTCATTGATGATCTCGTGCACGTTCAGAATATGCACCGGATACGCACGCGTCTCGCCGTTGATCGTCAGCCCCACCACCCGATCGTCCGGCACGATGAAATTGAGATGCTCGTTCCGATGGATCATCTCGATTTCTGCCGGCGAATCCGTCTCCACCAGCGTCTCGGGAATCGCGTGGATCATGTCCTTCGGCCAGCCCGACGCCACCAGCTCGCTCCGCGGAATCGTCAGATTCGAGAGATCGAACCCGTACGTGTTGACGTTGTGCCCATCCCCGACCGATTGATGCAGCCCCGTTTTGAACACCGGGTAAAGCACGATCGCCGCCGCCACCAGGCTGAAAAAGCCCGACAGCAGCAGCACCCAACCGGCGGATGAAAACGTAAACAGCCGCGAAGACGCGCGGGCGGACTCGGACGCGGGAGGCGGAACGGTGGGGGGGGACGAATTGCTCATGTGAATTTTTCTGGCGGCGTTGCCGTGGAATTTCAGGGCGCCGCCTTGGTGATATCCGGATCAATGACTGGGGCCCCGCCATTCGCGCCGTTGCCATGCACGTCTGGACTTACCAGCCCCCCATCCGCCGATTGCAGCATCGCAATGACCGGCGTGCGCACGCACAGCACCAGCGCCAGCGACAACAGCGGCAGATAAGCGATCGACGTGAGAAACAACCGCCGTGCATCGCGCACCGTGCGATCCGCCGCGAACCGCAGCGCATTGAACGCCATCCACGCCGCCAGCAGCAACGCAATGCCGCCGAACACCGGCGACGCATGCCCGAAAAACACCAACGCGATCGACGGCGGAATCAGCGCCAGCGAGTAAATCACCGAGAGCAGCCCCGTGCGCTTTCCATCGGGGTCGGCCGTCGAAACCATCTTGTAGCCGCCGCGGGCGTAGTCTTCCTTGTACATCCATGCCAGCGCCAGAAAGTGCGGAATCTGCCACGCGAAAAGCAGGATGCCCAGCGCGATCGCCCCCAGGCTGATCGCCCCGGTCGCCGCCGTCCACCCCATCACCGGCGGAATGCCGCCGACCACCGCCCCGACCAGCGTGTTGGTCGTCGACCGCGGTTTCAACGGCGTGTAAACCGCCGCATACAAAATCACATTCACCAGCGCCAGAATCGCCGTCAGTCCGTTGGACGTCGGGCACAAAATCGCCACACCCGCGATCGTCGCCAGCAGCCCCACATACGCCGCATGCGCCCGCGAAACGCGCCCGCTCGGCACCGGCCGCCGCAGCGTGCGCTTCATTCGCGCATCGCGCGGCCCCTCGATCGCCTGGTTGAACGCGCTCGCACCGATCGCCGCCAGGAACGTGCCCAGGCATGTCCACAGCAGCCGCCGCACGTCGATCACCGTCGGATAAATGCTGTATGCCCCCACCACGAACCCCAGCGCCGTCGTCACCACGACCATCGCGTTCAAGCGCAGCTTGCCCAACTCCCCATACGCACGCACATAAAATGCCAGTGACGCGAAGATCCCCCGGCGTGCCCCCGCCGCTTCCATCGGTGCCGAAACAGGTTGCGCCTGCGCCATGTCCTTCGTCGTCTCCTGCAACACCGGTCGCTTGCAACCGCAATCCGCCGAACCCTATAACAGAAGGTCCGGGAGACGGGATGACCGACCGGCCAAAGGGCCTATCATACAAGAGACCGACATGACCATACAAACCGATTCCCCTCCTCTGCTCCAATTCAACACGCCTGCCGAGCGCTGTCCCACGCGCCTCGCCGGCGGAGACATCCTCGTGCCCGCCTTTGCCATGACCGTCGCCGTCTGGATCACCGCCTACATCTGCCGCATCCAGTTCGTCAACGCTCCAGGACACATCACCGTCGGCATCATGCTCGCCGTGCTGATCGTCGGCGGTTTCTTCACCGCCGCCTATTCGCAACGCCGCCACCGCGCGCTTTCCGCGCTCCTCGCCGGCGCGCTCTCCGGCCTGCTCGACATCCTCATCGTCGGCTCCCTCATCCACGATTACGTCGCCACCCACGACGCCGCCCTCGTCCCCTCCGCCGCCCTCTGGTTCTCCGGCTCCATCCTCACCAGCGCCATCGCCGCCGCCATCGGCGGTCTGCTCGCCGCGGGCCTCACCCGCCGCCGCCGCGCCGCCGTCCCCTGGGCCGCCCTCTTCGCGTTCGTCCTCGCCGCCGCCACCCTCCCCCTGATTACCTTCGGCGGCCTCGTCACCGCCTTCCACGCGGGCCTTGCCGTGCCCGATTGGCCCCAGTCCTACGGCTACAACATGTTCCTCTTCCCGCTCTCCATGATGCAAAAAGATGAAGGCCGCTTTTACGAACACGCCCACCGCCTTATGGGCGCTCTCGTCGGCCTCACCTCGCTCACGCTCGCCATCTATCTCACCGTCGCCGATCGCCGCTGGTGGATCAAAACCCTCCCCTGGATCATCGGCGTCTGTGTCGCCATTCAAGCCGTCCTCGGCGGCCTGCGCGTCGATGACCGAAGCATCTCCCTCGCCATCATCCATGGCATCTTCGCGCAGCTCGTCTTCGCCGCCATGGCCGTCCAGGTCGCCATCAACATGCCCGGATTCCGCACCCGCCGCGGCGAAATCTTCGCCGGCGCCGCCATGGATCGCGGCGTCACCCTCCTCCTGACATGCCTCCTCGTTCTGCAATTGATGCTTGGCGCGATGCTCCGCCATGAAGACAAAATGCTCTTCGAGCACATCACCATGGCCGCCCTCGTCCTCTTCGCCGTGCTCACCGCCGGCGCCCGCGCCTGGGGTCTTCACGCAAACCGCCGCCCCATCTATCGCGCCGGCATCGGAATCCTGATCGTCGTGCTCCTGCAGATCACCCTGGGCGTCCTGGCCCTTGTCTTCCGCTCCGGCCCCGACAACACGCCCACCACCGCCGGCGCCCTCCTCACCACCGCCCACCAGGCCAACGGCGCGCTGCTCCTGGCCCTCTCCGCGGTCCTTACCCTCTGGACGTGGCGCCTGCTCAAACCCGCGCCCCTCACCGCCCCGGCGGCGTTGCCGACGTCCTGACCTCGCGCTCGTGCGCTTCACGAATTGGTCTTGTCCAGCCCGCCGAAACGCCGGTTCCTCCCCGCGAAATTGCGCAGGGCCGCATAAAGCTGTTCAATCCCGAACTCCGGCCAGAATACCTCCGTGACGAAAAACTCCGCGTACGAGATCTGCCACAGCAGGTAGTTGCTCACGCGCATCTCTCCCGCCGTGCGGATCAGCAGGTCGGGGTCCGGCATGCCGGCGGTGTAGAGATGCTGTGAGATCGTTTCCTCGGTGATCGCCCCTGGATCGAGCCTCCCCGCCCGCACTTCGCTCGCGATGGCGCGCACCGCGTCGGTGATCTCGCCGCGCGATCCATAATTGATTGCCAGGCAGAGCGTCATGCCCGTGTTCCCGCGCGTCGCCTCTAGCGTGTTCTCCAGCTCCTGGAGCACCAGCGCCGGCAAGCCCTCGCGCCGGCCGATCTGCGCGAACTGAATGTTGTTGTCGATGAGCAGTTGCCGCTGCGAACGCATGTACTCGACGTACAGATCCATCAGCAGCGCCACTTCCTCGGGCGGGCGGTTCCAGTTTTCCGTGGAAAACGAGTACAGCGTGAGCTGCTGCAAACCCAGGCGCGCGCACTCCTCGACGATCGTCCGCACGGTCTTGGCGCCGGCCCTATGGCCCGCGAACCGCGGAAGGCCGCGCTGCCGCGCCCACCGGCCGTTGCCGTCCATAATAATCGCCACATGCCGTGGCAGCGCCGCGGGCGCGAGGTCAAGCACCGGCGCGGGAGCGCCCTGCGGGGGCGTGATTTGCTGCGTCGCCGTCATTGCCTCTTTATAACGCAAAGTAACTGACGCACCAAACGCGCTCGCCCCCGCCGCCCTTCCCCACCCTCCGCACAGACGCCGGCTCAATCGGCGCCCCGGCCCACTTGGCCGTTGCCGTCCATCTCGGCCGTCTCACCACTGCCGTCGGGACCGTAGACCACCGGCTCGCGCTGCGCGTCGGTGCTGGCGCTCTGGGTGCCGTGCTCGGACAAGTCCTCCGTCGGATTGGGTGGACTGCGCTCCTCCAGCGGAGTCGCACGCGGAAAGTCTAGGTTCACCGCCATCGGACTGCTTCCTGTCCCCGCCTTTCCTGCTGCATGGGTGCTCATGGCCGGCCTCCTTCAGAAGAACAGGCGTCTGTCCCTATTTTACGACTCTCGCCGCCCGCCGCGTATGACGGATCGCTGAGAACCGCGGCCACAATCGTCCGGATGCCCCTTCTGAACTGGTCCCACGTGAAGCCAAGGGCGTTCTGACGGCAGGCCTGGGGAGAAAATTTTTCCCGGCTCGCCTCGAATTTGACGATGGCGGCTTGGAGAGCGTCGGCGGTTTGGGTCTCGAAGAACACACCGGTGTGATCGGGGACGACGGTTTCGGTGGCCCCGCCGGCGCGATAGGCCACGACCGGCGTGCCGCAGGCCTGGGCTTCCACAGGCGTAAGGCCGAAGTCTTCTTCGCCGGGAAAAAGAAATGCGCTGGCCGACCGGTAAGCGTCGCGAACGGCATCATCCGGCGCGCGCCCGAGAAACCGGATGTTGGAAGCGCCCGCGGCCAGAGCCCGCAGCTTGGCCTCTTCAGGACCGGCGCCAATGATCGTGAGCGAGCGCTCGGGCAGGGCGCGGAGCGCTTGGATGGCGAGATCGACCCGCTTGTAGCCGACGAGCGCGGACACGACGAGATAGCCGTCGCGCGCAGCGCTCGGCGGTGGGGGGGTGTAAAAGGATTCATCGATGCCGGGGTAGACGACGTCCGCGGGCAGCCCATAGAACCGCCCGATGCGATCCGCGACCGTTCTCGAGTTGCCGATGAATCGCGTCACTCCCCCGTTGCGCCGATCGAACCGCCGCAGGTAGGGTTTCACGGCGGCCAACGCCAGACGCTTCGGAGACCACCGCGAGAGGTATTGGTCTTCCATGCCCCAGATGTAACGCATCGGGGTGTTGCAGTAGCAGACGTGCGGCTTGTCCGGCGGCACGCGAATGCCCTTGGCGACGGCATGGGACACCGAGAAGTAAAGGTCGGCCGCCGGATCAAGCTCGAGGGAGCGGACCGCCCGGGGAAAAAGAGGCAGGTAATTCCGGTAAGCGCCGCCGGCCCTGGCGTTTTTCACCCCCGGGAGATTCTGCAGAAAGGACACGGCATTCACGCGGGAATCAAGCTCGGGGTGCGTCACTCCTGGTACGTGCAGCAGGGTGGCAATGGACGAATCGGGGAACAGGCGAACGAGTTCGAGGAGCACTTTCTCGCCGCCACGAAGGCCGGTGAGCCAGTCGTGGATAAATTGGACGCGCAGCGGCATGGTGGCAATCGTAACCGCCCCGGGCCCGCGACGGGAATTATCCACCACGCCGCCTGGCGGGGCGCCCCATCACCGGCTTCATTGCCCGCTCGCGTCGTACAGAAACTCTTCATGCACGATCTTGTCGCCCGCCACCGTGTAAATCGCCACCTCCTTCATCTTCATGCCCTTGCCCGTCGCTTTCACCGTGATGTCCATCTCGAAAATCACGGCAAACTTATCGACCGACACGAAGGGCCCGCTCACGCTCGCCGAATTCACCGTGTGATTCGCCTCCCACCACTCCGTCTTCCCCCGGACCTGCTGGATCCCGCGCATCTCCCGGGGCATCCGCGGGCCCGTGGCGCTGGCCGGCATCTCGAAGGCTTCGACGCTCACGATGTCCGGCCCGTACAACGCGTCGATCGCCTCCTTGAACTCGCCCCGCCGGCAGAACTCCACGAGTTTTTTCGCCACATCCGCCGTCGCCATCAGCCGCTCCTTTCGCAAAGAGATACAGTATCCAGGAATAATCGCAAGCATACAGACTTTTGTGAATCATTGATTAGCGCCGGCTCCGTTCTTCCGCCCGCGTCCGGATGCCTTCCACGATCTGCTGCCAGCCCTCGTTCACCCCCGACATATGTTCCGCCGTCAGCAGACCCACCGCCTGATGCGTCAGCGTCAGCCGCACCCCACCCCCTTCTTCCGTCAGCCGATACTGCACGTGCGACATCACCGGGTAGCTCATGAACATCGGCCCGCACAGCTCCAGCAGCTTCGGCGGCTTGATGACCTGAACGTGGCCCCACAGATGCCCGGCCCCATCCCCAAGGTCCCGATACCAACGCCCCCCGACGAATCGCTCGATCTTGATCTGCATGTCCTTCATCGGCCCCTGCGCTTCAAAGAGCGTGTCGAACACCACTTCCACCGGGGCGGCGATAAGCGTCTCCTTCTGCACATAGAGCGTTTCCAGCTTTCGTTCCGGGACGGTCGCGACGGCCATGGCTTTCTCCTTAATTGCCGTTGTGAGGATTTTTCAGCGCGCGGGCTTTGTGCTCCGCCGCACGTTTGATGTCGTCGAGATGATCGCCCCAGAAACGCTCGAAAAACTGGAGCCACTGGTGCACCGGACGCAGAGGCTCGGCCCGCAGCGAATACCACCGATGTTGGCCGTTTTTCTGCACGCTGACCAGTCCCACTTTCCGCAGCACGCCCAGATGCTTGGAGACGGCCGGTTGCGGCAGCCCCAGGATCTCGACCAGCCCGTTCACCGTGCGGGGCGAATCCTGCGCGAGCAGCTTGAGAATCTCGCGCCGCTGCGGCTGCGCGAGCGCTTCAAACGTGTCGCCACCTGCTGTTTCATGCTGCATGCTCAAAGTATATTCCAAATTTGGAATATATCAAGCAAAAAAAATTCCCCGCCCAAAATTGCGGGGAAATACTGGTGCATTATCGGGTTGTGCGCGGCGATGAGGCGGCGAGCGGAAAATTCCTCCGCTTCACCGGCGCTTCTTCGTCGCCGGTTTCTTCGCCTTGGCCGCCGATTTCCTGGCGGCCGGCTTCTTGGACGCCGACTTCTTCGCCGCCGATTTTTTGGCCGGCGACTTGGCCGATGTCTTGCGTGCCGCGGTCTTCCTGGCGCCCGCGCGTCCCCCCGTGTTGCCACGCGCGCTGCCGCTCTTGGCGCTCGTCTTGGACATCTTGCGCACCGGCAGTTTTCCCTTCGCCGGTTCCGGGGCGTCGGCAATCGAACCCTCCGCCGATTTCCGCCCCCTCCGCCCGCCCGTCTTCACCGCCATCTTCGCCTTCTTCACATCCACCGGCCCCGGCGCTGCCTGCCGCGGTGCCCGCATCCCCGTGCGATTCTTCATCACCTTCCCGCGCACCGACCGCTCCGCGTCGTCCTCCGTGTCCATGTCCACGCCTGTCTCGTCCCCCACCGGCTTCGCGAAGGTGATGCCTTCCGACGCCGCCTCATACGCTTCGTGCGTTTCATCCCGGTGGTCCTGCTCCACATCATCCAGATCGCGGTCCCCTGACTGGTCCTCCTCGTCGCCCTCCGCAATCGACCCCGCAGTCATATTCGTGCTCACGCCGCCCATCGGCCGCGATACCATGCGGCTGCGCGGCAGATCCTCGCGCGACACCGCTTCCGGATCGCGATCCGCCGCCGACTCCGCATCGCGCTCCTGATCGTCCTCGTCCAGCGATTGATCGGCCGCCGCTAGCCCCGCGCCTGGCACGCTCTCCATCCCCGCCTCCTCGTCCGCACGGTCCTGGTCCCCGATCGGCGTCGGATACACCGCCCGCCCGCGCTTCCGCCGCTTCGACGGCGGATCGATTTCCACAAACTCCACGGAATTCGATCCCGTCGATTCGTCCGGCAATTCCATCACCACCGGCGCATCCGTCTCCGCATCCTCATCCACATCCGCGTCGCCCTCCTCCGCTTCCAGGTCCCGGCCTTCCAAACGGGCGTCTTCCTGCTCGGCGTCGAGGTTATCCATACCAGCAGCCTCCCTAAAGCGTTCCTGCGTGCTCACGGCTGAGGCATCCCGCAATTCGAGTGCCGGGGGAAGCCCCAGTTCCTTGCGCCAGTCGATACGCGGGCAATCCCCCCACAGCAGCTCCAGGTCATAAAAATCCCGCGCATCCGTGTCGAACACGTGGCACACCACGTTCACGCAATCGACCAGAATCCATCGCGCCGACTCATAGCCTGAGGTCTGCCACGCCGTAAATCCCATGGATTTTCCAAGGTCCTGCACTTCGTCCACCACCGTCCGCATCTGCCGCGGCGAGGTCCCGGTGGCGATCACGAAAAATTCCGTGACCGGCGAACGCCCCCGCAGGTCCAGCAGCACCACATTTTCGCATCGGGTATTCGCCGCCAATTCCGCCGCCGCCAATGCAAAGCGTCGCGATTCGGACGTTTCGGCGGCCTTGGGCGGCGAGGTGTCGTGGGTCGTCGTAATTGTCGCTCCTCCAACTGAGCTCCCCCTCCCCCGGGACACGTTTCTTCACACGCCTCCCATTTTACCCCCGAACAACCTCGATGCCACCGCCCGCCGCGCGCTCCCACAAATCCGATGAGCGTTATTGCTCAGCGCCGGTTGAGCCACGACGCCTTGGCGAATAGCGCGTCAAACCAGCGCGCCGCCGGCATCAGCACGATGAAGCTCACCGTCGAGGCCGGCAGCGGCAGGCCCGGACGCGCAAAACGCGTCAGCGCGGCAGCACCCAGCGCCGCCACCACCAGGAACACCCGCCGTCCCCGCGGCGTCAACGGCTCGGTCCCCGGCAGCGCCAGGATGAACACCGCCGCGAAAATCGCGTCCGACGAAAAAAATAGGTACGCCAGCAGCGTCAGCAGCTCCCCCGGAAACACGGCGACAAACCGCAGGAACGCGTGCGCGTTGCCATGCATCACCACCGCGGGCGCAAACGCCAGCAGCGCCAAAAAAATGAGATAGGCAATCAGGTACAGCGCCACCGACCGCGGCCGCAGCATGTACCGGTACGCCAGATAGAGCCCCCCGATCAGAATGCCGATGATCGACACCAGCCCCGTGCGCCCCGGAACCGCCCCCATCAGCAGCCCCTCGATCCCCGGCAGCTCCCCCGCGAAGGCGGCATCGAACGTGCCGCGCATCGTACTCACCGGCAGCGTCGTCGCCGGATGGGTCGCAGTGGCCGCTCGCGGTCGCGAAAGCTCTTCGTCCAGCGAATCCAGCGTCTCGCGCACCACCAGCGCCGGCGGCGTCATCCGCACCGCGTCGTCGCCCTGCAAATCCAAAGACGACGGCCAGTGATACAGCGGAGCGCGACCCTGGTTCCGGATGTCCCCCATCAGCAGCCGATCGCGCGCCAGGATCGCCGGCTCAGGCAGCAACGCGTACGGCGACGAATTCAAAACCCCCGCGTTTGGCAACAGCGGCAGCATGAATTGCAGCAACAGCGCCGCCAACGCCGCCACATGCACCGGTTCCTTCCCAGGACCGCCCAGCAGCGTGAACACCGGCGGCAGCATCAGCGCGATGCACCCCACCACCCACGCCGGCCAGAACGGATAACACAACGCCGCCAGCAGCAGCGCCGACGTCACCGCGTGCGGATACACCAGCGTCTTGCCGCGGCGCGTCCACCGCTTCAGCAACCCGTGCGAAATCGACACCGCCGCCACCGCCGTCGCCGCCATCGCCAGGGGCCGCCACCCAAAGATCACGCATCCCCAGACCAGCGTCGGCAGCAGCGCAAAAGAAAGCGCGCGATAGAACTCCCGCCTGGCGACCGGCCAGACGAGGAACGGAGCATGCGACAAACTGCCGGCGGAAGACATCCCGGAATCGTAAATGCCGGCGGGCGTTTAGTGAAACCAATCGGTACCGATTGGGAATTTCAGGCGACCTGGCGGGGCGGCCTTGGCTGCAGATCACGCGTGAATCAGCAGCGGAATGTCCTCCGGCAAATGGTCCGCTACGGTCGCCAGCACATCTCCGCGCAGCGCCTTGAGCAGCGTCCCCTGCCGCGAGACGCCCATCAGCACGCTTTCCACGTTGAAGGTCGCCGCCTGGTCCAAAATTGCGTAGGCCACCTCCGGGCTGACGACGTAGATCGGCACCATCTGCACGCGGGCGGTGCGGCAGGCGTCAGCGGCGCGCTGGAAGACCTGCCGGGCTTCGGCATCTTCCTCGATGGACACATCCGGCGCTCCGCCCATGCCGATCACATTCACCTGCCGCACGAACATCACCAGCAACACGGCGTCGAATTTCCGGGCGTATTTCACGGCAAAACTGATCAGCGGCTGTCCGCCGCGCGAGGCCACCAGCACCTTCGCCTTGCTCATGTCCAGCCGATCGGCCGCCGTTCCCAACTCGCCGGGCGCCACGGTGGGACCACTCTCCGGCGCCGCCAGCGATTGCCCGCGCACGGTTGTGACCCCGGTCCCGGCTGCCGCCAACGCTCGCGCCCGCGCCGGCAAAAGCGTCTTGCCGACGAACCGCACGCCCAGCCCGATCACCAGCACGCTCCCCGCGAACACCAGCGCCGAAGGCTTTTCCACCGCCAGCGTCAACTCGATCGCCACCATCACCGCCGCCAGCAGGCCCATCCCAAACCGCTCGACCCGCCTCAGCGGCATCCCCCTGTTGACGCAGCAACTCCCCAAATTGATCGCGATCGCCCCCACCACCCCGATCGCATACAGCCCCGCCAGCAAATCCAGGTCGCCCGTGACCAGCAGAATCACCGACGGCAGCGCAATCGCCGCCACCAGCGTGCGCCACGGAACGCCGAACATATTCAGCTTCATCAGCCCCCGCGGAAGTTCCGTGTCGCGCGCCATCACATACTGAATCGACACCATATCCGCCACCGCCGTGTTCACCGCCGACAGCAGCAGCAATCCAAACACGATCCCGCACAGCCACGCGAACGGCCGGCCGACGTACTCGCGCGCCATCACCCACAGCACCCGATTTTCCGCATCCTGCTGATCCTGCGTCAGGTCCATGCGGTCATGCGCTTGCGTCAATTCCGGCGATTTCTCCCATCCCGGATGCGCCCTTTCCCACGTGCGCAGATTCGCTTCCTGCTCCGCCAGCGTGATCGTCGAACCATTCGCATCCGTCGCAAAATACTTCGCCGGCAGCGCGTTCATCGCCGCCGCCAGAACCAAGTTGAAAATCACCACCTCCAGCAGCACCGGCCAGATCGATTTCTTCGCCGTCCGCGGCACCGGCGGCACCATGATCCCCGTCATGTTGGCGATCGCCTCCACCCCCGAAAGCGCCAGCACCACGTTCACCAGGTTGTGCCACATGTATCCGGCGGTGCCCGTCGGCCGATGGATGTTCTGCCACCCCTCCGCCACCGCGTTGAGCGTCCCATGCGGAATCAGGCTCCCCACCACCAGAATGAGCGTCAGCCCCAGCGTGCCCATCGCCACGATCAGCGCGAACGTCCCCGCTTTTTTGGGCCCGACGAAATTGATCGCCCCGATCAGCACGATCCCGAGAATCGCCGCCGCACGCACAAAACTCTCGGCCACCGTCGGGTCATGCGTCAGCCCCAGCCACATCACGAATTCTTTGATCTGCAGGTAATGCATCCCGTCCATCGCCGAGAGCGCCGCCGTCACCAGGTAGTCCGCGAACAGCAGCAGCGCCCCCACTACCGCCAGCACCCGGCTTGTGTGCCGCGCGGCAGAGTAGACCCCTCCGCCATCCGGATAGCACCGGCAGATGATCGTGTACGCCCACCCCACCGCCGCCACCAGCGCGCACACGCCCGCCACATACCAGAAGCTGGCGTGCTGCGAGTAATAAAGCGCCAGGCCCAGTACGTAAAACCGGCTCGTGCCCCAATCGCCATAGAGCATCGGGCCCGCGTGATACCACTTCAATTCCCGGGGACGTTCCGCATGCGTGACCAGCATAGGCGTTCTGAAAACCCACAACGCCTCCCCAAACGCGCGATGCCCCGCCCCGCGCGCACCACCAGCGCACGGGAATCGGCATCTGCGTTCGGAGGGAAGCGGTGAGCTTTCACTCCAGCGTTCGCCTGCGAGGTTAGCTGACGGGCTCGGAAGCGCTGTTCTCCGTCCGGAAGAATCCTCCCGGATTAGCCCCTGCTTGGCGGATCGCTCCGCCGCGCGTTTCCCGGCGTGACTCACGCCCGGATGGGTTCCCCGCTGCCCGGCCTTGCGCCAGGCATTCGGCAACTCAGCGAATACTGCTACCAACGTATCAATTCCCAAGTCCAAGTCAAACCGCGCGCGGCTGGGGCCCCCGAACGGGTGCTGAAACGCCGATGCCACGAACGGGGGCAAGGACGCGTATGATGAGGCGGGCAGGCATGCGCAAGGAGCAGGGTGATGAAGTATCGCGTGTTGGGCAAGACCGGGTTGAGGGTGTCCGTGATCGGGATGGGGACGTGGCAGTTGGGTGGGGAATGGGGGAAGAATTTTGAGCAGGGGGAAGTGACGGCAATGTTTCGGCGGGCGCGTGAACTGGGGATCAATTTCATCGATACGGCCGAGTGTTACGGGGATCATGAATCGGAGCGGTTGATTGGCGGGGCGCTGAAGGAGTTGGGGGCGCGCGGGGAGTTTTTGATTGCGACGAAGTTCGGCCACAAGTTTGAAGGGAACTTTCAGCGGTCGGAGCCGCGGACGGGGAAGGATGTGGAGCGGCAGTTGGAGGATTCGCTGCGGGCGCTGGAGACGGACCATATTGATCTGTATCAGTATCATTCGGTGCGCGACAGCGAGTTTTTTGCGGAGGACGTGCGCGCGGTGCTGGAGAAGGCGAAGCAGGCGGGGAAGATTGTGCACATCGGCAATTCCATTGGGGCCGGGACGAAGACGGCGGTGCAGATCGAGGCGTCCGGGAAGATGCAGGTGGAGGCGATCCAACTGGTGTACAACCGGCTGGCGCGGAAGGCGGAGGATTTGTTTTTTCCCGTGTGCGAGCGGATGAAGCTGGGCGTGCTGGCGCGGGTGCCGCTGGCTTCGGGATTTTTGTCGGGGAAGTACAAGCCGGGGACGACGTTCGGGCCCAATGATGTGCGCGGGGCGATGATGAAGGAGGGGGCGGAGGAGCGGCTGCGGGAGGTGGAGAAGATTGCGCGGGAGGAAGTGCCGGCGGGGCTGTCGATGGCGCAATGGGCGCTGGCGTGGTGCCTGCGAAGTCCGGCGGTGCAGTGCGTGATACCGGGATGCAAGAGCGTGGAGCAGGTGGAAGCGAACGCGGCGGCAGGGGAGCTTGCGCTGGTGGACGGCAAGCATCCATGGGCGGCGCGGTAGGCGGGGGCGGGAAGGTATACTGGACGCATGGTGCCAAAGGCTTCTGACATTTCGATTCTGGACAGGATGGTGCTGGCGGTGGAAAAGGTGCGTGAGCGGCTGCGCCGGGCGGCGAGGGCGCTGGACGAGGCAGGGGTCCCATATGCGATAGCGGGTGGGAATGCGGTGGCGGCGTGGGTGGCGACGGTGGATGAGGCGGCGGTGCGGAACACGCAGGATGTGGACATTCTTTTGCGGCGCGAGGACCTCGAGAGGGCGGCGGCGGCGCTGGGAGGATCGGGGTTCGTGCGCCGGCATGTGGCGGGGGTGGAGATGTTTCTGGATGGGGCGGATGCGAAACCGCGGGATGCCGTGCATGTGGTGATGGCGAATGAGAAGGTGCGGCCCGAGTATGCGGAGGCCGCTCCGGATGTGGCGCAGTCGGGGCGCCTGGGGAAGGATCCGTCCGCGACCGTTTTGGAACTGGAAGCGTTGGTGCGGATGAAGCTGACATCGTTTCGGCGGAAGGACCAGGTGCATCTGCTGGACATGCTGGAGGTGGGGCTGATCGATGGGAGTTGGGTGGGGAGGTTTGCGCCGGTGCTGGCGGGGCGGCTGCAGCATTTGATTGAGACGCCGGATGAATGAGGGGAGCATCGGCGGGACGCCGATGCCAGCGGGTTTGGCAGGGGTTCTGTTGTGACTTATCATGGGCCGCCGCGTGGCGGGGGTTGAGGTGCGGGCAGGATGGCCGCGATGCGAGGTGCTGTGATGTCTGAGATTCATAAGTTTTATCAATCGCCGCTGGTGACGCGGAATGCGTCGCCGGAGATGTTGTCGGTGTTTTCGGCGCAGCGGAAGCATTCGACGTGGCGGCGGATCTGGTTGGCGCTGGCGGAGGCGGAGAAGTCGCTGGGGCTGCCGATCACGGAGGAGCAGATCGCGGACATGCGGGAACATCTGGATGACATCGATTTCGAGGAGGCGGCGCGGCAGGAAGCGCGGGTGCGGCATGATTTGATGGCGCACCTGCACACATTTGCGATGGCGGCGCCCAAGGCCAAGCCGATTCTCCACCTGGGCGCGACGTCGATGGATATCGTGGACAACACGGATGTGCTGCTGACGCGCGACGCGCTGGAAATCCTGGCGAAGAAGACGGCGAACCTGATCGATGCGCTGGGGACGTTCGCGGCGAAATATCGGGATTTGCCTTGCCTGGCGTACACGCACATCCAGCCGGCGCAGCCGACGACGGTGGGGAAGCGGGCGATTTTGTGGACGTATGATTTTGTGCTGTGTTTGGCGGAGATCGAGCTGCGGCTGTCGACGCTGATGCTGCGGGGGATCAAGGGGACGACGGGGACGCAGGCGTCGTTCCTGGAGTTGTTTGAGGGGGACCATGAGAAGGTCAAGAAGCTGGAATACGCGGTGGCGGAGCGGCTGGGATTTTCGCGCGTGCATCCGGTGAGCGGGCAGAGTTATTCGCGGATCGTCGATGCGCAGGTGCTGGGGTCGCTGGCGACGCTGGCGGCGGCGGCGCACAAGATGGCGCTGGACCTGCGGCTGCTGGCGGCGTTCAAGGAGATGGATGAGCCGTTCGAGGAGGAGCAGGTGGGCTCTTCGGCGATGGCGTACAAGCGGAATCCGGTGCTGGCGGAGCGGGTGACGGGGCTGGCGCGGTTCCTGATGAATCTGGTCGGCAATCCGCTGCAGACGGCGGCGGAGCAGATGTTCGAGCGGACGCTGGATGATTCGTCGAACAAGCGGATCACGATTCCGGAGGCGTTTTTGACGGCGGATTCGATTCTGGACATTTTGATTCATGTATCGCGCGGGCTGGTGGTGAACAAGGCGGTGATCGCGGGGCGGCTGGATGCGGAGCTGCCGTTCATGGCGACGGAGAACATGCTGATGGCGGCGGTGAAGGGGGGCGGGGACCGGCAGGACTTGCACGAGCGGATACGGAAGCATTCGCATGCGGCGGCGCGGCAGGTGAAGCAGGAGGGCAAGCCGAACGATCTGCTGCTGCGGCTGCAATCGGACAGTGCGTTTTCGGGGGCGGAGTTGAACAGCGCGATGAATCCGCTGCTGTATGTGGGGCGGAGCGTGCAGCAGGTGGATGAGTTTATCCGGCATACGATCGATCCGATCCGGCAGCGGTACACGGGGAAACTGCAGCATCCGGTGCGGCTGAAGGTGTAAGCGGGGGGGATTGTCCACAAATGGACACGAATGCGCAGGAATGACGGGGTTTTGGGGAGGGAGTTTGGGGTTTTGCTCGTAGATTTTGGGGTGTTTTGCAAAAAACCTTGAGTTTTTGCCGTTGTGTTTTTGCAAATGTTGGGTTTTTGTGCTTGTGTATGAGGTTTTTGGGGGAATTCGACACAGGCGCCCCCCCCCACGCGGCCGACGACGGAAACACGAAGTCCCGAAGAGGTGAAGGGCCACGAAGGTTTCTTGGGTTTGTGTCATGGCGCAGTGCTCCTTCTTGTCTATAGAGGGGAATCGCGCCCAGTTTGTGCGCACACAGCTTTGTGAAAATTCGGGTAAGGGGTTGTGGTTGGGAGGGATGGGATGGAAATTTTTGGAGTTGTAGAAATCCGGGGCGCGCCAGTTTGTGCGCGCGTTGGGAGGGGCGGAGTCAGGGTTCGTCTTCCGGGGCGAAGTCTTTCGAGGCTGCCGGTGATTTGGTGGCTGATTGTTTTGCCGGTTTTGGCGTCGATGACTTCGATGTACCAGCCGAGGGATTCTTCGCCGAGGATGGTGACTTGCTGGCTGTCGGGGGTGAGGTTTAAGGCGTTGTGGTAACGGGAGTGGCTGTGGGCTGGGAGCCCTTCGAGGGGGTGCTTCCAGAGCTGCCTTCCGGTTCGCAGATCGACAGCGTAGACCGTACCGCCCTGGGAATCGTCAGGGTAGGGATTTTTTGATGGAGGAGGGGTGGGGCTGGGTGGTAGGGTGGTGTGGTTGAGTTGGGGTGGGGTTTTGGAGGAGGTATTGCGCATGTCTGAAATGAAGGTTGCGGTCGGTGAGGAGCAAGCGGAGGCGCGGGCGGCGGTCCGGGCGGCGCTGTTGGCGGGGGAAGGGGAGGAGATGGTGTTTGGGCGGTTGCGGCAGGGCGGGTGGTCGGAGGAGGAGGCGCGGGGATTGGTAGAGGGGGTGAAGGCGGACTTGGGGACGGCGGCGGGGCAGGGGGCGACATGGGAGGCGGCACGGGGGTTTGTGAAGACGGAGTTGGGGAAGGGGAGATTGAACGAGTCGGTGGTGAGAGAGCTGGTGGGAGCCGGATGGCAGCAGGGGGAAGGGGAGCGGTTTGTGGAGGAGATGCGGCTGGAACTGGTGGCGGAGCGCGAGGCGGCGCGGGCGGGGGGACCGGATGCTCGGAGTGCGGAGATGCGTCGGGCGATTCGGAACATGAAGGTCGGGGGGATCTGGCTGGTGGGCGGGGCGGTGGTGACGCTGGGGACGATGTCGATGGCTGGGGATGGGGGGCACTACGTTCTGGCGTGGGGGGCGATTGTGTTTGGGGGGCTGCAGTTTGGGATGGGAGTTTTGCAGTGGGTGTCGGGTGGGGGCGGGAAGTAAGCTGGTTCCATTCACAAGCGTTTTGCTGCATGCTCTCTCCGTCATGCGTGCAGCAGTGACGGGGCTAGTTGCGGGTGCCAGGGAATTTGGCTGGGGGGGGGCGACGGCGGGGAGGAATTTCGCGAAAAGCAGGCCGGAGTGAAGGGGTAGGGTGAAGGAGGATGGGGTCCGGCTGGTGGGTGGAGAGATTTTTTTTTGTGTCTCGAATTGGAAGGGGTGGACACTATGGTGGGGTGGGGTGGGTTTGGAGGTTTGATGGAGACGGATCGGGAGTTGTTGGAGCGGTGGATGGCGGGGAGTGGGAGGGAGCGCGAGGGGGCGTTTGGGGAGTTGGTGCGGCGGCATGTGGGGATGGTGCATGGGGTGGCGCGGCGGATGCTGGTGGGGCCGGGGAGGGAGGCGGAGGATGTGGTGCAGGGGGTGTTCTGGCTGCTGTGGTGAGTGCGGCGATGGGGGCGGGTGCTGGGATGGTGAGTGTGACGGGAATGGCTTTGGCGAAAGGAGCGGCGATGGCCAAGACGCGGGTAATGGTGATGCGCGGGGCGGTGGGGGCGGGAGGGATGTGGATGGGGGAGCGTGATAGCAGCGCAGTCGGCGGCAGCAGTCGTGGCGGCGAGCGGGCCACCGTCGCTGGTGGCGGAAATGGCGGACAATCCGGCATACATTGCATGGGCGAAGCATCGACCAGGGACGGTGGCTGACGTAGTGGCCCAAATGTTGTTCGCTGCGGATCGTTTTTGAATGCGTCTACTGCCGCGCGGTCAAATTGGATTTACTGTGGCTCACTTGATAGTGAATAAACCATCCCACAATCGTCGCTGCAACGACAGCTAAAACGAGTAGTGGCAGCTGCGAGGAACTCCCGCCGTACGTTAGCGCCAGTGAACCGCCAAAGCCGAACACTAAAGGAGTGAATGCGAATATCCAGCCCAGCGCTCCTGGTCTCTTATCGGGCAAAGGAATTTGCCCTAAAAGGTGAACCTGTTCTTGAGCGACGCGGACACGACCGTTCACCACACGGAGATATATGAGAGCGATAATTCCGAGCAACGCGGGTGCAATGAACGAAAGCTTAGGCACATCAACCGCTTTTGAGGCCTCGTGAGAGCGCGTCCATTCGAGTAATTCCCGCGTCAGCACGCCAATTGCGGCAAGAAACAACGAGGCTCCCCATGTTTCCAGTTTTCGGTACGTCGCCAGATCCGACAACCAAAATTTCTCTTGGACTTTGCGAGCGGCGGCGGATAGATCGACTTCAGACAGCGCTGGCAAATCCCTCTCGACTGCCACGTCCCCGTTTAAGAGAAAATTAGTAAGCTTTTGAGCCGCTTCGATTGCATTTTTTACTTCTGCCGCATTCAAATTTCCTTGAACCTTTCCCCCATGCACCGCTTCATTCCTATGCTTTCGAGCCCAATTTATCCATCCGACAATTTCCGTCGCCTTTTCAAGCTTGTTGATGTCGGCCATCGAAAACAGATGGAGATTTAGTAGCTGGGAAAATGTCAATTCCTTCTTATTCTCGGCGATCTTTGTTTTGCTTACGCCCCGCGAGCTTAAAAAGGCAGCATAAGTCTTAAATAAAACTGATTCACATGCAACACAGATCTGTACGATGGCGAGGTCGAAATGCCCGTAGTGAGTAAACGTCAATGCTAACGCGAGGGCTTCCTCATGCACGGGTACTGGAGATTTCTCCTTCAACAATTTCTCGATTGCAGCGGAGGTATCGGTCCCCAGATCGTACAGCGATCGAAAGGCCGCGGACGCTAGATCGCCTGAGATTTGAAAAGCACCAGTTTTGCCATTCCCTCCGTCGACGACAACCCAAAACACCGGGAACGAAGCGAGCGCAAGTTGAGGCAGCAAGGACTCCGCTCCCGGTTCTTTTGTTACACGCATCACATCGACGACTTTTGAAATATCAGCGATCAGCGATTCTCGCCAAATCTTGAAGTTATATCTAATTCCATCCTCGACTGAATTCGCAACACAGTGGAACCTTCGAGAAATGAAGGTTTTCAACGGTACCGGGTGAATATGTTTGAATCCGCTCTCAAGTAGGTGCGGCAACGCACGTCGATGAATAAGGAGGTAGGACAGGTCTCTCGAGGATTCTAGGCCAACTCCGACGAAGCAGCGTACCATCCTCAGACAGACAAAAAGGGTATTGCCATCGACGTTCAATATGTATTCAGACTTCTTTTTGAGGCGCGGCAAGTAGTACGGAAGAGATGTAGCCAATTCAAAGATATAACTGCCATCCTCGTTCGGTGGGATGTGCGCCATGACCGTTAATGCAGGGTCTTTAGTCGCATCCGGCGCTATCTCGCCGACGATCGTGTCCAGTTCAAACCGATGGGCCGCAGCAACGTATGACGATTGGGACGTTATTGAAACATCCACAGACTCATCATCGTCAGCGGCGAACCGTATTGAAATGGGGTTAAAAATGTCCGCCATCTGTCAACCTTTCTGTCGTGCGAGGCGCATTAGAGATCGATTGCCGTAATTTTGCAAACGGCTGGGCGGTCCACTAAGCTGTGACGCTTCTTGGTAACGAATAGACGAGAGAAACCATGGGCATTGTGGTGCAGAAGTTTGGGGGGACGTCGGTGGCGACGCCGGAGCGGATACATAAGGCGGCGCGGAAGATTGTGGGGGCGAAGGAGGCGGGGAATCGGGTGGTGGTGGTGGTGAGTGCGATGGGGCATACGACGGATGAATTGATTGAGCTGGCGCGGAAGGTGTGGGGGGAGACGAAGGGGCAGCCACCGAAGCGGGAGATGGATCAGTTGCTGGCGACGGGGGAGCAGGTGACGATTGCGTTGATTGCGATGGCGCTGCATGCGCAGGGGCATGAGGCGATTTCGTTTACGGGGGGGCAGATCGGGCTGATCACGGATGAGAATTTTTCCAAGGCGCGGGTGAAGGAGATTGCGCACGAGCGGATTTTGAAGGAGCTGGATGCGGGGAAGATTGTCATTGTGGCGGGGTTTCAGGGGATCACGGCGGGGGGGGATGTGACGACGCTGGGGCGCGGGGGGAGCAATGCGACGCTGGTGGCGATCGGGGCGGTGCTGCATGCGGATGTGTGCGAGAACTATACGGATGTGGCGGGGATATTCACGGCGGATCCGCGGGTGGTGCCCGATGCGCGGCTGATCCGGGAAATCAGTTATGACGAGATGATGGAATTGAGCAGCGTGGGGGCGAGCGTTTTGCAGACGCGGGCGGTGGAATTTGCGAAGAAGTACAATGTGAGGATTCACGTCCGGCATTCGCAGACGGATGACCCCGGGACGATGATTGTGGCGGAGACTCCGGCGATGGAACATATCGTGGTGAGCGGGTGTGCGTTGAAGAAGGATTTGACGCGGGTGACGCTGAAGGGGATACCGGATCGGCCTGGGGTGGTGGCGAGCATTTTTTCGGCGGTGGGGCATGCGAACGTGGTGGTGGATGACATCATTCAGACGGTGACGCCGGAGGGGGCGAATATCAGTTTTACGGTGGAGCATGGGGATGTGGCGGATTTGAAGGTGGTGGTGGAGAAGCAATTGAAGGATTTGGGCGGGGGGACGGCGACGTTTGATACGGATTTGGCGAAGGTGAGCGTGGTGGGGGTGGGGATGAAGCAGAGTACGGGGGTGGCGGCGAAGATGTTCGGGGCTTTGGCGCGGGAGAAGGTGAACATCCAAAACATCTCGACGAGCGAGATACGGATTTCGTGCATCATTGCGAAGAGTGATGCGGAGAAGGCGCTGCGGGCGGTGCATGGGGCGTTTGAGCTTAGTAAATGACAAATGTCTAATGACAAATGACAAATGGGGCGGGGCGCCATGTGAGGGTGTGGGCGCATGTGGCATGCTTCTGGCCCTCCCCGTGACTGTGCCAGAAGCGTGGCACCGCGTGGGGCGGGTATGATGGGGGGAGTGTTGGTGTAGGAAGGTATGGCGGCGAAGCGTCGGATTGTTGATGCGCCGGAGTTGCAGGAGGCTGCGGCGGATAGTGCGGGGGTGCAGCCGGGGGTGGAGGGTGCTGCGCAGCCGCAGCCGGCGATGGGGATGGCGACGGAACGGGCGGGGCGTCGCGGGGGGAAGGGGCGATTTAATTATGCGGAGCGGGCGGCGTCGGTGGGGGTGTTGCTGTCGCTGGCGTTGCCGACGCTGGTGGAGCAGTTTTTGTCGGCGGGGATCGGGTTTACGGACACGGTGGTGGCGGGGCACACGGGGAAGACGGCGGAATATCACGCGGCGTCGGCGGCGGCGGTGGGGGCGATGACGTATTTGCAGTGGTTTGCGGGGTTGATGACAGCGGCGTTCAACGCGGGGGCGATGGCGGTGATTGCGCGGTCGATCGGGGCGAATCGGCCACGGCTGGCGAACCGGGTGGCGGGGACGGTGTGCTCGGGGGCGCTGGTGGTGGGGGTATTGATTGCGGTGGTGTTTTTCAGTTTGGCGCCGTTCCTGGTGGCGTTTTTGTTCCGGCTGCATGGGCTGGCGGCGACGCTGGGGACGGAATACCTGCGGATCATGTCGTTCACGATCTGCATGCAGACGCTGGGGCAGGTGGGGATGGCGTGCCTGCGCGGTGCGGGGGACACGCTGCGGCCGATGCTGGTGACGACGGCGATATTTTTTGTGAACGGGGTGGCGTCGCCGGCGTTGACGTTCGGGTGGTTCGGGTTGCCAGAGATGGGGATCGAGGGGAATGCGATCGGAACGCTGTGCGCGTTTGCGGTGGCGGGGTTCACGACGCTGTATTTTCTGTTGAATTCGCGGTCGGGGTTGCATCTGCGGCGGCGGCATTTCCGGATTCGGCCGCACTTGCTGAGGCGGGTGTTCCGGATCGGGATACCGTCGTGGGCGGAGGGGTGCATTTTGTGGGGCGGGCAGATGTTCATCGTGAACCTGGTGACGGGGCCGACGGATGCGGCGTTTGGGATTTCGGGGACGACGATTGCGGCGCACACGGCGACGCTGCGGATTGAGTCGCTGGCGTTTTTGCCGGGGTTTGGGTTTGGGATCGCGTGTTCGGCGCTGGTGGGGCAGTATCTGGGGGCGAAGAAGCCTGGGGAGGCGTTGCATGCGACGAAGCTGGCGAACCGGATCACGGTGCTGACGATGGGGCTGACGGCGTTGCCGATGATTTTCTTTCCGAAGGTGATGCTGGGGTGGCTGGTGGATTCGCCGCGGGTGATATTGGCGGGGACGGCGCCGCTGATTTTGGCGGGTCTGGCGCAGCCGGGGTTTGCGGTGTCGATCGTGATGTCGAGCTGTTTGAAGGGGGCTGGGGACACGGTGTCGCCGATGCTGTGTTCGCTGACGGGGATCGCATTGCGGACGGCGGTGGTGTTTCCGCTGATGTGGGTATTCGACCGGATGGGGGATGTAGGGTGGGGGCTGATCGCGGTGTGGGTGGCGATCGTGCTGGATTTGAATTACCGGGCGGTGTTCTGCACGTGGGTGGTGAAGCGGGGGAGGTGGAAGGAGTTGCGGGTGTGAGGACGGGAAACGCAAAACGCAAAACAGGAAACAGGAAGGGGGAAAGACGAAAGACGGAAGATGGGGTGGGGCGTGGCGTGTGGGGGGGGTTTGCGATAGTGTAGGGGGTTCGGGGCGTGAGCGTGCGTCTCGGGGACTTTGCGGTTTTGAGAAGAGTTGCATCGATGACGGGACCTCCGGCGATATCGGCAGCGGATGCGGCGTTACCGGTGGCGCCGATGCCTGAGAGTTTCTGGGCGACGGTGTTTCGGCGTGTGCGGTATGTGGCGGCGGTGGGGATATCGGCGGTGCTGTTTGGGACGTTGGGGTGGCGGATTGCGGCGCCGCCGGCGGATTATGCGGGGGTGTCGCTGACGGTGTGGCCGGGGCATCATGCGTTGCTGGAGCTGGTGGGGCTGGCGGTGATATTGCTGGTGGCGACGGGGATCAGCGCGTTGATTTGCCATCCGGATTCACCGCACCAGGGTTTGTGGTGCGCGAGCCTGGGGCTGGTGGCGTTGTCGGCGCGCGGGGGGAAGATTTTCACGATCATCAAGTATTCGCAGGTGGACGCGGCGACGTACGGGTCGACGTGCCGGCTGCTGGCGGTGGAGTGCATTCACTGGACGGTGCTGTTTTTATTGGCGGAGGCGTTTGCGCGCTTTTTGCACGACCAGTTTTTTGCCAACACGCGGTGGATCACGAGGCATTCGCAGGAGGTGGGGGCGATGATGGCGCGGGCGGTGGAGACGGGGGACCGGGACAGCCATGCGCGGCGGCTGGCATCGGGGAAGGCGGGGGCGGCGGGCGGCGGGGCGATGGGGGTATCGGAGCAGGTGTCGAGCGCGCTGGGGACGGGGAAGTTGCGGGGGCCGGTGTCGGGGGTGCTGGCGGTGGCGGTGAATGCGGTGCTGGCGATGCTGTTTTTGTTGATCCTGCTGCAATCGCAGGCGAAGGGGCAGGTGGTGGTCGCGATATTTGTGAGCTTTTTCTTATCGACACTGTGCAGCTACATGGCGTTTCCGACGGTGCCGGCGGTGGTGCAGTTTGCGGCGGTGCCGGTGACGGCGGCGGTGGGATATTTGTATGCGTCGGCGTATCCGGGGTTGACGGGGGCGATGGCGTATCCGGGGCATCCGGCGATTTTTTTCGCGCGGGCGTTGCCGATCGATTATTTCGCGGCGGGTGTGCCGGGGGCGATTTCGGGGTTTTATACGGCGTTTCATTGGGCGCTGCAGTCGCATGAGGGGGAGAAGGGGTAGGGGCTGTGGGTTCAGTTGGGGGAGTGGTTCGATTGGGGGAGGGCGCAATGGGTCAGGGAGCGGTAGCGGTTTCTTGGGCGAAGTCGCGTTCGCGGTCGGCGACGCGGCGGTAGTCGAGGTTGGCGGGATCGAGGCGGGCAGCTTGCTGGAAATCGGCGGCGGCGGCCTTGAAGTGGGCCAAACGTTCATTGGCGACGCCGCGGTTGTAGAACCAGTTGGCCTGCTGGTAGTGGAAGGAGAGAGCCTGGTTGTAAAGGTCGAGGGCGGTCTGGGGGTCTTTTCGTTCGAGGGCGTGGTAGCCGGCCTGGGCGTAGGAATCGCCGCCGTCGGGGGAGAGGTTGACGAAGGGGCGGAAGAAGAGGGCGAGGGCGAGGAGGAGGGCGGAGGTGAAGGAGACGATGACGGCGGCGAGGGATTTGGCGCTGGCGCGGGATACGGTGATCCAGCCGATGCCGGCGCCGAGGAGGGCACCCGCGCCATGGGCGACATTGGCGACGGGCAGGATGTGGGTGACGGTGAGGAGGATGCAGAGGAAGAACCAGACGACGAAGGCGATGACGGTCTGGCTGTCGATGACGCCTTTGAAGCGGGGCTCGCGTTGTGAGAGGACGTAGAGCAGGCCGAAGAGGCCGTAACCGACGCCGGACAAACCGACGCCTCCGGCGAGGAAGGCGAGCTGGGCGGCATCGGGAACGGCGGCGAGGACGATCACGATGGCGAGGTAGCGGGGGGTACCGAAGTAGGGCTCGAGGAGGGTTCCGAAGACCCATATCCAATAGATGTTGAAGGCGAGGTGGAAAATGCTGACGTGGGGGAGGGAACTGGTGAGGAGGCGCCAGGGCTGGCGGAGGAGGAAGGGGGAATCGGAGACGAGGGAGTCGATGGACCAGCCGGACCACCAAGCGATGGTGACGCCGATGGCGAGCAGGCAGAGGCCGCTGGTGATGGGGAAGCGCGGGATCGCGGAAATTGGGGGCGGCTTTTGCATGGGGTGCTCGACAGGATACAGGGGCGGGGGGCCGGCGGAAACGAGGCGCGGGGGGCCTGCAGTTAATGTCGGGAAACCGGTGCCGGCGTGACGATAATATCGGTCTGTCGTTCAGGTCCACAGTGTTCGCCGGGTTATGCAATGGCTTCCGATCGGTTTGTCCGCCACGCCAACCTGATGTCGGGGCTCACGCTGGTGTCGCGCATGGCGGGGCTGGTGCGGGACAAGGCGTGCTCGTATTTCATCGGGGTGGACACGACGTGGGCGGCGTTCTGGATGGGGTTTCAGTTTCCGAATTTGTTTCGGCGGATTTTCGGGGAGGGGGCGCTGACGGCGGTGTTCGTGCCGGCGTATACGGAGGTGCTGCACAAGGAGGGCCCGGAGAAGGCGGGGAAATTGGCGAATGCGACGCTGACGCTGCTGGTGCTGGTGCTGTCGGCGTTGACGCTGGCGGGGGAGGCGGTGCTGGTGCCGATCGCGTTGTCGCCGAGCGTGCTGGGGCCGAACCGGATGGCGGCGGCGATGATCGCGATCATGCTGCCGTACTGCGTGATGGTGTGCGTGGTGGCGTTGATGGGGGCGATAGCGACGGTGCACGAGAAGTTCACGGCGCAGTCGCTGATGCCGATCATTTTGAGCGTGTTCATGGCGGCGGCGGCGGCGATGTCGGTGCTGGTGATGTCACGGAAATACCCGGTGGAGAAGCGGGTGTTCTGGGTGGCGCTGGCGGTGGTGGCGGCGGGGTTCGTGCAGGTGCTGATGATGGCTCCGACGCTGCGGCGGAGCGGTCTGTCGCTGCGGCCGGTGTTTGGATTTGCGAAGTCGGGGCTGGGGGCGGTGCTGGTGCCGATGATCCCGATCGCGCTGGGGTATTCGGCGGTGCAGATCAACACGTTCATGGACACGCAGATTGCGTGGTGGTTTTCATCCGACGGGCATGGCGGGGCGACGCATTTCACGCTGCTGGGGCATGTGTTTTCGGTGGCGATGCAATCGGGGGCGGGGGCGAAGTTGTCGGTGGCGCAGCGGATTTATCTGCTGCCGGTGGGGATTTTCGGCGTGGCGATGGCGACCGCGATTTTTCCGCCGATGGCGAAGGCGGCGGCGGATAAGAATGTGGATGAACTGAAACGGCTGCTGGTGACGGGGCTGGGCAAGACGCTGTTTTTGTCGATTCCGGAATCGTTCGGGATGATCCTGGTGGCCAAGCCGCTGATCACGGTGGTGTACCTGGGCGGGCAGGTGACGGAAGCGGATGTGAACCGGGCGTATTGGGCGGCGATTTTTTTCTGCCTGGGGATCTGGGCGTTCGAGGCGCAGATGGTGATCACGCGGGTGTTTTTCGTGCTCAAGGACACCAAGACGCCGACGAAGGTGGCGCTGGCGATGATCGTGCTGAATTTCGGGTTGAACCTGACGTTGATCTGGCCGCTGCGGGAGGGGGGGATTGCGTTATCGACGACGATTGCGGCGATCATGCAGAGTGCGATTCTGCTGGCGATTTTGCGGAAGCGATTGGGGCCGCTGGGGGTGAAGCGATTGATGGGCAATGTGCTGCGGGAGCTGGGGGCGACGCTGGTAATGGCGGGGGTGGGGCTGGCGATCGCGGCGATACCGATGCCGTGGGAGGGGGGGCGCCTGGTGGGGGTGATGCCGCGGTTGCTGACGGCGGGGGTGAAGTTGCCGGCGCTAATTGTGGTGAGCGCGGGGATTTATCTGGGGCTGGCGAAGTTGATGGGGATGCCGGAGGTGGGGGATGTGCCGTTTGTGGGGAGGTTTTTGCGGGCGCGGAAGGTGGCGGCTTGACGGTGAATGGCCACGAAAGGCTTGGCGCGGCGAGGCTGCAGTCAAAAAACCACGGAGCACACGGAAGGCACGGAGGGACGACGACGACGTTTCCCCTCCCCCCCACGACGACGTAAATTGGCCACGAAAGGCACCAAAAGCACGAAAGTGTGATCTAAAAATCTTGTTGCGGCCCGAAGAATTGGCGCGGTAGTAGTACTAAAGGGGAATTGGCCACGGGGGGCGGCGGGTTCAATTGGGGTAGTGGTTCGATGGGTTCAATTGGGAGGGGGAGGGACGAGGGGGGTTCAGGCGGCGTGGACCATCAGGGCGTAGAAGAGGTCGAGGAGGAAGGCGGCGGCGACCATGACGACGAGTATCTGGAAGGACATGATGAAGACCTGGCCGGGGAGCCTGCGGAGGTTGTCGAGGCGAGTGCCTTTGTAGATGACGCTGATGGCGACGACGAGGGGGATGACGAGCCAGAGCCAGTAGCCATCCATGTGGGGCAGGAGTGCGGAAAGGGGATCGACGAAGGGGGTGAAGGCGAGGATCACGCGGCACCTCGTGCGGAGTTGGAGGCGGGGGCGGGGGAAGAGGGTTCGTCGGTGTCGAAGGCGGCGCGTTTGCCTGGGGGGAGCTCGCGTTGAGAGCCGGTGATGCGGAGGAGGACATCGAAGAGGACGAGGAGGTTGAGCATGCCGGCGATGCCGCAGTAGACGGCGCCGATGTCCTGGATTTTGGGGTGATAGGTAAGGGAGGGGAACTTCTTGAATTCGGTGGTGGCGTAATCGATGCGGCGTTTGGAGCTGTCCTGCTGTTCCTGGGGGGTGGTTCCCAGGGGCGGGCGGTCGGATTCGTACTCGCGGTCGATGTGGGGCTGCTGTGCGGCGGCATCGCGCTGGAGGCGGTCGGCGAGGAGCATGGGCCAGCCGGCGAGCATCTGGGTGTAGGTCCAGATGGCCTGCTCGGGGGGATTGATGGCGCGCATGCCGCCGATGAGCATGCCACCGAAGAAGAGGATGTGGATGGTGAGGGCGAAGACGATGCCGCGGGCCTTCTGGCCGATGAGGATGTGGCCGAGGCCGGGGACGAGCCAGGCGAGGACGAGTGCGAGCAATCCAACGGCGGTGGGGCCTTCGTTGGCGGGCGGTCCGGCATGTGAGGAGGGGGCGGAGGGATGTGTCACTGGGACCTCGAAGGGGATGGAGCGGGAGGGACTACGATAACGGGGGGAGGCGGTTTTTGCCACCGGGGGCGGTGGCGACGGGGCAGGGCAACGGGCAGGCTCGAGAGTCCAGACTTAAACACGACGGGATGAAGGGGTGAAGGGCACGAAGGCGCTGGGAGAATAGGCGGCTTGCCTCTGAAATTTGCATGAGCGATCGAAGAAAGCGGGTCGCTTGACACTTGGGGGGCGCGGGGAGTAAAAAGTGGGTCTCGCAACCGGGGGCGTAGCTCAATTGGTTAGAGTACCGGATTGTCGATCCGGTGGTTGCGGGTTCGAGCCCCGTCGCCCTCGCGTCACACGGCCTTGCGGATGTGCAGGGCCTTGTGTGTTTTTGCGGAGGCGTGGCGGGGAGGGTGGGAATTCATGGACGGATGCCGCCTACCGGCGCGGGGCCGGCTCCTTTTGGAGAGGGGGTGTTTGGCTCCGCGGTTTCGCGCCAGATGCCGTCGGTTCCGAGGAGCTCGCAGGGGCGGAAGCGGGTTTTGTATTCCATTTTGTCGCAGCCGTTGACCCAGAAGCCGGCGTACCAGTAGGGGATTTTCATTTCCTTGGCCCAGAGGATTTCGTAAAGCGCCGAAAACGTTCCCAGCGAGCGTTTTGCTTCGCGGGGCTCGAAGTAAAAATACATGCTGCTGACGCTCGTTTCGCAGAGGTCGCAGATTCCTATCCCCAGGAGCTTGCCGCCCAAATCGCGGTATTCGAACTCCACCGTTTCGACGGGCGACTGATACAGAAAATTCACGTACGCCATCACGTCGCCGGCCTGCTTGCCATCATGCCACTCGCGCTGATAGCGGTCGTAGAGCTCCCACTTCTCGGTGGTCGGCCGGGGCACGCCGACGCGCACCTGCAGGTCTCGATTCCGCCGCATCACGCGCCGCTGGCTTTTGCTCATCGCCAGCCGCCCCACCGGGACGCGCAGGGGCCTGCACGCCCGGCAGCCTGGACACATGGGCTGATAGACGACCGCTCCGCTGCGCCGGAATCCCGCATCCATCCATTTCTGATATTCGCTGCCGGCCATACGTTCCACCTGGAACGCGCGGAAGCGCGCCTGTCGCCCGGCCAGATAACCGCACGCGTGGCCGCTGGTGATCGCCACCTCCTGGCGCACCGGCAGCGGCCATGTCGGCCAGTAACTGCGTATCTGCTCCATGCTCATCGCCCCATTGTAACAATTTGGCTTGCGGCTCTATCATCGGTGGCCCGGATACGGAGACGCGGAGACAAGGAGACAAGGAGACAAGGGGACAAGGAGAGCGACGCATCCCCCTCACCTTGTGGTCGTGTCTGCGTTTTTTTCTAAAGACTTTCACGGCGATGTGAGTTCCATGAAAAACCTTGAAATTGCCTCGCTTTTCCAACGCACCGCGGATGTCCTGGCGCTTCTCGACGGCGATTCCTTTCGCATCCTCGCGTATCGCAAAATCGCGCGCGTTCTCTCGGAGCTTCCGCATGCCGTTGAAAAGCTCTCGGCGAAGGAAATGCAATCGCTTCCGGGCATCGGCAAGTCCTCCGCGCAGCGCATCGCTGAGTACCTCTCCACCGGAAAAATCGCGGAGTTCGAGGACACGCTCGCCCAGGTGCCGGCCGGGGTGCTCGAAATGACCCACATCCCGTCGCTCGGCCCGAAGACCGCCGCCCTCCTCTGGAAAGAGGCCGGCATCACGACGATCGACGAGCTCAAAACGAGAATCGACAACGGCTCGCTCCTGCATCTTTCCGGCCTGGGCGAAAAGAAACTCAAAAAAATCCGCGCCAACCTCGACCACGTCGCCACCTCCGCGGGACGCATCCGCCTCGGCGAGGCGCTGCCGCTCGCTCGAACGCTGGTCGATTACCTGCGCGACATTCCCGGCGTGCAGAAGGTCGCTTACTGCGGATCCTTGCGCCGTGGAAAGGAAACCATCGGGGACATCGACATCGCCGTCGCCGCCGAGCCCCAGCACGCGCAGGCCATTTCCGACGCCGTCACGAAGCACACCTTCACGGCAAGCGTCATTCAGGCCGGGCTCTCCAAGACTTCCATCCTCACCGGCCACGGCGTGCAGGTGGATGTGCGCACCGTGCCGCCGAAATCGTGGGGCGCGGCCCTTCAATACTTCACCGGCAGCCAGCACCACAACGTCAAGCTCCGCCAGCTCGCCTTGAAAAAAGGCTACACGCTCAACGAATTCGCGCTGAGCAGGGTCAATCCCGACAAGACGGAAACGCCGCTGCCCTCCGAAACGGAAGAGCAAATTTACAACGCCCTGGGTCTGGCCTGGATTCCGCCGGAGCTGCGCGAAGACACCCATGAAATCGAAGAAGCCGCCAGACTTTTTTCAAGCGGCAATGAGCCATCGGCGGTGGGCAATTCCTTCGACCTCGTGACCATCGATCGCATTCGCGGAGATCTGCACACGCACACGGTCGCCTCCGACGGTTCGCACACGATTGAAGAAATGGTCACCGAAGCCAAACGCCGGGGGTTCGAGTACCTGGCGATCACCGACCATTCCAAGTCGCAGTTCCAGGCGAATGGCCTCAAGGCAGAGCGCCTGCTCGAGCATATCGAAAAAGTTCATGCGGTCGCCGGAGAAGTTCTCAAATCTGGTTTTTTGCTGCTCGCGGGTTCCGAGGTCGACATTCTCGCGGATGGCTCGCTGGACTATGAAGACGACCTTCTGGCCAAGCTCGACTGGGTGGTCGCTTCGCCGCACGCCGCACTGTCGCAGGAATCGGAACAGGCCACGCAGCGTCTCGTGCGCGTGGCGGCCAACCCGTACGTGTGCGTGATCGGCCATCCCACCGGCCGGCTGATTCCTTCGCGCCGGGGGATCGAGCCGGACATGGAAAAAGTCATTTTCGCCGCCGCCCGCAACGGCATCGCGTTGGAGATCAACGCCAACACGCACCGTCTCGATCTGCGCGACACGCACGCGCGCCTGGCGGTCAACGCGAACGTTCCGATCTGCATTGACACCGATGCCCATTCCTACGGCGATTTCGACGAGCTTCCCTGCGGCATCCTCACCGCCCGGCGCGCCTGGGCCACCCCCGCCCACATCCTCAACGCGCGGCCGCTCGCTGCGCTTCAGCAATGGCTCAAAGAGCGCAAAGCGATGGCGGGGTGGTAACGTTCGGTGCCCGGCACGCCGCCGTCAGGCTCTCCGCGCTTTGGCCATCACGCGCTCGTCTGTGCCCACGCTCTTTCGCATGTCCGCCACCGTCAGCACCGCGAAGGTCATCATCAGCACCATCCCGATGCCGCCGCTCAATATCCCCAGCACCATTTGCGTCGAATCACTCGCCATGGCCGCCTGCGACTGCGGGAACATCCCCGCCAAACAGACGGCCGTCAGCAATCCCACGGCGGGATGCGCCGCGTAATACCGAAATCCCCCCACCAGCATCACGACGAGCAACCCGATCCCCACCACGCTCCAGAACATCAACATGTCGCCATTTTTGGAAAGAAGTATCCCGTATCCGATCGCCGCCACCACTACAGGCACGGCCGCAACGCCCGCCGGATGCACACTGCTTTGCTCGTCGCGCATGTCCGCACCTCCAATCGCCGCAAACGCCCGATCGCTGCATTGTCACGATGTCATCCGCCCAGCGTCAATGAAATTCCGCGCCGCGCTCCGGCGATGGCGGCTGGCAGCGCCGGAGGTCACCAAATCCGGCACCACAGGCATTTGAGGTAGGCCGACTCGGGCGCTTCGGTCATCACCGGATGGTCCGCTCCGGGGCCCGTCGATTGAAGCACCTGCACGCGCCGGCCGCTGGAGCGCGGCGCCCCGCGCAGTACGGAGAAAAATTCCTCCGGACTCAGCAGCCCCGAGCATGAACAGGTCAGGAGCATCCCGCCCGGCTTCACGAGCGTCACCGCCAGCTTGTTCAGGTCGAAGTATTTCGCGCGGCCCTCGGTGAATTCTTCGCGCGAGGGGATCAACTTCGGCGGGTCGAGAACCACCACATCAAACTGCCTGGCGTTCGCCTGAAGCTGCCGCATGTAGGGGAACACATCCGAGTGCGCGGTGCTGAGCACCGAGCGCGGGACGTTGTTGAGGTTCGCATTCCGCTGGGCCAAGGCGATGGCATCCTCATCCAGATCGACGCAGGTGACCGCCGCCGCTTTGCCGAGCGTGGCGGCATACACGCCAAAGCCGCCGGAATAGCAGCAGAGGTCGAGCACCTCGGCGCCCGGCGTGAACTGCGTCAGGCGCAGGCGATTGTCGCGCTGATCGCAGAAGAATCCGGTTTTGTGCCCGTGCGTCAGGTCGATCTGAAAGCGCACGCCATTTTCCGTGATGATCGTCGACTGCCGATCCGCCCGACGCGCGGCGACCGGTCCGGGCGCATCGCCCTCCATCACGAAACCCTCGGCCCGCTGCACGCGCTCATCCGCCCGCACCAGCACGCGCTCGACGTTCACATCCGCCAGCACCTTTTTTACAGCGGCTCGAATGGCGTCGGCGCGGCGGAACATCGGAAAGTTGAACACCTCCGCAACGGCCGTATCGCCAAGGCGATCGATGATCAGTCCGGGCAGGGCATCGCCCTCGGCATGCACGAGGCGGTATGCGTCGGTGGCGGCGTCGAGCTTGAGAACGTCGCGCCGCAGCCGCGCGGCCCCGGCGATGCGTTCTTCCAGGAAGGACTCATCAAGGGGCGCATCATTGAACGACAGCATGCGCAGGCCGTACTGCGATTGCGTGGAAAGCAGGCCGGTGCCGAACCGCACGCCGTCGCGGTCGTATACAGCAACGAGGTCACCGTTGCGCGCCGCCGGATCGGTGCGCCCGACCATCTTGCGGAAGATGGCGGGATGATAAACGGCATTGCGGAGCTGCACCCAGGGAAGCGGCCCGCTGTGGCTGATCGGGGTCATGCGGCCTTCCGCTTCGGAGGGCGCGGCTCTCCCGCCCTCGGCGCGGGGACGCAGCGGCGGGCGCGGCGCGCGCGGCCGATCGGACGGGGGGCGGGAGAATCGGTCGGCCACGGCAACTCCACAGGATAAGAAAGGGGCCGGACCACGCGCCGGCGAACAAACGATTATAATGCCCGCCGGTGTCCTTGGTCTCACGGGGCGTCCATGATCCACATCATTCGCATCATGTTCATCATACTGGTTTCCATCGTGGCGACGGCCTATCTGTGGGCGACGCTCACCTACGTGCCGGCGGGGCCCGGCGGTGCGGTCGGCCCGCAGCCGGAAATCGTCCAGCGCCCGCACCCGGCGACGATGGCGGGATCGACCACGCATCCGGTCGTGCAGAAGTCGCCGGCGGCGGACGCGGGCGAGCAGCAGCCGTTCAATTCGGTGCCGTACATGATGATGGTTTCGGCGGTGGTGATCGCGTTTTTGATCATCACGATGGACCTGCTGGTTCGCAGGAAAAACCTGGCGGCGCTCTCGGGCTTGTTTTTCGGATTGCTGGTCGGCGTCATTGTGTCGGTGGGGCTGTCCTATTTGATTGACTCGGCCACGCGGATTTTTCTTTCGGATGAACTGCGCGCCAATTATTCGCCGCTGATCGAAGGCACGAAGGTGCTGCTGGGCCTGATGTGCTGCTATCTGACGGTGTCGTTTATCCTCCAGACGAAAGATGATTTTCGGTTCATTATTCCGTACGTGGAATTTGCACGGGCCACGCGCGGGCCGCGGCCGATGATTCTGGATACGTCGGTGATCATCGACGGGCGGATCGCGGACATGGCGACGACGGGCTTGTTTGAAGCGCCGGTGATCGTGCCGCGGTTCGTGCTCAACGAGTTGCAGGTGGTGGCGGACTCGTCCGACAAGCTCAAGCGCTCGCGCGGGCGGCGGGGGCTGGACATTCTCGAAAAGCTCAAGGCGATGCCGAAGCTGGAACTGCGGTTCTGGGAGGGGACGTTGACGGATACGGCGGCGGAGGCGGAAGGGGTGGACCACAAGCTGGTGGCGCTGGCGCAGCAGGAAAACGCGCGGATTGTCACCAACGATTTCAACCTGAACAAAGTGGCCAGCCTGCGCGGGGTGACGGTGATCAACATCAATTCGATCGCCGATGCGCTCAAGCCGGTGGCGCTGCCTGGCGAGACGATGAAGCTGCGGATCGTGCGGCCGGGCGAGGGGCCGACGCAGGGCGTGGGGTATCTCGAGGACGGCACGATGGTGGTCGTGGACGGTGCGCGGGACAAGGTGGGGCAGGATATCGAGATCACGGTCACCAATGCGCTCCAGACGAATGCCGGGAAGATGATCTTCGGCAAGACCGATTCGGCGGGGCATGCGCCGCCCTCGCCGCGGACGCCGCGCGGCGGCGGGGGGGGTGGGGGGGGCGGAGGCGGGGCGCCGGTGGCAAGTTCTGCGGCGGCGACCGCTCCGGGCGGGGGAAATGGGGCCGGCGGGGCGGGGTCAGGAAAACAGTGAGGCGGGGGCTGCGGCGGGGACGGTTTCGCTGGCGAGGCGGCGCTGGACTTGCTGGTACATGGCGAGGAGGAAGTCGGCGGTGTCGGCGAGTTGGAGGGTGTCGCGCCTGGTTGCGCCGGCGGCGAAGAGGCCGAAGGCGAAGGGGGAGGGGGAGGGGAGATCGAGGAGGCGAAGGGAGGTGGCGGCGAGGGCGGCGAGAAACTCTTTGGCGGCGGGGGCGTTGAGGAGGTCCTGGGTGATGGTGCGGCGGGTTTCTTCCAGCAGCAGGTGATCGGGATGATGTTCGCGCAGGGTGTCGTGGAGGCGGGTGGCGTAGGACTGGAGCTGGCCGATGAAGCGGCGGCGGCCGAACTTGTTTTGCAGGAGGGCGTGGGCGCGGATGGCGGTGTAGCGGAACTGGGCGCGGAAAAGTTCGGAGGCGTCGATGGCGGCGGCGAGGTCTTCGTCGAAGTGGGCGGGGGAAAGGAGCGAGCGGATGAGGGTGCGGTCGGCGCGGCGGGCGGCGGAGGAGTTGGAAATCCAGACGGCGAAGGCGTAGTCGTCGATGACGACGGTGGCGTTGTGGCCGGCTCCTCCCCACACGGGGTCCTCGGCGGAAGTGGGGCGGCCGAAGCGCTGATGAATGCGGAAGGCGACGGCCCGGGCGAGGGCTTCGTTGGCGGCGCGGCCGACCATGGTGTGGAAGACCAGAACGACCGCATCGTCGTCGGGGACGCGTTCGACGAGGAGCTCGTCATCCGATGGGATGTCGGCGTAGCGGAACTGGGCGTGGAGGAACTGGGCGGCGGACTTGGCGGTGGCGGCGTCGGCGGCGAACTGGCGGGCGAGCATGCGGGCGATGGCGGATTCGCCGGCGGGGGCGATGGCGCGGACTTTTGCGCGGAAGTCGCGCATCTGGGCGGCGAGGCCGGGCTCCATGGCGAGGGAACCGGAGTACCAGCGCGGGATGGTGGGCGTCTGGCCGGCGCACTCGGTGACGAAGAGGGACATGGCCTTGGCGGAGTGGAATTGGACGCAGCGGCCGGCGAGGACGAAGCGGTCACCGGGCTTGAGTATCTGGGCGAAGGCTTCTTCAATTTTGCCGATGGGACCGCCGTTGTGGAGGCGGACGTGGACCTGGGTTTCCTGGGTGATGGTGCCGGCGTTTTGCGCGTAGAGGCCGGCGGTGGCGGGGCGTAGCGGGTGGAGGAGGCCTGAAGGTTCGAGGAAGAGTTTGGCGGGGAGGTGGGCGGTGTCGCGGAGTTGGTGGGTGGCGATGTAGTCGAGGACGCGGGTGAATTGGTCGCGCGTGAGGGTGCGGTAGGGGTAGGAGCGGCGGATGAGGGCGAAGGCGTGGTCGGTGTGGATGCCGCGGGGTTTGTGCTGGAGGGCGAGGCCGATGAGATGCTGGGCGAGGACGTCGAGGGGATTTTCGGGGATGTGGATTTTGTCGATGCGGCGATGGCGCATGGCGTGGGCGGTGACGAGGGATTCAAGGAGGTCGGCGGGGACAGTGGGGAGGAAGGTGCCTTTGGCGGTGGCGTCGAGGGAGTGGCCGGAGCGGCCGACGCGCTGGAGTCCGCGGGCCACGCCTTTGGGGGAATTAAGGAGGACGACGCGGTCGATGGTGCCGATGTCGATGCCGAGCTCGAGGGAAGTGGAGCAGACGACGGCGCGGAGTTGGCCGAGCTTGAGGCGGCGTTCGATGTCGAGGCGGAGGTCGCGGTCGAGGGAGGAGTGGTGGGCTTCGATGTGGGCGGGCGCGATGATGTCGGCGGGGTTGGAGCCATCAGGGGCGATGGGGTTGGCGGCGAAGCGTTTGCGGAGCTGGAAGGTGACGCGTTCGGTGGCGGCGCGGAGGTTGGTGAAGATGAGGGTGGTGCGGTGCCGGCGGATGGTGGATTCGAGGAGGTCGTAGACGTGCCGGTTGATTTGGGCGGTGGTGAGGAAGGGGGTGTTGGATTTAGCGAACGGGGAGGCGATGGAGAGATCGAGGGGGCGGGGGAAGGAGGCGTCGGCGATGGCGCAGGGGCGGGGCGTTGCGTCGGGGAGATTTCCGACGAGGAAGTGGGCGAGGCGGTCGAGGGGGGCGATGGTGGCGGAGAGGCCGATGCGTTGGGGGTCCCCCCCCCCCGATTCTTTAACGAGGTTCGACAACCGTTCGAGGGAGAGGGCGAGGTCGGTGCCGCGTTTGTTGGGGGCGAGGGCGTGGAGTTCGTCGATGATGATGCGGCGGACGGAGCGGAGGAGGTCGCGCGTGCGGGGAGCGGCGAGGCAGAGGGCGAGGGATTCGGGGGTGGTGATGAGGATGTGGGGCGGGGTTCGTATGAGGGCGGCGCGTTCTTTTGCGGGGGTGTCGCCGGTGCGTTGGGCGACGCGGAGTGGTGGGTTGCTGGAGATTTCGGAAAGGGGGGTGGTGAGGTTCTTTTGGATGTCGGAGCCGAGAGCGCGGAGGGGGGAGATGTAGAGGGTGTCGATGGCGTCGGGGAGGGCGTTGACGGCGTGTCGGCGGAGGAGGTCGTCGAGGATGGCGATGAAGGCGCAGAGGGTTTTGCCGGTGCCGGTGGGGGCGCAGACGAGGACATTTTTGCCAGCGTGAATGGCGGGGATGGCGAGGGATTGGGGGGCGGAGAGGGAAGGGAATTTGGCGGTCCACCAGGCGCGAACGGGGGGGGAGAGGAGGGCGAGGATTCCCTGGGGGGTGAGGGAAGGTTGGAGGAATTCGAGGGGCACGAGCGCTCCGTCGCTGCATGGGGTGGCGGGCAGACCGTTGCCTGGGGGTCAGTATAGCGGGGCGGGGGTGGGGGGCGAAGTGGCGGGGACGAGGGGACGAGGGGAAGGAGACAAGGAGACAAGTCTTGCGGGAACGGAAGCCTTCGAGCGCCCCTTTGGGGCTAGGCAGTTTTTGTCGTGCCATTTACCCGGGGTTCCCTTCGGTCACCCCGGGCTATTGACGCGGGCCCCTTTGGGGCAAGGGGGGATATTCGCGAGGTAAAGATCAGGTAAAATCGTGGCCTTGGCCTCGCGCGAATGTTCCCGATCGGAAAAACAGTGTTGTCCGAACATGGGCAGGATGCCCATGCCACTTTGGAAATGGGTTGTTACTTCACGGCGGCCCAGACGCGGTGGACGTCGTCGTTTTCTTCGAGGGCCTGGAGGAATTCGCCGACTTCGTGACGCTCGTCGTCGGTGAGTTCGGGGAAGATTTTTGGGATGTAGCCGATTTCGCTGGTGATGACGGTCCAGCCGTTGGCGGAGAGCCAGTGGGTGACGGTGGCGACGTCAGTGCGTTCGCAGATGAATTTGGCGCCGGCGGCGTCCTTGGGGATGCTGTCTTCCTGTTCGTGGGTGAGGGGTTCGACATCGTTGGCGCCGGCTTCGATGGCGACGGCTTCGAGGTCGAGGGATTGGTCGGCCCCTCCTGGGTGGTAGGCTTCGACGAGGCCGACGTTTTCGAAGACGAACTTGTTGGCGCCGGAGGAGGCGAGCTGGCCTTTGCGGAAGAGGACGCGGATTTCGGGGGCGGTGCGCTGGGGGTTGTCAGTGTAGACTTCGACGATGACGGGGACGTTGTGGGGGGCGCGGCCTTCGTAGACGACGTGCTCCATGACGATTTTTTCGCCACCGATGCCGGCGCCTTTGTTGATGGCGCGCTGGATGGCGTCTTTGGGGACACTTTCTTTTTTGGCTTTTTCGACGGCGGCGAAAAGGCGGGCGTTCATGGCGGGGTCGGCATCGCCCATTTTGGCGGCGATGGTGATTTCGCGGACCAGCTTGGTGTTGGTCTTGGACTTTTTAAGTCCGGCGACGAGTCGTTTTGCGTGTAGCCATTGGCGTCCCATAGGTCTGGAATATAGCAGGAAGCGGGGCGTGTGCGTATCGCGCAGAATTATTTTGGCGGCGCTTCAATAGAACAGGGGCATGAATTGGCCGATGACGAAGGCGGCGAAGATGGCCATGGCGATGTCGCCGTCGCGTCGCGAGCCGCCACGGCTGGCGATTTGGCCGACGAGGGCGCTGGGCAGGAGCAAGAGGGTGGTGATCGCGAGGGTGCAAAAGAGGGTGTAGGCGAGAAAGAAGGCGTTTTCGAATTGGGGAAGGGCGAAGTAGTGGGCGACTGCGAAGCAGGCGAGCGCGAGGATCGCCGAGCCCAGGGCGAGGCACCAACGGGGAAGCCGCAGCTTGCCCAGGCCGGCGAGGGCCAGCCAGATGATCGGGAGCAGGAGGAGTTGCTGGGGGATGCGGCGGAGTTGCGGCGTGACGCCGATCCAGGGACCGAGGGTCAGGCCGAGGGCGATCAGCAGGATGGCGGGCACGATGAATTGGCGCATGCGGGCGAGGCGGGGGTGGAGTTCGGGGAGGCGAAGCATGAGGACTGAGGCGGCTGCGATTGCCAGCAGGAGACCTGCGACGCGCCAGCGCCAGGCGGTCGGAGCGGGGGGAACTGGTTTGCCAACGGTGGCGCAGGCGGCTTCGACGGCGGCGCTTACGAGAAGTGGATCGTCGACTTCGAGGATGTGTTCGCACCAGGGAGAAATCACGACGTGCGCGTGGGGCACCGCACGGAGCTGGGCGGGTCGGAAGAATGGGTCAAAGAAGCCGGCCAGGAGCAATGGCGACCCGTGATCGTTCAAATCGGCGGGGTAGCCGACGCCGATGAAAAGCTTGGGGCGAAATCCTGCTTCGCGCACGCTCCAGGAGCCGGTTCCACCGCCCATGGAATGACCGACGAAGACATCGACGGGTCCGAGGGCGCGCTCGGCGTCGACGAAATTGAGGTGGACGGTGGTGCGGGAGCAGGGTTGCGGGGATTCGCCGTAGCCGGCCTGATCGACCGAATAGCAATCGAAACCGGCGGCGGCGAGGGCCTCGGCGAAACGAAAGAGCATTTCTTTGGAGCCGCCATTGCCGTGAGCGAGCAGGGCGATGGGATGCGGGCCGGGCGTTGCGGGGAAGATTCGAAGGGCGGGCGTGTTGGGCGTGAGCATTCTTTTTTCGACGCGAACGCCGGGTTCGGTGATGCGCGAAAGGAGGGCCGCAAGAATGAGGACGGCGATCGAGGCTGCGACGAACCAGGAGTTGGCGCGGGGGCTCATCGTTGGACCTTGCCAGGACAAATGACTTTGTTCTGTGGCGATGACTTCAATGCATTGCGGGGGTGCTACCGCGTATCTTCCGGTGTGCTGAATTCGTTTTCCAGTCATGGCGTGTATCTCCTCGTGGGGGAAGCTTGCGTTGTTTGGGGTGGGCGGGGAGACTTGGAGGAGGGGGGGTGGTCATTTTTTTGGAGGAGGTTTGCTGATGAGGCGGTTTGTTGCGTGGCCGGTGGCGGCGGTGATGGCGGTGGCTTGCGCGGGGGCGGCGTGGGGGCAGGCGGCGGGGGGGAATGGGGGGTTTGATCGGGAAGCGTTTGTGGGGAAACTGGCGCGTGGGGAGGCGGGGGCAGGGGATGTGGCGGGGTTGCCATCGAAGGCGTTGGGGCCGCTGTATGACGCGTGGATGGACAATGGGACGCCGGCGCGGGCGAAGGCGGCGCTGGGGGAGGGGCTGGTGAAGCTGCACGAGCGGGTGCGGGAGGAGAAGTCGAAGGCGTTGGAGTCGGCGATGCGGGCGTGGTATGAGCGGTCGGGGCCGGCGGTGTATGGCGCGGGGAAGCATGACGGGTCGCAGGGGGATGTTCTGGGGGCGAAAGCGTTGAAGGAGATTATCGACAAGCCAGAGGATGCGTTTGCGTTGGCGAAGGCGGCGGTGGATGCGGGGAGCGAGGATGCGTTGGTGTGGTATTACTACCAATCGCGGATGCCGGACGACTGGCCACGGGAGAAGGCGGCGGCGGCGACGGTGAAGTGCGAGAAATTGTGGGAGAAGGCGGCGTATCCGGAGGATCGGCGGATGTATGCGTTGCTGCGTTGCGCGGCGGCGCTGAGTTGGCCTGAGAATGCGGAGGCGGTGCAGCAGGCGCATGTACCGGCGGGGGAAGCGCAGCGGTTGTTTACGGAGGCGATGGGGTTGTTGCCGAAGATCGCGGCGGAGAAGCCGGGGATGCCGTATCCGGCGGATTTGCTGAATCTGGCGGAGCTGGTGAGCAACCGGCTGGACAAGAACGACGGGACGACGACGTTCAACCGGGTGTTTCCGGCGTTCAACAAAGCGTTTCCGAACAATGCGCAGGTGCTGGCGTATGCGGCGACTTTTTACACGAGGTGGGCGTGGGAGGCGCGGGGCAATGGGGTGGCGAGCACGGTGACGGATGGGGGGTGGCAGCGGTTCAATCAGCGACTGGACCAGGCGGAGAAGTATGTGAAGCAGTCGGTGGCGGCGGATCCGGCGGCGGCGGATGGTCCGACGGCGATGCTGACGATCGCGGTGGGGAAGGAATATCCGCGGGAGGAGATGGAGGAATGGTTTACGCGGGCGATGAATGCGAATCCGAATAATTTCACGGCGTGCGAGGCAAAGCTGAATTATCTGTTGCCGCAGTGGTATGGGTCGGCGGAGGAGTGCCTGGCGTTTGGGAGGGAGTGCGCGGAGCATGGGTCGGGGGTGAGCCGGATACCGCTGATATTGGTGGAGGCGCACCGGGAATTGCGGGCGTTGTCGGAGGATCAGGCGGCGTATATGAAGGATGTGCGGGTGTGGGCGGATATACAGTCGGCGTATGACAAGGTGCTGGACGAGGAGACGGGGAAGGTGCCGGAGAAGCAGGTGCGGATCGATCGGGGGCAGTACCTGGAGTATGCGGCGGAGTGCGAGCAGTGGGGGGATTTTCTGGATTTGGCGAACAAGTTTGGGGATGACGTGGACATGGAGGTGGTGGGGGGGAAGGCGAAGTTTGATTATTACAAGAGGAAGGCGGCGCAGGCGGCGGATAAGGGGTGAGGGGGGCGTGTGGGGTTCAAGTGGGGTATTGGTTTGATTGGTGAAATTGGGAGGGGGGCGTGGCGCGAGGGGAGGGGTCGTTTTAGCGGGTTCAGGAGCGGCGGGGGGAGAGGGAATCGTGGAGGGCGTCGCCGAGGAAGTTGAGGGAGAGGAGCGCGAGGGAGAGGCCGAGGCAGGGCCAGGTGATGAGCCACCAGCGGGTGTGGACGGGGTTCATGGCGTCGATGCCCTGTGCGGCGAGGTTTCCCCAGGAGGGAAGGGGGTCCTGAACGCCGAGGCCGAGGAAGGAGAGGAAGGATTCGGAGAGGATGGCGTTGGGGACGGTGAGTGTTCCGTAGACGATGATGGTGCCCAGGAGGTTGGGGAGGATGTGACGGAGGAGGATGCGGTGGGGGGGTAGGCCGAGGGCGCGGGCGGCTTCGACGAAGGGCTGGTTGCGGAGGGAGAGGACCTGGCCGCGGATGACGCGGGCCATGGTGAGCCAGGAGACGGCGCCGATGCCGATGAGGAGGATGAGGATGTTGGCCCAGTTCGAGGCGTTGTCGCCGGAGAGCCATCGGGCGTGGCCGTGGGGATCGGGATGGCGGAGGAGGGATTCGAGGGGAGCGACGAAGGAGACGCGCATGAGGATGACGAGAAGGATGTAGGGCAGGCCGTACATGACGTCGACGACGCGCATGAGGAAGGCGTCGGTGCGGCCGCCGGCGTAACCAGCGAGGAGGCCGACGGAGGCGCCGATGAGTATGGCGATGAGTGCGGAGGCGATGCCGATGGAGAGGGAGATGGCGCCGCCGAGGAGGAAACGGGCGGTGAGGTCTCGGCCGAGGGCGTCGGTGCCGAGGGGGAACTGGCGGGAGGGAGGCTCCTTGACGTGCTGAAGCTGGTGCTGGTCTGCGTAGGCGGATTTGGTCCAGGGGATGGAGGCGAAGCAGGCGATGGCCAGTGCGAGGAGGATGATGAGGCCAAGGATGGCGGGGGGGTGGCGCGAGAAGCGTCGGAGGGCGAGGGCGGCGGGGGAAGGCATGGGGGAATAGTAAATGGTGAATAGTGAATGGTAAATGTGGAAGGGGGGAACGCGAGACGAGAGGAATGACAGATAACAAATGGGGGGGTGTTGGGTTGGGGGTTTCTGGGGCATCTTGAGGTTGTGTTTTGGTGGCGGGGTTTTAGGATGGAGCGCGTGGGGGGGTTGCATGGAGTGCGTATGGATAGCCGGTTCACGCTCAAAGATGCGGTGTTCGTGTTGTTGTTCATTGTGGTGATCGGGGCGGTGGTGTTTGTGGGGTGGATGTTTCACTACCAGGAGTTGCGGCTGACGGCGTTGCAGCAGACGGTGGGGCAGCTTGGGGACGTGCAGAAGCAGCAGTTAGCGACGCTGGGGCGGATGGAGAATCTGCTGCGGAATGGGGTGACGGTGAACGGGGGGACGGGGGTAGCGAGCACGGAGGCGGGGACGCAGGCGAGCACGCAGGTGGCGGGGGTGATCCGGCGGAAGGAAGCGGATGGGAGCCAGTATGTGTATTGCCCGGAGGTTCCGGATTCGCCGCGGCAGCCGGACAAGCGGCCGGATTATGCGTACGGGGATTGGCTGGTGCAGAATCTGGGGATGGAACCGCAGCGGGTGACCCCGTTCATCGCGAATGACATGGCGGGTCAGATGGCGTCAGGACCGGTGCTGGAGACGCTGGTGGGGCAGGATCCACAGACGATGGAGTGGTATCCGTATCTGGCGGATTGGTACCGGATCAGCGCGGACGGATTGAAGCTGACGTTTCATTTGCGGAACGGCGTGTGCTTCAGCGATGGCGTGCCGATGACCGCGGATGACGTGCTGTTTTCTTACAACACGATCATGAACAAGGATGTGGATGCGGCGCCGTTGCGGGCGTATTACGACAAGATCGAAGGATGCCGGAAGGTGGACGACCGGACGGTGGAATTCACAATGAAGCAGCCCTACTTTTTGGCGCTGACGTTCGTTGGGGGGCTGAGCGTGATTCCGGAGCATGTGTACAAATTCGAGAAGGGGGAGGATTTTAACAAGATGTCGGCGGTGCTGGTGGGGAGCGGACCGTATAAGTTAGATCGGTGGGATCGGGGGCAAAAGCTGGTGTTCGTGCGGAATGATAAGTATTGGGGGGATCGGCCGACGTTCGATCGGCTGGTGTATCTGTTCATTGGGAATACGGAAGCGCAGGTGGAGAGCTTTTTCAAGGGTGATTTGGATTATTTGGGAGAACCGATCCAGCCAGATCCGGAGATTTATCTGAAATACACGCGAGACCCGGCATATGCGGGGAAGTTCCAGGCGTATAAGTTCGATGAGCCGTCGGCGATGTACATGTACATCGGGTGGAACTGCGCCAAGCCGATGTTCAAGGACAAGGAGACGCGGCAGGCGTTGACGATGCTGATCGATCGGAAGGCGATCATCAGCCAGATGATGAAAGGCTTCGGGGTGGAGATGACGGGGCCCTTCAATCCGCTGTCGAAGCAGAACGATCCGTCGATCAAGCCGTTGCCATACGATCCGGCGGCGGCGAAGGCGAAACTGGCGGCGGCGGGGTGGAAGATGGGATCGGACGGCGTGCTGGAGCGGGACGGAGTGAAGTTTGAGTTTGATCTGTCGTTGCGGACGGGGGTTCCGATTCGGGAGCAAATTGCGACGTACGTGCAGCAGCAGCTCAAGCAGGCGGGCATACGGGTGCGGCTGACGCCGTGGGAATCGGCGGTGCTGCTGGAGCGGTTGGACAATCGGAATTTTGACGCCGCGCTGGCGGGGTGGGGTGGGGGGACACCGGAAAGCGATCCGAAGCAGATCTGGTCGAGCGAGAGCATCGCGGACAAAGGGAGCAATTACGTGGGCTTTCGCAACGCGGAGGCGGACAAGCTGATTTTGGAGGGGGAAAAGACGATGGACGAGGACAAGCGGATGGAGATTTGGCACCAATTTCAGAAGATCGTGTATGACGAGCAGCCGTACACGTGGTTGTATTCGGAAGAGGATGACGCGTTCATCCAGAAGCGGTTCAAGAATACGGAGCCGTATCCGACGGGGCTGGCGCCGTTGGATTGGTATGTGCCGGCGGCGGATCAGAAGTACCGATGAGAAAATGCACGACGCAAAACTCAAAACGCGAGATAGAGAAGCGGCACGGGTGTGCGGGGGGTGGTGAGTGCTGAGTTATATTTTGCGGCGGATTGTGCTGATGGTGCCGACGTTGATCGGCATGACGCTGCTGCTGTTCGTGCTGGTGCGGATGGCGCCGGGGCTGACGACGGGGGGCGGCGAGACGGGCGAGATGGCCAAGCAGGCGCGGGAGGCGATGGAGCAGCGGATGAAGGAGCGGCTGCACCTGGACAAGCCGCTGCCGGAGCAGTACGGGTTGTGGCTGTGGGATTCGGTGCGCGGGAACCTGGGGACGTCGATCCAATACAACGAAAGTGTGTGGGCGCTGATCAAAGAGCGGGCGCCGGTGACGATCGTGATGAATCTGATATCGACGTTCATCGTGTACCTGATTGCGATACCGGGGGGGATGCTGGCGTCGGTGCGGCGGGGGAAGACGTTTGACGTGGTGTGGAGTTTCGTGACGCTGGCGCTGTTTTCGCTGCCGATCATCTGGGTAGGGGATTTGCTGCTGGCGTATCTCGGGAATACGCATTATCTCGGATGGTTTCCGGTGGCGGGGTCGCATGCGACGAACACGGAGTGGATGACCTCTGTGGAGTATGCGTGCGATTTTCTGTGGCACATGGTGCTGCCGGTGACGGCGCTGACGCTGGGGGGGTTCGCGTATCTCTCGAAGCTGCAACGCGCGGCGATTTTGGACAACCTGGGGCTGGACTACGTGCGGACGGCGCGGGCGAAAGGGAATTCGGGACGCGTGGTGATGCTGCGGCACGTGTTTCGGAACAGCCTGCTGCCGATGATCACGGCGTCGGCGGGGATCATTCCGTCGCTGCTGGGGGGCTCGGTGGTGGTGGAGCGGATTTTCTCGATCAAGGGGATGGGAGATTTGCTGGTGACGGCGACGACGGCGCGGGACCTGCCGATCGTGCAGGGGGTGGCGCTGATCGGTGGAGTGATCTCGCTGATTTGCCTGTTGATCACGGACATTGCTTACGCGCTTGCGGATCCGCGGGTGTCGTATGAGTGAGCTGCAGCCGTTGGCAAGAGGGGATGTGGTAGGTCCGGAGGCCGCGCTTCCGCCGGCGAAGCAGGAGGGCGGGGGGGAGAACCGGGAGGGGCGGCAGACGTTCTGGGCGGTGGTGGGGCGGGCGTATTGGCGCGGGCTCTTGAATCGGATCGCGACGGGGTGGGTGGTGCTGATTTTGTTGTTGACGGTGGTGGTGCCATTTCTGGCGAACGATGCGCCTTACACGGCGGTGATGAAGCATTTTCCGGTGGACGCCGCGGGCAATCCGCTGCCGCCGGTGTGGGTGCGGGAGTGGCCGCTGTTCAGGGATTTGACGCGGGTGGATTGGATCTGGCTGGCGTGGGGAGGCGTGGCGGTGGGGTATGGGCTGTTGCGGTGGACGCTGCGGACGGGAAGGGGGGGGCGGGGGGGGTTGAGCGCGGAGGAGGAGGAGCGGCGGCGCTATCGGCATTGGATGGGGACGGGGATTCTGCTGGCGGCGGGGATCGTGGCGAGCATTGGGATCGCGGTGGGGAAGCACGAGTATCTGGATTCGCGCGACTATCACCAGTTGGTGCGGCAGCAGGGGAACGAGGCGGAGATGCGCGACGCGGTGTTTCCGCCGCTGCGCTGGGGGTATGCGCAGCAGGAGCCCCTGGAGGCGGCGAAACTGTTCATGGAGCCGGGCGGCGACCACTTGCTGGGGACGGACGGGAATGGGCGGGATGTGTTGGCGCGGCTGCTGTGGGGGGCGCGGGTGGTGCTGGAGATCGGGTTTGTCAGCGAGATCATTTCGCTGGTGATCGGGGCGTTTTACGGGGCGATGATGGGGTATTTCGTGGGGAAGGTGGATTTGCTGGGGATGCGGTTCGTGGAGATCGTGGAGGCGGTGCCGCTGCTGTTTTTGCTGATCACGGTGGTGGCGGTGTTTGGGCGGCAGTTGTTCATGATCATGGTGATCATCGGGGCGACGGGGTGGACGGGGATCGCGCGGTTCGTGCGGGCAGAGTTTTTGCGGATTCGCCAGATGGATTACGTGGCGGCGGCGAAGGCGATGGGATTGCCGCTGCGCAACATTCTGTTTCGGCACATGCTGCCCAACGGGCTGACGCCGGTGATCGTGAGCGTCACGTTCGGCGTGGCGGGGAATATCGTGAGCGAATCGATCCTGAGCTTTCTGGGGATCGGCGTGGAGCCGCCGACGGCGAGCTGGGGAGCGATGCTGGCGGATGCGGGCGATCCGGGGGTGGTGTTCCGGTGGTGGCTGGCGCTGGCGCCGGGGTTGATGATTTTTCTGACGGTGTTTGCGTACAACATCATTGGGGAGGGGTTGCGCGATGCGATTGATCCGCGGTTGAATAAGATTGAGTGATGGGGGACGTAAATGGCCACGAAAAACACGAAAGACACGAAACGGCGACGAGATGCGAAAGGAGGTAATTGGTAATTTGTAATTGGTAATTCGCTGGCGCATTGCTGGGGGTCCCGTTCTCCGGCGACAGCCAATTACTAATTACCAATTACTAATTACAAGGCACATGGACGAGCAAGCGCTTTTGGAAGTGTCGGGCCTGAAGACGTACTTTCGGACGGAGGCGGGGCTTGCGCGCGCGGTCGATGGGGTGTCGTTTTCGGTGTTTGGGAATCAGACGCTGGCGATTGTGGGGGAGTCGGGGTGCGGGAAGAGCGTGACGAGCATGTCGATCATGAGGTTGTTGAGTGCGCCACCGGCGATTTTTGCGGGGGGGAGCGTGCGCTACAAGGGGCGGGAGCTGCTAAACCTGAGCGAGAAGGAGATGCAGCGGGTGCGCGGCGGAGAAATCGCGATGATTTTTCAGGAGCCGATGACGAGCTTGAATCCGGTGTTCACGGTGGGCGATCAGATTGTGGAGGCGATCGAGCTGCACCAGGATAAGCATGGGTCGGCGGCGTATGACGTGGCGGAGGAGGCGCTGCGGCGGGTGGGGATATCGGAGCCGCGGCGCCGGCTGAGCGAGTATCCGCACCAGATGTCGGGCGGGATGAAGCAGCGGGTGATGATCGCGATGGCGCTGGCGTGCGAGCCGGGGCTGCTGATTGCGGACGAGCCGACGACGGCGCTGGATGTGACGATCCAGGCGCAGATTCTGGAATTGATGCGGGAGTTGCAGCGGACGGCGGGGATGGGGATTCTTCTGATCACGCACGACCTGGGGGTGGTGGCGGAAAACGCGGACGTGGTGGCGGTGATGTATGCGGGGAAGATCGTGGAGTATGCGGACGTATATGAGCTGTTCCGGAATCCGCTGCATCCGTACACGAAGGGGTTGCTGGCGTGCGTGCCGAAGCTGGGGCAGGAGCGGCGCGGGGAGGGGAACGTGGGGCGGCTGTTCACGATACCGGGGATGGTGCCGAGCCCGACGAAGTATCCGGTGGGCTGCCGGTTCGCGGCGCGGTGCACGGAGTGCGCGGGGCGGGTGCGGGAGCTGGAGGAGAAGGAGCAGCCGGAGTTGCGGGAGGTGAAAAAGGGGCATTGGGTGGCGACGTGGAATGCGCCGGGGTATGCGGAGGGGCAGGCGACGGAGCCGCGGGTGGCGTTTCGGCGGCAATCGCACGCGGAAGCGGCAGCGGGGAAGGCTTGAGAAGCGTGGCGAGATATAATCGCCACGTACGCAAAAGGAGGTCCAAGCGATGGGTCGGACAGCAAGCCATGCGACGCGCGTGGAGATGCCGGCGCGGCAATTGTCAGCGATGAAGAAGCGCGCGAAGGCCATGGGTCTGAGCACGGCGGAATATCTCAGGAACCTGGTGGCGGAGGATCTTGAAGCGGATCGGCTTGCCCGCAAGCGGAGCTGGGAGGAGCTGACCAGGCCGTTCGCGGAGACATTCAAGGGGATGTCGGAAGCCGAGCTGGACGCATTTGTGGATCGCGCGCGGCGGGCGCCGTCGTGAAGCGTTCAAGAGCATGCCGGAGGCGGAACTGGACGCGTTGGTGGAGCGGGCGCGGCAAAACAGTCAACCGGGCAAGCGGAGACGCCGTTGACAGGATGGCGGCGGCGATGATAACGATGAAGGGAGGTAATTGGTGATTGGTAAATCGTAATTGGCACGGGAAGAGGATCTGTTCCGCCGAGCCAGTTACCAGTGCCGGTTACCCATTACGAGCGGCATGACACAGGCGATCGAAAAGCAGCAATCGGGTCCGCGGAAGGTTGGCCTTCCTCTGTTGCAAGTTGAAAAATTGCGGACGTATTTTCCGATTCGCAAGGGATTTTTCCGGCGCGTGGTGGGGTATGTGCGGGCGGTGGAGGATGTGAGCTTTCAGGTGGGCGCGGGCGAGACGCTGGGGCTGGTGGGGGAGTCGGGCTGCGGGAAGACGACGGTGGGGCGGACGATCCTGCGGCTGATCGATTGGACAGGCGGGACCGAAATTCAGGGGCGAGTGCTGTTCGACGGCGTGGATGTGTTTTCGCTGCACGGGGAGGAGCTGCGGCGATTGCGGCGGCAGATGCAGATCGTGTTTCAGGACCCGGTGGGAAGTTTGAATCCGCGGATGACGGTGGGGAGCATTTTGAGCGAGCCGATGCTGGTGCATCGGCTGGTGGAGCGGGGCGGCGCGCGGAAGCGGGTGGCGGAATTGCTGGATCGGGTGGGGCTGCCGGCGGGGGCGGCGGACCGGTATCCGCATGAATTTTCGGGCGGGCAGCGGCAGCGGATCGGGATTGCGCGGGCGCTGGCCCTGGAGCCGCGGTTCATCGTGTGCGATGAGCCGGTGAGCGCGCTGGATGTGAGCATCCAGGCGCAGATTCTGAATTTGCTGGCGGATCTGCAGAAGGAACTCGGGCTTTCGTATCTGTTCATTGCGCACAACCTGGCGGTGGTGGAGCATTTTTCGGATCGGATCGCGGTGATGTACCTGGGGCGGATCGTGGAACTGGCGGATGCGGAGGAGCTGTATCGGAATCCCAAGCATCCGTACACGGTGGCGCTTCTGTCGGCGGTGCCCAAGCCGGAGCCGGGCGGCGGGGGCCATCGGATTGTGCTGGGGGGCGAGGTGCCGAGCCCGAGCAATCCGCCGAGCGGGTGTCCGTTTCATCCGCGGTGTCCGTTGTATTCGGAGCAGCGCGATCCGCGCTGCGTGAACGAGATGCCGCCGCTGGATGTAAAGGGCGGGAATCCGCGGCATCGGGCGGCGTGCTGGCTGACGACGTGACCTTTTCGATTTTCGATTCTTGGTTGGGTTGGCGCGGGCGTGCGGGAATTTGCGAAGCACATTGAAAATTTTTTGCGGGCTTGGGGACCGTGCTGCGCTTATGTGCGATGAAGGAGGGCCCGGTGATTGGACGACGATGAAGTGATGGCGTTGCTGGCGGGGGTGGCGGCGGCGGTGTGGGGCGTGTGCTAGGGGGGGTGCGGGGGTGGAAATCTGGGCCGGGCCGCTGGGGCGGTCACCCGAGCGCATCACGGTGCGGCCGCCGCGATGGTATGGGTGGGTGTGGCACGGGGTGCTGTCGGCGATGGGGTTCCGGCGCAACTGGCTGGGGGGTTTTGGGGGGCGCCTGTCAGCGAGCGGCGGCGGGGGGTGAGCCGCTCATCTGGAACGTTGCGACGCGGCAGCGGTGCCGGCAATGGGGGGGTCGGCTTTCGGGCGGGGGGCTCCTGGGTCGGCGGGTTGGGGGACGATCAGCATCGGCCGGAGGAGCACGAGGAGTTCGGCGGGTTGGCCGTGGGTATCGGTGGTGGGATAGGGGATGGTGCCGGTGTGGTGGTTGGGGATCGCCGCACGCGGAGCGGTGATCGTGGTGGTGCGAGCGTCGCTTCCAATCTTCTGGAGCAGCAGGGAGAGCTCGTAATTGTCGACAACCGGACGGGCTGAGGGAGTGGCGGGGGGGGAGAAAAATTGCGGGGCTTCTGCCGCCAGTCTCACGTAGGCCGGGGTCGGAAAGACCAAAAAGCGGCTCTCGATAGAGATGACCGCTTGCGCTGCCGGGGAGTGGTCGGTTTGTGAGCAGGCAGCGAGGAACAGGGTAAGCACGGGAAGAAGGTGGCGGAAACGCATGGTGCGGCGGCCTTGGAAAGGGTCTGGAGTCGGCCGACGAAATATACCCTAAACGGGTGAAATAAAAAGGGTTATGAGGAAACGTTGCGGTGGGTGCGTTCGTGCGGGCGGTGGCGTGATTTTTTTGAATTTTCGCCAACGGTCTGTGGAGGATGCATATAGTTATCTGTCGTTTGTGACGATGTACCCTGCAGGGGTGGTTTGGATGCCGCCCGTTCAATGTGTGGGCCGCCGCTTTTAAGGATGCGGGTGCGAGCCATGTGGAACATACCCGGACCGGTGATTCTGGACCTCAACACGCAGCGCGACCTGCTGGGTGCGGAGGGTGCGTACCCCGTATTTCAGGCGGACAAGCTGATCGAGCCCTTGCGGACGCTGTTCAGTTTCGCCCACAAGCAGATGATGCCGGTGATCTCCACGCGGCTGCATCATGTGGTGCCCCCCATCACCTCGGGCGGGCCGAGTTCTCAGCGGAACAACGGCCGACCCATCTGCACGCCGAACACCCCCGGCTATTCCAAAATTCCCGCCACTACCCTCCGCCGCCGCACCGAATGGCAGCTCGACTGTGAGACTTCGCTGCCCGTCGAAGGCTTCCGCGATACCCAGCAGTTCGTCTTCGACCTGCCATCGCTGAACCTGTTTGAATGCCCGCGCCTGGATCGGCTGCTGTCGGAAATGACGGCCGAGATTTTTGTGATCGTCGGAGCCCCGCTGGAACACACGGTGCGCACGGCCGTCCTGGGGCTGCTGGCCCGCCGGCACAAAGTGGCGGTGGTTTCCGACTGCCTGGGCATGTGGGACCCGTACGAAGGCGACATGGCCCTGCGGCAGATCGAATCGAAAAACATCCTCTGGCTGACCGCCAAAGAAGCGACGGAGAAATTCGCGCCGGTCACGCGGCGCTCGCTGCGGGCGGATCGGACGAAGGCGCGTACAGCGCCTGCGCCCGCGCACAAGCCGGTTCCCAACAAAACGCCGCGCGGGGCGTTTCGGTTGTAATGGGGTAAAATTAGAAGAATTGATTCAACTGGTAAAATTCGGACGGGCCTGTGCGAGAGCGCGGGCCCGTTTTGTTTTGGCCGCGACACGCCCGCTCCGTTTTGCGTTTTGCGTTTGGCGTTTTACTTGCACGCCCAGCAGTGGTAGACGCCGCCGGGGGGCATGTTGGCCATGACCAGGTCGAAGCGCACTTTTTCGAAGACGTTTTTGTAGTAGCGCCAGTACCAGAAGGGCACTTCGGTGATGTTGGAGAAGACGCCGCCGTCGACGAGGTAGCGGCGGACCGCGGCGAGCATGCGCCGGCGGACGGGCTTGGGCAGGGAGGGCGTGGGCAGGCCGGAAACGAAGGCATCGACGCTCTCGATGTTGAATTTCTTGAGGATGGGGTCCAGATCGCGCACGTCGCCCTGGACGATGTGCACGTTCTCGTGGCCAGCGAAACGGCGCTGCAGGATGCGGGCGAAGTCGTGATCGCGTTCGATGGCGATGAAGGTGGTGCCGGGGCGGAGGCGCTTGATGATCTGCTCTGTGATCGGCCCGGTGCCGGCGCCCAGCTCGACGACGACGCGGGCGGTGGCCCAGTCGATCTGCTTGATCGTGGCCTTCGAGAGCGCCGGCGAAGAGGGCCAGATGGAGGCGATGGTGACGCCGTGCTTGAAGAACTTGGAGAGGAAGAGGAAGTTCTCGCGCATGCGCGCTTTGCCGGGGCGTCGTGGAGAGGCGGAGGCGCGGGCATGGGAGGAAGCGGTGTGGTTGGCGGCGGTATGAGCGGGGTCCCGCATGGTGAGGCACGCTCCAAGCGAAAACAAACATCGAAGGGGCCAAAGGGCAGGCACGAATAATAACGGGCGGGATAAGCGGACACCAGTCCTGCCGGGGCGCTGCGCGGCAAAAACGAAGGCGGCCGATCGGTGATCGGCCGCCGGAAGGTGTTGCGTAGGGGCGATTACTGGGGCATCGGGACGGCGGGCATGGTGCTGGCCGGACGGGCGCCGCCGCCGGAGCGGGCGGGCGTCGAGCGGGGCGTCGTGGAGCGGCTGCGGGCGGGCGCGCGTCCGGGAGCGGGCGCGGCGCCGGGCGTGGAGACGACGATGCCCTCGGGGACGGTGGTCGGGCGCACGTAGATGTCGACGCGGCGGTTTTTCTCGTTGCCGCGGTGGCCTGGGGCGTTGGGAGCGATCGGCCGCTCGTCGCCCCAGCCGGAAGCCATCAGGCGGTTCTCGCCCACGCCATCGGTGCGGAGCACATCGGCGACGGCCCAGGCGCGATTGGTCGAGAGAATGTCGTTGGTCGGGTTCATCCGCATGGTGGCGGACTGGCGGATGGGGATGTCGTCAGTGTGGCCGACGACCTGGATTTCGTTCTGGGCGATCTCGGGCATGTCGAAAACCTGAGCGACCTTGGCGAGGGCTTCCCTGGCGCGGGGCTTCACTTCTGTGGAGCCGACATCGAACGTGAGATCGGACTTGAGGCGGAGCATGCCGAGGCGTTCGTCGAACTCGAGCAGGTCGGGGTACTTGGCCGCCAGATCGCGAAGCGCGGCGTTGACCGGTGCGGGCAGCGCCGGCGCCGTGCCGGCCATGGCGAGCAGGTCGTTGTATTTCTTTTGGAGGTCGGCGAGTTGCTGGGCGAGCAGGTCGCGTTCCTGGCGGATCGCGTCGAGGCCCTGGTTGCCGTTGAGCTTGTCGAGCTGGGCGATCTGCGCCTGAAGGTCCGCGATCTTGGCGCGGGACGCGGCGAGGTCGTTCTCCGCCTCGGCAAGCTGGCTGCGGGCCTGCTCGAAGGAGGTGTTCAGCCGCTTGTATTCATCGTTGGAAACGCACCCGGTGAGGCTGGCAAAGAAGGTGGCGGCCGCGAGACATGCCGCGATACGGGCAGGCCGCGAGGAGAGCCGGGGGAGAGAAGGGGCGGATAGGGAGACCGAACCAAGTTTCATACCAAAGACTCCGCTTTTGGTGGCCGAGGGAGGGGGTAAACGAGGACGCGCATCGCCGCTTGAGGGGTGCCGGCACGGCCGGAAGGCCCTGATGCGGCGCATAGGGAGGGTTTATCGGCCCACCCATAAAGGAAGGGTGAACTTTTACATGGGGAAGGGGGTGGGGTCAAATGAGGGGTCCGATAACTTTATGGGGGCGGCGCTGGCGGAGGTGAAGAATATCGAGGATGAGAGATGGCTCCGCGACGGCGGCGGCATTCTTGGCGGGTGGTCGAATGTCCATGCACGCGGGTTCGCGGCAACAACGGGCCGGTCACGGCAGCGGGTGGTTAGGCAGCACTTCCGCGGGGGCGACGCACGAGCAGGACAACAACTACCAGCAGCACCACGCCAATAGCACCGAATATTGCCACGGCGGCGGTATTGCTGAGAGAGACAGCGTTAACCCGGATGTCGAAGACGCCCCAAGTGACGCGGACAAGGTGCAGCCGTTGATTGAGAAGGATAACGGCGGGCACGAGCGCGAACAGACCAGCAGCGCTGATTACCATACCGAGAATGCGTGTTAAGGTACGATTGTGCTGCATAACTCACCAACGTTCAACGGCCAGCATCGCGCCAACCGGCTTCTGTTTACCGGAACGCCCGACGCGCGGCCGGTCCCTTCCGACGTTTGGTCATCTGCCGTTCATTCGAACGTTCGGATGAACGCGCCTTCTTCGACTTTCCCGTCTGCCTGGACGATAGCGTTCTGAGCCTTCACGTGCGCGCCGTTGACTTTGACGCCTTCACCGTCGAACGAAACGATTGCTCCGTTCTTCAGCACGACGCGATCGTCGGGCCTCAATGGTCGCGAAACGAAACCTTCGCCCTCGACCGGTTGATAGCTCCAGATGTTGTGCTGACGATCCGGAGTATAGAGCAGCGTGTGGCCCGGCATGCGATGTGACGCGCAACCGACAAGTGACAGAGCGATGCTTACGAAGATAAGCCGCATAGCGGATACTATCATTCTCGCGCGCCCGGCCGGGTAGCAATCGGCGCTGAGTCGATACATATTTCGCAATTTTCCCTTGCGCTCCTCCTCGTGTCAAACTCAATCTTCGTGGATATGAAACTGCGTTTCTCGCGCTAGGGATTGAACATGACACTCATGCATCGCGTCCACGATGCCGGTGAACGACGCCACTTCTTCCCCCACACCATCGGCTGCTACCAATGCTGGATGGCGTGAGCAGTCAAGGGGCGCGCGATAGGCCCGGACGCTCGGATGTTGCGCGTGGGAAGGTCGTTATTTGGGCAACCACCGTTCCGCATTCGTGCGATACAGCTTCAGCAGCACTTCGGGCGGCAGGTCGACACCTTGTAGGCGCGGAATGCCGTCGGCGAGAGAGCGGTCGAACGCGCCGGTCGCGGGATTGAAGCCCTGGCCGCTATCGGGGTCTGCGATCGGCGACGGAATTCGCTCGGCAGATTCCCAGGTCTTCTGGTGCACCCAGTAGCGCGACGCATAGTGGTCCCAGTCGTACTTGTCGCCGACGACGAGATCGGAGCCGAAGAGGATGCGGTCCTGGTAGGCGATGATGAAATCGCGCACCGCCTGGGCGCTTTGCTCGGCCACCGCGCGGGCGATCCACTTGGTCGCGGACATATCGATGATGTAATGCGGGAAGCGGTCGAGGCGCTTGGCGAGTGCGTCGATGGCTTCGAGCGATCCGCCGAAATGGGCGCCCATGTGCAGGCGATCCGGATATCGTTCGAGCATGCGCTCGAGCTGCGCGAATTGGTCGGAAAACGTCCCGTAGGTTCCGTCGGCATACACGCCCTTGCCATAGAACCACGCCTTGGGATCGCCCACGTGCGTCATGAAATGGTAGCCCAGATCGTAGGCGTGCTTCGCGACATCCTTAATGCGCGGGTCATCGAGCGTGATGCCCCAGCGCCGGCACGTCCCCGGAGCCGCGTGAAACTTGATCATGCGCGCCCCGCGCTCGAAGAACTGCTCGATCCGTCGATGCCAATCGACGACAAACGCATCATCGAACGTCATCTGCGGCTTCCACGCCGGCACCGCGATAAAGCGAAACTGCCCGGGAAATTCCGTTTGCAAAGGCACCACGTGCTCAAGCTGGCACATGGTGTAAAACTGCGTGACGCCATACGCGGCGGCGACCTCGACCAGCAGCCGCGTAAGGCCTGGCTCGCGCGTGTGGTTGTGAACATCCATGATCCCGCCGGGCGCCTGCACCTTGTGCGGCGGAACATCGCGGTAATTGACTCCCGTAAGATTGTGCGGCGGGGGGGAAGCGGGCGAACTGGAAGAGGGAGAAGACATGCGGACCTCCTGAAACGCGGGCAGGCAATTGTAGCGGGGATACCGGGAAAGGTGGCGAGCGCTTACAATACCCGCACATGTCTTTCGAGCGTTCGCTTCGCGGCCGGGCTTCTTTTTCCGAGAAGGACACTTCATGACCGATCATGTGGCGATTGTGACTGGGGGGAGCCGGGGCATTGGGCGAGGGATTGCCGAGGGGCTGGGGCGCCTGCGGTGGCGCGTGGTGGTGAATTACGCCAGCAATGAAAGCGCCGCGAAGCAGGTGGTGGAGGCCATCGAAAAAGCCGGCGGCAAGGGAGTGGCGGTGCAGGGAGACATCGGCAAATCGGCGGATCGGGAGGGGCTCGTCGACAAAACCCTCGCGGCGTTCGGGCGCGTCGATCTGCTGGTCAACAACGCCGGCGTCGCCCCCAGCGTCCGCGCCGATCTGCTCGAAGCCGGCGAAGAATCTTTCGACCGCCTGATGAATATCAACCTCAAAGGCCCCTATTTCCTGACGCAGCGCGTCGCCCGCGAAATGGTGCGCGAAACCAAAGAGCCCAAAAGCAAACGGCCGGCCGACTTTCACCCCTCGATCATCATCATCTCCTCCATCTCCGCCTACACGGCGTCCGTCACGCGCGGCGATTACTGCGTCGCCAAGGCGGGCCTCGGCATGGTCACCAAGCTCTATGCCGCGCGCCTCGCCGAGTATGGCATCAACGTCTACGAAATCCGCCCAGGCGTCATCGAAACCGACATGACCGGCCCCGTGAAGGCCAAATATGACAAGATGATCGCCGACGGCCTCACGCCGATTTCGCGCTGGGGCCGGCCCGACGATATCGCCAAAGCCGTCGTGGCGGTCGCGATGGGACTGCTCCCCTTTTCCACCGGCGAGGTGATCAACGTCGACGGCGGCTTCCACATGCACCGCCTGTGATTCCCCTCCCCTTCCCCCAAGGACGGGTCCATGAGCGTCTTCACGCTGTTCCTGGCCACCGTGCTCGGCGCCATGCTGCTGTGGATCGTCATGCGCATCCTGCGCCTGCGGCGACTCTTGATGAAGCCCGCCGATCCGACCCGCCGCTGCATCTGCGGCTATGCGCTGGAAAAACTGGACATCCCCCCGCTGCCCCGAATGCGGCCGCCTCGCCGGTTTCAAGACGCTCACGCTCGCCGACGTCGGCCTGACCGAAGAGCAGGCCCGCGCCAACATCGAAGCCCGCCGCCCTCCGCTCACGCCCCCGGCTCCGCCGCCCGCCGATCCGCGCATGTCGCCATGACATGCCCGCTCATTTCTCCCGCACCGTCACATAGTGCGCCGCTTCGATGAGCGCGTCGCGCGCCTCGCTGGGCGGCAGAATATCGAGCGCCCGGATCGCTTCCTCGACCAGCTCCTCCGCACGTCCGCGGGCATAGGCGATCGAATCGCTGGGCCCGAGCAACTGCCGCACGCGCTCCACGCGATCGAGATCCTTGCTTTCCAAAAGCGCGATCAGCAAATCCCGATGCTGCGGCGCCGCGTGCTTCAGAAAATGAATCAGCGGCAACGTCAGCTTGCCCTTCTCGATGTCCGTCCCCAGCGACTTTCCCACCGTTTTCTGCTGCCCCACGATGTCCAGAATGTCATCCACGATCTGGAACGCCAGCCCCAGGTGCCGGCCATAAGCGGCCAACGCGTCCGCGAACGCGCAGCGCTCGCTGGCGTACATCGCCCCCAGCCGGCAGCACGCTTCCGTCAGCGCCGCCGTCTTGCGGTAGATGATCAGAAAGTAAGTCTGCTCGTCGAGCTGCCAGTTGTGGCGATGATAGTTCTGCGTCAACTCGCCTTCGCAAAGAATATTCGTCGTCTGCCCGATCAGCCGGCTGGCCGTCAGGGTCCCCGCGCGTGCCTCGCCCTGCAGGCTGCTGCACAGATGAAAGGCATGCGAGATCAGGTAATCGCCCAGCAGCACCGCCGCTTCGTTGCCATGGAGATGGTTGATCGTCGCCCCGCGCCGCCGCACCTCCGCGCCGTCGAGAATGTCATCGTGCACCAGCGTCGCCATGTGCACCATCTCGACCACCGTCGCCAGTGTGATGTGATCCGCGGTGAGGCCGTCGAGCGGGTCCATGCTGGCCAAGCCGGCAAGCAGCACAAGCGTCGGCCGGAGCATCTTTCCGCGAAATCGTGCGACGTGGGTAACGAGCTGGTTGACGTTCGGAAGATCGGACGCCAGCTCACAGGAAAAAAGGGCATCGACCGCTTCGAGTTGCGGAGCGATGAGGTGGACGAGTGCGGGGGCGGGGGCGTGCTGAGGGAGTGGGGGGGCGGGGGGGGGGGCCATGCGTCATCCTTCCGGTAAAACGGACGGACTCTGAGAGCGGAACGTGCATCACCGCGAACGTTCAATTCTTATTGAAAGTATAAAAACAATTGACGCCTTGTCCAGCAAAACTTTGTGAAATTTTGCACGGCCTCGCTCCCGCTCCTCACCCCACCGGAATTCTAAGGGCCCGCCTCCCGCCCCACAATCCCGACCCCCCCGCCGCGCCCTCACGCCGCCTCATCCCACGCCCGCCGCAGCAAATCCCGCGACATCTTCAAATACGTCCGGTCCGGCGCGAAAACCTCCAGCGTGATCGTCCCGTCATACCCGCTCCTTTTCACCGCCGCCACATGCCGAACCCACTCCATCCGCCCCACCCCCAGCGGCAGATGCAGGTCCCGATCGCCGCCGTTGTTGTCATGCAGGTGCACGTGCGCCAGCCGCCGCGGGAAACGCGCCAGAATCTCCTCCGTCGTGTTGTGCGGCACCTGCAAATTCGCATGCCCAATATCCAGATGCAGCCCCAGTTCCGGCATCGGATCCAGCAACTCCGCCAACTCCGCCGGCGTGTTGAACACCCCCGGCAAATTCTCAATCATGATCCCCACGCCCACCCGCCGCGAGGTCTCCCGCAGCTCGCCCAGGGTCTGCAAATTCCGCTGAATCCAGAACGGCCGCTCGTGCATCGGAATATGCCGATCCGGGTGAAAGTTCATCCACTTGGCGCCGATCTGCGCGAACACTTCCAGACAGCGTTTGCACTCCGCCACCGAAGCCTGCCGAATTTCCTCAAACGGGCTGGCGAACGGCAGGTAATAAGCGGTATGCCCAACCACCTGCATCCCGTGGTCCTCCAGCGCCTGGCGGACATCGCGCGGATTCACCAGCCAACTGCTCGCCGCCGGCGGTTCCAGGGTCAGGTCGATGAAATCCAGCCCCAGTGCCGCCATCCATTTGATCTCGCCGAGCACGTTTTCCCGCGGATGGTTCATGGCGCCGATCAGCATGGCGAATCCTCCAGGACTTAAGAGGCCGGGGTGGGAACAGGAGGGGAAGCAGGGGCGAGAGGCGAGGTCGGTCCAAACCAATCGCGCGAATCGAGCATCCGAATGTGCTCCCGATCAACCTCGGGGGCGTGCGGAATCTGCGCCGGCGTAATGCCCAGCGTCCGCCAAACCTCGCCCGGCACCAGCTCGTGCGCTTTTTCCGGGCATGCCCACGAGAAAACCTCCAGGAGCGCCGCCAGCACCGGCTTGTCGTTCCCTATCCGCTGCAGAAAGTGCTTCCAATCCAGCGTCGCCGCCCGGTTATAGAGAATGTTCAGCAGGTCGCCCCAGTCGCACCGGTCCCGCTGCAGGATGTACAGCTTCGCCCACATCAACTCTTCCGCCGGCAGCAGGCGCAGCGACACCCCGCGAATCTCCACGAGATCCCCCCGGGTCAGCCAGTCGTCATCCACCTGAGCCCGATAATTGGCCATCTGCCAAATGATGTCGACGATGATCCCCTCGCCATTGTGCGAGCGGTAAATCCACTTCCGGTCATACGGCTTTTCGTCGTAGTAATCGCGCAGCCCCGCCGCCCGCGTGGCCTCGATCATCGCCTCGCGCTCGGCGGGGGCGACGTAAAGATCCATGTCCTTGGTGTTCCGGCAGCGGTTTGCGTAATGTGAAAAAGCCAATCCTCCACCAATGACAAACCGAATGCCGCGCTTTTGGGCAGCCTCGATCACGCGGTGATAGATCGCCCACTGATCATCGGGCACGAGAGCACACCAGTCGATGGCGGGGGAGGCGGGCGGCGATGCAGGGTCCATGGGTGCTCCCGTAGGCAGGTGCAAAAATAGTCGAAGTACCCTCTTGCAAACGCTGTGCACACTCAGGCATATAGTCAGTAGGAAACGCACGCAAAGGATTCAGCCGTATGCCCACGCCCGCGTTGAGCGATACCACCACCGACGGCATCCGCGTCGGTGCCACCGCGTTCTACATCCCCGAAGAGTCCTTCCCCGACGAAGACCGCTATGTCTTCGGCTACCGCATCGTGATCGTCAACGAGGGACTCCACCCGGCAACGCTGCGCTCCCGGCACTGGGTCATCATCGACGCCGACGGCCAGGCCAAAGAGGTCGCCGGCGACGGCGTGGTCGGCCAGCAACCGCGCCTGGCCCCGGGTCAGGCGTTCAAGTACACCTCCTATTGCCCGCTGGGCACCGCATGGGGAACGATGGAAGGCACCTACCACTTCACGCGCGACACCGGGGATGAATTCGACGTCGTGATCGGCCGCTTTTATCTGGCGACGGGCAAAAAGGGATGACCTTTCGCCAGGGGGGTTACCACTCCGCTTCGCCGAAGGGGTTGAGGGGGGTCTTGGACTTGGGTTTGGGCAGGTGGTCGAGAAGGTCCCTTCCCAGGCGGACGATTTCATCGGAATCCATACGCATGTTGAAGCGCGAGCCGGCCAGTGTGGCGATCCTCTGGCCCGAGAGCAGCAGCAGCTCGGCGTCGTCCATCGCGGTTTTGCCCTCGCGCTGGGAGTAGGCATTCACGAGCGGCGCCCGGCGGAAAATCTGCGGGGATTGCACCTCGCTGACCGCCGACATTTCCACATACTCGGCCACGCGCAGGCCCTCCAGGTCGGCAAAGGCGCTGCGCGACGGCAGGATCGGGATCACGCCGGCGGCGTCTTTCGCCGAAGCCAGGCCGTCTTCGAGGGCGTCGAGCAGCGTGTAGGGCACCGCGGGACAGCAGCCGTCGTGGATGATGACGGTGTCAATGTCATCGTGGAGTTTTTCCAGTGCCCGGTGGACGCAGCCGAACCAATCCGATCCGCCGCCGGCGACGGTGACGCCCTGGAAACCCAGGTGCGAGGAAAAGCGGTCGCGCATTTCCTCCATGTCGTCGGGGCGGACGACGACGATGCGCTGGGCGACGTGATTGCGGGGCGTATAGATTTCGATGGTGCGGAGGAACACTTCGCGGCCGTCAATTTTGGAAAATGGCCGCAGGGCGTTTTTGGCGACGAAGGGCGGGGCGACAATTGGAATGATGACGGCAAGCTTCATGGGGCAATCTCCCGGAACACGATCGAGCCCTCAATTCTACGCGCGAGGCCCCGGCGGGAATACAGCTCGGGCGCGGCGCGCGCAAGTGGAACGGCGCGGGCGAGCGGAGTATTATTCCCCGACTTCAGGTTCAAATTTGTGAAGGGATGGCCATGCCTTTGTTCGATTCCACCGGCAAGCTGGTGTTGCCCACGCGTTCCCACGTCGCCGACACGCCGGGGGCGGGATACCAGCTCGAGGCGCTGGGGAACATGCTGCCGAATTTGATGCCGGGGCGTCCGGCGCATGATGCGATCGCCCCGCGGAACGCCGAGTACACGCGCTACCGCGAGATGACCGTCGACCAGATGCTGCTGGAAAACCGCGTCGTTTTCCTGGTCGGCGAGATCAACCATGTGTCGTCCTACAACGTGATCATGCGGCTGCTGTACCTGCAGAGCATCCGCAAGGACCAGGACATCATGCTGTACGTGAACTCGCCCGGCGGGTCGGTGGATGACACGCTGGCGATGTATGACACGATGAAGTTTCTGACCTGCGACGTGCAGACCTTCTGCATCGGGCAGGCGATGTCCGGCGGGGCGGTGATCCTGGCGGCGGGCACGAAGGGCAAGCGGTACGCGCTGCCGCACGCGAAGGTGATGATCCACCAGCCCTTCGGCGGGATCTGGGGCCAGACCGAGGATATCGTGATCCAGGCGCAAGAGATCATCAAGACCAAGAAGACGTTGACGGAACTTCTGGCCAAGCTGACCGGCCAGCCGGTGGAGCGGGTGGCGGAAGACCAGGAGCGCGACAAGTATTTCGATGCGCACGAAGCCAAGGCGTATGGCCTGGTCGATGACGTGCTCGAGGAAAGCGACCGGCACAAGAAGGAAGAAATCGCCAGCCAGCAGGAGAGCAAGCCGCGCTGATCCGCTTCCCCGCACGGTTGACGTGCGCCCGCGGGCGGCTGACACTGCCGGGGAGAATGCGAGTTTCCGCAGGGAATGCTCATGGCTGAACGCGCGGTGTTTCTGGATCGCGATGACACGCTGATCGACAACGACGGCTATCTCGGCGATCCGTCGAAGGTGAAGCTGCTCACCGGGGCGGCCACGGCGCTCTCGGCGATCCGGGCGCTGGGGTATCGGCTGATCGTGGTCTCGAATCAGTCGGGCGTGGCGCGGGGGATGTTCGATGAGACGGCGGTCGAGGCCGTCAATCAGGAAATGTGCCGGCAACTGCGGGAGCAGGCCGGGGCACACATCGATGCGTCCTATTACTGTCCTTACCATCCGGAAGCTCCGATCGCGGAATACCGGGTGGACCACGACTGGCGGAAGCCCAAGCCGGGGATGCTGTTGCAGGCGGCGACGGATTTCGGTCTGGACCTGGCGCAGAGCTGGATGATCGGGGACCAGCCGCGGGATGTGGCGGCGGGTGCGGCGGCGGGGTGCCGGACGATTCTGCTGCGCGATCCGGAGAAGCACGCCAAGGCGGTGGCGGCGGGGGAGGCCGATCCGCCGGCGCTGCAGGTATCGCCGAATTTCATTGTGCGGACGCTGGCGGATGCGGCGCGGATCATCGCGAGAGAGGGGAGGAATCCCGGAAGCGCCGTTCCGGCGGCGGGTCCTGTGAGCAATCCGCCGCCGGTGGAAGTGGCGGCGCCGGTGTCGAACGCGGCGACTCCGGCGGAAGCGACGGCGGCGACCGCGCAGGCGGCGCCGGCGAATCCGCCGCCCGCCGCCGAACTGACGCCCAGCGTGGATGCGACTGCGGACAAGATCGCCGAACGTCTGTCGCGGCAGCTCATGGCGCAAGCCGTCCAGGCGCCGGCGAACAGCGACAAACTCACGCGCACGCTCGACGATCTGGTCGCCCAGTTGCGCCACCAGAACCGCCAGGCGGACCTGGAGCCGGACTTCTCGCTGGCGAAGCTCGCGGCGCTGATCGTGCAGATTATCGCGCTGGTGGTGTTCGTCATCGGGCTGTACATGCTGGTCGCGGCCGGGGTGACCCTGACGGATTATCCGACGGTCGCGAAGGTTCTGGTTCATCAACAGAGGGCCGAGGCGTTTTTGCTGGTGGCGGTGTTTCTGCAGGTATCGACGGTGGGGCTGCTGGTGGTGTCGCGGCGTCGGTGAGCGTTCGCATGGATGGGCCAATCGAGATTCCGGCGGCGCTGGCGCCCTACGTGGAGAGCGTGGCGTGGGACCGGCGGGCTGGCGACGCCTACCGGGTGTTGCCGGGGATTGCGCCGGTGGCGGGCTTTCAGTGCGTGGGGCGCTTGTGGGTGCGGCGCGGCGATCAGGCGGAGCGGCTGGCGGTGGGGGGGATCAGCGGGTTGCAGGGCAAGGCGCGACATTTCATTCCGGATGGGCATGCGGAAAGCATCCTGGTGCGCTTCACGCCCTGGGGGGCTTATGGCTTGCTGGGTTGCTCGCTGGCGGAGCTGACGGATCGGCAGGTGAGTTTGCGGGATGTTGCCGGCGGCGTGCGGGAGGTTGAAGGGCGGGTGGCGGAGAGCCGCGGGAAGCAGGCCGGCGAGACGGTGGTGTCGTGGCTGATGGAGCTGATGGCGCGGCGGCGGCGCGAGGCGCACGGGGAAGTCGTGGAGGCGGTGCGGCAGATCGTGGCGTCGGGCGGCGGCGCGCGAATCAAGCGGGTCGCGGATCGGTTGCTCATCGGGCGCCGGCAACTGGAGCGGCTGTTTCGCGAGCAGGTGGGGGTGGGGCCCAAGGAATTCGGGTCGCTGGTGCGCCTGGGGCGGGCGGTGCGGCGCATCAGCGAAGGGCACGGGTGGGCGGATGTCGCGGCGGCGGCGGGTTATGCGGATCAGGCGCATTTTCAGCGGCATTTCAAGGAGCGGGTGGGCGTCACGCCGGGGGAATTTGGGCGGGAAGGTGCGACCGGCGATTCGCGGAATGTCGCATTTGTTCAATACGAGCGCTGAGGGTTTCACGAGAATGCATCGATCACGCGGGCGCTGGGCTCGCAGATCGTGGTGTGCTGTTTGTGGAGCGATGCGATGCGGCATGTGTTGGACGTTTCGGTGATCCTGGAATCGACGCGGTTGGCGTTTGAGGGGCGCATGCCTTTTCCGCAGGTGGTGGCGGCGCTGGCGAAGAGCGGCGTGGAGCGGTATCAGGCGGATTTGACGCGGCTGATTAAGACGCATTACAGCGCGTGCGGGCATGCCGTCAGCGACAGCTTGCCGCTGGTCGATGCGCCGGAGCCGGCGGAGGCGTGGTCGGAGGAGGGGGTGAAGGCGGCGATCCGGGCGGCGCAGCAGGGGGAGATTCAGTACCCGGAATTTCTGCGGCGAATTCTGGCGGCAGGATGCGTGGCGTATTGGGTGTTCATCGCGGGGCGGCAGGCGATGTACCTGGGGCGGCGCGGGGAGGTTCACGTGGAATTGTTCCCGCGGCAGCGGTGAAGCGGCGGGAAACCGTCCGCGGAGGGGGCGGTCGTGGGAATTTTCCATGGTGGATCTCCTTCTCCCGGTGGGTTACGGTGCGGCGGCGCAGGTGCTCAGGGCGATGCTGGCGAGGGCGTCGGCGACGAATTGGATGTCGGGGAGGTTGAGGAAGGGGCCGAAGGAGAGGCGAGCGGTGCCTCCGGCGGCGGTGGTGCCGAGGTGCTGGTGGGCGAGGGGGGCGCAGTGGAGGCCGGCGCGGGTGAGGATGCCGAATTCTTCTTCGAGGCGGGCGGAAAGCTGGTGCGGGGAGAGGTTGTCGACCTGGACGGAGAAGACGCCCATGCGGTGTTTGATGCCTTGCGGGCCGAGGTAGCGGAGGCCTTCGCAGCCGTCGACGGCTTCCATGAAGGTTTTGCAGAGGTTCTGGTCGTGGGTGAAGAGGGCGGGGACGGTTTTTTTGAGGATCCAGGCGAGGCCTTCCGAGAGGCCGGCGATGCCGATGGCGTTGTGGGAGCCGGATTCGAATTTGTCGGGCATGAAGTCGGGCTGGCGGGGTTGTTCGGAGATGGAGCCGGTGCCGCCGAAGCGGAGGGGTTCCATGATGGATTCGAGTCCCGGGCGGATGTAGAGGGCGCCGGTGCCGAGGGGACCGAGGAGGCCTTTGTGTCCGGGGAAGGCGAGGAGGTCGATGAAGTCGGATTGGAGGTCGATGGGGACGTGTCCGGCGGTTTGGGCGGCGTCGACGAGGAAGGGGATGTTGGCTTCGCGGGCGATTTTGCCGATTTCGCGGATGGGTTGGAGGGTGCCGGTGACGTTGGAGCCGTGGACGACGGCGATGAGCTTGGTGTCGGGGCGGAGGGCTTTTTTGACGTCGTGGGGATCGACGACGCAGGTGATGGGATCGACGGGGAGGTAGGTGGCTTGGAAGCTGGCGGTATCGGCGTAGGCGTGGAAGGGGCGGAGGACGGAGTTGTGGTCCATTTGGGTCGTGATGGCGTGGACGGGGGCGGGCTTGCGGAGATAGGGAGCGAGGATGCCGTGGATGGCGGTGTTGAGGGCGTCGGTGCAGTTGAGGGTGAAGAGGAAGTGGAGAGGATTTTGGCCGTGGAAGAGGGTGTTGAGGCGATCGCGGCAGGTGTGGATGACGGCGGCGGAGCGTTGGGCTTCGGCGTAGCCACCGCGGCCGGCGGAGGCGCCGATGTCGGTGGCGTAGGCGGCCATGGCGCGGAGGACTTCCGGGGGTTTGGGGAAGCTGGTGGCGGCGTTGTCGCAGTAGAGGCGGCGGGAGATGGCGGGGGGGGTGGTCATGTGAGGTCCTCCGAGAGAGGCATTGTAGGGCGCGGGGGGGCGGAGGGGGAGGGAGAGGCAAGGAGACAAGGGGACAAGGAGAGGGGGAATGTGGGGTTTTCTTCGATGTATCGGGGGTGTTTTGCAAAAAAGGGTGAGTTTTTGCCGTTGTGTTTTTGCGGATGTGGGGTTTTTGTGCTGGTGTATGGGGTTTTTGCGGGGATTTGACACAGGGGTCGGGGGCGATTGGTAAATGGCGCAAGTTGCGGGGTGTGAATTTGGTGAATGTTTGGGCATGATTCTTCTCCCCTGCGACGGAACAGTGTCGGCCAAGGCCGGCCGCTAAAAGAGGCGGTGGGCCTCGCATAGGAGAGAACGGATTGGGGGTCGGGAAGGTTCCCGGAAAGTTTGGGGATTTTTCGGGTGGGTGCGGGGCGGGGAGGGGCGGCCGATGGACGGGGATGGACGCCGATGGGGGGGTGGGGGAGTTCGGGGATTTTTGTGGTTGGGGGGTTGGGAGGTGGGGTATGGTGGCGGGTCGGGAGCGATGATGATGGCGCGTGGTGCGTTCATGTGCGGGGGTGTGGCGGGTTGCCGCAGCTTGGGCGGGCGGACGCACGAATGCGCTATGGCATCGAGGCATGTTTTGGATTTCGCGGATGGACGGGGAATCGGTATGGCGAAGGGTCGGACACTTACCGGCTTCCCATTTTGTTGCCTGCCTCTCACCCGGAAAGGCCGAGAAATGGTTCCTGACCCCTTTGGCCACCCCCAACACACGCTGCGCCCCCGCGGCCGTCCCCGCCTCATCCGCCCCGGCGGCGAGGGGCATGAAATGACTCCCGGCCGCTTATTTCCCACGCCGGGTCCGCTCCCCACCAAGGGCACAAAAATTACTCCTGACCCCTTATTCCCCCGCGGCGATACTACGACCCGAACACCGGCCGCTTCGTGCAGGAAGGCCCCATCCGCCAGGCCTCCGGCGACAACAACCTCCAAAGCTATCAATGGACCTTGAGTCAATGAGGGGTTAACATGTATTGTTGTCAATTTTTTGAGAGCCTTATTGCAAATGTGGGAAAAAAGGGATTAAGTGCCGTGGCCGTAAACTGGCCAGGAGGCCGAAGTTTTGTGTTGAGGACTCGAGGGTGTGATAGGATGGAGCTTCCTTTGTTTACCTCGGAAGCAATTAAACGACTTCCGGCAAATATTAATCTGGTAACAACAGCAGGTCTTCAATTTTGTTTTATCTGCGGAACAGACTTAAAGAAATGGATTGAGAAAAATCAAGCGGCGTTTGATGCGCTGGTTGAAAAAATGATAAGCAGCGGAGAGGAATCTATCCCTTAAGGAACTGTCCTGCGCCCCTAAAATGACGCCACTGGATCATATAGACTTCCCAGCCAGGAAAGGCAGGAAGTCGGATGAAGAAGCGGTTTACGGAAGAGCAGGTCGTGGCGATTCTGCGGGAGGGCGAGTCGGAGCAGAAGACGGTCGCGGAGATCTGCCGGAAGCACGGCGTGTCGGAGCCGGATAAGCGCCTCCGCGACGCGGCTCCGAGGGCACGCGACTTGTCTAGATGAAATTATTCCGTCGCGGTTCCGTGCGTTATTTGCGGCAATGCAAGCAGATGGCACGAGGCCTCAACCGCGGGCTGTGTTGGAACTTCTCAGGGTGGGCCGGCGGTTCTTGAAGGCAAGTTGTAAGGCGCGGGATGGCGGGGTTTGGGGCGGCGGGTGAGGAGGAGGGGGGTGAGGGTGAGGAAGGCGAGGGAGGCGGGTTCGGGGACGGGGGAGGAGGTGATGGTGGTGAAGTTGAAGGTGGGGGCGCTGGGGTTGAGGGCGGGGGCGAGGATGAGGGTGCCGTTGACGAGGATGGTGCCGGAGAAAGCGGTGTCGATGGGGAGGGTGAGGCTGACGCCGGGGTCGATGGTGATGTGGCCGGTGCCGGTGAGGGTGGGGGCGAGGGGGGAGTCGAAGTTGTAGGAGGAAGCGAATTCGAAGATGCCGTTGGTGCGGAGGAAGATGGTGGTGGAGGAGGCGGGGGCGGGCGGATCGGCGGCGGGGCCGAAGATGGTGGTGCCGCCGTTGAGGTAAAGGGCGGCGAGTTTGTCGAAGGCGACGAGGGTGACGGTTCCACCGGTGACGACGAGGGAGAGGTGGTTGGGGGTGGTGGCGCCGGGGTCGGAGAGGAAGGTGGCGGTGCCGGAGTTGTTGGTGAAGGTGGTGTTGGGGGCCCAGGATTGGGGGCCGGACTGGACGAAGGTGCCGAAGTTGTCGATGTTGGCGGTGGAGTTGAGGGCGCCGGAACCGGTGAAGACGGCGCCGGCGCCGACGCTCATGGGGCCATTGAGGTTGAGGGCGCCGCCGGAGTGAACGGTGAAGGCGCCGGTGGCGGCGAGGGAAACCGAGCCGGTGCCGGTGTTGTAGACGCCGGCGGGGCCGATGGTGACGGAGGCGTTGCTGAGGGAACCAGCGCCGACGAGGAGGCTGGCGCCGCCGGATTGGGTGAGGGTTCCGCCGGTGACGTTGACGGAGGCGAAGAGGGTGACGTTGTTGAAACCGACGGTGATGTTGCCGGTGGTGAGGGAGGCTCCGGATTGAATGGAGAGGACGCCAACGGAGCCGGCGGAACTTCCGATGCTGAGCCCGCCGGGGAGGGAGCCGGTGGCGGAGTTGAGAAGCGTGAGGATACCGATGCTGGTAGCACCGAGGGAGAGTTCACCGGAATCGGCGGAGGCGTTGGAGGTGATGGAGGAACCAGCGCCGTCGACGGTGACGCTGCCGGAGCCGTTGGAACCGCCGAAGAAGAAATAGAGGTCGGAGTGGAGCGAGCCGCCGTTGGTAACGGAGATGGCGGTGCTGCCGGCGATGACGAGGTTGGCGGCGGCGCCGGTCTCATTGAATTGAGAGCCGGGGCCGTTGATGTTGATGACGGAATTGGCGGAGGTGAAGGCGAGGCCGGCGAGGGAGACGTTGCCGCCGCTCTGGATGGTGAGGGTGTGGCCATCGGCCAAGCCGAGAAGGCCCGAGGATTCGATGATCGCGCCGCCGTTGACGAGGATGTCGCCATTGGACTGGAAGAAGCCGCCGGAGATGTTGACGATGCCGGTGGGATTGATGGTGGTGAGACCGATGCCTGTGTGGAGGGAGCCGGAGGGGCCGAGGGTGATGGAGGCGGCGCCGCCGGCGGTGCGGCCGACGGTGAGGTAGGAGGTGGTGGATTGGGTGAGGGTTCCGCCGGTGATGGTGATGGAGCCGGTGGAGGCGCTGGCGTCGTCGGCGAGATCGATGGAGCCGGAGGTGAGGAGGGCTCCGGAGAGGAGGTTGAGGGAACCGGCGCCGTTTGCGACGGCGATCTGGAAGCCGTTGGCAGCGGAGCCGTCGGAGGAATTCTCGAGGGTGAGGGAACCGGTAGAGCCGGCGCCGCTGCCGATGACGTTCTGGGAACCAGAGGCGGGAGCGTTGACGAACAAGGAGAGTGCGCCGGAGTTGTCGGTGATGGAGCCGTTTTCGATGTTGAGGAACTGGTCGGACTCGAGAGTACCGGCGAGGATCGAGATGGAGGCGCCGTTGGTGACGTGGAGGTTGGCGTTGGGGCCGGTGACGTTGAACTGGGAACCGGGGCCGTTGAGGGAAATGAGGGCGCCGGTGGGGGTGATGAAGGCGCCGGCGAAGGAGGCGGTGCTGAGGGACTGGAGGGTGAGGGTGTGGGAATTGGCCCAGGAGAAGGCGCCGGCGGATTGGGAGAGTGTGCCGCCGGAGAGGGTGATGTCGCCGAGGACGGAGAGGGCGCCGCCGGTCATGGTGAGGGTGCCGGTGGTGTTGATGGTGGTGAGGCCGGTGCCGGTGGTAAAGGAGCCGGCGGCGAGGTTGAGGAGGCTGGAGCCATCGCCGGCAGAGCCGATGGTGAGGGTGGAAGCAGCGGAGAGGGAGACGGCGCCGGAGTTGGTGACGGTGGCGGCGTTGGAGATGTTGCTGACGATGGTGCCGATGTTGAAGTTGCCGATGTTGAGCGTGGCGAGGCTGTTGATGTTGAGGTCGGCGGCGACGTTGTTGACGGTGATGTCGCCGGCGTTGAGGGTGAAGGCGGAGCCAGCGGCGCCGAGGGTGAGGGTGCCGTTGCCGCCAATCTGGCTGCTGCCGGTGAGGGTGTAGGATTCAGGGGAGTCGCCGGCGTTGAAGGTGACGTTTCCGGCGGAGACCTGGAAGGCGGTGTTGGTGGGGCTGTTGGTGAAGGTGACGGTGGAGGCGCCGGATTGGTCGAAAAGGGCGGTGTCGGCGGGACCGGGGAGGCTGGGGGACCAGGGGCCGGTGCTGAAGTTGCCGGAGGTGGCGGAGGACCAGGTGTCGGTGGCGGCGAGGGCGTGCAGGGGGAAGACGGCGGCGAGGAGGTAGGCGAGGGCGAGTGCGGGGCGGGAGGAGATTTGCGGGAGGGCGCGGCGTGCGGAGGACATCGGGGCTCCCTTTCGTGGAAATGGTGGGTGAGGCCGGTGGTGATGGATCGGACAGCATCCTGGGCGTCACGGGGGGATGGAGGTGGGGGAGGGTTAGACTTGATGAAACGTACCATGCGTCCGAGTAAAAGCAATGGGGATATGAGAATTTCAGGATGTACGGGGTGGCGGCTTCTCCAAGCCGCCTGGTTGCGCAAATTACCAGGGGCTACAGGCGATCTTTTGGTGTTTGCGCCAGAGACGAAGGGGGGTGGCGCCGCCGATGGAAGGGGATGGACGCCGATGGGGGGGGTGGGGATGGTCGGGATTTTTGTGGATGGGGCGGTGGGAGGCGGGGTATGGTGGCGGGGAAGGAGGGGATGGCGATGGCGCGTGGTGCGTTGATGTGCGAGGGTGTAGCGGGTTGCCGCAGCATGGGCGGGCGGAGGTTCGCCCCCCTGGAGGAAAGCATGAGTCCAACTGAATTGGTCAGAGAAGTTCAAACTCGGTATCCGTCTAAATGCCAGATTGAGGCTGCCATTGGGTATCTTAAGGAACAAGGGTATGACCGGGCAGACTCAATGGTCGTGTTACAAAGGGTCTATGGGATGTCGCCAAACGAATCCAAATTATTCATTCATCACAGTGAAGCGTGGGAATTGGATCGGCTTGCCGTTGAGAAACTACATGAACAATTGGACGAGAATTTGCAGTGAGATATGATCGAGCTCATGATCCAATGTCCAGGCTACCGAAGTATGACAAGATGAATTGGGACCTCCGATGGCACCAGCACCTACATCTATGACGATGACGGCCGGCTGCTGACCGATTCGGTTTCGGGAGAGGACTACACGTATGATGGCGCGGGCAACCGCGCAAGCCAGGGCACTGATACCGTGACCACCGGCACCAATAACGAGCTTTCCGATGATGGCACCTGACGGATGTGGCGGCGCCATCGGTGTCGATGGGGTATGGGAGGTGGTCGGACGCGGATGGAGGCCGGTGACACGGTTGCACGAAATGCGGGGGAGCGGAACAGAATCGAGGGGAGGCTTCGAGCGCCCCGTTGGGGCTGGATAATTTATTTGTTGTCATTTACCCGGGGTTCCCTTTGGTCACCCCGGGCTATTGGCGTGGGCCCCGTTGGGGCGGGCGGAGGGAACCCCGGCAAGCCGGGGGCTCTATGGGGGGAGCGTTTTGCGCGCTTGAAAAGTGCGGGGAAAATTTGGGGGGCAATCGGGGGTGGGGTGGGGCGTTGTTGCGCTATCGCGTGGGGGTTTTGTCTGGAGAGGACGATGGGTGCGTTGCGGTTCGTGCGGTGAGGTTATGAAGAGTGGGTCTTCGGTTTCGCAGCGGCTGGGGTACCCCAAGTCAGTGGTTGTGCGCCTTCATGTGGGGGTGTTGGTGTTCGTTCTCGGATGGGGGTTGTGGTTGTTGTCCTTGCACTCGTCGACCTATGTGGCGCCTCTTCGGCGAGGCGTGGCGACGCCGATGTGGGAGTGTCTTGCGATATATGCTGCTCTGTCCCTCGGCTTTCTGGCGAAGCTTACCGGGCACGGATCGGATTTGTCGTGGGTTTCCGCGGTGCCGTTTTTCTACTGTGTTTCGCTGGTTCTTTGCTGGGTTCCCGTGTTTGTGAGGATGCGTGTGTCCTGGTTGTGGGGCTGGCGGGTCATGATGCTCGCGCTCTTGGCGCCTTTTCTGGTAGTTTTTGGCCAGCCGGAGGATCGTGGTGTAGGCCCGGTGTTGTTGGCTTTTTCGAGTTTTATGATCGTCGCTGCATCTTGGATTATGCCGGCGCGGCGCCGGAATGAACCGCGGCTTCTGCCGGTGATATTGGTCCGTGCGTGGAGCGGCGCGCCGATTCTGGAAGATTCTTCGTTGTTCGTGCGTGGTTTCCCTGTGGAAGGTGGTGCGACGGGGGTGCGCTCCGAGAGGGACGCCGCAGGGTGATTCTTATATTGGAGCGCTCGCCACGGTGGCCTTGTGACGGGCAAGGAATTGGGGGGGACGCAATGGGGGTGGGGTTGGGGCGTTAATGCGCCATCGTGCGTTGTTTTTTCGGAGATGCCCATGGCTGATGTTTTTGCGCGTCGTTATGCCTTTGTGGCCGCCCTGCTGGCGTCGGCGTGTGTTGGGCGGGCGCAGGTGCCGGCGGCGGTGGCTCCTGCGGCTGCGGCGCCGGTGACGATTACGCAGGATGATCAGTTTTTTACGATGGATAATGGGATATTGAAGGCGCTGATCAGCAAGAAGTCGGGGGATCTGGTGTCGTTGAAGTTTAAGGGGGTGGAGATGCTGGCGACGATTATGAATGAGGATGGGACGCCGAATTTGAAGGTGGATCCGCCGGGGGATCCGGGGCGGAGCCAGTTTGGGATGACGGATCATATGTATGGGTTCTGGTCGCATGACACGATTTGCGATCACATTGAGACGAAGACGACGATCGATCCGGCGGGGAATAATGGGGCGCGGGGGGAGGTTTCGGTGAAGGGGATTTCGGACGGGCAGAAGCTGGGGCATGGGCCGGGGGCGCCGCGGGATGGGGATTTTGCGGCGGACATTGAGATACGGTACACGCTGGGGCAGGGGGAGACGGGGCTGTACACGTATTGCACGTTCACGCACAAGCCGGAGTATCCGGATGCGACGCTTGGGGAGGCGCGATTTTGCGCGAAGTTGAACAAGGATTTTGACTGGATGCTGGTGGATGCGCATCACAATTTGTATTACCCGCCGGACGGGGAGGCGCAGGGGTGGGATGACAAGTACAACTACACGACGGTGCAGTTTGAGCATCCGGCGTTCGGGTGGGCGAGCGTGCAGAAGAACGTGGGATTTTTCATTGTGAATCCGTCGGTGGAGTATTTGACGGGGCCGCCGACGAAGGTGGAATTTGAATGTCACCGGGACACGAACCAGATTGCGGCACCGTGCGTGCTGGATTACTGGCGGAGCAGCCACTACGGCGGCGGGGGGGTGGATGTGGCGAAGGGGGAGGCGTGGACGAAGGTGATCGGGCCGTTTTTGCTGTACTGCAACACGGGGAACAATCCGCAGACGATCTGGGCGGATGCGAAGAATCAGCAGAAGAAGGAAGCGGCGAAGTGGCCGTATGACTGGGTGAGCGGGGTGGATTATCCGCACAAGGAGGAGCGTGCGACGGTGAGCGGGCGGTTGGTGCTGTCGGATCCGCTGGCGCCGGCGGGGGTGAAGATGACGAATCTGCGGGTGGGGCTGACGTATCCGGATTATCACATCACGACGAATCGGCAGGGTTCGACGAATTCGCTGGCGGACATCACGTGGCAGAACGATTCGAAACATTATGAGTTCTGGGTGCGCGGCGATGAGACGGGGGCGTTTGCGATACCGGAGGTGCGTGCGGGGAAGTATGCGCTGCACGCGATCGCGGATGGGGTGCTGGGGGAATACACGCGGGCGGATGTGACGGTGGAGGCGGGCAAGCCGCTGGACCTGGGGACGATTCAGTGGACGCCGGTGCGGCACGGGCGGCAGTTGTGGGACATCGGGATTCCGAACCGGAGCGGGTCGGAGTTCGCGGGCGGGGATGATTATTTCCATGACGGGATGGGGTTGATTTACGCGCTGCGTTTTCCGAACGATGTGCATTTTACGATCGGGAAGAGTGATTACCGGAAAGATTGGTTTTATCTGCAGGTTCCGCACGCGAGCGAAGCGACGATTGCGGCGGACACGGTGGATGCGCAGCCGCGGCCGGTGCGTGGGGCGCGGTTTGGCGGGGCGGGGGCGGGGGCATTCCCGGGTGCTGGGCCTGGGCGTGGTGCGGCGACGCAGCC